>NZ_JBYRRL010000004.1:0-991764 GCF_058833805.1 Streptomyces sp. B8-7 | reverse complement strand
CCCCAAACCCTAGCGGATCCGCTCTGTGATTCCCAATCGAGCCGACCGGGAGCGCGGAGTCCCGTGCGTATTCGAATTCAGACATGCCGAATTCGATCCCGTCGGGAGATCGTGCTGAGTGGTGTGGGGTGCCGCTGCTGCGGCGGGAGGTGCTGTCGCAGAACCGTTACGGCCCGGCGGCAACCCGGAGAACTCTACGGATCGGGGAGGGGGGTGTCAAGTGGCCTCTTCGTGGCCTCCGGGACCCCCTCGTCAGTCGAGGTCGGTGAGGCGCCCGCCGGCGTCGGGCTGGGCGTCCTCCACCCGGCGCAGCAGCCGGGCCAGCACCTCGCCGAGAACCGTGCGCTCGGCCGGGGTGAGGTCCTGGAGGAGTCCCTCCTCGAAGACCGACGCCATACGCATGGCCTCCAGCCACTTCTCCCGGCCGTCCGGCGTCAGCTCGACGATCACCCGGACCCGGTTGGACTCGTCGCGCTCGCGGGTGACCAGCCCTTCGGTGACCATCCGGTCGATCCGGTGTGTCATCGCGGCCGGGGTGAGCCCCAGTCCCTTGGCGAGCTCGCTGGGACCCATCCGATAGGGGGCACCGGACAGGACGAGGGCCTTGAGGACCTCCCACTCGGCGTTGCTGATGCCGAGCGCCGCCGTCTGGCGGCCGTAGGCCACGTTCATCCGCCGGTTCAGGCGGGAGAGCGCCGAGACGATCTGCTCCACCTGGGGATCGAGGTCCCGGAACTCGCGCTGGTAGGCGGCGATCTGTTCGTCGAGGGTCGGCTCGCTGACGCCGGGGTTGTCGGCCATGGCCGAAGTATCGCACGGAGCGGCTTGGCGTCGAAGTCCTTCGAGGTGTACTGTTTAGATTCGAAGTTTAGCTTCGAAGTCTTCACTCCTAACTACTACCGGATGAGGTGAACGTGACCAGGGCGATGGGCGCAGCGATGCGCCGGATCCACGTGGGCAACGCACTCAGTGCGTTCGGGCTCGGCTTCACAGTCCCCTACCTGTACGTCTATGTGGCGCAGGTGCGGGGTCTGGGAGCCACGACGGCGGGGTCGGTCCTCGCGGTCTTCGCGGTGGCCGCGCTGGTCGTGCTGCCGTTCGCCGGCCGGGCGATCGTGCGGCGCGGCCCGCTTCCCGTACTGCTCACCGCTCTGGTCACCGCCGCTCTGGGCGCGTTGAGCCTCGGTCTCGCGGGCGGCGCGGCGGCGGTGCTGCTGTCGGCCGCGGCGCTCGGGGCCGGTCAGGCCGTGATGCAGCCGGCGCTGGCGACGATGATCGTGGACTGCTCCACCGCGGAGACGCGGTCGCGCGCGTTCGCGATGCAGTTCTTCCTGCAGAACCTGGGGCTCGGTGTGGGTGGTCTGATAGGCGGCCACCTCGTCGACATCTCGCGGGTGTCGTCGTTCACTCTGCTCTTCATGATCGAGGCGGCGATGTTCCTGCTGCTGGTCGTCGTGATGTCGACCGTGCGGGTACCGCACGCACCCCGCGTGGCCGGAGCACCCGTGCCGTCCGCGAGGGGCGGCTGGAGGCAACTGCTCGGCAACCGCGCGATGGTGCAGCTCATGGTGCTCGGTTTCGTGCTGTTCTTCGCCTGCTACGGCCAGTTCGAGTCGGGGCTGAGCGCGTACGGCGTGGAGGCGGCCGGGATATCGACGTCCGCGCTCGGCACGGCGCTGGCGGCCAACACGGCGGTGATCGTGGTGGCGCAGTTCGCGGTGCTGCGTTTCGTCGAGCGGCGCCGCCGGTCACGGGTGATCGCCGCGGTGGGTCTGATCTGGGCCGTGGCGTGGGCGGTCGCCGGGTACGCGGGGCTGGGCGAGGTCAGCCGGACGATGGCGACCGCTGCCTTCGTCTCGACGTACGCGCTGTTCGGGCTGGGGGAGGCGATGCTGGCGCCGACCGTGGCCCCCTTGGTGGCGGATCTCGCGCCGACGGGCATGGCCGGTCAGTACAACTCGGCCTTCGCTCTGGTGAAGCAGCTGGCGCTGGCCGTCGGCCCGGCCGTGGGCGGACCGATGGGCGCGTCCCTGCACGCCCCGTACATCGCGACGTTCCTGATGTTCTCCCTGGGCATCGGCGTCCTGGCGCTGCGCCTGGGCCGGAACCTCTCCGAGGCCCAGGACCAGCCGTGGCGGGCCCGGAACCGTGTGGTGGCCCGCGGTGGGTCCGCCGCGGAACCGGTGGCCGCCGAGGCCTGAGCGCCGCCCGCTTCCGGCGGCGCCGCGCGGGGAGCGCTCCCTGCCGGACGCCGTCCGCCGGGGCGGGACCCGGGTCCGCTGTGGTGGGGGCGGGTCCGCCTGTCGTGAGCCGGGCGGGTGGGCCGGTCCGCCCGGGCGGGCCCGGTCCGCGTGGCCGGGTCGTGGGGCTATGCCGTGGACTGTGCCGCGGGCAGGGCGAACTCGCACCAGACGGCTTTGCCGCCGCCCGGTGTGCGGCGGCATCCCCAGTTGGAGGCGATGGTCGCCACGATCGCGATGCCCCGCCCCGACTCGTCACCCGGCTCGGCGCGGCGGCGCCGCGGCAGGTGGTCGTCACCGTCGGTGACCTCGACCGTCAGGCGGCGGTCGGTGCGCCGCAACCGCAGCCGCATGGGCGGTGTGCCGTGCTGGAGGCTGTTGGCGACCAGCTCGCTCGCCGCCAGCACGCCCAGGTCGTGCAGGTCGGTGGGGAACCGCCAGCTGGTGAGCACGCCGGAGGCGAACGCGCGGGCGCGGGGAGCGGCCTCGACCCCGCCGAGGAGGTCCAGCGCCGCGTTGCGGAACAGGTCCCCGTCCACGCCGCTGCGGGCGGGCTGCTGCAGGACCAGCACGGCGACGTCGTCGTCGTGGTCGGCGGCGACACCGGCCGACCGGAGCATGCGGTCGCAGATCACCTGCGGGCTGCCGGTGGCGCCGGACAGGGCGTGCTCCAGCGCGGCGATGCCCTCGTCGAGGTCCTTGTCGCGGCGCTCCACCAGGCCGTCGGTGTAGAGCACGGCCGTGCAGCCGGGCCCGAGGGGCACCGATCCGGAGGAGTGCATCCAGCCGCCGGTGCCGAGCGGGGGGCCGGTGGGTTCGTCGGCGCGCAGGACGGTGCCGTGCTCGTCCCGGACGAGGACGGGCAGATGGCCCGCGGAGGCGTACACCAGCCGTCCCTCGTTCGGGTCGTGCACGGCGTAGACGCAGGTGGCGATCTGGTTGGCGTCGATCTCGGTGGCCAGGCCGTCGAGCAGCTGGAGGACCTCGTGCGGAGGCAGGTCCAGCCGGGCGTAGGCGCGCACGGCGGTGCGCAGCTGGCCCATGACGGCGGCCGCACGGACACCGCGGCCCATCACGTCGCCGATGACCAGGGCGGTGCGGCCGGCGCCGAGGGTGATGACGTCGTACCAGTCGCCGCCGACGGCCGCCTCGGTGCCCCCGGGCTGGTAGGTGGCGGCGATGCGCAGGTCGTCCGGCTCCTCCAGCTCCTGGGGCAGCAGGGAGCGCTGGAGGGTGACGGCGGTCTCCCGCTGGCGGCGCTCGCTGGCGCGCAGCCGTTCGGCGGCCTCGGCGTGGTCGGTGACATCGGTGGCGAAGACCAGGACCCCGGCGTCACCGGCGCCGCCCTCGGTGACGGGGGTGCAGGTGAAGGTGTAGGAGCGGCCGTCGCAGGCCTTGCGGGACTTCACCGTGCGGGGCCTGCCGCTGCGCAGCACCTGGTCGAGCAGCGGCATCAGACCGAGTTCGACGAGTTCGGGCAGGCAGCGCCCGGCCGGTTCGCCGGGCGTGCGGGTGCCGAACGCGGCGGCGTAGGCGTCGTTGACGTAGGCGAGACGGTGGTCGGGGCCGTGCACCAGGGCGACGAGGGCGGGGACGCGGTCGAGGACCTCGCGGACCGGCAGTTCGTCGACGGCTGGTGCGCCGGCGGGTGCGTCGGCGGGTGCGTCGGTGGGTTGCCCGGCGCGGGCCGCGGGCACCGCGCCCTCGTGACGGGTCTCTCCCCGGCACCCGGAGGTGACCGTGGGTTCGGTCCGCGCTGCGGCGCGGCGCTGCGTTCCGGGGAGCCGGGCGCTCCAGCGCGTGAAGTTCACGAATCCTTGCCTCGTGTAGTCGTCGTCGGCCGGCTCCGGACCCGGCCGGGGCCCCCGGGGCGCGGGCGGTGGGGTCCGCCCCCGGGACATGCAGCACTCGGGACAGGCCCCGTCGGGTGACGGGGCGGGTGGTGGTCCGTCCTGACGCGGGGACCAGTCTGGCAGTGTGGCGGACCGGGTCGGCATCCGTCAGACGCCGGGCCGGTTTGCTCAGTTCCTGCTTCCGGTCAGGACGACCCCTTCGGGTCGCCGGGAGTCTTTCCACCGGCCGCGAGTTCGAACTCGGCACGGGGATGTTCGAGTGAACCGAGGGAGACGATCTCCCGTTTGAACAGGCTCGCGAGGGTCCATTCGGCCAGCACGCGCGCCTTGCGGTTGACGGTGGGCACGCGGCTGAGGTGGTAGGCGCGGTGCATGAACCAGGCGGGATAGCCCGTGATCCTGCGGCCGCGGACCTGGGCCACGCCGCGGTGCAGGCCGAGTGAGGCCACCGAGCCGGCGTACCGGTGGGCGTACGGCACCAGCGGTTCGCCGCCGAGGGAACGGACGAGGTTGTCGCCGAGGGTCCTGGCCTGGCGCAGGGCGTGCTGGGCGTTGGGGGCGCAGTCCCGGCCGTCGCCGGCGGTGAGGTCGGGGACGGCGGCGGCGTCGCCCGCGGCCCACGCGTGCGGGGTGCCCTCCACGGCGAGGTGTGGGGTGCAGCGCACCTTGCCCCCGTCGGTGAGGGGCAGGCCGGTCGCGGCGAGCAGCGGGTGCGGTCTCACGCCGGCGGTCCAGACGACGGTACGGGTGGGGAAGCGCTGCCCGTCGCTGAGTACGGCGACGCGGTCCGCGCAGGACTCCAGGCGGGTGCCGAGCACGACGTGGATGTTGCGGCGGCGCAGTGCGGCGACGGTGTGGCGGCCGAGGTCCGGGCCGACCTCGGGCAGGATGCGGTCCGAGGCCTCGACGAGGATCCACCGCATGTCGTCGGCGGTGACGTTGTGGTAGTGCCGGGCGGCGTAGCGGGCCATGTCCTCCAGTTCACCGAGTGCTTCCACGCCCGCGTAGCCGCCGCCGACGAAGACGAAGGTGAGGGCGGCGTCACGGACGGCGGGGTCGCGGGTGGAGGAGGCGATGTCCATCTGTTCGATCACGTGGTTGCGCAGGCCGATGGCCTCCTCGACGGTCCGGAAGCCGATGCCGTGGTCGGCGAGGCCGGGCACCGGCAGGGTGCGCGGGACGGAGCCGGGGGCCAGGACGAGTTCGTCGTAGGAGAGCCGCTCGGGCCCGGTGCCCTCCCGGCCGGCGAGGGTGGTGAGGGTGGCGGTGCGCGCGGGGTGGTCGACGGCGGTGACCTCGCCGACGACGACGTGGCAGCGTGGCAGTACCCGCCGCAGCGGGACGACCACGTGCCGTGGGGAGAGGGAGCCGGCGGCCGCCTCCGGGAGGAACGGCTGGTACGTCATGTAGGGGTCGGGGGTGACGACCGTGATCTCGGCGTCGCCGCGCCTGAGTTCCGCCTTCAGCTTGCGCTGGAGGCGCAGGGCCGTGTACATCCCGACGTAGCCGCCGCCGACAACGAGAATGCGCGCACGTTCCTTCACCATCCCATGACGCACCCGCCGCTTGAGTTTGTCCACAGCCTCGGCCATGTGTGTGACCGGAGGGCATCGGCGTGGCGGGTGGGGCGAACGGCCCCGGGCGGGGGGAGGCGTGCAGGTCAGCGGCGGGTCACCCGGGGTTGTGGACACGCACAACTCGGACGTATGCGGTGCGTGCTCCGATCGGGGGGCGCTCTGTGCGGAACCTGCCCCTTCTGAATTGACTGACTCTCAACTATGTTCGTATGTCGACGGAGTGTCAGGGCGTGTTGCGTAGGTGGCGTCGTCCGCCCGGGAGGGCGGGGTTCGCGGGACCTGCGAAGCACGCTCTGGGGGGAGGCGCTCGTCGGGTCCGTCCGCAGCGGGCCCGGTGCCTGCTTCCGTCCGCACGCTCCGGCATCCGATGGCGGGGAGAGTCTCCGGGGGGAGACGTCATTACCGGGGGAACACGTATGCACATCCAGGATTCTCATTGGGCTTCCGCATCTGCCGTCGCACCTGGCGGGACGATGGGCGGCGGTGGACGCGGTGACGGGCCGCGCTCGGCGCCGCTGCGGGTGGACGCACAGCGCAATCTCGAACACGTGCTGCGGGCCGCACGTGAGGTGTTCGGCGAGCTGGGGTACGGCGCGCCGATGGAGGACGTGGCCCGGCGGGCCCGGGTCGGTGTCGGCACCGTCTACCGGCGCTTCCCCAGCAAGGACGTCCTGGTCCGCCGCATAGCCGAGGAGGAGATCTCCCGGCTGACGGACCAGGCTCGTGCGGCGCTGGGGCAGGAGGACGAGCCGTGGTCGGCGCTGTCCCGGTTCCTGCGCACCTCGGTCGCCTCCGGCGCCGGGCGGCTGCTGCCGCCGCAGGTGCTGCGGGTCGGCGTGGCCGAGGAGGCGGAGGCGGCCGGGACGGCACGGGTGCCGCAGCAGCGCAGCCAGCCCGGCTCGGGTGAACTGCGGCTCGTGCCGGACGACTCCGCGGACGACGCGGGGGCGGCGACCCTGCTGGAGGTGGTGGGGCAGCTCGTGGAGCGGGCCCGTGCGGCCGGTGAGCTGCGGCCGGACGTGTCCGTGTCCGATGTGCTGCTGGTCATCGCCACGGCGGCACCCTCGCTTCCGGACGCGGCCCAGCAGGCGGCGGCCTCCGCCCGCCTGCTGGACATCCTCCTGGAGGGTCTGCGCTCACGGCCCGTGTGAGCGCGAGAGGCGGCCTCGGCGGTGCGGCACGGGCCGGGCCCGCCGCCGTCGCCCGGGCGGTACGGCGCGGGACGCGCGTCGTACCGCCCGGGGCGGCGGCCCAGGCGTCACTCGAACGGGTGAAGTCGGGTGCGTGGCGAGGCACGAACCGCTCGGACGAGTGGCCGGGCCGTCCCCGCGGGCGCTCGCCCCCGCCGCCTGTGGCACTCTGGCCCGGTGGTCAGGACTGGTGGGGCCGACAGCGGGGGCTTTCCGCGATGAGCGTTGACGGGCGGGACGAGTCGCTCGACGAAGGCGGCGCGGAGACCGGCGGACCCACGCCGCCGCAGGTGCCGAGCCAGGGCGGCCGCTCCGGCCTCCCCCCGTACGGCCAGCCTGCCGGAGGAAACGTCCCGGCACCCCAGGGACCCGGCCGTGTCCCCGCCGAGGGGAACGTTCCGCCGCAGCGCGACCGGCGCGAGGACGGACCGCGCGAGGACAGCGTCCTGCCTCCTCCCCGCGAGGTGCCGCCCCCCGACTCCGAGCTGATCGAGCGCATGCGCTCCGGCGACGACACCGCCTACACCGAGCTGTACCGCCGCCACGCCGAGGCCGTACGCCGCTACGCCCGCACCTGCTGCCGGGACGCGCACACCGCCGACGACCTCACCGCCGAGGTCTTCGCCCGCATGCTCCAGGCCGTGCGCGGCGGCTCCGGGCCCGAACACGCCGTCCGCGCCTACCTGCTCACCGGCCTCCGGCGCACCGCCGCCTCCTGGACGAACTCCGCCCGGCGTGAACATCTCGTCGACGACTTCGCCCTGTTCGCCGCGCAGGCCGCGCGGGCCGCCGAGGTCTCCGACGCCGGCACCCTCGACCTCGGCGCGGACGTCCTCGCGATGCGCGAGGCCGAACAGTCCATGGCCATGCAGGCGTTCCGGTCGCTGCCCGAGCGCTGGCAGGCCGTGCTCTGGCACACCGAGGTCGAGGACGAGTCGCCCAGCGACGTCGCCACGCTCTTCGGGCTCGACGCCAACGGCACCCGCGTACTGGCCAGCCGGGCCCGGGAGGGCCTCAAACAGGCCTACCTCCAAGCCCACGTCAGCGCCTCCCTCGCCGACGACGAGGAGTGCGCCCGCTACGCCGACCGGCTCGGCACCTACGCCCGCCGCAAGCTGCGCACCCGCGCCGAACGCGGCCTGCGCAAGCACCTGGAGCGGTGCGCCAGGTGCCGGCTCGCCGCCAGCCAGATCGAGGAGGTGGCCAGCAGCATCCCCGCCGCCGTGCCCGTCGCGGTCATCGGCTGGTTCGGGGCGGCCGGGTACGCGAAGGCCGCCGCGCTCATCGCCGGCGGGGCGGGAGCGGGGGCCGCGGGCGCGGCCGCTGCGGCGGGCGGCTCGTCCGGTGCGGGCTCCGGCGGCGGCGCGGTCGCCGCCGAGGGGCTCGGCGCGCCCGTCAAGGCCGGTGTCGCGGCCGGTGTCGTCGCCGTCGCGGCCGCCGCGATCGCGCTCGCGCTCGTCGGTGACGACTCCCCCAGGCAGCCGGTGGCCAAGCCGCCCGCCTCCTCGCCCGCCGTGGTGCCCGAGCCGCCCGCCGCCCCGCCCGCCTCCTCCGCGGCACCCGCGCCGCGCAGTCCCGCGCCTCGGCCGGTGGTCGTCGCTCCCCCGCCGTCTCCCACCCCGGCGCCGACGCCCTCGCGGACGCCGTCGCCGGCCGCTCCGCCCGCCCCTGCGCCCACGCCGCCGACCCGCGGGCCCGCGCCCACGCCGTCGTCCACCCCCTCGCCCGTTCCCACGCCGACGCCCGTGGAGACGCCCGCGCCCGCCTCGCCTCCGGCCCCCGCGCCCACACCCGTCGTCCACCGGTGGAGCGAGCTGGCGTACGACGTCTTGGGTGACGGCAGCGCGCCGGAGATGCGGCTGGCGGAGAGCAGCTGGGTGTGGCGGCGCAGCGGGCCGGCCGTCGGCGGGCAGACATATCCGTACGGGGTCACCGTGCACGGCGAGTCCGGCGTGACCATCGACCTCAACCGCGCGTGCGGCGCGTTCGACGCGGTCGTGGGCGTCGACGATCTGATGCTCGGGGTCGGCAAGGTCTCCTTCTCCGTCTACGGCGACGGCACCCGGCTGTGGGGGTCCGGCCCGGTCGGGGGTGGGGAGGCCGGGGTGCCGGTGCACGTGGATCTCACCGGCCGCCGGACCGTCCGGCTCGTCGTGGAGCCGCATCGGCCCTTCGGGCGGGTCGCGCTGGCCGACTGGGCCCAGGCGCGGTTCACCTGCGGCTGAGCGCTGCGCTGGACGCTGCGCCGAGGTGCAGCGGGTTCCGCGGGTTCTGGACGTGCCACGATCCGACCTCGGTCGGCCGCAGCGCCGTCGTGGCCGGTCGCGCAGTTCCCCGCGCCCCATCGGGACGCCGCCGGACCGTACTGAACCTCGCCCGAGCCGCCCGGTGCCACGACCCGACCTCGGCCGCCCGCAGCGCCGTCGTGACCGGTCACGCAGCTCCCCGCGCCCCACCGGGACGCCGCCGGACCGTACTGAACCTCGCCCGAGCCGCCCGGTGCCACGACCCGACCTCGGCCGCCCGCAGCGCCGTCGTGACCGGTCACGCAGCTCCCCGCGCCCCACCGGGACGTTGCCGGACCGGGCTGAACCGCGCCCGGGCCGCCCGGTGCCGCGGGCCGCCGGGATGGCTGCGGGGTGGCGGGCGTGGCGCTCCCGGTTCGGTGGGTGGGGCGGGGCCGCGCCGGGGGGGGTGTCCGTCCTCGGGCCGGAGTCCGGGTGGGCCGGGTGGTGCGCGGGGTTTCGCCGGCCGCTGCGGGCGGGCACCCCCCGGCACGTCCCCTCACCGCCGTACGCGGCCGTCGCGCCGTCGCCCTCGCCCTCCTCCCCGTCCGGCGCCGTGTGCCGCCGGCCCCGCGGGTGTGGCCGTCGGCGAGGGAGGTCGCCGCTGGGTGTTCGGGAGAGGGGGTGGTTCAGGCGCGGTTGGCTGTGGCTCCTGCGCCCAGGGCGCCTCGCTGGGGGGCGATCCCGGCGGGGACGGCTCGGGCGCGGGCCGGGGTCCCGGTCCAGCAGGTGCCGCGGCGGGCGAGCAGGCGGCGCAGCCAGAGCTCGAGGGAGACCAGCTCGGCCAGGCCGTCCAGGGGCAGGGGCTCGCCCGCCGCTGCGGCGCGTACGGCCTGGCGGACCACGCGGGCCTCGACCAGCCCGGCCTGGGCGAGCAGAGGGGTGTCGAAGAGGGCCACGAGGGCGTCGGCGGCGCCCCTGAGGCCGGCGCGGGCCGCTGCCGCGGTGGGGGCCTGGGACGGCGTGCCCCAGCCGGGGGGCAGGTCGGGTACGCCGGCGCCCCTGAGGACGGTGCTGAGGACGGCGGCGCGGGCGCCGGGCTGGACGCGCAGTGCCTCGGGCAGCGCGCGGCAGGCGCGGACGACCTGGTTGTCGAGGAAGGGCGCGTGCAGCCGCTGGAAGCGGACCTCGGCGGCCTGCTCCAGGACGCGGAGGTCGGCCGCGGCACGGGCGAGGGAGGCGCGGGCACGGTAGTCGCCGGGGCGCTGTCCGGGGCCGACTCCGGAGCGGTTGGTCGCGGCCTGCAAGCGAATCGATACTTCGGCGAGGGCCTCTCCGGTGAGCCAGCGTGCGGCCGGTCCGGGTCCGGCCCAGGTGAGGGCCGCGAGGGAGGCGTCCGCCGCGCTGCCGGGGTCGTCGAAGCGGCGGTCCAGGAGGCGTGCGGCCAGGGTCTCCACTCCGGTGCGGTAGGAGGTGCGGGCCAGTCGCCGGGCGGCGCCGTACACCCGTGCGGGGATGAGCACCGAGCCGTCCGCCTTGGCCAGAGCGGCGACGGGGCGGACGAGGTGGCGGCGCCTGCGGTCCATCAGGAGGTCGGCCAGGCGCGCCGGGTGGGCGTCGAGGACCTGTCTGGCGCCGTGTCCCGTGAAGTGGTCGGCGCTGCCGGCGGCCAGGCGGGCCCGGTGGCGGGCGGCGGCGACCAGGCAGGGGCCCGGCTCGTCGGTCAGGGGGCCGTCCAGGTCGGCGTAGGGCAGGGTCTCCGCGCCGCCCGTGACCACGATGTGGTGCAGGCGCGGGTTGGCGGCGAGGGCGCCGGCCCGTTCCAGCTCCGCCTCGCGGCCGCCGGTGGCCAGGTCGTTGAAGGTGACGGCGAGGAGCCGCTCGCCCGCACCCGGGCCGTGGCCCAGCACGGTGCCGGGCATGCCGGGCAGGCCCGCCGCGAGCAGGGCGAGGGTGCTGGAGGCGGGGCCGCCGGAGAGGTCGGCGCCGATCCCGGGTACGGGCATGCCGCGGGCCGCGCGGCGTTCGGCGGGCCCCATGCCGGGCACGGGGCCGGGGTCGATGCCGGCACCGGGGACACCGGGGACATGGCGGGGCGCGGCCAGCCGGGCGCGTACGGCGTCGACGAGGGCCTCCCGGACGGCGCCGACCGCGCTGTCGGGGTCGGCGGGGGGTGCGGCCACCGCGAGGGAGGCGACGGGTTCGTAGCCGGCGACCTCGCGCGCCCCGGCGCGCAGGATCAGCGCGTGTCCCGGCGGAACGCGCCGGATTCCCTCGTAAGGGGTGGAGTCGTGCAGGGCGGCGGGGACGTCGGGGGCGGCCAGCAGGGCGGCGAGGTGGCCGAAGTCGAGGTTGGCCTCGACGAGGTCGGCGAGCGGCAGGGCGGCGGTGGCGTACGCGGTGCCGCCGGCCCAGGGGGTGTGGAACACGGGGCGGGCGCCGGCGAGGTCGCCGCACACGGTGACCCGGCGGCCGACCTGGACCACGGCCGTGTAGCTGCCGGGCCAGGCCGTCAGATGGCGCAGGGCGCCACCGCGCGCCGTGAACAGGCCCAGCCTGAGTTCCTCGTCGGTGGCGCCGCAGGTGCCCAGGACGGCGAGGCGGTTGTGCTCGTCGGCCCTGACCACCCGCACCTCGTCGGGGCGCCAGTCGCCGACCGCCCACAGCGGGTCGGGGTCGCCCCACAGCAGGTGGGAGCCCACCGGGTGCAGGGTCTCGCCGTCGTGTCCGGTGGCCCCCGCCGCGCCGGGCCGCACGGTTCCCGCGGCGGCGCTGCTCCACCCCACCAACCACCGCATCGACGCCTCCACGGACCTGTGGGCAACCAGTGCACCGCACCAACCGGTTCACCATGCTGCCACGAAGCACGCGTCGCAGAGGGGTGGCGGAGCCGCTTGCAACACCCCGTACACGCACCCGCGTACGCCGGTGCCGACGGGGTGGCCGCCCTGCGGGCCGGAGCGCGTGCGACCTGAATGCGCCCCCGAGTGAGCCCCCGGCGTGCCGTACGCGCCCTCAACTCCCGTGGTGGGGGCCCTGTTCACCCCTCCGACCGGGGGTCGATTTTCGGCCAATTACAGTCGCCGAACCGCGTTGTGACCTCTGTTCGCACACGCTCCGTACAGGCCCTGCGCACGGCCGGACGCGCGCGGTCCGGGAGGCGGAACCCGCCCCCCGGACCGGTCCGCCGCCCGCGGGGATGGAGGCGGCGGCGTCCCCCAGCCCACTGGATCCAGTACAGCGGGCCGACCCACGCAGAAGCCATGGAACCGCTCCCCGGATGGCCGGAGAAGAGCGCACGCGCAGGCGCACGGCCACACGTCAGGGGCACGTCGCAACGCACCGTGCCCGGGGCGTACTCCAGTACGGACCACAATCCCGCCATCCGGAAGAATGCCCCTTAACGCTTGGGATGCGGCGAACTACGCTGGGTTTACGAATGCCGCGTGGTTATGCCAGCGCGACAGCCGTCTGTGTCGAGGGGTGGCGCATGTCCAGGGAGCAACGCGGGCCGAACGAGAAACTCGGCGCCGTTCTCGCCCTCGCGGGAATCAGCAACGCAGGACTCGCGCGGCGCGTCAACGACCTGGGCGCACAGCGCGGGCTGACCCTGCGCTACGACAAGACGTCCGTGGCGCGCTGGGTGTCGAAGGGCATGGTGCCCCAGGGCGCCGCCCCGCACCTCATCGCGGCCGCCATCGGCCAGAAACTCGGCCGCCCCGTACCCCTGCACGAGATCGGCCTCGCGGACGCCGACCCCGCACCCGAGGTGGGCCTCGCCTTCCCCCGGGACGTCGGACAGGCCGTGCGGTCGGCCACCGAGCTCTACCGCCTCGACCTCGCCGGCCGCCGCGCCGGCTCCGGCGGTATCTGGCAGTCGCTGGCCGGGTCCTTCGCCGTGACCGCGTACGCCACCCCCGCGTCCCGATGGCTGATAACCCCGGCCGACAGTTCGGTCGCGCGCGAGGCGGGCCCCGCGGAGGGCTCCGGCGCACCGCTCAAAGTCGGCCACAGCGATGTGCAGAAGCTGCGGGAGGCCGCCGAGGACGCCCGCCGCTGGGACTCCAAGTACGGCGGAGGGGACTGGCGGTCGTCCATGGTCCCCGAGTGCCTGCGGGTGGAGGCCGCCCCGCTGCTCCTCGGCTCCTACTCCGACGACGTGGGCCGCGCCCTGTTCGGCGCCAGCGCGGAACTCACCCGCCTCGCCGGCTGGATGGCCTTCGACACCGGACAGCAGGAGGCCGCCCAGCGCTACTACATCCAGGCCCTGCGCCTGGCGCGCGCGGCCGCGGACGTCCCCCTCGGGGGGTACGTCCTGGCGTCCATGTCCCTGCAGGCCACCTACCGGGGCTTCGGCGACGAGGGCGTCGACCTCGCCCAGGCCGCCCTGGAGCGCAACCGCGGCCTGGCCACCGCCCGCACCATGAGCTTCTTCCGCCTCGTCGAGGCCCGCGCCCACGCCCGCGCGGGGGACGCCCAGGCCGCCGGCGCGGCCCTGAAGGCGGCCGAGGGCTGGCTGGAGCGGTCCCGCGAGGGCGACAGCGACCCGAGCTGGCTCGGCTTCTACTCCTACGACCGCTTCGCCGCGGACGCCGCGGAGTGCTACCGCGACCTCAAGGCACCCCGCCAGGTGCGCCGCTTCACGGAGTACGCGCTGTCCCGGCCGACCGAGGAGTTCGTCCGCTCGCACGGCCTCCGGCTCGTCGTGTCGGCCGTCGCCGAACTGGAGTCCGGCAACCTCGACGCGGCGTGCGAGCAGGGCGTGCGGGCCGTGGAGGTCGCCGGGCGGATCTCCTCCGCCCGCACCACCGAGTACGTCAAGGACCTGCTGCACCGCCTCGAACCCTACGGGGACGAGCCGCGGGTGGTGGAGCTGCGGGAGCGGGCCCGTCCCCTGCTCATGACCACGGCCTGAGGCACGGTTTCGTGACCCGGTGGCCGCCGGGACCCCCGCTCCTGGTTTCAAAGCATTGTCAGTGGCGCAGTGCACTATCGGAACCGGGAGGTGGAGCCAGGTGCGGAAGACCGCATACGACTGCGATGTGCTCGTGATCGGTGGTGGCATCGTCGGGCTGTCGACGGCGTACGCGATCACCCGGGCCGCGCCGGGTACGCGCGTCACCGTCCTGGAGAAGGAGACGGGACCGGCCCGGCACCAGACGGGCCGCAACAGCGGCGTGATCCACAGCGGGATCTACTACCGTCCGGACTCCCTCAAGGCGCGCTACGCGGTGCGGGGCGCCGCCGAGATGGTCAAGTTCTGCGCCGAGTACGGCATCGACCACGCGGTCACCGGCAAGCTGATCGTGGCCACCGAGCGCTCCGAGCTGCCCCGGCTGCACGCCCTGGTGCAGCGCGGCCGGGAGAACGGCATCCCGGTCCGCGAACTGGGCCCCACGCAGATCGCCGAGTACGAGCCCGAGGTACGCGGCCTGGCGGCGATCCACGTCGGCACCACGGGCGTGTGCGACTTCGCCGCCGTCGCCCGCCGGCTGGCCCAGGCCTCCGGAGCCGAGATCCACTACGGCGCGGAGGCCGGCCGTATCGACCGCCGCCCCGCCCTCGGCGTGGCTGTCCGCACCACCCGCGGCGACGTCGTCCGCGCCCGGTTCCTGGTGAACTGCGCCGGCCTGCACTGCGACGAGATCGCCCGCATGACCGGCGACGACCCGGGCATGCGGATCGTCCCCTTCCGCGGCGAGTACTTCGAGCTGGCCCGCCCGGACCTGGTGCGCGGCCTGGTCTACCCGGTGCCCGACCCGGCCTTCCCCTTCCTCGGCGTCCACCTCACCCGCGGCATCGACGGCGGCGTCCACGTGGGCCCCAACGCGGTACCGGCACTGGCCCGCGAGGGATACGACTGGACGACGGTGCGGCCCGGCGAACTGGCCGCCACCCTCGCCTGGCCCGGCTCCTGGCGCATCGCCCGCCGCCACTGGCGCTACGGCGCGGGCGAACTCCACCGCTCCCTGTCCCGCCCCGCCTTCACCGCGGCGGTGCGCCGCCTGCTGCCCGCCGTGACAGCCCAAGACCTCGTCCCCGCCCCGGCCGGCGTCCGCGCCCAGGCGGTCCTGCGGGACGGCACCCTCGCCGACGACTTCCTCATCCGGGAGTCCCCCCGGGCCGTCCACGTCCTCAACGCCCCTTCCCCCGCCGCCACCGCCTCCCTCCCCATCGGCCGCGAGATAGCCCGCCGCACCCTCACCGCCCTCTCCACCCTCTGACCCGGCCCCCGGCCCCCGGACCCCGGCCACCGGCCCGCCCGACAAGTGCACGTACCGCCGGAAGACGCCCGCCCCCACGACGACCAGACACCCACCCACGACCAGACACCCACCCACGGCCAGACACCTGCCGACGGCGAGACACCTGCCGACGGGGGGCGCCCGCGACAGCGGAAGGCCACCCACGGCGGCGAAGGAACGAGCCGAGAAACGACCCCCCCCCCACGACGGCCAGACACATGCCAACGGGGGCGCCCGCGACAACGAAAGGCCACCCACGGCAGCGAGGGAACGAGCCGAGAGGCACCCGCCCTCACGACCACCAGACACCCGCCGACGAGGAGCCCACGGCGACAGCGGAAGGCCGCCCACGGCAGCGAAGGAACGAGCCGAGAAACGACCCCCCCCCACGACGGCCAGACACATGCCGACGGGGGCGCCCGCGAGGGCGGAAGGCCGCCCACGGCGGCGAGGGGACGTGCCGGGGGGTGCCCGCCCGCAGCGGCCGGCGACAACCCCTCCCACCACCCGGCCCACCCCACCGCCGGCCCGAGGACGGACACCCCCCGGCGCGGCCCCGACCCACCACCGATGCACGCACCCACCCACCGGCCGCGCCCCATCGCAGAGGCGCGGGGAGCAGCCCCACAGCCCCACAGCCCCGACGCACCCGCACCCGCACCCGCACCCGCACCCACCCACCGCCGGCAACCCACCACAGAGGCGCAGGAGCCACGCACAACGCCCGCGCACCCGCACCCGCCCACCGCCGGCACCCCACGACAGGGGCGCGGGGAACTGCGCAAACCCCCGGCACCGCCGCACCCCTCCGCAGGCCGCAGAGGCCACCGCCCCCTCCCCGCCTCCGCAGGCCGCGCCAGGCCACCGCAAGGACGCGAGGGCCACCCCCCAAACCCGCCCCGTAAAATCGACCCACTGTGTCTGACTCCCCGAACCCCGCCGCCCCCTCACGCCCCCACCTCCGCGCCAAGGGCACCCCCCGCTTCCCCGACGGCCCGCAGCCCGACCCCGCGGGCTCCCACTTCGAGCGCCGTATCCGAAGCTTCCAGCCGCGCCGCAGCCGCGTCACCGCGAGCCAGGCCGACGCGTTGCAGCGGCTGTGGTCGAAGTGGGGCCTGGACATCGACGGCCACCGGATCGACGACCCGGCCGGGCTGTTCGGCGACGACCGCCCCGTCGTGCTGGAGATCGGCTTCGGCATGGGAGAGGCCACCGCGCAGATGGCCGCGGCGGACCCGGACACCAACATCCTCGCGGTGGACGTCCACACCCCCGGCCAGGGCAATCTCCTCGGCCTGGCCGAACACCACGGCCTGACCAACATCCGCGTCGGCAACGGCGACGCGATCATCCTGCTGCGCGAGATGCTGGCGCCCGCGTCCCTGGACGGCCTGCGGGTCTACTTCCCCGACCCGTGGCCGAAGAAGCGGCACCACAAGCGCCGCCTGATCCAGCCGGAGTTCCTCACGCTGGCCGCGACCCGTCTGAAGCCGGGCGCGCTGCTGCACTGCGCGACGGACTGGGAACCGTACGCGGAGCAGATGCTGGAGGTGCTGACGGCGCACCCGGACTTCGAGAACACGCGGCGGGAGGGCGGCTTCGCGCCACGTCCCGCGTTCCGGCCGCTGACCCGTTTCGAGGGTCAGGGACTGGACAAGGGACATGTCGTGAACGACGTTCTGTTCCGCCGCGTGGCCCCCTCGGCCGACGCCCCCGGCGCGCAGGAGCCCGTGACCGGGCCGGCCGAGGCCGTCGGTCCGGCGGCACGCCCCTCCCTGGAACCGCGGGAACCCCAGGAACGCCAGCAACCGCAGGAACCCCAGGCACCGCAGGAACCCCAGGGCGGCTGAGTCCCGCCCGCCCGTCGGCGGGCCGCGCCCCTGCCTCGCTAGGGTCGATGCCGTGGCCAGTCGTCCCCCGTACGCGACGCCTCCCGCGGTCCGGCCGGGACGTGCCGCGCCCGGGGGCGGTCCCCGGGGGCGGCCCTCCTGGGTGGGCCGGGCCGCGCTGACCGGCCTGTTGGCGGTGTCGGGTCTGGTGATCCTGGCGCTGGTGCGCGAGCAGACCGGCACCGAGGGCCTGGTGGTGGGCCTGGGCCTGGCCGTGCTGCCGGTGCCCCTGCTGCTCGCCGCGTTCCGGTGGCTGGACCGGGTGGCTCCGGGCCCGTTGCGGAACCTGGTGTTCTCCTTCGCGTGGGGTGCGGGCGCGGCGGCGCTGATCGCGATCGTCGCGAACGGCTTCGCGATGCGCTGGATCGCGGCGGCGACGGCCGATCCGGCGGGCGCGGACGCGCTGGGCACGACGTTCGTGGCGCCGGTGGTGGAGGAGTCGGCGAAGGCGGCGGCGGTGCTGCTGGTGTTCCTGTTCCGCAGCCGCGATCTCACCGGCGTCGTCGACGGTGTGGTGATAGCGGGTGTCACGGCGACGGGCTTCGCTTTCACGGAGAACGTCCTCTACCTGGGCAGCGCCTTCGGCACGGACCGGCTGACGGGGGGCGCGGGGCTCACCTCGGTGACGGCGGTGACGTTCTTCGTGCGGGTGGTGATGTCGCCGTTCGCGCACCCGCTGTTCACGGTGCTGACCGGGATCGGGTTCGGCGCCGCCGCGCTGTGCGGTGACGGCCGGCCGCGGAGCAGGGTGCTGCTGCCGCTGGCGGGTCTGCTGCCCGCGACGGGCCTGCACGCGGTGTGGAACGGCGCGGTGGCGTGGGGCGGGTACGGCTTCCCCGTGGTGTACGGGGCGATCATGGTGCCGTCACTCGGCCTGGTGACCTGGCTGCTGATCCGGACGCGTCAGCGGGAGCTGCACGCGGTGCGCGAGGAGCTCGGGGTGTATGTGACGGCGGGCTGGCTGACGCCGGCGGAACCGTACGTCCTGGGCTCGATGCGGGCCCGCGGGCTGGCCCGCGCGTACGCGGCGCGCCATCTGGGCAGGGCGGCGGGCCGTCAGGTGGCCCGGTACGAGGCGGCCGCGGCGTCACTGGCGTTCCTGCGGCACCGGGGCCGCCGGAACGGGGCCGGTGCGGACTTCACCGCACGGGAACGTGAGCTGCTGCACGCGCTGTGGGCGGGCCGCACCACGGCCGGACCGGCGCTGCGGTACGCGGCGCGGGCGGCGGCCGCACCGCCCCGCCGGACACCCACGACCGCCCACCACGGCTACGACGACGACTACTACGGCCACGGCCACGGCCACGAGTGCGGTCAGCCCGTCCCCGGCCCCGTACCGCACATGAGGAACCGGCGGCCCTGACGTCGGGGGGTGTCGTCAGGACCGCCGGTTCACTCCGGGCCCGACGGGGCGGGCCGGGGCACCTCACCGGGCGGGGGGGCGCCCGGTGCCGTGCGGGATCGGCAGGGGCGTCTCAGGGGGTGAGACCCCGCTCGCGCAGCCAGGCCAGCGGGTCCACGCCGCCCGCGGCCCCGCCGATGTGGACCTCCAGGTGCAGGTGGGGACCGGTGACGTTGCCCGTGGCGCCGACGCGCCCGATGACGTCGCCGGTGTTGACCTTCTGGCCGACGCTGACGTTGATCGAGGACTGGTGCGCGTACCAGAGCTCGGTGCCGTCCTCCAGGGTGAGGACCGTGCGGTAGCCGTACGACCCGCTCCAGCCGGCCTCGGTGATCGTGCCGGTGTGGACGGCCTTGATGGGCGTACCGGTGGGCGCGGCGAAGTCCAGGCCGGTGTGGTAGCCGGAGGACCACATGGAGCCGGCCTGCCCGAAGAGGGAGGTGAGCGTGTACGAGGAGGTCGGCAGCGTGTACTGGCGGGCCAGCTCGGCGAGCCGCTCGGCCTCGGCCTTCTTGCGGGCCTCCTCCTCCGCGGCGGCCTTCGCGGCGGCGGCCTCGGCCTCGGCCTCCTTCTCGGCCTTGGCGGCGGCCTCGGCGAGTTCCTTCGCCGCGGCGGCCTGGGCGGCCTGGGCGGCCTTGGTGTCGGCCTGGCTCTGCTGCCGCTCGGCCTGGGCGATGATGCGGGCCCGCAGGGCCTCGCCTGCGTCGTCGGCGCCCTGGGCGGTGTCGGCGGCCGTGGTGCCGATGCCGCTGAGCGGGGCGGCGGGCTCTTCGGCGGGCTGCTCCTCGTCGGACAGCAGGGTGCCGACGGAGGGCAGGTCGGGCATGGAGATGGCGACCGGCGGCTTGCCGGACTGGGCGCTGGCCATGCCGCCGGCGCCGACAGCGGCTATGACGCCGACGCCGAGGACGGTGGAGCTGCGGGCGAGTCCGCCGCCGCGCTGCTTGGAGACCCGGTGCCTGCCGCGTACGGGGCGGACGGTGTCCGCGGTGGGGTTCCACTCCTCCCACGGACCGTCGTCGGTGCGGGGGCCGCCGTAGGCGAAGACCTCGGCGGTGTCGGCGGAACGCTGGCCCGGCACGAACGGGGCTTGCGGGGCAGGCCGGTTGGACGCCACGTGGGCGTACTCCTTTCCTTCCTTCTCGCCTACCGGGTTAGCTGACGGGTTCGGAACAGGAAGGTCTCCTACGCGCGTATACCGGCCGTCGGTGCACGGCGGGCATTCGCGTGATTCACCCCAAGTTGGTGGTTCCCCGGTTCCCTTGCGGGATTCGGCGCGTGCGCACGGAGCCGCCTCTTGTGACGGCTGGGACGACCGCTGCGTTATCGGACAGTAATAGAAGCGGGTCCCTCTTTCCAAGCTGTTCGGCTTGATCATTGCAGTTTCCGGGCAGGAGATTCACCCCAGGAGGGGCGAAAGCCGGGCGAGTTGACCCGGCACCCACGACGTCCGAGTTTCTGACGTTTACTCAGCTGTTATGCGGAGGGCACCCGTCCGATCACATCGCGTGACGCGAGCCGGAGAAGACCCGCCGCCGGGCGGCTCCGGAACTCACGGCGACCCGCCGCCCCCGCTCCTCCTGCCGGCGGACCCCTCGGCCCCCGCGGAGCCCGCCGCATCCAGGGGACGGCGGACGGCGAGCAGGGCCATGTCGTCGCCGAGTGCGCCACCCGAGTGGCCGCGTACCTCCTCCGCCAGAGCCGACAGCAGCGCCGCGGGCCCGCGGAAGACCCGGCCGGTGAGCCGCAGCTCCGGGTCGTAGAAGACGCCGTCCGCGTCACGGGCCTCGGACAGCCCGTCGGTGTACAGCAGCAGGGTGGCCCCGCCCGGAAAGGGCACCTCCTCGACCCGGTCCGGCCCGCGGCCGAGGTCGCCGAGGCCCAACGGCAGCGCGGGGCTGCGCGGGTGCACCGGGCGCACGGTGCCGTCGCCGTACAGCACGAGCGGCGGGGGGTGCCCGCGGTTGAGGACGCGTGCGAGGGCTTCGCGGTGCGGCAGTTCGGCGAGCGCGGCGGTGGTGAACCCTTCCAGCGCGTCCAGGCCCGCCCGACGCGCCCCCTCACGGTCGAGCGCGCGTTCCAGCCGGTCGGCGACACCGGCCAGGGTGGCCTCCTGCTCGGCCGCCTCCCGGAACGCCCCGATCACGACGGCGACCGCGGACACCGCACCCATGCCCTTGCCGCGGACGTCCCCGACGACGAGCCGCACCCCGTGCGGGGTGTCCTGCACCGCGTACAGGTCGCCGCCGATGAGCGCGTCCTCCTGCGCGGCCTCGTAGCGGGCGGCGATGTCGAGGCCCCCGATCCGTTCGGCGGGCTCGGGCAGGACGGCGCGCTGGGTGGCCTCGGCGATCTCCCGGGCGGAGGCGAGCCGCTCGCTGCTGCGGCGGACGAGGACGTTGATGACGACGGCGAGGAACGCCACGGTGACGACGGTGATCTGCTCGGTGACCGCCTCGGCCTCCAGGGCGATGCCCATCAGCACGTGCAGGGTGAGGACGACGACGACCGCGGCGGAGCCGATGAGCACCGTGCCGCGCCGTGAGTACAGCGGGGCGGCGACGAGGGGCGCGGCGGTGAAGAACGGTGCGGCGGCGTACACGTCCGGGGTGAGGGCGTCGTAGACGAGTCCGGCGCTGATCAGCAGGACGGGCAGGACGCGGACGAAGGCACGGGTCGACGAGATCCGCCGCCGGTCGTCGGCTGCGGCCGCCGAGCCGCCGACCGGCCCGACGGGCGGTCCCACACCCCTCACCTCACCAGCCGGCACCCTGTCTCCCGGCGTACGTCGACGGTCGGGCCGCGCCTCGGCCCGTCCGTCCAGCCTCGCCGGTGCACCCCCGCGCGGCGAGCGGAACGGTCCGACCGGGCTACGCCGGGAGCGGGCCGGCGCACGCAGGCGGGCCGGCCGCCGCCTGACGCGGCCGCCGCCTGACGCGGACGGCTCAGGGCGACGGCCACGGAGAGGGACCGGGAGCCGGCACCGGGGCGTGGCATGGCGTGGCGTGGCGTACGAGCACACGGGGAGACGGGGAGACGGGGAGACGGGGAGACGGCACAAGCGTCATGGAACGACTCAGGGCCGGAGTCCGTTCACATGGACTCCGGCCCTGGGCCTTCAGTAGCGGGGACAGGATTTGAACCTGCGACCTCTGGGTTATGAGCCCAGCGAGCTACCGAGCTGCTCCACCCCGCGTCGGTGATTCAAGTGTACGCCATGCTCAGGACCACCAGCACCACGGTTTCCCGCACCCCCTTTCGTCTTCGAGATCCCGGAAGGAGAAGACCCCGTCTTCAACGTCCATGGTCCCCCGCCCCACCACCACGACCGTCCGGCCGCCATGTGCAACAGCAGGGTGCCAGGATGTCCGGGTGGTCAGCGCTGAAGAGTGGATTCGAATCCGTAGCGGCCTGCGGTTCGGCCAGAGGTTCCGAGGGACGGTGACGGCAGTCCCGAGACCGGGTGCGATCGGGATCTTCGTCGACATCGGTCTTCCGGTCGGAGGGTTCGTCGATGTTCTGCTTCTGCCGACGGCCGCAGAACGCTGGCCGAGCGAGGGGACCGAGGCCGCATTCGAGGTCTGGTGGGCCGATCAGCGACAGCAAGTGCGACTCAAGCCAGTCGACCCGCGGTTCCTGCGTGACGACTTCACCCACTGGCAGGCGGACTGGCGGCCCGGCTGGCCCGAAGACGTGCCGGTGGACAAGGCATGGGTCGATGCGGCGGTGACGCATCTACGGGGAACCGGCGTGATCGAGGAGACACTGCGCTCGGCAGGCTGGCGGCCGGGACGGCACGTCTCGACGGGCCGCTGGCGCAAGGCGCTCGAGAAGACCGGCCTGATCCGCATGCACGATGCCGCTGAAGCCTTCTTGGCGGAGTTCGGTGGCCTGGACGTCCGGATCAGCGGCCCCGGGATCACCTGCGCCAGGACCCCCTTCACCTTCGACCCGGACGACCTGATCGGCGAGGAGGACCGCTTCGCCGACTGGAGTCACACCATCGGGCGCGCCGTCTTCCCCCTCGGCGAACTCGATGAGGGCAGATTCCTCCTCGGCATCGACGAGAACAGCGAGATCTACCTGGTCGAGACCTGGCTGGCTACGTTCGGCTCTGCCCGGGACGCGCTGGAGAAGCTCATCCTGGGCGTCGCCCCGGAGCGGATCGAGACTGCCGACTGAGCAGCCCCAGCCGACCGGGCTCCACCCCGACGACGCTTCCCGACGGGCCGCGCGATCGCCCAAGATCCCGTGTCCCTGCCGGGGCGGAGGCGAAGGACGGGTTGGGCCGGGCTGAGGTCAGGCGGGGGGTTCCAGGTGCCGGTTGGGAGCCTTGGCGCGGTCCGCGTACTCGGGCAGGACGACGACGTGGGCACCGTGCGCGGTGAGGAGTCCGCTGCCGTCGGCCCCGGCGACGAAGGTGTCGGGTTCGCGCCAGGCGGTGACGACACGGCGGACGCCGGCGTCGAGGATGAGCCGGGCACAGGGGGCGGGGCGGGAGGCGCGGCGGGCGCAGGGTTCGAGGCTGGAGTAGACGGTGGCGCCGGGCAGCCGCGGGTCCGCCGGGTCGATCTTGGCGAGGGCGGCCTCCTCGGCGTGCACGAGGGGGTCGCCGACCTCGCGGGAGTGGCCGCGGGCCAGTTCGGTGCCGTCGGCGCCGACCACCACCGCACCCACGCTGAAGGCGGTGTCCGACGGCGGGCACAGCGCGGCCAGATCGCAGGCGAGGGCCAGCCAGTGCCGGTCGGCGGGCACGGTGCGCGGGCCGGTGCCGGGGGCGGTGGGCTCGTAGCGCATGAGGACGACGTCCTCGATGCGCCGGGTCTCCACCAGCCGCAGCCGGCCGCCCTGATAGCCGCCGGGGCCGAAGAGCCGTGGCGCTTCGGGGGTGCCGACCAGGAGGGGGGCGAGGACCAGCTGGAGTTCGTCGGCGAGCTGCTGCCGGAGCAGCTGGGTGTGCACGGTGCCGCCGCCCTCGACCATCAGTCGCCGCACCCCCCGTACGTCGTGCAGGTGCTCCAGCACGGCGGGCCAGTCGAGCCGGTCGCCGAGGTCGACGACGTCGGCGGCGAGCCCCGCCCGCGCGGCGCGTCCGGCACCCCTGCCGGTGGTGTACAGCACCTTCTCACCGCCGGTGTGCCAGAAGCGGGCCGCGGGGTCGAGATCGCCGCTGGCGCTGACGCAGACCTTCAGCGGGAACTCCGCCCGCCCCTGTGCGACGCGCGCGGCCCGCCGCTCGGCGGAGTTGACGAGCAGCCGGGGGTTGTCGGCGCGCAGGGTGCCCGCACCCACCAGGATCGCGTCGCAGGAGGCCCGTACCTCGTCCACCCGGTCGAAGTCGGCCGGGGAGGAGAGCAGCAGCCGCTCCGGGCCGGTGTCGTCGAGGTACCCGTCGAGGGAGACGGCGGCGGAGAGAAGGACGTACGGGAACGGCATCGGCGCGAATCTCTCACTCTCACGGAGAACGGACGGCATCACACACCAGGGCCCCCATCCTCGCGCCTCCCCCGGGCCCCGGGAACTCCCCCCGCCTCCACCCGCACCGTCAGCCATGCGCCCGCGCCCCCAGATAGGGATCCCCCCGCAGCACCCCCCGACTGCCCAGCAACACCCCGCCGGCCAGCCCGAGAGCCGGGAGCAGCAGTACTGCGGCGGTCCAGCCCGGTCCTGGCAGGGAGTCACTGAGTGTGATCGGCAGTCCGAGCGTGCTGCTGAGCGGACCCGCGAGGGCGAGGGAGGCGCCGCTGCCGACGACCGCGCCGACCGTGCCCGCCACTCCGCCCGAGAGCAGTGCCTCGCACAGCAGGATCCGACGCAGCTCGGGGCGTCCGGTGCCAAGAATGCGCAGTACGGCAAACTGCCCGAGCCGGGCCCGGGCGCTGTCGGCGGCTCGCACGGCCCCCAGGCCGACAGCAGCCAGAGCCAGGACCAGTACCCCGGCCCGCATGGCGAGGTCCGCTGCGCCGAACAGACCCGGCAGATGACGGATCCGGTCGGACACCGGGGAGGCGGAGAAGCCTGCGGCCTGCAGCGCGTCGGTGACCGCGGCCACCTGCCTCTGGTGCGCGACCACCACGACGGCGGACTGCGCGCCCTCCTTGTCCCGGAAGGTCTCGGGGTCCTGCCCTGCCCGTGCGGCGGCCAGCAGCGCGGCGGAGGACTCGGAGAGATAGGCGACGCCTGGTCCGTCGGCTTGCCAGCTCGGGTCGTAGAGAGCCGCGATCCGCAGTCGGAGGACCGCGGTGGTGCCGGAGGCGGCCCCGGTCGCCCGGGTATGTCCGAAAGCGATCGTGCGGCCGAGGAGCGGGGTGAAGTCCGTGCCCTGCGCGGTGGCGGGAAGGACGACCTCGTCCGGGGAGAGCCGTTCCGGCAGGGTCCCTTGTGTGATGGGAAGGTCGTCGGCCGGGGTCAGAGTGCGGCTGGTCAGGTCGTACGTCCCTGACTCCTCCGCGTAGAGGGTGGAGGGGTAGTCCGCGACCACGTGGCGGACGCCCGGCACATTCCGGGCCTCTCTCAGGGCCGCAGTGGTCAAGGGGCGGACCGACACGTCGTCCTCGAACGAGGTGAGCTCGATCTGGGTGAGTCCGCCCGATGCCAGGACGTCTCGCTGGACGGCGCCCGCCGCGCCCGCGGTCACACCGGCCGACGTGCTCAGCAGAGCCGCCAGCACGGTGAGCGTGGGCAGCGCCCGGCGCAGGGACTGTCCGTCGCGTCTCCACGTGTACAGGCTCCAGCGGCTCATCCCTGCTTCTCCTCACCGGCGTCCTGCCGGAGGGCGGGTGACAGCACTCCCCCGTCGAGTACGTGGCGCTGCTCGCAGATCCCTGCGAGCAGCGGGTCGTGGGTGACCAGCAGGACGGCCGCCCCGCGCTCGGCACAGGAGAGCAGGGCGGCACTCACGGACTGCGCGGTCGCGGGGTCGAGGCCGGAGGTCGGCTCGTCGGCCAGGATGAGCACCGGCTCCTTCACGGCGGCTCGGGCGACGGCGATCCGTCGGCGCTGGCCGCCGGAGAGTTCCGTGACCGGGCGGTCGGCCAGGTCCGCCATGCCCAGATCGCCGAGCATGTCGCGCGCCGCCGCACGATGCCGGGTCAGGCGGGACCCGTAGGCCGCCGCGACGTTCTCCCAGGCGTTGAGGAACGGCAGAAGTCCGAGGTCCTGGAGCACGAGGCCGATCGCGCGCCGGCGCAGTTCGTCCCGTTCGGCCGCTGACAGGTGGCGGGTGTCCGTGCCGGTGATGTCGAGGGAGCCGGCGTCCGGAGAAAGGATCAGCCCGAGAAGGGCCAGCAGTGTGCTCTTGCCCGAGCCTGACGGCCCCTCCACGGCGGCCGTCGTGCCTGCTTCCAGGGTGAGGTCCGCTCGGGTCAGGCCGCCGCCTGACGCGTAGTGGAAGACCAGGCCCTCTGCCGCGACTGCGGGTGGTGAGGCGATGTTCATGCGCGGGTGAGTTCCTTCCGCCGGGATCAGGACGGTTCAGGCGAGCAGGTGGTAGGCAGCCCTGGTGCCGTCGGCGGAGGCGACACCGCCGGGCGACACGGCGTACAGGTCCGGGTGTTGCGGATCGCGGTAGGGCTCCAGGAGACCTGGCAGGTCGTCCCACAGGGTCTGGGGGATGCTGCGGTCGGAGACAAGCGCCGCCTCGACCGCGTCGGAGGCGGTCGGCAGATCCCCGGATCGAAGTGCCTCGCGGGCCTGCGCCACGAGATCGGCCCTCGTGGTGAGGCGCCGGGCCTGCGCCTCGCACCCGACGCTGGCGAGCATCGCCACGATGCGCAGGGAACGGGCGGACAGGGTGCTCCCCTCCTCTTCCGGCAGTTCCGCCGATGTGTGCCCGCACCCGAGGCCGAACTCGGCCCGTGCCGCCATCGCGCCGTACCAGCGGCGCTGGTTCTCCTCGGTGAGGCGGGCGGGCACCGCCGACTCGACCGCCTGCCGTACGCCCGCGGCGGCCTGTGGGCCGCAGGACAGGGACAACCGGTGGCAGATCATGGCGAGGAGGATCCGGTCGGACGGGTCGAGTCCGTGGTCGGTCCCCAACTCCGTCAGGCGTGCCTTCAGCCAAGGCGGCACACGCCGGTGCCGGCCGGCCGCGGTGAGAGCCCGCGCCGCGTTGTAGGTGGCGGTCAGCGTGCCCAACTGCGCCGGTGCCTTGTCGACAAGCCCGTCGGGCCGGACGGTGCCCATGGGGGGAGGCAGCGACGTCGAGGCCCTGTCGGCGTCCCGGGCCAAGGCCCTGCGGACGATCCAACGGGTCTGGGTGTCGCCGTCCCTGAGCGCGGGCAGCAGGCATGCGCGCGCGCTGTCCGGCAGGTGCCCGTGCAGCAGGGCCAGGGCAGCCCGCCGCAGAGGATCGAGAGCTTCGCAGTCGGCCGTCAGTCGAGCGCCTGCATCCCGCAGCGCATACGTCGCACGACCGCTCACCCCGGCCGACCGAAGCGCCTCTACGGCGTAGAGCACGGGGACGGGCTCGGCGGTGTGCGCGGTGTCCGCCACGAGGTGCCGCAGGGCGTCGGGCGGTACGGAGTCGGTGCGGCCCAGACAGGTCAGGGTCCGCAGGAAGGCCGCCCGTGTGGCCAGCGAGGTCAAGGGGTCGTCCGCCGCGTCCGGTGTACGCAGGTAGGCAAGCGCCTCGGCCTCGGCCCGCTCTCGGAGCCCGGCCCGCTCCAGGACTCTTGCCGCCGCCCGGACCGGTGCCCTCGTCATGGCCAGACACACGTAGTGGGCGCGCCAGGCCGGAGTGTCCAGGGCGTCGGTCCGGGCCAGATCCGCCAGAGCGGCCGGCAGGATGGCCGACGGGGTTCCGGCAGTCGGCGCGAGTGCGGCTTCCAGGCGCCCGTACGCGGTCGGATACAGCGCGGGAACCCGGCCGGTGTCCGCTCGCGTGGCCCGTACCAGGTCGTTCGCGCCGCGCAGGGCGTCGAGCCCTTCCGCCAGACGGTCACCGGGCGGAACCGGCCGGTCGATCGGGCCACCGCCGAACAGCGAGAGGCCGAGAACGCCCACGGCCGCCGCCACCGTGGTGCTGAACGCCCACCGGCGATACCCGGGGGCCGCCGCCCGGGGAAGACGGTTCCTCACGCGGTCAGTCGTTGGCGCAGGCCGAGGCGAACGCCTTGACACCGGCCGTGAAGGCGCCACCGTCCGAGCAGGTGGTGATGCTCGTGTTGAGTGAGCCACCCGGATCTGCGATGCCGCTGATGTCGGCGATCCAGGTGTTCTTGTTGGTCCAGCTCACCTGCCGCGTGTTCTCGCTGACGTAGGTACCGCTCGGGCTGAGAGAGAGCGTCGCCTGCCAGCCGTTGGCCTTCACGGTGGCCGTGTTGGTGATCTTTCTGACCTTGTACTTGTGACTGCCCCGGAACACCTTGGTGGACGTCTTGAAGGAGCACTTGTCGGCATAGACGTTGCAGTGCCAGGCGTTGACCTGGACCTTCGCTCCGGTGCCGGGCAGATCCGTCGACCCGGAGTCCGACACGGCGGCAGTCGGAAAGGCCGTACCCGCGATCAGGACCACGGCGAGTCCCGCGGTCAGAAGGGTGCTCTTCACTCGTCTCCCTGTACTCGTGGGGCATGCGCCCTGGTGACCCGACAAGGCATCGAATGCTATGAGTTGCGCCGATCCATACCGGTGACCGAAAAACGCCCTCTGTTGCGCCGTGACGTCGGCGGAGAAACGAATGGCCGGGGCGCCCGACCCGCTTGCCGACAGCGATCGGGGGCGCCTTCCGGCCACTCCAGGACATCCCGGTTCACCCCTACGCGGGACAGCAGCGGACGGAGATGACGGGCGACAAGACCACGGCGCCCGCCCCGGCATGAGGCGGACCAGGGCGCCGTGCGACAGGTCTCCCCCAGCCAGAGGCTGGTGCGTCTCGAACTCACCGAGGGTCCGCGACGGCACCGGCACGCCGGGGCACAGGGCACTGCACATCTCGAGAGTTGCCGCACGGCACCCGGGTGGCGCACACGCCGCTGCCGCGTATGCCGGGCGGTGAACCGTGGCGGCCGGGCAAGGTCTCGGCCACGGAGCGGCCCACGTCGAGGCCGGCACCGGAGCTACGAGGCCGCGGGCCCACCGCCGGCCGGCCGCCGGCGACCGGGATACGAACGCGCCCCCAGCTCGAACTGCCTGTGAGCCGGGGGCGTTGCGGTAGTGAAGCTTCCCCTTGATCGTGGACACCTGGAGACTGGGATCTTGAGGTTCCAGAGGAAGTAGCACCAGGTGGGAAGTAAGTACACGAAGCGGTACACCGAGGAGTTCAAGCGGGACGCGATCGCGCTCGTCGACTCCTCGGGCAAGACGGTTACCGCCGTCGCCCGGGAACTCGGCATCAGCTCCGAGTCCCTGCGCGGCTGGTACCGCCGGGCGAAGGCGGACCAGGGCGAGGGCACGTCCGGTGAGCTGACCAGCGTCGAGCGCGAGGAGCTCAAGCGACTGCGCAAGGAGGTCCGTGAACAGCAGCAGACGATCGAGATCCTGAAAAAAGCGACGGCCTTCTTCGTGAAGGAGAACGACCGGTGAGCGAGCTGTACCGGTTGATCCATGCGGAGAAGGCGAACTATCCGATCGTCCTGCTGTGCCGGGTGCTGAAGGTCGCCCGCTCCTCCTACTACGCCTGGTGCGAGGGCGAAGCCGCCCGCTGTGCCAGGCAGGCCGCCGACGACGCCCTCGCACACGAGATCACCGTGGTGCACGTCGCTTCCCGGCACACCTACGGTGTCCCACGTATCCATGCCGAACTGCGCCGCCTGGGCCGACGGGTGAACCGCAAGCGCGTCGCCCGCGTGATGCGTGAGCGCGACATCCGCGGCGTCACCCGGCGCAGACGGCGTTCGCTGACCCGGCCGGACGCGAGAGCGAAGCCGGCCCCGGACCTGATCGGCCGCGACTTCCATGCCGAGCGCCCCGGGACCAAGCTGGTCGGCGACATCACTTACCTGCCCACCGCCGAGGGCTGGCTCTACCTCGCCTGCTGGCTGGACCTGGCCACCCGCGAGGTCGTCGGCTACGCCATGGCCGACCACCACCGCGCCGAGCTGGTGGTCGACGCTCTCGACATGGCCCACGGCCGGGGCGGACTCGAGCCCGGCTGCGTGGTTCACAGCGATCGCGGCAGCGAATACACCTCGACTCAGTTCCGGCAACGAATAGGGAAGTTGGGGCTGCGGCAGAGCTGCGGACGCACCGGATCATGCTTCGACAACGCCGCCGCGGAGAGCTTCTGGGCCCTGCTCAAGGAAGAGATCGGCACCCGTACCTGGCCCGACCGGGCCACCGCCCGCGCCGAGGTCTTCTCCTTCATCGAGACCTTCTACAACCGCCGCCGCCTACGCAAGCACCGCACGTTCGGCTACCTCACCCCGGCCGAAACCAGGCAACGGCACCAGCACGCTCTCGCGGCATAGCGATCACGTGTCCGAGATCACGGGGAAACTTCACAGACCCACAGGTGCTGGCTCTGCTTCGCGACGATGAGCTGCGTCAGAGCCTGCTGGTGTGAGGCGCGAGCCGACTCGGTCTGAGAACGACGTCGGACGCACAGCGCTGACGACCGAGCCGACTGGGGCCAGGGAGACGAGCAGAGATCTGTCGCCGGGTGCCTCGGTAGGCCAACTGAGACCACGCAACGACGAAGGGTCCGGCCGCTGAGCGGTCGGACCCTTCGTTTGCCCAGGTGGGCGAGTGCGGAGGATACGAGATTCGAACTCGTGAGGGGTTGCCCCCAACACGCTTTCCAAATGTTCGTACGGGTGTCCGGTGCGGGCCGTACCCGTCCTGACCTGCGGCGGAGCGTTCGGGGTGACCCCGTCCGGACGGGCCTGGACGGGGGTGAATGCAACCAGAACTGCAACCAGACGATCGCCCTGACCCGTGGCAGAAGCCCGTGTCGCTTCGGGGCTACGCCTCTTCGCCGCTCACTCGACTGTCCTCCTCGAAGGCGAGAGCCCGCTCGGCTGCATCCAGCAGGTCGGCATACGTCAGGACCTGGATCCGAGACAGGTGGGCGTTGTAGGTCCTGATCGTCTGGTCGATCTGCTCGCGAGTCGCAACGTCCGTTCGCTCGGGGTAGCCGATCACGACCGTGGCGCGAGCGCGTCGGTAGTCGTAGTCGAGGTTCAAATCGTTGCGGTGGAGGGTGCCGAGAGCCGCACCCATTTCGTCGAGGGTGCGCAGGTAGTTCATGCACTGGCCGACGGCTTCGTTGACGGCACCAGAGAGGATGAGGTGGTTTTCACGGGGTCGTCGAATCAGTGGGGCCTCGGGGCCCTTGAGTTCGATGATATTGAGACTCCGGTCAGCTGAAATCAGAGGGATGTCGTGCTGGTGTAGATTCATGAGATCTCGCCTTGCAGCGACACCGATGTACTGACCGCCAAAGATCCAGTGATGACCGGACATGGCCTTGTGCATTACCGTCTCGTTGGTTCCCTCGGAGACGGCAAGTTTGCGCAGGTCTCCCAGCAGCGCTCGCCGCCGGCGAATAACCGCCGCCTCGGCCGCAAACAAACCCGCGGGCGTCGAGGTTAGCCCGGTCAGAACCTCGTCAATGTCGATACGATTCGACAGCATCTCGCCGAAGGAGACGGATGTGAGCCCAGCGGCCCCATTGAGTGCGGCAAGCGATTCCACCCTCGCCAGGAGGGTGTCGATAAGGGTCTCGATGGACATATCGGAGTAAGGCTCGTCTACGCTTGTGCCCTGCTCAGAGCCGACAGAGACGTAGCAGACTCCGTCATACAGGCCGTCTTTCTGGAACTGCGAGAAGGTCTCTCCCAGGCGCTCCTTGTACGACAACCCATCGCCGATCCTGACGTAAGAATCACCCCGCGGCTTGCAGACAGGAATGTTGGCACCCTTTCCTTCCTGGAGAACGAAGAAGAGCCCCAGGTAAGGCTGGAATCCGGTCAACTCCGGACTGCCGTACTGTCTGCGCACATCGAAAGCAATCGACGTTAGCTCCGCGATCCGATTGTTGTAGTTGTTGCCGTACGAGGGCCCGCCAAGGCCCTTTACGACGATCGCAGCGAGAGGAATCCCATCCTTGACCACGGCGAGGTCCCACGCCGATCGGCCCACCCCATACGCGCCCGGCAGGGTTGCATCGCGCCCAACGTGGATCCAATTCCGGTCAATGCCACGCGCGGCAAGTTCATCCGCCACGGCGAGGATGACATTGTCCCATCGTGCCGCACGAACCATGGGTGGGGTGCCAGTGCCGTTGTAATGGCGCTGAAGCCAGTAGTTCTTGACTGCTTCCCTCACCGACTTCACGGTCGGTCACCCCCACCCAGCGTTGGTCAAAGCTTCTCATCGAGGCTAGCGGGAGGGTGTGACAGCCGACCTCCGAGCGCCCGAAGCAGCAGGTCGCCCGGACTGTCCCAACGTCCTGGTGGAGCTCCAACGGACGCCTACTGGACCAGGGCATCCTGCTGAGCTCGCTTGTGTCTCTTCGAATCACCTGCCGGCGTTCGAGTGTTGGCAAAGTGGACGCGGCTGGTATCCGCCGGGGACCGCGCTGCCAGCAGCGCTCCAAAACGCCTGCGACTCGCCGAGGTGCCCACCGAGCGTGTGCCATGCCAGGGCCGGATGGTCGGCGCGAAGTGCGGTGAGGCCGGCGGTGGCCAACCCACACCGCTGGTACTGGGGCAGGGTGTAGGGCTGTTCGACCCAGCCGATGCGACAGGGATAGCAGACGAGGTAGTCGACAGCGAAGGCGAATTCGCCGTTCAGGTTTGCCGCGCGTTGGCGCCAGCCATCCCGCTCGGTCGACACCGTGTCCTGCCAGAGGGTATCAAGCTGAGGAACGTCAGGCCAGCCTCTTCGCCGACCGAGCCTCCCTCCGCTGATCCATTGCAGTGCCTCGCGCCAGAGAACCCGCCCGGACGCGCGACCGACGTCGTGGGCCTGGCTGGCGAGGCGTATGGCCGCTCGCCTGTCGTCATCTATTGCCATGCCTCACATCCGTACCCGACGGCCGCGCGTCGCCAACGTCCTCAGGCGCCGCACTTACCCAGGGATGCCAAGGTCCTTCAGATACGTGAGGCGGGCGTTTATCGCTGCGGAGAAGTGGCGCCAGTCGAGGCTCTCGACCAGTTCGATGGGCTTCGGGTTCTCAGCTGAAGACGTGACGTAGCACGCGGCGTCGTAGAGCTGCTCGGCCATGAGCCTCTCGCAGAAGATCCCGAACCGGTCCTGGTACGAGGTTCCGTGCCAGATCTTATCGGCGGGGAGGGCGCCCTTGGCCGTCTTGACCGGCCTCCGGGATCCTTCGCCGTCCTGCATGATGAAGAAGTAGCCCAGCCAGGGCTTCTCCTTCGGGTACAGCTCGGCGAGGGCAGCTCGGCGCAGGTCGACAGCGCTGCCCAGCGCCTCTTCGACCCGGTTGTTGTAGTTGTTGCCGTACGACGGCCCGCCCAGTGCCTTCAGCTCGAACGCCGCCACGAGGACGTTCTGGTGGACGACTACGAGATCCCACTGCTTCTGCGGCCGGTAGTAGCCAGGCAGTTCAAGGCCCTGTGACTTGGTGACGCGGATGCTCGAAGCCGGGTAGCCGGCGTCCAGGAAGAACTTCGCCAAGAGTGTCGCGATGACGTCGAAGTGCTTGCCGCCTCGGACGGAGCCAGCGGTGCCGGCCCCTACCGCGTCCCGGATGGCGGACTGCTCTTTCTGCAGTTGCTTGGCGCCCCAGTACGCCGCGATGGCGTCTTCGAAGTCTTGGCGGGTGACCGTCAAGATCCGTTCCTCCTAGTCAGGCAGCTCGGCGAGCCCGTAGACACGCAAAGCGGCCTCGGTGGCGGCCTCCCTATCCCGCTTGTCGAAGGCTTCAGCGAGAGCGGCCTGGTCGCCTTCGCTGATTGTTGCCGGGTCCGGGACGCGGATCTTCCGGAGGTACTGGGCTTGGAAGCGGAGGGTTCCCCCGCGCATCTTGACCGCGTACGCCTCCACGAATGCCTCCGCGACCTTGGACAGCAGCAGGCCACCGAGTACGCGCATGTCCCAGACGTCCGAGACGATGAAGTACAGGTTGTGGTGAGGGTACAGGCCGCCTTCGTCGAGGACCGGATGGATCCTCAGCTTCATGTCCGCAAACAGCAGCTTCTGACGACGGGTGAGCTTGTCGTCGACCTTGTCGATGGTCTTGTACCAGCGCTGCGGCTGCTTGACCGCGACGTAGCGCTTGCGCAGGTCCTCACCGTGCTTCTCGAAGTAGGAGGCGAGCCGCGGAAACGCGTCGAGGTCGACCAGGTCGCCGCTGGCCGTCCAGGGATTGACCAGGTGCGTGCCGTCCCAGTTGATGATGCCGCTGGTGGTGTCGCGGACCATGGCCATGGGGAGCAAACGGTCTGCCTCGACCAGGTCCTTGTCCTTGGTGAGGAAGATCTTGTCGGCGCCGGTGGCGATGCCGATCCCGACCTTCGTTCCCGTCTCGCTGTCTTCAAGGAGTCGGAAGCGCTCGGTGAGGTCCTCAAGGATCGCGAGCCTGGCCGGTGAAGCAGCCGGCCACGAGTCTTCTTCCGGGAACCAGTGCGGCATGCGAGCAGCTTGGTAGGAAGTCGTGGCGATCGTCGTCGGCTTGCCCTCCAGGTACCAGCTGGCGAAGTCCCGCGCCTGTTCCGCTCCGAAGGACCGGTTCGTGTCCGCGGCTACCGCTGCGCCCTGGCTCTTGTTCGAGATGAGGGTGATCGCGGGATAGGCCGAAACCTGATCGTCGAAGGCGTCTACGTCGTGCATCACGAGGGCCAGGTCCATGCTGAAGTGCTTGGTCACTAGCTTCCTCAGCCGCTGGCCGTACTGGTTCCGCATCCACCGGTCGGCGCAGATGAATCCCAGCTGGCCGCCTCGGTTAAGGCTGCGCAAGGCCACCTCGTAGAAGCCGATGTAGATGTCGGCTCGGCCACCCATCGTCGAGCAGCCGCGGCGGTATGCGGCCATCCGGTCGTCGGGAACATCTTCGAGCCGGATGTACGGAGGGTTACCGACGACGTAGTCGGCGCGATGCTCGGCGTCCGACTGCAGGAGGTAGTCGCCCTGCCTCACCCACGCTGTGGCGACCTTCCTCGCATCCTTCGGCTCCCAGCCCTCTGCTTGCAGCGTTTCGATGACCAGTGACCGGCTCTGCTCCACGTTGCGGCCCAGCAGGTCGAAGGCGCGGACAGCGTCGATGGCGTCGGTAATGGGGCGCTGGTGCACATGACATGACGCGCTGATTCGGGACGCGACGATGGTCAAGAATGCGCCGCCGCCGCAGGCCGGCTCCACGAGCCTCAGATCACAGAGGTCTTTGTCTGCCGTATAGCCGAGAAGGTCCAGGATGAGCTCGACCACCCAGGCACGCGTGAACACCTCACCGTGTTCCACAGCCTCCTGCAGAGACTCGGGAAGGGAGAGGTCGTCGGTGCTGAACAGCGCGATGGTTGCCACGCAAGGACAGTACCGCCGAACCCTCCTGAAGCCTGACTTCTATCCACAGTGCGTAGTCAGTTGATAACAGAATTGTGGATGTGGTCGTCAGTGTCGGGCGTGGTGGGAACCGCTGCCTCGCCGAGCGCGCAGAGGTGCTCGGCGAAATCCCCCGTCAGTCTTTCGGATGGCTTTGCCTTTGCCTGCAGAAGCAAGCGACGGGAAGCCGATCACACCGGTTTCTGTGTAGTTGCTGGTCCCGTGCACGAGGAGGAGAGGACGGGCTCCGCCGTCGTGGTCCGCGTCGGCGTACCCCTCGCGGACGAGCTCGGGAGCGGCGTGGAGCAGGATCGAGGTCTCGACTTCGCCGGTGTGCATGTCCGCGTGCCTGTCGGTCAGCCCGCCATGCTCCCGGGCGCGGTCCCAGTCGGGGCCGAGGGGGAAGAGGGAGACCGCAGGGCCGTCGACGTTGGCTTCCTGGACCACGCTCGACAGGACGTAGTTTCCGCCGTGGCCGTTGACGATCACCAGCTTGTGGATGCCCGAGCGGGCGAGTGAGGCGCGGATGTCGTCGATCACTGCGTACAGGGTCCTGGCGCTGATGCTGACGGTGCCCGGGAACGCTGCGTGCTCGTGGCTGCACGAGATGGTGATGGGCGGGAGGAGGTGGACAGGGTAGGCGGCGGCGATCTCCTGGGCTATGACGCATGCGATCTCGCAATCACGGGGGCGAAGGGATCAACAGACCTGGCTCAATGGACCCATGGAGATGGGTGAGCACTGGGCCTACCGAGCGAGGCCGAAGGAGCTGGGCGGCCCGGTTCGTCGGGTCGAGGTCGTACGGGTAGGCGGTCGTGGCCGGGCTGATTGGCTCCACGTGCGGTTCCTCGACGGTGACGACGCCGGACTGCAGGAGTGGGTAGACGCGACTTCCCTCGTGGCGCGCTGGGAGGACGTCGCGGCGTTTCGTGCGGACGACGCGAGCGAGCTGGCTCTGGCCGAGGCGTCGCGGCATGTGAGGGGGAGTGCCGACTTTGAGGCTGCACGGTTGATCCTTGGGTTCGTCCGTCGAAGAGCAAGCTGCGGCTGCGGCGCAGCGTCGCGGACGCAGGGATCTTGGAGATGGGCAGTCTTGATGGCAGCGCTCCCCTCGTCGGCATAGATCCCGCGGAGCTGCGAGGCGACCCGATGGTCTATGAGAACCGCTGCGGCAGGTGTCTGGCCGGGTGGCCGGTCACGGAGCGCATCGCGCGCCTCGTGGCCAGCCGTCTTGCCGAGGACATCCTGCCCGAGGTGGACCGCAGGCAGCAGGCCATCGATCAGGAGCGCACGCAGTCCTCCTGGTACTCCTACAGCCGCCGGGACGACCGGAAGCTGGACGCGGAAGCGGCCGTCCTGCGGACCGTCCGTGAGTGGTGTGGTCAGGACAAGGCCGAGCGTTACGACGAGCTGGTCGCCCTGCGCGAGGAGGTCGTCCGGCTCGGGAAGCTCGTGGAGAAGTCGGTGAAGGCCCTACGTGACCGCGGGCACGGCGTCATCGCCTCCACCATTGAGCGCGACCTCGGGGTCCATATCTCCAGCCTTGGTCCAGACGATCGTCGGTGAGGCCGCGCCACCGATCGGGCTCCGGCTTGGGCGGTTCGGCTTCCGCCTTGGGTTCTTCCTGCTTCGGAGGCTTCTCTTTCTCTGGCCGCTGCGGGTGCCAGCCGTCGAGGAAGGGTCTTAGCTGGTCGTCCGTGGGTTCCGCGTGGAGGCTGTGGCCGGTCAGGCTCCTGCCGGCCACGGTCGGGTCGAGCCGGTCAGCCTCCGCCTTCCCCCACGCTGACCACTCGCGAAGCCGCTCGGCTTCGTGAGCGTCGTCCGAGGTGGAGGCGGCCTCGTCGAGCGCGGCGCAGAAGGCCCGCATCTCCCCTGCGGCCCGCCACTGCGCCAGGGCGGTGCCGAACCGGTCGACCCGTACGGCGTCCACTGCCTTGATCGTCGCGAGGCTGACCGCCGCTTCCCACTCTCGACGCGTGCGCTCCTTCTTCTCCGCCTTCCGCCGGCGGTGCTCCTCTTCTTCCTGGGCCTCTCGCAGGCGGCGTTCCTCCTCTTGCCGCTCCCGCTCCTCATGCTGACGCTGCTGTTCCGCCTCCCGCGCCAGCCGGGCCTGCTCCTCTTCCTCCGCGCGGGCCTTCAGCGCTCGGAGGACAGCGTCGATCTGGTCCTCCAACGGCTTCTTGGCGGTGTCGGACCATTCCTTCGTCCAGCCGTAGCGGTAGCCGTAGCTGTACCCCGATTGCTGGGCCACCTGCAGCTCCAGCTCGCCGGACGGTTCGAGCCGGTGGGCCGGGGTGACCCGCTGCCAGTCGTACGTGCGCCGGCCCGGCTGCGTGGGCACGTACCGGACCTGCTTCTGCCGTTCCTTGAAGCTGATCTCGTACGTCCTGCCATGGACCGTGAGCAGCGGCCGCACCTGCCTACGCTTCTTCGACACCGCGATATCGCCGTGCCGCGCGAGGGCCTGCTCGGCGAGGAGCCGAAGGAGAGAAAGCACCCGTGGGAGGACCTCGTCCGAGATCTCGAAGGCGCTGTGGTCCACGGTGACCGCCGCGATCACGTCCTCGACGTCGGTGATCACTCGGCTGCGCGCCAGGCGGATCCGGTTCCATTCGGTGTCGTCCTCGCCTGTCACCCGGAGCAGACCGAGGAAGAAGTCTCCCTTCGCCCGCCCGCTGTACTTCAGGTGGTAGCCCTCCGGTGCACACTGTCGCGCGGCGTCGAACGCCCTGCGGTAGCGGGCTCGCTCCTCGGCGCTCGGGTCCGGGATCCGAAGGAACCGGTCGGCCTTCTGCACCTCCGCGATCAAGGCCGCGCCGATTTCCGCAGGCGACTGCCGTGGCGGCTTCGCAGGGCGCGCAGGCGTCGGCTTTGCCTCGGGCGGGGGCGTCGCTCGCCGACGGGGAAGTGCCGCAGCCTCCGGCCTCGGCGCGGCGGCTGCCGGCCTTCGCGTGCGCGGGGCTGGCTCGGGCCGGTCCGGGTGGTGGCCGTGTTCCAGGTAGAAGCGACCGTCATCGGTGATCTCCGCCTGCCACTTCCCACCGTGCTTGGGCATGGTGATGAGGCCCCGGCCCTTGAGGGCACGGGCGGTGTGGGCGAGTTCCGGGCTCGCTGAGGTGACGGGATCCGTTCCCTCTCCGATGCGAGTGAGCAAGGCCAGCTGTCGGTCGTTGAGCGGCGACCATCGGTACATGGTGACCGTCGTACCGGTCCCGCCGAGCGCCTACAACCAGAATGGTGATGTTCCCGCATTCTGCTGCTCGAGCGTCTCCACGATCGGGCTGGCCACGTCGGCGGCGGCTGAATCCTGGTTCTGGTCCTCTGCGCAAGCGCGTACTCCTCGCCGCGTGACCCGGCGTCCGCCCGGCCCTGGCAGTGACCGTCCGTCAGTTCAGTACGGAAAGTGATCCCGCCCCCCTTCAGCCGCCGCCGACATGCCGGGGACGGCGGCGTGTGCGCAGCTCTGTCGTTGATCGTCATTCGGCCAAGTCTTTGCTGTCACCGTGATTGCGTTGCAGGGGCCCTTAACGCTCCCTATCCTCGTGGGCAACGCGTAGATGGAGACGAGTAGCCGAGGATCACGCGAGCAGAGAGAGCCGCCGGTAGCTGGGAAGGCGGACTCGCGCCCGAGGTGAAGACCCTCCTGAGCGCGGGGAGGAACGGCCCTATGGCCCAATGCCCCGCCGGTTTGCCGCCGTCATCGGGCTGAATGAGGCCGCCGCTGTCTGGCGGTGGCAAAGGCGTGGTGGCACCGCGAGTACCCTTCTCGCCCACGCTCCCAAGGGATCATGACGACGCCCTTGGAGGGCTGCGATGATCCACACTACGACCCGCGTGCTGACCGCCGACCTACGCGGTCATATCGACCAGACCGTTTCGATCTCCGGATGGGTGAACGCGCTCCGGCTGCAGCGCAAGATGCAGTTCGTGATCCTGCGCGACCACTCCGGCATGGTCCAGGTGACCCACAAGCGCGACGGCGGCCCGCTGGAGGCCGTGCTCGAGTCCCTCACCCCGGAGTCCGCCGTACGGATCACCGGACGCGTCGTGGACGCGGCCCAGGTCAAGCTCGGCGGCCTGGAGCTCGTCCCCGAGTCAGTCGAGGTGCTCAACCTGGCCGAGACCCCGCTGCCGATCGACGAGCTCACCGGGCCCGAGCACCGGCTCGACTGGCGGTTCCTCGACGTCCGTAAGCGGGAGACCGCGCAGCTGGTGTTCGCCGTGCAGACGACCCTGGAGGAGGGGCTGCGCGAGTACGCCATGGAGCACGGCTGTACGGAGATGCACACCCCGAAGCTGATGGGGACGGCCTCGGAGTCCGGGGCGGAGGTGTTCAAGCTCGGGTACTTCGATCGGTCGGCCTACCTGGCGCAGTCGCCGCAGTTCTACAAGCAGATGGCGGTAGCCGCTGGCATCGACCGGGTCTTCGAGATCGGACCGGTCTTCCGGGCCGAGCCCTCGTTCACCTCCCGGCACGCGACCGAGTTCACCGGGGTCGACGTGGAGCTGTCGTGGATCGACGACGTCGAGGACGTGATGGCCTTCGAGGAGCAGATGCTCGCCCACGCCATCGCCAAGGTGGCCGACGTCCACGGCGAGCGGATCCGGGAGGTCTTCGGGGTCGAGGTGGCAGTGCCCGAGACTCCGTTCCCGCGGATCACGATGGCCGAGGCGCAGGAGGTCCTGCGGGCCGGCGGTTGGGACCCGGAGGGGGTGAAGGAGGACCTGGACCCGGACGGTGAGCGTCGGATCGCCGCGCACATGAAGGAGCAGACCGGGCATGAGTTCGCGTTCATCACGCACTACCCGGCGAGTATCCGGCCCTTCTACCACATGCGTCCGGCGGACCGGCCGGATCTGACGCTCAGCTTCGACCTGCTGTGGAAGGGCTTGGAGGTCACCACTGGTGCCCAGCGCGAGCACCGCTCCGACGTCCTGCTGAAGCAGGCGGAGGAGAAGGGCATGAGCACGGAGCCGATGCAGGACTACCTGAACATCTTCCGCTTCGGCTGCCCGCCGCACGGCGGACTCGGCGCCGGCCTCGGGCGGATCCTCATGGTCATGCTCGGCCTGGACTCCATCCGCGAGGCGGCCTTCCTCTTCCGCGGACCGAACCGCCTGACTCCCTGACCGAGTGCGTACGTGCCGCTGCCCCGCCGCCGTCTGGCGGTGGGGCAGCGGCACGAGGTGCTCAGTAGCGGGTGTGGCCCAGGTCGAGGGTCCACGCCTCGGCCGGGTTCTTGTCCCAGTGGGACCGGAGGGCCAGCTCGCGGTCGGCGTAGCGGCCTTGGTGGCACAGGCCGCCATGGGACAACGTGACGCTGAGGGCGAGCGGGGACTCGGTGGTGACCCAGTGCGGGGTCAGGGCGTGGCTCCACAGCTGGTCACCGGGGTGCATGGTCACGGACTGCCGGTCCGTCTCGTCGTGGGCCGGCGGTTCCTCGGCTGTGGTCTCGCCGATGACGGCGGCTTCTGCCGACAGGTGCTTGTCGGGGTTGTGGTAGCTGTGGAAGGTCTTGGTGCCGTGGACCTGCCAGACGAGGCCGTGCGAGTTGTCGTTGTGGTACGTCGAGGTCGCCCCCTGGGAGGACAGGAAGAGGATGGGCGCGCACCGCTGCCAGGTGAATCCCTGGGAGGCGAGGTACGTGCGCCAGGGGATCATGACCTCGTCCTGGAAGCCATCCAGGAGTTCGCCGTAGAACCGGGAGAGGTTGAAGTGCACCAGGCGGAAGGGCCAGGTGGTGATCTCCTCGACCGGGGCCGTCCGGAAGGCGGCCGTGCGGTCCATGCGGACCTGCCAGTCCTCGTCGCCGAGGATCGTGAACCGCACCTCTTCGTCCTGGCGGATGTGGTCGAGGATGTCGATGGCCGGCATGAAGAGGTAGTCGAACGGGACGTGCAGGCGGAAGTTCGGCGGATGCCTCCAGCAGGCGGTGAAATTGTGCGGGTCGGTGACGGAGACCGGTGCGTGCACGATGGCTCCTTGGGCTCAGGCCGCCGCGCAGGCGTGCGACGCGGGGCGGCAGATGGCGGCGCAGTCGGGTCCGACCCGGTCCTTCGCCGGCGCTTCGAGGAAGCCCCTGATCTCGGCACGCGGGGCCTGGACGCTGACCCCGTCCGCGCCGTAGGGGCAGCGCCGTAACTCGCCCCCGGCGGACATGTAGAGGGTCGCTGATCGGCAGGGATGGCCCTCGTCGTCGGACAGCTGCATCCGACGCAGATCATCGAGGTACGACCGGTACGCGTTGGACAGGCGGAAGCGCCCGGCAAGGGTCGCCGTGTCAGCCTCTCTGAGCTTCACAGAGTCCTGGACCGATCCACCGGCCCTGACTAAGCCCTGCTCATTCAGGAGTACGGGGCTGAGCTGGACCTGAATGCCTGTCCCGGCGACGAGGCCGGCGATCTGCGCTGCCTCCTCCTCTGCCACATCCACGTAGGTCAAGTGGAGAACCTTCGCCGGAACGTCCACGGCCAGCAGTGTTGCCACGGCGGAGGCCACGGTTCGCGTCGTCCGGCCGAGGGCCATCGCGCCCTCGGAATCGGCCGAGACGGTGACGTTGGTCAGAAGGTGCTCGACCTCCGTGAGGGCGGTGACCTCGGCTTCGGTGCGGGCCGAGGTCACCATGGACACGGACATCCCGAACTGGTGGGCCAGGCGGACGAGATGCCGGAGCTCCGGGTGGTGGGTCGGCTCGCCTCCCGTTAGGCATACGCCCTCCACCCCGGTCTCCCTCAGCCGCGACAGGGCCCGGGTGTAGGTCTCGACGGTGAGGAAGCCGTGGGCGCGGTCGGCGCGGAAGCAGAAGCCGCAGGCGACCTTGCAGTGGCCGGCGGTGGAGACCAGCGCGGTACGGGCGGGGGTGCTCATTGGACCCCCGTGTTGTCCCAGACCGCGATGGCCACGGTGCTCGTGTAGAAGGCGCACATCTGCGGGTCCGGGGTGTCGCCGCCGATGAGGGCCTGCTCGTTTCGGGACGGGCCGCCGCAGATGGCCAGGGCAGGGCAGTCGCCACAAGCGGGGATCGGGGCGACCTTCTTCGCCGCGGCGGCCAGCAGGCCGGGCTTCTGGCGGAGCTCGTCGACGGTGTGGAGGAAGGAGGGCTCCGTGAAGTTGATGTCACACACGCTGACCCTGTTGCCGGGCAGCAGGGCGGCGTTCAGGCTGCGGTCGCCCTGCATGTGGTCGAACAGCATCGGCCGGCGGGTGTCGAGGGCCTGGAACGCGCGGTCGAGGACGGAGAAGAGCATCCCGCCCCTGCCGAGCGCGGTCATGCGGGCCTCGTACAGCTCGCGGGCCAGGTCCGCGCCGTTGACTCGCCACTCACCCCCCGTGGGGATGGGGGTGTTGACGTAGATGAACTTCAGGCCGAGGTCGTCGATGATCCACCGCACGGTCTCGGCCAAGCGCCCGATGTTCGACGCCGTGGGGGTGAGGTTGCAGCCGACGTGCAGGCCCTCGGCTTCGACCAGGCGGCCGACGTTGCGGCGGATCCGGTCGTCGGCAGGCTGGCCACCCAGGAGGAGCCGGTTGGCGGAGTTGATCCCAGGCGGGCCGTCGATGGAGATCCCGACTCCGTACTCGCGCTGCACGAAGTGGTCAAGGGCCTCGTCCGTGAGCCGGGCGCCGTTGGTGACAACGGTGCGGCGGACGCGTGCGACGCCGTAGCGGGCGGCGAGGGTGTCAGCGAGCTCGTCGCCGTACTTCATGAGGTCGAAGCGGATGGTCGGCTCGCCTCCGAACCACTGGATGGACACCTCCTCCTGGCCGGCGTTCTGCTCGAACAGAAACTCCAGGCCAGTGGCGAGCTCCTTCTCGGTCATGTCCGGCTTGCCGGTGTTGGTGTCGACGAAGCAGTACGTACAGGCCATGTTGCAGCGGTCGGTAAGGACCACCCGCAGCCCGCTGATCCGTTGCGGTGTCGGGTCGAATCCGAGGGCCTGGAGGCGGTTGTGGAGTGCTTCACGGCGGTCGACGACGGGGCCGTCCTGGGTGAAGCCGAGCCCGGCGAGGGCTTCATGGGTCGCGGTCGGGGAGACCCCGGCGAGGTCAGCGACCTCGCCGGAGTCGAGAAGCACACTGTCCAGGGTGACCGGGTCGAGGAGGACAGCCTCCCCGGCCCGGTCGTACTGGAAGTACTTCCCCCACAGCAGCAGGGGAGCGGCCACTGGGTCAGGCCGCCGTTTCCTCTTCGGCGATGCCCAGCTCGGCCATCACGGCGCGGACCTGCTCCTCGGCGCCGGCCTGGAGCTGGGCCGAGGCCGCGGGGCTGCCGCCGTCGGAGAGGACGATGACGCCGGGCAGCGTCGGGTTCGGCACGATGATCGTGAGGCCGGCGGGCTCGGTGCTGATGACCATGATCGCGTCGTTCAGCTCGACCCAGTCGGTGCGGTCCTTGATCGCGTCGAGGATGCGACCCTGCTTCTCGCGGAAGGAGGCGCGCTCGCCCATCCACACACCCGCCTTGGACTTGGAGTCCACGACGTCCGCGTAGATCAGGTGGTTCTGCTTCTCTTTCCTGGGTTTCGGCATGCCGATCTCCTTGATGGAAGGGTGACTGCCCGGTTGGGCAGCTCTGATCCGCTCTGCTGGCCGCCGCTCGGGATGCCATACAACGCTCCGAGCGGTTTGGTGCACGGCGCCCGCAGTGCGCCGTTCCCCGCACGTGTCCGACTGGTGGCTGGCAACACGAGCGGGAAGTCTGTTCAGCTCCGGGTGCCGCTGCCCTGTACCGACTGGACGGTGGTCACCGAGGGTCCGCCGCCACGTTGGAAGCCAGCGGGCGCAGGGGCTGGAGAGAGCCGGGGTCCGCCGTCCACTCGCGGCCCGAGTCGTCCAGCGGGCGCATGTGCGCCACCCTCTTGACCACCCGCCCGGTGATCTTCGACATGTAGATCAGAACGGTGCCGACGGTTCCGCGCCGCCCGCTGGACGGCTGTGCGACCTCTCGGCCTAGCAGCGGGTGCCCAGGGTCGTCCGCCACCCAGAGATTCGCGTCGTTGGCCTTGATCACTGGGCACCCCCGAGACCGAGAAAGGCGTCGAACTGCGCGGAGCTCCAGGTGGCGGGATCACCGTGCTCGGCCCGGAACGCCTCCGCCGCCCGCGGCAAGCGGCGCCTCTCCAACGACGGGCCCGCGTCAGTCTCCGCGTATGGGGCTACGGCTGCCTCGTACTGCTGGTTGGTCGCGCCGGGGGTTCGGCGGGGAAGCCGGGGGCTGCTCACGATCCGTTCCCTTCGCTGGGCTCCTTGGGGTGGCGTAAGAGTCCCTCCGGTGCGGGTGTCACGGCCATGACGCCGCAGATGTCATCTGGCGCCCACTTGGGTGTGTGGGGTGTCATGGAGGTGGCATCGACATGTCATGTGCGCGGATTCCATTGCGGATCAAGCCGGTTGGCCGGTAGTCAACGGAGAGGACGGGGTGTTGTGACCCGTCTCCTGACTTTGAGGGAGCGACCGATGCACGATCCGGCCACCCTGTTACGCGTATTGGTCCAGCAGCGACGCTGGCGGTACCGGGACTTCGCTGCAGCCTTCGCGCGGGCGGCCTCACAGGCCGGCTTACCGGGTCTGTCGGTGTCCGAGGCACAGTTCCGGCGGTGGACATCGGGCCGGATCAAAACCCTGCCGGGACCGGACACGTGCCGGGTGCTTGAGCGCCTGTTCGAGGTGGAGACCGTCGCGCTTTTCGGTCCTCCGCCTACGCCGTCTCCGACGACGTCGGGGGCTCCTGTTGCGTACGACCTCGAAAGTGACATTGCAATGACCGCACGTGACGCCGCAGATGAGGCGGGTGCTGCCGCCGCGCAGTGTGTATCCGACACCACCATCGACCAACTTCGCGACGACGCCCTTGCTCTCGCCCGCTCCTATGGGGCGGTGAGCGCGTTCGACACCTTCCGTCGGGCCAGGGTGCTTCGCACGGAGGCGGAGCACCAGCGGGGGCTGACACAGGTGCCCGCCCAACAGCAGGATCTGCTGATTGTGGCCGGGCAGGCGTGCGCGCTGCTGTCGACCGCCGCGTTCGACCTCGGCTCCCTGGACGACTCGGCTCGGCTTGCTCGGTCGGCAGCCCTGTACGGGGAGATGGCTCGGTTCGATCCGTTGCGCGCCTACGCGACCGGGTCCTTGGCGATCTGCGCCTACTTCACGGGGCGACCGTCCGAAGCGGTACGGCAGGCCCGGACGGCGCTGGCCTACGCCGGGTTGGGGGACACGGCTCGTCGTCGACTGCTGTCCATCGAGGCTCGCGCCCACGGACACCTTGGAGACCGCGAGCGGGCGACCCGGGCGCTCGTCGCATCGACCCGGCAGGATCGAGGAGAGCGCGACGAGCTGCACGACGGCGTGGGCGGCGAGTTCGCGTTCAGCGAGGAGCGGCTGTTGATGTCCAACGGCACGACGGCCCTACTCGTCGGCGACGGGGCAGGTGCCGAGGCCACCGCGCAGCGGGCGCTGGATCTTGTCTCGTCCCGGCCGCCGGCCCGGCAGTCGGCGTCCGTACGCGGGAAGGCCGCGGCCGACCTCGCAGCCGCGCAGCTCCTGCGGGGCGACCTGGACGCGGCGACGGTGACGCTGGAGACGGTCTGGGCAATTCCTGAGGACCAACGCGTGGCTGGGCTGCTGGAGCGCACCGGGACCTTGAGGCGGGCGCTGACCGCCCCCACGTTCAGGGGGGCGGGCGCGGCGATCACGCTGGGCGAGCGGATCGAGGAGTTCGGCCGCCGCTCAGCGCCGAGGCAGTTGGGGACTGGGCGAGGGCTGCTCGCCATCGATTCCTGATCCGCTCGCCCCTTCTTACGCGTGGCCGAGGGCAGCGAGGATCCGGGCCTCCTTGTCCGGGTCCACGCCGTGTTCGGCCCACCTGGGGTGCTCGACCGGTCGTCCGTCCGCCCGCATCCACGCCCAGGTGTCGGCGATGGTGTCCGCGAGCGGACGGCACCGGAGCCCGGCCGCTGCGGCACGGGAGGCGTCGACGGACCACACGCCGGCATGGGTACGCCACAGCGGAAGCTCCGTCCACTGCTTGACGTCGTGCGCCGTGAGGATCGTGGCGTCGGTCCACACCGGATGGCCGATGCCGCCCGTGACCGCGAGGCATGCGCTCATGAAGTCCGCCCAGCTGATGCCCTCGGGGTGGGCGATGTTGAAGGCTCGCCCGGGGGTACCGGCCGCGGCCTGATCGACGGCGAAGGCGGCGACGTCGCGCACGTCGACGGGCTGGATGCGCTGCTGGCCCGGCGCCGGGACAACGATCGGGCCGCCGCGATGGGCCCTGGTGAGCCACCACGGGAGGCGGCCGACGTACTCGCCGGGGCCCAGGATCACCCCCGGCCGTACGAACACCGAGTCGTCCCCGAACGCGGTCCGCACCGCGGCCTCTCCGCCGGCCTTCTGGAATCCGTACTTCGTCGGGCTGCCGTCGGGGCCGGTGTGACCGAACGACTCGTCCGCGTCCGGTGGGCACTCCAGCAGCGGGGAATCCTCAGTGAGCGGCTGGTGGGGCCAGCCCTGGTAAACGGACACCGTGGAGACGTGCACCCACCGGGCGGCAACCGGGCGCAGGGCCTCGGTGGCGAGGAGTACGTCACGAGGCGAGAACTCGCTGCTGGAGGTGTCGATGACGGCATCCCACGGCCCTTGGTTGGCCAGCCGCTTCACGTCGTCGGGGTCAGTCCGGTCACCGCGGACCGTGTCGGCGCCCTCTACCGCACCGGAACGGCCGCGGTTGAAGGTTGTCACCTCCCAGCCCCGTCGCAGAGCTTCGTCAACAATCGCGCGGCCGAGGAACCAGGTGCCGCCCATCACCAAAATCCGCATGGGGTCGACCCTGTCACGAAGCACCGAGCGGGCACCATCCCGGCCCTGATCGAGGCTGGCGGGATCTGGACAGTACGAGGGCCCGGTAGCGCTGCGCCGTAGAGATCACACGGCGATATTCCGGATCCGAGAGGGGTCGCTGTTGCTACCGTCGCTCTGGAATCCACATCCCACTCGCTGGATAAAAAGGATCCCCTCATGCATGACGCCCGCGCCCTGATTGAAATGGGTGCCGAAGCTGTTCGTCGGCTCGCTCGTCGCGGTTACTCCCTGGACCTGTCCCGGCTGGAAGACCTCCAGTCCCGGCGCAACCAGAGCATCCGCTCGGCCGACGAGCTGCGGGCGGAGGCCAAGCGGGTGGCGAGCGAGGTCCAGCAGACGGCCAAGCAGGGCGGCGACATCTCCAAGCTGAAGGAGCATGCCCGCGAGCTGAAGGACCAGATCCGAGACATCGACGCCGAACAGGAGCAAGCACAGGAGGAGCTGACCGATCTGCTCCTGACCATCCCGAACCTGCCGGACGACTCGGCCCCGGACGGCGACTCCGAGGAGTTCGCGGTGGAGGTCCGTCGCGTCGGCACCCCGCCGGTCTTCTCCTTCGAGCCGAAGGACCACGTCGACCTCGGCGAGAGCACCGGCATCCTCGACTTCGCCCGAGCGACGAAGCTCTCGGGCCCCGGTTCGTCGTCTCCCGTGGGGCAGGCGCCGCCCTGGAGCGCGCCCTGGCGACGCTGTTCCTCGACATCCATACCCGTCAGCACGGGTACGTCGAGCATGCGGTCCCGTACCTGGTCAGCCGCAAGACGACGACCGGCACCGGCCAGCTGCCGAAGTTCGAGGAGGACCTGTTCAAGACGGGCGTCGCCGACCGGGAGCTGTTCCTCATCCCGACGGCCGAGGTTCCGCTGACCAACCTCTACGCCGACGAGATCATCCCGCCGGTCGACCTGCCGCTGGCTCTGACCGCGCACACGCCGTGCTTCCGGTCCGAGGCCGGCTCGTATGGGCGTGACACCCGGGGCCTGATCCGCCAGCACCAGTTCGCCAAGGTCGAGATCGTCCAGATGGTCGACCCGGCGGACGCGGACGCCACGCTGGAGACGATGGTCGGCCACGCCGAGGCATGCCTGAAGGAGCTCGGCCTCGCGTACCGCGTAGTCAAGCTGGCCGCCGGCGACACGGGCTTCTCCGCCCAGCTCACGTACGACATCGAGGTCTGGATCCCGAGCCAGAACACCTACCGGGAGATCTCCTCGGTCTCGAACTTCGGCACCTTCCAGGCCCGCCGTGCCAACATCCGCACCCGCGGCGAGGACGGCAAGCCCAAGCTCGTCGCCACCCTCAACGGCTCCGGCCTGCCCATCGGCCGCACCCTGGCCGCGCTCCTTGAGCAGTGCCAGCAGCAGGACGGCTCGCTCCTCCTTCCCGAATCCCTCGCCCCGTACCTCGGCTTCCGCCGCATCTCGGCGGACGGAGCACCGGAGGCATAGCGTGTACCGGGCTCTGTTCGGCGAGCTCCGAGTTCCATGGCCGCCGGTTGACCGCCCCATCGAGGGGGCGATGCGCTGGTAGGCGCAATGCCTCTGGGGGCCAGTGCGTTTCGGCGCTGGCCCCCAGAGGGCGGGTGAGGACGCGACTCTGGAGGTGCCGACCATCCATCTCGAAGGACCCGGTGAGGTGTGGGGCGGACGTGGCCCACCTGCTGAATGATCTTCCGTTGCCGGGTCTCACGGGTAGGGCTCAGGGGAGGTCACGCTCCTGCCATACAGCGTCCATTTCGGTCAGCGCGGTCATCGCGTGGGCGATGGTCTCGCGGGTGACGGGGCGGCCCGGAGCCTGGTACTGGGGGTCGTACCTGGCAAAGGTTCTGGTGCCCCGCGCCTGTGCCAGAGACGTCACGACATCGCACAGGAGATAGGTCGCGACCCTGCGCTGCCGTACGTCTTCCTTGATGCGAGCTCGGTGCTTGTTCCATGCCTGAAGCGCGGTGAGTTCGCCCATGATGACCAGGTCTGCGAGGTCAGGGGCCTCGGTACGCAGGCAGGCGAGGTGCTGCTGGCTGGCTTGTGCCCGGGCCTTGTTGGTGAGTGCGATCTTGTGGGCCTTGTCCAGACTGACAGTACGCGTGATGACCGGCTCAACGAGCTCGGGCTCGTGTCGCATGACCATGTCGGCCAGCTCCAGTCGGCCCGTGGGGAGACCGGTCGTCTCACTGAGGGAACGCATCGCCTCCTCGGGGGAGAGGTGCTCGTTCGCCTTGGTGCCGGCTTGGGCCTTGGTAGCGATCATCGCGGCCTGCCCCGTGGTCAGTTTGCGCTGGCGGATGTTGACGGACAGGGCGTATCCGTCGGGATCACCGCCTTCGTAGGTGGTGAAGCGGGGTTCGACTCCGAGAGCCTTGCAGACGGCGAGTCGATGACGGCCATCGAGGACGGCCCCATCCGGGCCGAGGACGATCTCGTGACGCAAGCCGTGGGTCCTGACCGAGTCGGTCAGCTCGTGGAGCTCCTCGTCGGTGAGCGGCGGGAACATGGCAGCGGTGGGGTGGAACTTCAGGGTGGTGCTCCTTGTGATGTGGGTGCGCCGACAGCACCGTGCGATGCTGTGCGTCTGGGTGGGGTTGGGCGCGAGCCCGGACATGTAAACGGTCTGGGGAATCGCCGGTTTGGCTAACCGGCGATCGTCGGCTATGTATGTCGGCCCTCTCACGGCGATCGCGTCCGGATCCGCCTGTGCGCCTCGGCCCGGAGAACGGCCCCGGTGGCGGCCGGCCGTATGAGCACAGCTGTGGTGCGCTGCGGGGCAGACGTGTCCTGCTGGGGCGCAGCGCGGGTGCCACTGAGGAGATTTCAGGGGTCATCGCCGCCGCCGGTTGGGCCGGACTCCGGGGACTGCTGGCGGCTGTGCGGCAGTGGCCTGCCGGCCGGTCACCGACGCCGTGGTGCGGAGGCGGGCGGCTTCAGCCCGGGGGTTGGGGCTTGGGTTGCGGCTGGTGTGCTGGAGGCGGGTGATCAGGACGCGGGCGGGCTGGCGGGCTGTGGCCAGTTCGCGCTGTGCTGCGGCCTCCTTCAGAAGGCCATGGGGTTGGTGGCCTCGGGCCTCAGCGTCGGCCAGGAGGGCGGCGAGGGCGGGCCAGCTGGGGTCGGTGAGGATGCGGTCGGCCTGGTCGGGGACGGCGGCGCGGACGTCATGGGCGAAGGTGCGGCGGGCTTCCTCCCTCGGTTGACGCTGCTCGAGGACGACGAGCGTGGGGGTGAGCGCCTGGTCGGCGGCTGCCTGTAGGTGGTGGAGGGCTTGGCGGGCGGCGTCGGCCTGGTGGGCGTGGCCCTTGGCCTCATGCCAGCGGTTGGCGATGATCCCGGCCCACAGGAGGGCAGCGATGAGGGCGGCGAGGGCGCTGCCGTCGGGGCCGGTGGCGGTGTGGACGATGTCGCGGGCCGCGTTCCGGATAGCGTGGGCGGCGCGGTCTTCGGCACGGATCTGGGAGCGCTGGGCGCGTGCGAACGCCTTTGATGCGGCGTGGAGTTCGGCGCGGAGTTGGGCGGGGGCTTTCTGGGAGGTGGCCTCCAGGAGTTCGCCGAGGGCCGTGATGTGGGCCTGGGCGTGCGGGTCGTCGGCGAGGTCGGTGCGGAAGGTGTCGAGGGCTTCGGTGGCCTGGTGCCAGGCGGTGGTCGGGCGGTTGCGGCGGGCGGTGGGGTGTTCCTCGGGCTGGCCGACTTCGAGGCGGGCCTGGAGCTTGGGGAGAGTGAGGTCGGGAGCGATCTTCCCGCCCGGGTGGAAGACCTGTTCGCCGTCCTTGTTGAGGTCTCCGGGGCGGCCAGCGGCGTAGCCGAGGAGGTCTCCGGAAGGGCCACGGCGGGCCTTGATCGCGATGCCGTCGGCTTCGAGGTAGGCCAGGAGTTCCTCGGCGGTGCGGGCGTGGGGGATGGCGGCGCGGATGCGGCCCTGGAGCCAGTCGCGGCTCGTCTGCTCCCAGCCGAGGCGCTGGGCCTTGTGCATCTCAGCCTGGGTGGGGGCGCGGGTTCCGGTGCGGTCGCCCTTCCTCAGGCGGCGCAGGCCGTAGTCCTTCTCGATCTCGCGGCAGGCGTCGCCGACGCGGATGCCGCTGTCGTGGAGCCTGGGGCGGCGGCCGTCTTCGCGGACGGTGGTGGCGAGGATGTGGATGTGGTCGTCGGCGTGGCGTACGGCGATCCACCGGCAGCCGAGGTCGTCGCCGGGCGGTGCGATGCCAGCGGCCTCGACAATCCGCTGGGCGATGTCGGCCCACTCCGTGTCGGAGAGGCGGCGGTCTTCGGGTGCGGTGCGGACGGGGCAGTGCCAGACGTGGTCGGTGACCTTCCTTCCGAACTCGCTGTTCCGAAGATGGACGGGCTCGTCGAGGTGGCGGGCGAGCTGGGTGAGAGTGGCGTCCGGGTCGCGGCCGGGATCGGGCATGCCCAGCATGGCGAAGCCGGCGACGATGTGCGGGTCGGTGTGCTCGTCGTGGCGGCCGGGGCCGTAGAGGTAGGCGAGCAGACCGCGGGTGTTGGACCCGGCCGGTTTGATGGCGGCGATCACGCGGTCTGGTTCCTGGAGTCGGCGGGTTCGCGCAGGGCCTCGGCGATCAGCTCAAGCAGGCGGTGCAGCTCATCGAGACGGTGGCGGATGTCGGGTGGGGTGAGGTCGCTGTTGAGGGCGCGGGCGATCTGGTTGACGTTGACGCCGATGCGGTTGAGCTCGCGCAGCACCTGGGCGCGGAACATGTGGGTGCGGCGGCGGTCCTCGGACAGCGGCAGGTTCGCCGTGAAGCTGCCGGCGATGAAGGCGAGGACGATGTCGGCGGCGAGGCCGGATTCCCCCTTGTAGCCGTGCTCGGCGGCAGACTCCTGGAGAGCGTTGTGCTCGTCGCCGGTGAACCGCAGCGGGCCGACGCGGACGGTCCGCTTGGTGCCGGTGAAACGGCGGATGGCCGGCTGGACGCTCTGCACCGCTCGCTCGCCGGCCGTCGGCTCGGTGGCGGGTGCGGGGCGGAGGATCTGCTGCTGGACGGCGTGGAGTGTGTCCGGGTCGGGGCCGCCCTCGGACCCGACCTCCCGGTCCGGCGCCCCCTGGCGCTGGGCCGTCTCCGCCACCCCCGGGGCGGAGACCCCCGAAGACCGGCCTTGAGTCGGACTCGGGGTACTACTGGCTCCGCCAGGGGCCGTCCGTCCGAACGCGCGCCGCAAACGCTCCTTCAGCGTAGGCGACTTCTTCAGCGACGGCAGTACGCCGGGGTTGCTGGCGTGGTGGGGGTCGTGCGTCACGATCGGGATCTCCGGGAGGGGCGGGCGATGGGCGAGGTGGTCGTCACTCGTCGCGCGAGGTGCTCAGTTCGGCCTTGATCTCGCGGACGATGACGCCGGCGTCGTCGCTGGCCACGGTGTATCCGTCGCCGCGTACAACCTGTTCCAGGAGGTCGCGGGACAGGCGGCCGTGCTCGTCAAGGAGCCGGTGGGCGTAGTCGCGAAGGATGTCGTCGGTGGCACGCGGTTTGCCGCCGGCCCGCCTTGGCTTCGGGGTAGGGCGCTTGGCTGGTGGGGTACGCGAGCCGCTGCCCGCGGGCGGCGGAGCGGCCTCTTGCGGGCGGGCTGCCGTCTCCGGGCCGGAGCGAGCGGTGGGAGCCGGGCGGGCGGATTGTGGGCGGGCACCCGGGTGGGGTTGCTCGTCGCCCGGATCTGATGGGTGCGGGCGGGGCCGGTCTTCTGCCCGCCCGTCGCCTCCTGCCCGGGAGTGGTCGGGCAGCGCTGCGGTCGGGCTGACGGGCTGCCCGGCGGGCGTGGTCCAGCGCTCGGGCAGGTCGATGGTGGCCAGGGCGGCTGCTTGGCGGCGGGTGGCGAGCTGGCGCAGCAGCTGCTCGTTGCGGAGCGGGTCGGCGTCGATGCCGGAGCGGGCGAGGGCCTTGGACAGGCGGCGTACGGTGCGCCGGCCCGCCCGTTCGGTGCGCTGGTCGGGCTTCATCTCGGCGAGGCGGGCGGCGAGGGCGACGGCCCGGTGCGTGGCCCGGTCGTGGATGATCTGGGCGGCACCCTGGTTCTGCTCGGCGATCCCCAGGCGGGCGAGCAGTCGCTCGCGGGCCTGCCGTGTGAGGACGGCGGCGAGCCCGCGGGAGGCGGCGTCGGGAGTTCGCTGGCGGAGCTCGATGCCCATGGCCAGGTGCCACAGCACGGCCGCCAACACCGGGCCGGCGAAGGCGCGCACAGTGCCGCCGACCGGGCCGGACTCGGCGTAGGCGGGGATGGCCTGCATGGCGGTGATCACCCAGACCAGGGTTCCGGGCAGGCCGGCCGCCTGCCTCGGCCCGTGCAGGTTCTGGCGGGCCATCAGCGCCAACGAGAACAGGGCGAGTTCGGCGGCGGCGAACATCGCGGCGCGTTCGGCCGTGTTGCGCATGTCGAGGTAGTGGGCGGCGAACCGCCAGCTCGTGTCCGCGCTGTAGGCGGTGCACACCAGCGCTGCCACGGTCGCAGCGACGACGGCGGCCGAGGGGCGCCGCATCTGATCGTGGGTGCTGCGTCGGGCCCTGAGGCCCGCGAGCAGTGCGCCGGCGGCGACGGCCAGCACGGTCACGGGCAGGAGCGGATCGGCGTACGGGAGTGAAGCGGTGGCGAGTGTGTCGGTTGTCGCGGGCGGCATGTACGGGGCTACTCCGAGGGAGGTTGAGGAGACGATCACGGCGTTCACGGAGGGGGCGTACACGCGGGGCCCCCTTTTAAAGGGGGCCCCGAGCGTGATCGCTTGGGTGCGTGTACGGCGTGGACGGTCGCGTGATCGCTCTACCTGCGGTTTTGCGGTGAGCGTGTGCGCTGTGAGCGGTTCACGGCGGTGTGCTGGCGCAGGGGCCGCGTGTACGGTCGCGTGAACGCTTTCAGGGGGTCGGTGTGGGGCTCAGCCGACGGCGGTGAGGTGGCGGGCGGAGGCGTAGTAGCGGGCCTGCTGGCCGCCTCCGGCCCCTCCGGCGATGCCGTCGGCCTTGGTCGCCAGGCCGCTGTCGACGAGGCGGCTGAGGTGGCGTCGCGCCTTCTCGATGTCGGCACGTTCGGGGTCACCGCCGCCGATGAGGATGATCGCCAGGTCGCGTGCGGTCAGCCCGTTGGGGGCATTGCGCAGCAGGGCGGCGGGGTCCTTGGTGGGGTCGACGGTGGTGGTGCCGCGCACGTGGTCGTGGGTGACGTCCAGGGGGCCGACTTCACCGGTAGAGGTCTTGAGGTGGTGCAGGGTGACCGCGGGGTCGCCTGCCCGGCCGCTCACGAACAGGACGCTGCCCGCGCCGGAGGTGAACCAGGTGGAGCCATAGACCTGGTCCAGGCTGGGGCGCTGGCCGCGCGGCGCGTCGGCCGTGGCCTTCCGCTGGTGGTGCAGCTCCATGATCTCCACGCCGTTGCGAATGGCGCGCATGCGGGCGTTGTGGAAGGCGACCGCGAGGCTGTCGTCGACCATCGTGCTGACAGCGTCCTTGAGGCTGTCGATCACGATGGTGTCGGCCTGGTGGGCGGCGGCGAGGTCGGCGAGGAGGTCGGGCTCCTTGTCGAGGGGGGCGGGCAGCGGGCCCTCCCAGACCACGAGCCGCTCGCGCAGGATCTTCTCGTCGGTGGGGAAGACGCGGCGGGCCATGGCCTTGGCGATCTGCTTGGGGCGGTCCATGGCCAGGTAGAGCACCCGCCTACTGGGGGCGACGGGCATCTCCAGGGCAGTCTGGTGCAGGCCGATGCGGGCGAAGATCACCTGGTGGGCCAGGGTGGTCTTGCCGACGCCCGGAGCGCCGACGATCATCAGGCTCTCACCAGGGGCCCAGACGGTCTTCTCACGCGTGCCCCACAGGGGCTCGGCGTCCGCGCCGCTCTCTTTGACGAACGACCACCCGTCGGTGGCGAAACGGGACAGCCGCCCCTGTCCCGAGGCGAGCGCGCGCTCGCGTTCGGCGCGTACTTCCGCTTCGACCTCGCTGCGGATCGCCTCGGGATCCGCACCGGGCTCCTGGGCCCGCTGGAGGGTGCGTACGGCGGAGGTCACCAGGCGGCGCAGGTCGGCCTTCTCGCGGACGATCTCCGCGTGGTGCGTTGCGCTGCCGGTGCCGTAGGGCGCGTTGGCGAGCTGGAACACGTAGGTGTGACCGCCGACCCGTTGCAGGTCCCCTTGCTGCTGGAGCAGTTCGGTGAGGACGATCGGGTCGGTCGGCTTGTCCTCGCGGTGCTGGGCGAGGAGCGCGCGCCAGATGGTCTCGTGCGCGGGCCGGTAGAAGGCGTCGTCGCCCAGGATGGGTCGGACCGCGTCGATGATGTCGGCTTGGTGCATGCAGGCGCCGAGGACTGCGCACTCGGCGTCCACGTTGAAGGGCGGCTCCATCGGCGTGGGGCCCTCGTTGAAGCGGGATGGCGTCTGGGATGGCAGGGTCGTACCCTGGGGCATGGAGCTCCTCATCCGGCAGGCCATTACGGGGCGGCAACCCCGGCCTCCGGTTTCGATCGTTCAGGGATGGATGGTTGTGCGGTGGAGCCTCTACTTCGGCCCCGGTGTTCGTAGCACCGGGGCCGCTTGCGTGTGCGGATCCGTCCACCGCTGTACGGCGGACTATGACCATAGCCGAGATTTTCGGCAGCGCAACGCCTTGCATTTCACTCCGCAACGATGTTTAGTTGTGGACGCTGGCCCCAGTGGACCGTTGTCGCGTGAAGGGAGGTGCGAATGAGCGGTGAGGAAGGCGCGGAGCGTGCCGGCCCTGGTCGGCCTGTGCCGGAAGATCACGTCGCCGCACGCATCAAGCTGGAGCGTGAGGTCCGCGGTTGGAGCACGGTGAAGCTCGCCGAGGAGATGGCCGCCGCCGGCCATCCGATCAACCAGTCGGCGATCTGGCGCATCGAGAGCGGCAAACCCCGTCGCAGAGTCAACCTCGACGAGGCGCTCGGCTTCTGCAAGGTCTTCGACCTCACCATGCAAGACCTGACCGGACCGCCAGGAGAACTGGCCACGCCCCGCATCCGCCAGCTCGCCAAGGAGTACGTGCAGATGACGCGGGAGTACCGCCAACTGCGAGCAGCGATCGACCGGAACCAGATGCACCTGCACGAGATCGACATGGAACTCAACGCCTACGGGGACAAGGGTCCCGAGCAGAGAGGACAGGTCGACGAACTCCTCCGGCTCGAAGAACGGGCCCTGCAGAGGAGCCTGCACCCGTCCCGGGCGCACCTGCGAAACCAGGGGCAGCCACCCACCGGCGAATAGTCCGTCGCTGCCCCTTTTACGGCGCTACGAACGCCGAGAACCCCCACGCGCGGCGACCTCCGTCGCCGACGACCATCCACCGCCCCATCCATCCCTGAACGACGCCACCGGCCAGGCCGACGGGAGTTGCCGCTCCCGCGACGCCGCGATGCCGGCGGGAGGAGTACCCCTTGTCGCAGCCCGTCCTGCCCATTTCCCAGATAGCCCAGCTCCTGGACGTCCCCGAAGACGCCCTGCGCACCCTGATGGCGGAGCGGCGATCCGCCGGCGACACGACCCTGGTCGCCCTCACCGTCACCGAGGCCGCCCGCCGGATCGGCATCGGCCGCACCAAGCTGTACGAGTACGTCTCCTCCGGCGAGATCACCTCCGTCAAGATCGGCAGCTTGCGCCGCATCCCAGCGGAGGCGGTGAACGAATTCCTGGCCCGCCGTCTGTCGGCGACCGACTTCGGGGCCGCCGCGTGACGCGAGCCTCCGTACCGAAGTCCCGCCAGCCCAACGGCGGCTCTTCGATCTTCCAGGGCAAGGACGGTCGTTGGCACGGTTACGTCACCGTCGGCGTCAAGGACGACGGCACCCCGGACCGGCGCCACGTCAGCCGCAAGACCCGCCCCGAGGTCACCAAGGTCGTACGCGAGCTGGAACGGCAGCGCGACAAGGGCACGGTCCGTAAGGCCGGCCAGAGCTGGACGCTGGAGACGTGGCTGACGCACTGGGTGGAGAACATCGCAGCCGCGCACGTCTCGGAGAACACCATCGACGGCTACCGCGTCGCGGTGAACCACCACCTCATCCCCGGCCTCGGTGCCCACCGCCTGGAGAAGCTCGGACCCGAGCACTTGGAGCGCTTCTACAAGAAGATGCAGGACAACGGCAGCGCGGCCGGCACCGCCCACCAGGTCCACCGCACCGTGTGCACCGCCCTCAACGAGGCGGTCCGCCGAGCCCACCTCTCCGTCAACCCGGCCACGATCGCCAAGGCACCGCGCCTGGAAGAAGGGGAGGTCGAGCCGTATTCGGTCGAGGAGGTTCAGCGCCTGCTCGCCGAGGCCGCCAAGCACCGCAACACCGCCCGTTGGGTCATCGCGCTCGCCCTCGGCCTGCGCCAGGGCGAGGTCCTCGGCATGCAGTGGGACGACGTCGACTTCGAGCTCGGCGTCATCCGCGTACGGCGCGGTCGGCTGCGGCCCCGCTACAAGCACGGCTGTGGAGACCGCTGCGGACGCAAGCCCGGCTTCTGCCCCCAGAAGATCAACACCCGGCGCGAGACGAAGAACGCCAAGTCCCGCGCCGGCCAGCGCCCCATCGGTGCCCCCGATGAACTCCTCCAGCTCCTGCGCCAGCACAAGGAGGAGCAGGCACGCGAGCGAGCCCGGGCCCGTGACCTGTGGGCGGAGAAGGGGTACGTGTTCACGTCGCCCACCGGCGAGCCCCTGAACCCGAACACGGACTACCACAAGTGGAAGGAGCTGTTGAAGGCCGCCGGCGTCCGCGACGCCCGCCTCCACGACGCCCGCCATACCGCGGCGACCGTCCTGCTCATCCTCGGCGTCCCCGATGCGGTCGTCGACGCCATCATGGGCTGGGAGCCCGGCAAGTCCGCCCGGATGCGCCGCCGCTACCAGCACCTGACGAGCCGCGTCCTCAAGGACACCGCCGCCAAGGTCGGTGGCCTCCTGTGGGGCACGGACCAGGCGGAGGGAAGCGGTGCGCCGGAGGCCAGCCAGAGCCCCGTCCCCGCCGAGCTGGTGGTCCACGTCGCTCGCCTCGGCGAGCGGCGTGTTCCCTTCCTCCACCGAGAGCACGCCGACGAGGTCGTCGCACGGTGGAGCGAGGACTGGCCCGACCACACGGCCGAGGTCGAGGAATGGGACCGCTGGCGCTGGGAAGACCAGGGCTCCGGCGGCGCGAGCGCCATCCGCGACCGGGTACCCGAGCGGGCCGTGATCTTCCACGCCCGAGCTCTGTTCCTTCCCGGCGGGGAACGCGCGGCGACCGAACTCCCGGAGCAGTGGTCGGTGCCGGCATGGGCATTCGAGACCGACCGCTACACCGACCGCGCCTCGGCCTGGCGCACGGCCCGACGGCCCGGCACGGGCCAGGAGGTCGAGGCCCAGGTGCGAGGCACGGACAAGGACGCCGTGGAGGCGGCCTTCGCTGAGGCGTGTGCACAGGCTGTGGACCGCGCTCAGAACCCAGGAAAGTACGGCGACACCGACGAGTGGTAGACGCCCTGTGCCACGTTCCTCGGGTTGAAGGTCGGCACAAGCGTGGGGGAGCGGGCGACACCGGTCGGCTGCTCCCCCACCTCACTTGAGCATCAGGAAGAGACCGACCAAGGATGCTCCGAGGGCCATGGTCCCGGCGAAGGCGATGCCCCCTCGACTGATAGCGGCGGGCACCGGGAGCCCCTCCCAGCGCGCGAGCGCCACTGCTGCGCCACCTACTCCCATCGCCAGAAGGGTGATCATCAGCAAGGCGACGAGGAGCAGTCCAGCCTGCGTGAGGTGCACGGGAAGTCTCCGAGTTCGGTTCGTGTAGGGGCGTTGGGGGGTCGATGTGCCTACACGATCCAGCTGCGCGGTGGTTGACGGTACCGTTTGGATGTTGTTCCGGCGACAACGGTGGGTTGTCGCGGAACAACACGGGGAGCAGCGATGGGGGAGCGGAAGAAGCGCCCGGGGCGTCCCTGGGCGCCGCCCAAAGGAGCCAGCGCCGAAGCCAATGCGCTGGTTCAGATGGTCCGTTCATGGATCGATGAGGCTGGTCTGAGCGTTCGGGACATCCACAGCCGGCTGACCCCGGAGCACTTCGCGGACGGGAGAGTCGCAGACCTCCGCCGCCTGCGTATTCATCTGTCAGGGGAAGACCTGACCTGGGATGTCGTGGAGGCAGTCGCGGATGTGTGCTTCCCCGACGAGCCGGGCCACCAGGCGCTGGGCCGCGTACGCGAGGCGCGCGCCCTCTGGGACAAGGCGCAGAACGCTCCGACCCTGGTCGGCGTCGACGGTCAGGTGGTCGTGTCGCCGCGCGAGCTCATCGAGGAGAAGGAACGCACGATTCAGGTCTACCGGGACCTCGTGCGCGCACGTCAGGCATACGAGACGAGCGAGCAGGGGCGTCAACAGGCGCTCCGGATCGCCTCGATGCTTTTCCTCGTCCTCGGCCAGGCACAGGCCAAGGTCGTCGAGCTGTCGCGACGTGTCGACGCACTCACCGGGGTCGGTGTGCACGCACCGGACCCGATGCGTGCGCTGCAGCCGCAGCTTGACCGCGCTCGAGACCAAGCGGCGCGCCTGAGCGCCCAGCTCGAGCGGGCAGTGAGGCAGCGTGACGAAGCCCAGCGCATCGCCGACCTTGCTGCCCGGCGCGTGCAGATGCTGGAGACGTATCTGCTGGACATCGGCCAACAGCCGCTGGTCAGCAATGCAGGAGACCTGCCCGCGATCCCCGCTGACGCCATCGCTCACGACGTACCAGGTGAGGACAGCGCTCTTGACCAGTTCGACGAGATCCTGGCGCGAACCGACGACGCCTTGGACCGTGAACAGGAGGCTGTGCGGGACGCCGCAGACGACCTGGGGGTCACCGCGGAGCGCCACGATTCCTCCGAATCACGCGTCATTGCGGGAAGCGTGCTTCCACATCCCAGATCGCCCGCAGGAGACCCTAACCCCGAGTTGTTCCGAACAACCCTGAACAACTCTTACGGGTCGGACGACGACGTCGCCGTGTTGCGCGAGCGGCTCGCCCTCGCTGAGAAGGATCGGCACAAGACGGCAGTCAGTCTTCAGCAGTCCCTTCTCCCGCAGGAGCTGGAGCAGCCCGACGACCTGCGCATCGCCGCCACCTACCAGCCTGGAGACTCCGACGCCGGTGGCGACTGGTACGACGTCGTCTCCCTGGGAGCCGGCCGTACGGCCTTTGTCATCGGAGACGTTATGGGCCGCGGGGTGCGCGCGGCTGCGGCCATGGGTCAGCTGCGTGCCGCTGTGCGGGCCTATGCCCGACTGGACCTGCCACCGCACGAGGTCCTTCAGCTCCTCGACGGCCTCGCCGCGGAGATCGCCGCCAGCCAGATCGCCACCTGCGTCTACGCCGTCCACGACCCGAGCGAAGGACGGCTCGTCTACGCGTCCGCCGGTCACTTGCCGATTCTCGTACGGCACGGGGATGGCACTGTCCGCCGTGCCGAGAACCCCACCGGGCCCCCTCTCGGCACCGGCGGCTGGCTGCACGCCTCCGGCTCCATCGGCCTGCCACCCGGCGCCACCGCCGTCCTCTACACCGACGGCCTGGTCGAACGCCGAGGCATGGACATCGACGAAAGCGTAGCCGTGCTGGAGCGCACACTCGCTAGTGTCCAGGGCACCCCTGCCGACATCTGCGCCACGCTGCTCCGCACCCTGGATGTCGACGCATATCTCGAAGACGACATCGCCGTGATGGCTCTCCAGCATCCCACCCGCACCGGCGCGGACGCCGAGCTCTTCGTCAATGCGGCACTGGATCTCGTCGGCGGCGGCATCGAGGCAGCCCCGCGCGCTAGGACATTTACGCGGGACACGCTCGCCTCCTGGCGCCTGCCAGCCGAGACGTGCGACCTCGGCGTGCTGGCCGCAAGTGAGTTGGTGGCGAACGCTCTCCAACATGGAACCCCACCCGTGGGGCTGCGTCTGCGCCGCACTGACCGTCGGCTGATCATCGAGGTGACGGATGGGGACGATCATCTGCCGCGTCGACGGCAAGCCGGACCCGCCGACGAGGACGGTCGCGGCATCTCGGTCATCGCCGCGATTGCTTCGTCTTGGGGGTCCCGTCGCGACCCAGCCGGGGGCAAGGCTGTGTGGTGCGAGCTGCCCTTGCGGGGATAGGACACGTCACCGTTGCGAGCACAGCTCTTTCGGATTTCGCCGAAAATGCCGTCTGCGTTGCACCGAGGGACAGGTGGGCTCGAACTGCCGTTCTGAATGGTGGCGTTGGAGTTCATATGCGCCCTGTTGAGTGTCAGTGGTCGTTCCTATGGTGGAGGAATGGCTAATGGGGTGTGGCACACCGGATATGGCATAGAGATCAATCTGTCCCTGCCCGACCTCGGTCACCCGGACCGTCCCGATCTGCTCCAGGAGATCACCGCCAAGGTCTCTGAGCGCGACCCGCAGCTCCTCGAATGCCTCGCACACCATGACAAGCGCGAGTGTCTCTCGGAGTCGGGCGGCAAGTCGCCCTGGATGTTCATCCGGCGAGGTCGCGTGGGCGGCCGGCGACCGCTCGTCGCCTCGCACCTGCCGATCACCCACAAGGCGACGCCGGCGGAGAGCGCCCAGCACAAGGCCACCAAGGAGCGGATCGTCGAGACCGCCGGGCGGTCCGGCCTGGAAGCCGAGGTCGAGGTTCCCGTGGCCAACCGGCGCAGCGTCTCGGACGCCGTCGTCACCGGTCCCGGCGGTCTCAGGATCGGCTGGGAGATCCAGTACCACCACCTCAGCCCGAGCAGCGTCCACCGGCGCTCGGTCAACGCCGTGGAGCACGGCATCACCCCGCTATGGGTGGCGAAGGACCGGACGGCTTCCCTGATCGACCGGGCTCCCTGGGCGCGGGTGGACGACATGCCGTGGAAGGACATCGCCGACGGTAAGGAGATGGTGATCCGCGGCGGGTACCGACACCTCGAAGTCTGGAAGTGCGTAGCGAGCAGCGAGCGCCACTGCCTCATCAGCGAGGGTGCCGGCCACTGTGGCGCGATTCACGCGGACTGGTTCGTGCCCGCGCTGTGCCTCCCGGAAAAGAAGCCGGTCTTCATCGAGGACCTGGTCCTGCGGAGCGCGACGGGGGAGAGCGTCCCGGTCTACGTGCCCAACCGAGGAAGCGGGCGCGCCGGCCGGCACATGTGGGTGTCGGCCGAGGACCGCGCGCTGTGGCAGGAGCTGATCGGTGAGAAGGCGTCTCTCCCTGCGGCCCCGGTCGAGGACGAGGACGACGTGATCACCTTCGCCGAGCGGGAGATCGACCGCGCCTGCCGAGCTGGAGAGGAGGGCTGGTTCGTCAGCGACGGCCGGCCCGTCCGCGATCTCGACCAGCCGACTGGCGGCTTCACGCTTCCCCGCATGCCGGTCCAGCGCTCCCGCGACCCGATGCGGATCACCACCGTGGAACGCGCTGCAGCCTCCGCCGCGCTGGGATGCCCGCCGTGGGAGCTCGGGCTGTGCGCCGGCTGCGGCCAGCTGATGCGGCGCTACGGGCGGAACGCCGCGATGTACTGCAACGTGTGCCGGTCCGTCCTCAACGGGCGGTAGACGCGAACTGCAACCAAAACTGCAACCACACAACGACGAAGGTCCCGACCGCTACGCGGTCGGGACCTTCGTTTCGGCTGGTGAGCCGTGGCGGAGGATACGAGATTCGAACTCGTGAGGGGTTGCCCCCAACACGCTTTCCAAGCGTGCGCCCTAGGCCTCTAGGCGAATCCTCCGCCGGAAACATTACATGACCCGGAGGGGTGCTCGCGAACTCGTTCCCCCTGGCCGCATCGGGTACCCTTGGCGCAGCCCCTCACGCGGCGCTATCTGACTGAACTCCCCCAGGGCCGGAAGGCAGCAAGGGTAGGTCGGCTCTGGCGGGTGCGTGGGGGGCGCTTGCGTTGCCGCCGGGACCGGCCCGGTCGGCCCGCCGGGCGTCGGGCCCCCCGCTCTCCGCCCCCGGCCCTCGAGTCCTGCTCTCGCTACCGTCGGCCTCCGCTCTCTCGGGCGCCCTTGCTGCCTTCGGTCCCTGTTCCCGCGGGTCTGCGCTGCCGTCGGCCGGGCGGGCGTCCTCCCCGCGGTTCTCCCCGCTCTTCTTCTCCCCGCCGCCGGATGCACGCCGACGCGCGCCGGACCCGCGCCCCGGCTCCCGCCCGGACGCACACACCGCTCCCGCCGCGACGCGCGCGCCGAGTCCGCCGGCCGCCCTCGCTCTCCGCGGCCGGTCGGCTCTGTCAGTGGACGCCTATAACCTCGTAGGCGTGTCGTCTCTCGCGCTGTACCGCCGCTATCGCCCGGAGTCGTTCGCCGAGGTCATCGGGCAGGAGCATGTCACCGACCCGTTGCAGCAGGCGCTGCGGAACAACCGGGTCAACCACGCGTACCTGTTCAGCGGGCCGCGCGGCTGCGGCAAGACGACCAGCGCGCGCATCCTCGCCCGCTGCCTGAACTGCGAGCAGGGTCCCACCCCCACCCCCTGCGGGGAGTGCGAGTCCTGCCGGGACCTCGCCCGCAACGGACCCGGCTCCATCGATGTCATCGAGATCGACGCGGCCTCCCACGGTGGCGTCGACGACGCCCGTGACCTGCGGGAGAAGGCCTTCTTCGGGCCCGCCCGCAGCCGGTACAAGATCTACATCATCGACGAGGCCCACATGGTCACGTCGGCCGGTTTCAACGCGCTGCTCAAGGTCGTCGAGGAGCCGCCCGAGCACCTGAAGTTCATCTTCGCCACCACCGAGCCCGAGAAGGTCATCGGCACCATCCGCTCGCGGACCCACCACTACCCCTTCCGGCTCGTTCCGCCGGGGACACTCCGCGACTACCTCGGTGAGGTGTGCCACAGGGAGGACATCCCCGTCGAGGACGGGGTGCTGCCGCTCGTGGTGCGGGCCGGCGCCGGATCCGTGCGGGACTCCATGTCCGTCATGGACCAGCTCCTCGCGGGTGCGGCCGCGGACGGTGTGACCTACGCCATGGCGACCTCCCTGCTCGGCTACACCGAGGGCTCGCTCCTCGACTCCGTCGTCGAGGCCTTCGCCACCGGTGACGGCGCCGCCGCCTTCGAGGTCGTCGACCGGGTGATCGAGGGCGGCAACGACCCCCGCCGTTTCGTCGCCGACCTGCTGGAACGGCTCCGCGACCTCGTCATCCTCGCCGCCGTCCCCGACGCGGCCGACAAGGGCCTCATCGACGCCCCCGCCGACGTCGTCGAGCGCATGCAGGCCCAGGCCGGCACCTTCGGCGCCGCCGAGCTCAGCCGCGCCGCGGACCTGGTCAACGAAGGGCTGACCGAGATGCGCGGGGCCACCTCGCCGCGCCTCCAGCTGGAGCTGATCTGCGCGCGCGTGCTGCTTCCCGCCGCCTACGGCGACGAGCGTTCCGTCATGGCCCGCCTGGACCGCATCGAGCGGGGCGCGCACGTCTCGGCGGGGGCCGCGGCCGGCCCGCCCGCCGCGGGGTACGCCCCCGGGCCGGGGCCGCACGGGTCCCAGGCCGACGCGGGCGCCCCGGCCGCCGCCGTTGCGCCGGGCGGCGGTCCCGCCGCGGCCCGCGCCGCGGTCCGGGGAGCAGGCGCCCCGGCTCCCGCTGCGGCTCCCCCGCACTCCGCCACCGCCCCGGCCGCCCCTCCCACCCCGGCACCCTCACCGGCCCCGGAGCCTTCACCGACCCCGTCCGCATCTCCCGCCGCCGCATCTCCCGCCGCCGCGGCTTCCGCCGCGCCTGCGCCGCCTCCCGCCCCCACGCGGGAACCGGCCGTCGGGCACAGTGGCCCAGGGGGGACCCCGCCGCCCGCTCCCGCGACCTCGGAGCAGCCTGCCCCCGGCGCCTGGCCCACCGCGGCACCGCCCGGCGGGCGACGCCCCGGCGGCTGGCCCACCGCCGCCGCCCCCGGCGGCGGACGCCCCGCCGCCCCGGCCCCGCCGGCGGCCCCGTCGCCCGGCTCCGCCCCGACACCGGCCGCTCCTCCCGCACAGCCCGCTCCTCCCGCGCCCGCGCCCGGTGGCCTCGACCCGCGCGCGCTCTGGCCCGGCATCCTGGAGGCGGTGAAGAACCGCCGCCGCTTCACCTGGATCCTGCTCAGCCAGAACGCCCAGGTCGTGGGCTTCGACGGGACCACACTCCAGCTCGGTTTCATCAACGCCGGCGCCCGCGACAACTTCGCGGGCAGCGGCAGCGAGGACGTGCTGCGCCAGGCGCTGGCCGAGCAGTTCAACCTGCACTGGAAGATCGAGGCGGTCCTCGACCCCTCCGGTGGCGGCTCCGCGCCCCCCTTCGCCGGCGGCAGCCCGTCCGCCGGTGGTCACGCCTCCCAGCCGTCCGGCTCCTACGGCACCCCGTCCCCGGCCGCTCACGGTGCCCCGGCCTCCGGCGGCCCCGGTACCGCGGCGGGCTCCGGCGGCTACGGCACCCCCGCCCCGCCCCCGTCCGCCCCACCCTCCTCCGCCACCTCCCCGGCCTCCTCCGCGCGGCAGACCTCCGCGCCGTCCTCCACGGCCCCCTCGGCCCCCGGAGCCGGGCCCACCCCCCCGCCCGCCCGGGAACCTGCCCCCGCACCCGTGGCCCCCGAGGACGACATCCCCGAGGACGACGACCCCGACCTCGACGAATCGGCCCTCTCCGGCCAGGAGCTGATCGTGCGCGAGCTGGGTGCGACCGTGGTGGAGGAGTTCACCCACGAGCCGTGACGGCGAGCGGCGTCGCGGCCCGGACAGAGCTCCGGGGACGGTGGCCGGTGAAGCCTGAGCACCGGAGCACCTGAGCGCCGGAGGGCCTCCCGGCGAGCCCCTCCGGCGCACGGCTAGGAGGAAGCCACAACCCCGCCACCCCTTCCTCCTCGGCATCCCGCACAAAGCCCGCCCGCGCCTCCGGCTAGGCTGGCCCCCGTGAAGGTCCTCGTCATCGGCGGCGGCGCCCGCGAACACGCCCTGTGCCGCTCCCTGTCCCTCGACTCCGCCGTCACAGCGCTGCACTGCGCTCCCGGCAACGCCGGCATCGCGGAGGTCGCCGAGCTGCACCCGGTCGACGCCGTCGACGGGGCGGCCGTCGCCGCGCTGGCCACCGAGCTCGGTGCCGACCTGGTCGTCGTCGGCCCGGAGGCGCCGCTCGTCGCCGGAGTCGCCGACGCCGTCCGTGAGGCGGGCATCCCGGCCTTCGGCCCGTCCCGCCAGGCCGCGCAACTGGAAGGCTCCAAGGCCTTCGCCAAGGACGTCATGGCGGCCGCGGAGGTTCCGACGGCACGGTCGTACGTCTGTACGACCACCGAGGAGATCGACGAGGCCCTCGACGCCTTCGGTGCCCCGTACGTCGTCAAGGACGACGGCCTCGCCGCCGGCAAGGGCGTCGTCGTGACCTCCGACCTGCAGACCGCCCGGGCACACGCCGCGCGCTGCGTCGGCGCCCCGGACGCACCCGAGGAGCAGCGCGGGCAGGTCGTCATCGAGGAGTTCCTCGACGGCCCCGAGGTCTCCCTCTTCGCCGTCACCGACGGCGAGACGGTGGTGCCCCTGCAGCCCGCCCAGGACTTCAAGCGCGCCCTCGACGGCGACGAGGGCCCGAACACCGGCGGCATGGGCGCCTACTCCCCGCTGCCCTGGGCCGACCCGAAGCTGGTCGAGGAGGTGCTGGAGACCGTCCTGCAGCCCACCGTCGACGAACTGCGCCGACGAGGCACCCCCTTCTCCGGCCTGCTGTACGCCGGCCTGGCGATCACCTCGCGCGGCGTACGCGTCATCGAGTTCAACGCCCGCTTCGGCGACCCCGAGACCCAGGTCGTGCTGGCCCGGCTCAAGACGCCGCTGGCCGGAGTCCTGCTGGCCGCGGCCGAGGGCACCCTCGCCGACCTGGAGCCCCTGCGCTGGAGCGACGACGCGGCCGTCACGGTCGTCATCGCCTCGCACAACTACCCCGGCACCCCCCGCACCGGCGACCCCGTCACCGGTCTGGACGAGGTCGCCGCGCAGGACGCCCCGCTCGCCTACGTGCTGCACGCCGGCACCCGGCTCGACGGGGACGCCGTCGTCAGTGCGGGCGGCCGCGTCCTGTCCGTCACGGCCACCGGCACGGACCTCGCCGAGGCCCGCGAGCGGGCCTACCGGTCCGTGGCCCGGATCGGCCTCGACGGCGCCCAGCACCGTACGGACATCGCCGCGAAGGCCGCCGGAGCGTAGGGCCCGCGCGGGACGAGAGCCGGAGCCTCCGCAGTCCCCGCAGTCCCCGCAGTCCCCGCAGTCCCCGCAGTCCCCGCAGTCTCCGGTGCCTCCGGAGCCTCCGGAGCCCCCGGCGCCTCCGGAGCAGAGAGGACCGGCTCCGGCCCCACACCCCGCCGGGCACCCGCGCACCCCCGGCGGGCACCCGCGCTCCCGCCCCGCCGCGTATCCCGGCCCCGCCCGCCGCGGGCGTCACCCCGCCCCGCACGCCCGCCCCGCGCCCCGAACGCCGCACGCCGCGCGCGCCACCCCGCCCGGCCACCGCGGTCCGCACCGCTCCGGCGAACCCGCCGCGCCCACTCCACCGAAGCCTCCGGGCCCCGGTTCCGCCCCTCGGGAACCGGGGCCTGAAGCGTGTCCTGAACCGTGTCCTCCACCAGCACCTCTCCCCTGAGCCATTCCATCGGGTGACCGATCGGCTATACGGCTGACGAGGGACCGGGGCCCAACTATGGTGCGGCGCAAGCGTTCCGGCACTTGGCCCACCGGCATTGCGATGTCAGTGGTGGGTGCCACAGTGGGGGAGTGAGCAACGCCAGGAATGCACCAGCTCGGCAGCAAGGGGGTGGAGTCCGGTCGTGACCGGCATGGGTGAGGAAGCAGGTGCGCAGGCCGCCCGGTCGCGTGCCCTGGCCGTGCTGCGCGTGCGCGGCAGGGCGCTGGCCGTGGCTCTGCTGCCCGCCGCGGCGGCGGTGGTCCTGCTGGCGGGCGGCGCCACGGACCATCTCGTGGGGCCCGGCTGGGACAGCGCCCGCTGGGCCGTGACCGCCGTCGCCGTCGTCGTCCTGCTCGCGGCCGCGGGCATCGCCCTGGTCGTCGCCCGCGCCCGGCCCGCCCTCAGCCCGACGGTCCCCGTCGCCGAGGACGCGGCTCCCGACCTCTACCGGATGGTGCGCGACCTCGCCGAGCGCCTCGACGTCCCCGCGCCCTCGGCGATAGCGCTCACCCCGGACTGCGACAGCTGGCTGGAGGACCGCACCCACCCGGGACACGGCCCGGCCGCCCCGGAGCGCCACGACGAGATAGCCGGCCGTGCCGCGCGCCGCACGCCCGAGGCTCCCGTCCTCGTCATCGGCTCACCGTTCCTGTGGTGGATGCGCGTCGGTGAGCTGCGCGCCGTCCTCGCCCCCGTCGTCGCCGGTACGGGCCCGTCGGCGCATCCCGACATAGCCGCCGCCCGGCGTTTCGTACGGGGACTGGACGCCGCCGTGGCCGTCGCCGCGACACCGACCCGCTCGGCCGTCTCGCGGGTACTGCGGGCCGTCGTCGGCTGGGTGGTCCGGCCGATGCTCCGCGGCTGCCGGCAGCACGCCGTGGAGATGGAGCGCGGTGTGGCGGCGGCCGCCGCCGAGCGCGCGCAGACCGTGGACTACGGACTGCGCATCGCCGCCCAGGAGCAGGTGGGCCTCGCCTACGCGGGCTGGGACCGGCTGCTGACCAGGGTCGCGCTGCCCGCCTGGCGCATGGGCCGCTGGCCCTCCCGCCTCGACGTGGGCGTGGTGGCCGCGCTGACCGAACTGTCCCGCCGCGACCGGCTGGCCGAGGGATTCACCTCCCGGCTGGGCGAGCGACCCGCCTGCGACCTCCTGGAGGAGCCCGGCCTGGCCGACGAGGCCGCCTCCCTGCTGGCCGCCCGCCTCTTCCACGGCGGGCCCGCCGAGCCCGGCCCCGACTGGTCCCCGGTGGAGTGGCAGGACTATCCGGACGAGGTCGTCGACCGCAAGTGGCGCACCGATGCCGCCCGCCTGCACCGCGTCCTCGACACCCTCGGCGTCCGCGCCGCCGGCCCCCACTCCCAGGGCCCCACCCTGGCCCGCGTCCTGGACCACCTCGCCGACCCCGATGCCGCAGGGGCCGCCGGCACCCCGGACGCCCACACCCTGCTCACCCCGGACACGCCCCAGGACGGCACGACCTCCGCTCGGCGCGCAGCGGACGTGCCGCAGCCGGGCCCGCCCGAGGCGGACGGGCCGACGACGGACGGGCCGGCGACGGATGGGCCAGGGGCGGACGTGCCGGAAGCGGACACGGCGGGAACGGACACGGCGAACGCGGACACAGCGGGCGCGGACACGGCGGGAGCAGATACGGCGGGAGCAGATACGGCGGGAGCAGATACGGCGGGAGCGCAGGTGCCCGAGCGCCACCCGGAGCACGGCGAACCGGCCGGGGACGAAGGGCCCGAAAGGTCCGGCGCCACCGGCCGCTGCTCCGCCCTGGCCGAGGGCCTCACCGCCGCGCTGGCCCGGGAGGAGGCCGAGGCCCGCCCCGCGGCAGGCGCCTCCGCCGTGGGCCGCCCCGTCGGCACCGCCGAGTGGGACGACGGCCTTCCCCTCTTCCCGCTCCAGCCGCCCCGCACCCCGAGGGAACTGCTCGCCGACCACATCACCGCGCTGGTCTGCTGCTCGGCCGTGGACACCGCGGGCGCCGCCCCCGGCCTGGACTGGCTGGACGGCCCCTCGCTGCTCGTCGACGGCGAACGTGCCACGGACCTCACTCCGAGGGTCCTCAGCCTCATCGAGGACGGCGACCCCGCACCCCTGCGCTCCTGGCTGACCGAGGTGGGCATACGCCCGGAGAAGCCGGTGCGTCTGGTCTGAGCACCGGTCGGACCACTCATGGCCCACTCATGACCCCCTCATGGAGCGCTGGCCGGACCGCTGGCCGTACCGCTCCCCGGACCGGCGGTCCGGCCACGAGGCGGGGCAGGTCCGACCGGCCCCGCCGGACTCCGGACTCCGCCCGGTTCGGGCCCGGTCGGTTCCGACGCCGCCCGGTTCCAGACCGGCCCCGGCCCCCGAACTCCGGGCTGTACCTCCCGGCCACCGAGCCGCGGTCGCCTGTTCGAACGGAGCGGATACTTCCACTTTCGGTCAATCGAAGACGAACAGTGACGGCATCCGTGCGCAATGTGATGTGCTGGAATCCGTCGCGCTCATGGCAAGGGCGCCCGACATAGGACAGCCGCACCGACGCGAGGGGCCTGAGGGAGGGGAGCCATCATGGGATCGGAGCACGGATCCGCGCACCAGCCGGCGCACCGGGCGTCGCACGGACCGGCGGAGGCACCGGCGGAGGCACCGGCAGCGGCACCGGCAGAGGCACCGGCGGACGCACCGGCGAAGGGACCGGGGCACGAGCCGGTGCCGGGCCCCGCGCAGATCCGCCGCTGGGAGTCCGGAGCGCTCGCCCACGCCGTGACTGACCCCTTCGGCCAGGGCCCGGTCCCCTGGCTGCGAGGCAGCGAGACCTACTTCGACGACACCGGCCACGTCGTCCCCTGGTACGTGGACGCCGCGCCCGGCCAGACCGCACGCGAGGGCTCTCCACGCGTCCCGGCCCCCCGCAGCGCTCCCGGCCCGCCCGGCGCACCCCGCTCCGCCGACGACGTCCACCGTCAGATCAAAGGTTTCGCCTCCACCGGCGCGGTCGCCCCCGGCGAGGCCCTCGACTTCCACATCACGGTCGACCCGCCCCAGGAGTTCGGCGTCGACGTCTACCGCATCGGCCACTACGGCGGCGACGGCGCGGCCAAGATCACCACGAGCCCCCGTCTCTCCGGGATCGTCCAGCCGCCGCCCCTGACCGCCGACCGCACGGTCTCCTGTCACCACTGGTGGCTGTCCTGGCGCCTCCAGGTCCCCTCCTACTGGAGCAACGGCGCCTACGTCGCCGTCCTGACCACCGCCGACGGCTACCGCTCCCACATCCCCTTCACCGTCCGCGACGACCACCCCGCCGACCTGCTGCTGCTCCTGCCCGACCTCACCTGGCAGGCGTACAACCTCTACCCGGAGGACGGCCACACCGGCGCCAGCCTCTACCACGCCTGGGACGAGCAGGGCCGTCTCCTCGGCGAGGCCGACGCCGCCACGACGGTGTCCTTCGACCGGCCGTACGCGGGCGCGGGCCTCCCGCTCCACGTCGGCCACGCCTACGACTTCATCCGCTGGGCCGAGCGCTACGGCTACGACCTCGCCTACGCGGACGCCCGCGACCTGCACGCCGGCCGCGTCGACCCCACCCGCTACCGGGGGCTGGTCTTCCCCGGCCACGACGAGTACTGGTCCGACCGGATGCGCCGCACCGTGGAGCGGGCCCGCGACGGCGGCACCTCCCTGGTCCTGCTCTCCGCCAACACCATGTACTGGCGCGTCGAGCTGGGCCCCTCCCCGTCCGGGGTGCCCGACCGTCTGCTCACCTGCCGCAAACGCAAAGGGCCGGGCAAGGCCTGGCTGTGGCGCGAGATCGACCGCCCCGAGCAGCAGCTGGCAGGCATCCAGTACGCCGGCCGGGTGCCCGAACCGCACCCGATGATCGTCCGCAACGCACGCCACTGGCTGTGGGAGGCGACCGGAGCACACGACGGCGACCCGATCGACGGCCTGGTCGCGGGCGAGGCCGACCGCTACTTCCCGCGCGTGCCGCTGCCCGAGCACGACGAACGCGTCCTGCTCGCCCACTCCCCGTACACCGACGGCGAGGGCGCCCAACGCCACCAGGAGACCAGCCTGTACCGCGCGCCCTCCGGAGCCTGGGTCTTCGCGTCCGGAACGTTCGCCTGGTCTCCCGCCCTGGACCGCCCCGGGCACGTCGACCCCCGTGTCCAGCGCGCCACCGCGAACCTCCTCGACCGCATCTGCAAACGGGACTGACCCGTACCGGCGAGCACCCCCGACCTCGGCCCCCGTGTCCGAGCCGTCCCCGCGATACGGGAGAATCGAGCCACTTGGACAGAACCACGGGGAGGAACCGTGTCCGGATTCGTCGAAAAGCCCGAGCCGGCCCAGGTGCCCGGCCTGGTGCATCTGCACACCGGCAAGGTGCGCGACCTGTACCGGAACGAGGCGGGCGACCTCGTGATGGTCGCCAGCGACCGCATCTCCGCCTACGACTGGGTACTGCCCACCGAGATCCCCGACAAGGGCCGCGTACTCACCCGGCTCTCCCTGTGGTGGTTCGACCAGCTCTCCGACCTGGCCCCGAACCACGTCCTGAGCACCGAGCTGCCCGCCGGAGTCCCCGCCGACTGGGCGGGACGCACCCTGGTCTGCAAGTCCCTCGCGATGGTCCCGGTGGAGTGCGTGGCCCGCGGCTACCTCACCGGCTCCGGCCTGGCCGAGTACAACGCCTCCCGTACGGTCTGCGGTCTGGCCCTGCCCGAGGGCCTCGTCGACGGCTCCGAACTGCCCGCCCCGATCTTCACCCCCGCCACCAAGGCCGAGGTCGGCGAGCACGACGAGAACGTCTCCTACGAGGAGGTCGCCCGCCAGGTCGGCGCCGCCACCGCCGCCGAGCTCCGCCGGACGACTCTGGCCGTGTACGGCCGCGCCCGCGACATCGCCCGGGAGCGGGGCATCGTGCTCGCGGACACCAAGTTCGAGTTCGGCTACGACGGTGACGAACTGGTCCTCGCCGACGAGGTCCTCACCCCGGACTCCTCCCGCTTCTGGCCGGCCGACGCCTGGCAGCCGGGCCGCGCGCAGCCGTCGTACGACAAGCAGTTCGTGCGCGACTGGCTGACCTCGGCGGAGTCCGGCTGGGACCGCGGGAGCGAGCAGCCCCCGCCCGCCCTGCCGGACAGGGTGGTCGAGGCCACCCGCGCCAAGTACATCGAGGCCTACGAGCGCCTCACCGGCACCCGCTGGAGCTGAGCCCGGGCCGGGAGCCCGGACACGAAGAGACCCCCGGCACAGGCCGGGGGTCTTCATCGAAGAGCGGACGACGAGGCTCGAACTCGCGACCTCAACCTTGGCAAGGTTGCGCTCTACCAACTGAGCTACGTCCGCAGTGCGCCGTGGCGCGACAGCAACTATACCCAAACCCGCAGGCGCCCGGGACCACCGTCGGGCGACGGCCCCGGACCGCCCGCCGCACCGCCCGCCGCGCGGCGGGACCGACGAACCGACCCGGGCGGGGTGCCCCGTCGCCGCCGACCGCCGCACCGGCGGTCCGGCCGGTCCCCGCGCGCAGCCCGCCCTTCCCGCACCCCGCCCCGCCTCGCGGGAGCCCGTCCTTCGCCCGCCGTACGGGCCTGCTACCAACTCCCGCCCCGCCTCGTGCCTTTCCACCCGGCACCGCTCGCGGCGCCCGCAGCCCCCTGGCTCTGCCGTCGCACCCGCTGGCCGGCCGCGCCGGGCAGCCGCCCCGGCGCGGCCGGCGGCCCCGCACCGTGACGCGGGCGTGGGCTCGGCCGTGATCACGGTGCCGCGGACCGGCAGCCCGCCCCCACGGATGTGGCAGCCTTCACATCACGGTCTCGCGGTCTCGCGGCATCGCCGCCGTCCCGGCGATCCGACGTCGGGACGACCGGACGGCGGCGATCCGGGCGCGGGACCGATCCGACGTCGGCGACCAGGCTCACCGGCCGACCCGACGGCGGCGATCCGCTGACGGGCTGACCCGAGGGCGGGCCGGACCGACGGCGCCGGCCCCGCACCGCATCCACACCGCCCCATTCCCCGGTGCCGCAATCACGGTGCCGCAATCACGGTGCCGTGAAGAGGGACACGCAAGGACGGCGACGCGAACCCGGGCAGGCGTCCACGGGCAGACATCGACGGGCAGGCGTCGACGGGGAGACATCCGGGGGCACGGAAAAGACCCCGGTCGAAACGACCGGGGTCTTCATCGAAGAGCGGACGACGAGGCTCGAACTCGCGACCTCAACCTTGGCAAGGTTGCGCTCTACCAACTGAGCTACGTCCGCATTGCCTCCGACCGGCTCTCACCGATCGGCGCGAGCACCAGCCTACCTGATCCACAAGAGTGGTCGGGACGGCGGTGCAGAGCGGGTGACAGGAATTGCACACTGCGCCTTCCCCCTGGAAGGGGGATGTTCTACTACTGAACTACACCCGCATGCCGCTGTGAGCTGGGTTTCCGGGCCCCGCTCCGTGGCGTGCCCCTGACTCTAGCTGATCAGCAGGGGTGCTGTGCAAGTCCGGTGCGCCGAGGGGCGGCTGAGCGGGCGCCGTCGACTCTCACGGGGCGTCAGCGAACCCGCCGGGCCCGCGGCGACGCCCCTGCCGGGCAGCGCCCCGGGCCGGGTCCCGAACCGGCTCCGGAACCCGGCTCCGGAACCCGGCTCCGGAACCCGGCTCCGAGCCGGAGCCCGACGGCGACCCGGGCAGGAGTCGCCACCCGCCCGCAGCGCGCCCTCCGGCGCGAGCGGGGTGCCGGTCCGCCGGATCTCACCGGGAGGCGGCGAACGCCTCGTACACCCGCTTGGGGATGCGGCCGCGTGCCGGGACGTCCATCTTGTTGGCCTGGGCCCACGCGCGGACCGCGGCGGGATCGGGGGCGACCTCCGTCTGGCGGTAGGTGCGGCCCGACTTCGCCCGCTTGCGGCCGGCCTCCACGTAGGGCGCGAGCGCCTCACGGAGTTTCCCGGCATTGGCTTCGTTCAGGTCGATCTCGTACGACTTGCCGTCGAGTCCGAAGGCGATCGTCTCGGCCGCTTCCGAGCCGTCGATGTCGTCGAAGAGAGTGACCACGACCTTCTGCGCCACGAATATCGGTCCCTTCGTACGGCACTCCATACAGCTCAGCTGCCATGACGTGCCGAGTTTGTCGGCTATTGCCAATTCATTTGTACAGTGCCCGGCATTGCAAAGTGAAGCCCGACTAAATCTCTCCGCGTGTCCGTGCGCAATAGGTATCGCCCACCGCTTCGGCGATCTTTCCCGGAACTTTTCCCGAACGCACCCCTCCGAGACCGGATCGTGATGGCCGTCACGTAGGTTCCTCCTACTCTACTCGCGTAGAAATTTTGTACGGGTAGTCTGAAGGAACCTGCTCAGCACCACACACCGGGAGTGCCAGTGGCACGCGTCGTAGTCGACGTCATGCTCAAGCCGGAGATCCTCGACCCCCAGGGCCAGGCGGTGCAGCGCGCACTGCCGCGGCTCGGTTTCGACGGCATCTCGGACGTCCGCCAGGGAAAGCGATTCGAACTGGAAGTTGACGGGCCGGTCGACGAGGCCGTGCTCGCCCGCATCCACGATCTTGCGGAATCCTTCCTCGCGAACACCGTGATCGAGGACTTCACCGTCAAGGTCGAGGACGTCGCGGAGGCCGTGAAGTGACCGCTCGTATCGGCGTCGTCACTTTTCCGGGAAGTCTCGACGACCGGGACACCCAGCGCGCGATCCGCCTCGCGGGCGCCGAACCGGTGGCCCTGTGGCACAAGGACAAGGACCTCAAGCAGGTCGACGCGGTCGTCCTGCCCGGCGGCTTCTCCTACGGCGACTACCTGCGCGCCGGCGCCATCTCCCGCTTCTCCCCGGTCATGGAGACCGTGATCGGGCAGGCCCGCGCCGGACTGCCGGTCCTCGGCATCTGCAACGGCTTCCAGATCCTCACCGAGGCCCACCTGCTGCCCGGCGGCATGCTCGGCAACGACCACCTGCACTTCATCTGCCGCGACCAGAAGCTCCGGGTGGAGAACGCGGGGACCGCCTGGACCGGCGACTACGAGCAGGGCCAGGAGATCCACATCCCGCTCAAGAACATGGACGGCCGCTACGTCGCCGACCGGTACACGCTGGACCGGCTGGAGGGCGAGGGCCGGGTCGCCTTCCGCTATCTGGACGTCAACCCCAACGGCTCGCTCAACGACATCGCCGGCATCACCAACGAGGCGGGCAACGTCGTCGGCCTCATGCCGCACCCCGAGCACGCCGTGGAGCCGCTGATCGGCAGCGGCCGCACCGACGGCCTCCCCTTCTTCACCTCGATCCTCAAGAAGCTGGTCAACGCATGAGCCGCACGCCTCTGGACACGGTCGAGCACGCGGCCGCGACCCCCGACGTCGAGCTGCCCTGGGCCGAACTCGGCCTGAAGAAGGACGAGTACGAGCGCGTCGTCGAGATCCTCGGCCGCCGCCCCACCGGTGCCGAACTGGCCATGTACTCGGTCATGTGGTCCGAGCACTGCTCGTACAAGTCCTCCAAGGTGCACCTGCGCCAGTTCGGCGAGAAGGCCCCCGAGTCGGACGCGCTGCTCGTCGGCATCGGCGAGAACGCCGGCGTCGTCGACGTCGGCCAGGGCTACGCCGTCACCTTCAAGGTCGAGTCGCACAACCACCCCTCGTACGTGGAGCCCTACCAGGGTGCGGCCACCGGCGTGGGCGGCATCGTCCGCGACATCATCGCGATGGGCGCCCGCCCCGTCGCCGTCGTCGACCCGCTGCGCTTCGGTGCGGCCGACCACCCCGACACCAAGCGCGTCCTGCCCGGCGTCGTCGCCGGCATCGGCGGCTACGGCAACTGCCTCGGCCTGCCCAACATCGGCGGCGAGGTCGTCTTCGACTCCTGCTACCAGGGCAACCCGCTGGTCAACGCCGGTGCCATCGGCGTGATGCGGCACGAGGACATCCACCTGGCGAAGGCCTCCGGCGCCGGCAACCAGGTCATCCTGTACGGGGCCCGCACCGGCGGCGACGGCATCGGCGGCGCCTCCATCCTCGCCTCGGAGACCTTCGACGACGCCAAGCCGTCCAAGCGGCCCGCCGTCCAGGTCGGCGACCCCTTCCAGGAGAAGCTCCTCATCGAGTGCACCCTGGAGGCCTTCCGCGAGAAGCTCGTCGTCGGCATCCAGGACCTCGGCGCGGCCGGCCTGTCCTGCGCCACCTCCGAACTCGCCTCCAACGGCTCCGGCGGCATGCGCGTCACCCTGGACGACGTCCCCCTGCGCGACTCCACGCTCTCCCCCGAGGAGATCCTGATGAGCGAGTCGCAGGAAAGGATGTGCGCGGTCGTCGAGCCCGAGAAGGTCGACCGCTTCCTTGAGATCTGCGCGAAGTGGGACGTCATCGCCACCGTCATCGGCGAGGTCACCGACGGCGACCGGCTGGAGATCTTCTGGCACGGCGGGAAGATCGTCGACGTCGACCCGCGCACCGTCGCCCACGACGGCCCGGTCTACGAACGCCCCTACGCCCGCCCGTCCTGGCAGGACGCCCTCCAGGCGGACGACGCGAACAAGCTGCCCCGCCCGGCCGATGCCCAGGAGCTGCGCGACCACGTCATGCGGCTGGTCGCCTCCCCCAACCAGGCCTCCAAGAAGTGGATCACGTCCCAGTACGACCACTTCGTGCAGGGCAACACCGTCCTCGCCCAGCCCGAGGACTCCGGCATGATCCGCATCGACGAGCAGTCCGGCCTCGGCGTGGCCATCGCCACCGACGGCAACGGCCGGTACGCCAAGCTCGACCCGTACACGGGCGCGCAGCTGGCCCTCGCCGAGGCCTACCGCAACGTGGCGACGACCGGCGCCAGGCCGCTCGCCGTCTCCGACTGCCTCAACTTCGGCTCCCCGGAGGACCCGGCGGTCATGTGGCAGTTCGCCGAGGCCGTACGCGGCCTCGCCGACGCCTGCCTGCAGCTCGGCACCCCGGTGACCGGCGGCAACGTCTCCCTCTACAACCAGACGGGCGAGGCCGCCATCCACCCGACCCCGGTCGTCGCGGTCCTCGGCGTCATCGACGACGTGGCGCGCCGCACCCCGGTCGCCTTCCAGGAGGACGGCCAGCTGCTCTACCTGCTCGGCGACACCCGCGAGGAGTTCGGCGGCTCGGCCTGGTCCCAGGTCGTCCACGACCACCTCGGCGGTCTGCCCCCGCAGGTCGACCTGGAGCGCGAACGGCTGCTCGCCGAGATCCTGATCTCCGCCTCCCGCGACGGCATGATCGACTCCGCGCACGACCTGTCCGACGGCGGCCTGATCCAGGCGGTGGTCGAGTCGGCCCTGCTCGGCGGCAAGGGCGCCCGCCTGGTCGTCCCCGACGGCCTCGACGCGTTCACGTTCCTCTTCTCCGAGTCGGCCGGCCGCGCCGTCGTCGCCGTCCCGCGTTCCGAAGAGGTCCGCTTCAACGACATGTGCGGTGCACGCGGCCTCCCCGCCGCCCGTATCGGCGTCGTCGACGGCGACACGGTCGAGCTGCAGGGCGAGTTCACCCTCACCCTGGAGGAACTCCGCACGGCCCACGAGGAGACGATCCCGGCGCTGCTGGCGTAAGGGCGCCGCCGTTCGCCTCGCGGCGTCGCGCTCTACGCATCCGGCGCCGCGATCTCGGTCCTCCGCGGTGCGTGTCCCGGACGGCCCCGCCCGCCACGGCGGGGCCGTCGGCGTGTCCGTCGCGTCCGGGCGTTTGCCGCCGTCCGGGCGTCCGCCCGCCCTCACCCCTCCCGCGGACTCCCGAGGTTGCCGAGGCTGCCGAGACCGATGCCTTTGAACGGGGCCGGCGAAGGGGGCGGGGAGGGGGAGGTACCTCGGGCGGGGTCCGGCCGCGGACCGGCCTCGGACCGGGTGGCATGAGCCGGCGCCGAGCCGGAGCCGAGCCGGCGCCGGAGCGGGGCCGAGCCGGAGCAGCAGGGCCAGGCCGGAGAGCACACACGGTCCCACTGAGCAGCAGGCTCACCGGGCGGTCTCCTCCTCCGCCGACTCCGTTCCTCCGCCAACTCCGTCTCCGTGACGAGGGACTGCCGCTCGGGGCGGTCGGCGTGCCGCACCCAGACGAACGCCTCCCCGGCATCGGCCCCGCCATACCCCGACCCGACCTGGACGACGCCCCCCTCGAACGGCTCGGGACGCTCATGCCGACGCGCTTCGGCGGGACGTAGCTGGTGCCGCGGACCCGGTCGCCGACCGAGGAGGGGGCGTCGGTGTGGGGGCGGGGGGGGTGGAGGTTTGGCTGGTCCCGGGATCACGGTGGCGCTCGCTCCAGGCGAGTCGCAGGCGAACGCAGAGCTTCCACCGGGAGTGGCACATACCGAAAGGTCGGCATTGTCCCGCGCAAGGCGTGCGCAGGCTGCCGCACTCCGAGCATGACCGGTCACGTGCCGGGCACGCGGCGCCAACTGGTCGTCAGCTCCGTACGATTGGCGGGCATGGCCGCAGAGGGGGCGGCGCAGTGGCGACGAAGACGGGGCCGACGATCCGGCGCAGTGAGGCAGACGACAGCTGCGTAGAGGTGGCCCAGGCGGCCCCGCTCCCTGTCCGGGTGGCGGTCCGCGACTCCAAGGACGTCGGCGGCCCAGCCCGGTGCTTCACGCAGTCGGCGTGGACAACCTTCGTGACCGGGGCGGCCACGCTGGACGGGGCGGGCGCGCCGGACGGGGCGGGCGCGCCGGACGGGGCGGGCGCGCCGGACGGGGCGGGCGCGCCGGACGTGAGGTTGGGGTGGGTTGGTGTGGGGCGGTGTGGGAGGAGTCCGGGTGGGGCCGCCCGCTTCTTTCGCAGTGTCGTGCTTCCACGGGGCGCGTCAAGGGCGCTCCGCCTCCGGCTCCGCGTCGCCTACGGCGATGGCCCTGCGGGCCACCCTTGACCCGCCCCGCTCCAGCACGGCAGAGAAGCGAGCGAACGGCCCGGAAAGACGGGTAGCCCGCAGCGTCACCCCCTCAGGTCCCCTTGCCTGCCCGACCGCGCTTAGGGCCGCACCCGCGCCTCGCCAGCACGCCGGGCGGGTTGAGCGGCTGTCGGGTGGTAGGGGGTGGGGGCTGTGTGCTGGGGATAGGCGTCGCATGGCAGGTGCCTGCCGGGCCCGCACCCGCGCCTCGCCAGCACGCCGGGCGGGTTGAGCGGCTGTCGGGTGGTAGGGGGTGGGGGCTGTGTGCTGGGGATAGGCGTCGCATGGCAGGTCCCCGCCGGGCCCGCACCCGCGCCTCGCCAGCACGCCGGGCGGGTTGGGCGGCCACCCGTCGGTGGGCGCTCGGGGGTGGGTGCTGCGGACGGGCCGAAAGGCGAGCCCTGTCGGGGGCGCATCCCCGCCTCGCCAGTAGGCCGGGCGGGTTGAGCGGCTGTCCGGTGGTGGGGGGTGCGGGGAGGTGCGGGGGGCTGTGTATTGGGGATGCTGGGGTCGCATGGCAGGGCCTGCCGGGCCCGCATCCGCGTCTCGTCGGCACGCCGGGCGGGTTGGGCGGCCACCCGTCGGTGGGCGCTCGGGGGTGGGTACTGCGGACGGGCCGAAAGGCGAGCCCTGTCGGGGGCGCGTCCGCGTCTCGTCGGCACGCCGGGCGGGTTGGGCGGCCACCCGTCGGTGGCGGGTTGGGGGCTGCCGGGGACGGTGTCATGTGGCCGGTCTCTGCCGGGTGGGTGTGGCGGCTTGTACCTGGTGGCAGGACGCGCGCGGGCGATGCGAGGTAGCCGGGCAGGGATGGCGGCACGTCCGAGGACAGGCGACGCGCGCCGGGGGAGGGCGCATGGCGGAGCCGCGCAACACACACCACACCGGTAACACCACCCCCATCACCCTCACCAGCCCCCTCAAACGGCACTGCACCCCACCCCACGAGCCCCGTGAGTCACACCAACACCACCCCACCAGGGAAAAGGAGGATCCCGGCCACCTTCAGGCGGGGACGGGCAGGTGGCAGGGGGCGGAGTGGCCCAGATCCTCCAAACACCACCCTGACACCCCGGACCACCACCACCTGAGCCCCACCAACACCACCCCTCCCCCAGGACACACCCCAGCCCCAGCCTTCAGCAGCCGAAACCCACTCACCCACACGCCGCGCCCCGCCCCGCCCCGCACGCAGGCGAGGCGATGCCGTGCCCGTCCCCAGGGCACGGCCCCTAACCCCCCACCGGCGGGTGGCCGCTGAGCCGTCCCGGCGTGCTAGCGAGGCGCGGATGCGGTGGCCGTCCGGTCGGGTCGATGCTGCGCAACGCTGCTGGGGCGTGAGTGCTGCCTGGCCCCCGCTTTCTCCGGGCCGTTCGCTCGCTTCTCTCCGCCGTGTGGCACGGGGCGGTTTAGGGTGGCCGCAGGGCCATCGCCGCAGGCGACGCGAAGCCGAAGGCGCAGCGCCCTTGACCCGCCCCGCGCAAGCACGACACTGCGAAAGAAGCGGGCGGCCCCACCCGGACTCCTCCCACACCGCCCCACACCAACACCCCTTCCACCCGCCTCGCGTCTCCCGGCCCGAACCCACGGCGAACGGCCCGTGCATCCAGCCCAGCTGCCCGGCCCTCACCGCCCAGCCCCGCCTCCACCGATGCTCCGCCCCGCCCCGCCCACGGCCCGGGAGTCGTCGCCGAACCCGCCGGGCGTGTCGGCGAGACCCTGATGCGCCAACCCGGCGGGGACCTGCCGCGCGATGCCCGCTTTCGGCTCTCACCCCCGGACGTCCCACCGACGGGTGGCCGCTGCACCCACCAGCGTGCAGGCGAGACGCTGATGCGCCTGCCCGGTCCGCTGCCACCTTTCGGCGCCCATTCCCCACGCTCATCCCCGGACGTCCCACCGGCGGGTGGCCGCTGAGCCGTCCCGGCGTGCTAGCGAGGCGCGGATGCGGTGGCCGTCCGGTCGGGTCGATGCTGCGCAACGCTGCTGGGGCGTGAGTGCTGCCTGGCCCCCGCTTTCTCCGGGCCGTTCGCTCGCTTCTCTGCCGTGCTGGAGCGGGGCGGGTCAAGGGTGGCCCGCAGGGCCATCGCCGCAGGCGACGCGAAGCCGAAGGCGCAGCGCCCTTTACCCGCCCCGCGCAAGCACGACACTGCGAAAGAAGCGGGCGGCCCCACCTGGACTCCTCCCACACCGCCCCACACCAACCCACCCGAACCTCACGTCCGGCGCGCCCGCCTCGTCCGGCGCGCCCGCCCCGTCCGGCGCGCCCGCCCCGACCCGCTGCCTCGTCGCGCGGAGTCGGCGCGGCCGGCCTTTGCGGCAGGCCGGCTTCGTCTCTCAGGCGTACCGCCGTGTGATGCCGAGGTCAGGAGGCATCCCGTGGCGGCAACTGCAGATGCGGGCGGTCGTACGTGCCGATGATGTCGCCGTCGGTGCCGTAGGCCACGCCCTGGAAGCTCAGCGACGCGTCTTCTGCCACGTGCCGGAAGCGCAGGATGATCCCGTCCGGGTCGGTCACGTCCACGAAGGTCCCGTCCGGGTCGGCCACGGGTCCCCGTGGGCTCAGCCCCATACCGCGTAGCCGTTCGGCCACGCCGTCGACGGACGCCCGCGACGGGAGAGCGAGTACGACCGGGCGGGCGCCCCGCAGGTCCTGTACCCCCGGCATGGTCCGTTTGTCCTGGAGGACGAACACGAAGTTCGCGTCGGTGTCGAGCAGAACGCCGCCCCAGGGTTCGCCGTCCACGGTGAACTCCCTGATGAAGTCCAGGTCGAGCACGTCGCAGTACCAGCGGGTGCTGACGGCGAGGTCGGTGACCAGGATGGTCACCGCGGCAACGCCGGAGACGCCGACTCCCATATGGCTCCTCCTTGGCAGCGGCAATGGCAGCGGCGGCGGCAGCGGCGGCGGCAGTGGCAGTCGTCCCCGGTCGGGGACGACTGCATGACCACTTCCCGGCCCGCGGCAGAGCCGCGATCAATGCAGTACAGCGTCCCCCGGCCCATCGCCGCGGGCTCTCCATTACGCCTTCAGCGGTATGTCGCGGGCACAGAGCCGCGGGCACAGAGCCGCGGGCACACACAGGTGCCCGTCAACCTCCAGGCTTCGCCCTCACCCGTCACCTTCTCCCACCCTCCCCACCACCGACCCGCACCTCCCCACCGCCAACCCCTACCGCCAACCCCCACCACCGACTCCCACCGCCGACCCCCACCCACCCCAGCCGCCCCGCCCGGTTCTACGATCACGGTCATGCCTCCGGCCAAGAAGCGTGTGCGTAGTTACGACCCCGTCAGGATCCGGGCTGCGGTGCTCGCGCAGTTCGGGCACGTGCGCCGGGCGGCGGGTGGGCTCACCGCCGAGCAGCTCGCGTTGCCGACGAGGCTGGGCGGGTGGACCGTACGGGAGCTCGCCGCGCACGTGGCCATGGCGGTGGAGGCCGTGTCCCGCGGGCTTGAGCAAGGGCACGCCGAGGGCGATGTCTCCGGTGCTCCGGCCCGGCCTCGGCTCGCTCTGCTGCAGTGGCCCGGGGCCACCGCGGCCCGTGCCGTCGGTATCGACGAGGCGACCCGCGCGCTCGCCGAGGCCTCTCCCGCCCCGGACGCCCTGGCCGACCTGTACGCGCGCACCGAGCAGCGGCTCACCGAGCACCTCGCCGCAGCGCCCGGCACCGCGCCGGTCACCTCACGCACCGGGGTGATGTCCCTGGACGACTACCTCGTCACCCGCACCGTGGAACTGGTCGTCCACAGCGACGACCTGAACGCCGCGGTTCCCGGGCTGGACATCGCGTACGACCGCCAGGCCCTCGCCGCGTGCACCCGGCTGCTGGCCGACGCGTTCGCGGCGAAGGCCCCCGGCGGGGCGACCGAGCTGCGCATCCCGCCGTACGCCGTCGTGCAGTGCGTGGAAGGGCCCCGGCACACGCGGGGCACCCCGCCCAATGTGGTCGAGGCCGACCCGATGACCTGGGTCCGGCTGGCCACAGGCCGCCTGACCTGGGCGGACGCGCTGGATGCGGCACAGGTCAGCGCCAGCGGCGAGCGCGCCGACCTCGGTGCGCTGCTGCCCCTGATGGGCTGACGGCCCCGCACCTGAAGGGTCTTCCCCCGAGCGGACACGCGGGAGATCTCTGCGGACGAGAGGAAGGCCTTCGCGGACACGCGGGAGGCCTTCGCGGACACGCGGGAGGCCTTCGCGGACGCGCGGGAGGGAGGCCTTCGCGGACGCGCGGGAGACCCGTGGGGAACCGTCCTTCCGCTCTCTCCGTCCGACCGGCATGGACAAGCAGAGGCTGACCCTGGCGTTCCTCACCGTGCTCCCTCTCCTCGCCGCCTGCGGCACCGAACACGCGGCCGGTGGCGCGGGGAGCGGCGGGTCGGGGGGCGGGTCGCGGGGAGGGAGCGGGTCCGCGGCGACCCCCGCCGTGGCCGGGGTGCGCTGGACGGTCGAGGAGGTCGTCGCCGACGGCGCGACGACGAAGGCCCCGCCCGCGGCGCAGCTGCGGATCGGTGAGGACGGCAAGGCCAAGGGCAACCTCGGCTGCAACGGCTTCGGCGGTGACGCGGTGCTGGACGGCACGCGGGTGTCCTTCCGCCGGCTGGAGGCGACGGAGATGGCCTGCGTGGACGTTCCGGCCGGTTTCGAGGAGACCCTGGCCGGAGTCCTCACCGACGGTGACCTCACCGCCCGCCGCGACGGGACGGTGCTGACCCTGACCACCGCGGGCGGCGACCGGGTCCGGCTCACCGTGCGGCGGCCGGTGCCGCTGACGGGGACGCGATGGACCGTGACCGAACCGGCTGCCGACGGCCGGGCGCATCTCACCTTCACCCGGGCCGACGGACCTGCGGCCGACACCGCCGCCTCGGCGAGCGCCACCGCCCCCACAACCCCCGCAGCCGACAGCCCCGCAGCCTCAGCAGCCCCCACAACCCCAGCAACCCCCGGAAGCCCCGGAAGCCCCGAGATGCAGGCGACCGTCTCCGGCTCCACCGGCTGCAACCGCTTCAACGCCCGCGCGACGGTCCGCGACGGCCGTATCACGCTCAGCTCGGCCGCCACCACCCGAATGGTGTGCGAAGCCTCACTCATGGATGCGGAGCGGCGTCTGCTGCGGGTCCTCGACGGCCCGGTCGGCTACCGGATCGATCAGCGCACCCTCACGCTGACCAGCGCAAACGGCGAGAGTGTGACCACGGTCGCAGCGGAGTGATCCACGGGCGGCGGTTTTCGTCAATTCGGACCAGTGGTCGATCTCGCCTACACTCGATGCCGTGCCACGTGGTGACGGTCGACTCAATCACGATCTGCTCCCCGGCGAGAAAGGCCCCCAGGACGCGTGTGGCGTCTTCGGTGTCTGGGCTCCGGGCGAAGAGGTCGCAAAGCTCACGTACTTCGGGCTCTACGCCCTCCAGCATCGGGGTCAGGAATCCGCGGGAATCGCGGTCAGCAACGGCTCCCAGATCCTCGTCTTCAAGGACATGGGCCTCGTCTCCCAGGTCTTCGACGAGACCTCGCTCGGTTCGCTCCAGGGTCACATCGCGGTCGGTCACGCCCGCTACTCGACCACCGGCGCCTCCGTGTGGGAGAACGCCCAGCCGACGTTCCGGGCCACCGCGCACGGCTCGATCGCGCTCGGCCACAACGGCAACCTGGTGAACACGGCGCAGCTGGCCGAGATGGTCGCCGCGCTGCCGGAAGGCAACGGCAACGGCAGCCGTTCCGGCCGGGTGGCCGCCACGAACGACACCGATCTGCTGACCGCGCTGCTCGCGGCGCAGGTCGACGAGGACGGCAAGCCGCTGACCATCGAGCAGGCCGCCCACCAGGTGCTGCCCTCGGTGCGGGGCGCGTTCTCGCTGGTGTTCATGGACGAGCACACCCTGTACGCGGGCCGCGATCCGCAGGGCATCCGCCCGCTGGTGCTGGGCCGGCTGGAGCGGGGCTGGGTGGTGGCGTCGGAGTCGGCGGCGCTGGACATCGTGGGCGCGAGCTTCGTGCGGGAGATCGAGCCGGGCGAGTTCGTCGCGATCGACGAGAACGGCCTGCGCACCTCCCGATTCGCGGAAGCGAAGCCCAAGGGCTGTGTCTTCGAGTACGTGTACCTGGCCCGTCCCGACACCGACATCGCCGGCCGGAACGTGTACCTCTCCCGGGTGGAGATGGGCCGCCGTCTGGCGAAGGAGGCCCCGGTCGAGGCCGATCTGGTCATAGCGACCCCGGAGTCGGGCACCCCGGCCGCGATCGGCTACGCGGAGGCGTCCGGCATCCCGTTCGGCGCCGGTCTGGTGAAGAACGCCTATGTGGGCCGGACGTTCATCCAGCCCTCGCAGACGATCCGCCAGCTCGGTATCCGGCTGAAGCTGAATCCGCTGAAGGAAGTCATCAAGGGCAAGCGCCTGGTCGTCGTCGACGACTCCATCGTGCGCGGCAACACGCAGCGGGCCCTGGTCCGCATGCTGCGCGAGGCGGGCGCGGCCGAGGTGCACATCCGGATCTCCTCGCCGCCGGTGAAGTGGCCGTGCTTCTTCGGCATCGACTTCGCCACCCGCGCCGAGCTCATCGCCAACGGCATGACCATCGAAGAGATCGGCACCTCGCTGGGCGCCGACTCGCTGGCGTACATCTCCATCGACGGCATGATCGAGGCGACCACCATCGCCAAGCCGGACCTGTGCCGCGCGTGCTTCGACGGCGAGTACCCGATGGAGCTGCCGGACCCCGAGCTGCTCGGCAAGCAGCTGCTGGAGACGGAGCTGGCCGCGGGCCCGGCCGCCACGGCCGCGGCCGACGCGATCCGTCGCCCGTAAGCCTCGTAGAAACCAACCCGAAAGATCCCAGGCAATGTCTGAGACTGCTGTTCCCGGTGCTTCCTACGCGGCTGCCGGAGTCGACATCGAGGCGGGCGACCGCGCCGTAGAGCTGATGAAGGAGTGGGTGCGCAAGGCCCGGCGGCCGGAGGTCCTGGGTGGCCTCGGCGGCTTCGCCGGCCTCTTCGACGCCTCCGCGCTGAAGCGGTTCGAGCGCCCGCTGCTGGCGTCCGCCACGGACGGTGTGGGCACGAAGGTCGACATCGCGCGGCAGATGGGCGTCTACGACACCATCGGCCACGACCTGGTCGCGATGGTCATGGACGACATCGTGGTGTGCGGCGCGGAGCCGCTGTTCATGACCGACTACATCTGTGTCGGCAAGGTGCACCCGGAGCGGGTCGCCGCGATCGTCAAGGGCATCGCCGAGGGCTGTGTGCTGGCCGGCTGCGCCCTGGTGGGCGGCGAGACCGCCGAGCACCCGGGCCTGCTGGGCGAGGACGACTTCGACGTGGCCGGCGCCGGCACGGGAGTGGTGGAGGCCGACCGGCTGCTGGGCGCGGATCGTATCCGTACGGGTGACGCGGTGATCGCCATGGCGTCGTCCGGCCTTCACTCCAACGGGTACTCCCTGGTGCGGCACGTCCTGCTGAACCAGGCCGGTCTCGCGCTGGACGCCCGGGTCGAGGAGCTCGGCCGCACGCTCGGCGAGGAGCTGCTGGAGCCCACCAGGATCTACTCGCTGGACTGCCTGGCGCTGACCCGCACCACCGAGGTGCACGCCTTCAGCCACGTCACGGGCGGCGGCCTGGCGGCCAACCTGGCCCGAGTGGTGCCGGACCGGCTGCACGCGGTCGTCGACCGGTCCACGTGGGCCCCTGGCGCGATCTTCGACCTGGTCGGCCGGACCGGCCGGGTGGAGCGCCTGGAGCTGGAGAAGACCCTGAACATGGGCGTCGGCATGATCGCCGTCGTGCCGCAGGAGTCGGTGGACGTGGCGCTGGCGACGCTGGCGGACCGCGGCGCGGACGCCTGGGTGGCGGGCGAGATCACGGACCGCGGCGACCACGGCACGGGCGCCGCGCTGGTCGGCGACTACGCGGGCTGAGCCCCGGAGGGCAGCACAGAACCCGGTCGGTGACCGAGGTCACCGACCGGGTGGGTGCTCAATGCGAGGTCAAGCGCCGCGACGCTGTTGTGAGGGACGCTCGTCCCCGTCGTCCTCGTCGTCGTCCTCATAGAGGTCGGCGTACCGGGAGTACAGATCGTCGTCGTCCTGCTCATCGTCCTCGAAGCGATCGCCGTTCGGCGACTGGTTCGACGTCGATGCGCCCAGCTCCTCGGCCAGGCGTGAGAGGTCCGTCCCACCGCTGTTGTACTTCAGCTGGCGGGCGACCTTCGTCTGCTTGGCCTTGGCCCGGCCGCGCCCCATGGCTCGACCCCCTCAACGACGGGGCTCGACGGCCCCAGAGTCTGACACGCGTTCATGATCCGGCACGGACTCTCCGCGGAGAGGCCGGTCCGTAGGGCTTCCACGGTACCTGAGCCCGCGCCCATACGGTACGTCGCCCGCAGCACGCGCGTGTGCACAGGACCTTCGAGGCGCCCCGTCCTCGCTGGTCAGTGGCGATTTTAACCACTTCTGCGCGGACGACCCGCCGGTTGAAGTGAGAGTTCTCTCTAACCGGTCCCCGGCGGGTACCGCGTGAACCCTTGGCCCACGCTCTCCGGAACGTCAGCGTCCGCGCGCGGCGGCCGCCTCCTGCATCCGCTGCTCGGCGATCCGGTCGGCCGCGGCGGCCGGCGGAATCCCATCAGTCTTCGCACGTGCGAATATGGCGAGCGTGGTGTCGAAGATGCCCGCCGCCTTCGCCTTGCATCGGTCGAAGTCGAAGCCGTGCAGTTCGTCGGCGACCTGGATGACGCCGCCGGCGTTGACCACGTAGTCCGGCGCGTAGAGGATGCCGCGGTCGGCGACGTCCTTCTCCACGCCCGGGTGGGCGAGCTGGTTGTTGGCCGCGCCGCAGACCACCTTGGCGGTCAGCACCGGCACCGAGTCGTCGTTCAGGGCGCCGCCCAGCGCGCAGGGGGCGTAGATGTCCAGGCCTTCGACACGGATGAGCGCCTCGGTGTCGGCGACGGCCGTCACACCCCGCGGATGCCGGTCGAGGATGCGGCGCACGGCGTCCTCGCGCACGTCGGTGACGACGACCTCGGCGCCCTCGGCGAGCAGGTGCTCCACGAGGTGGTGGCCGACCTTGCCGACGCCCGCGATGCCGACCCTGCGGCCGCGCAGCGACGGGTCGCCCCACAGGTGCTGCGCACTGGCCCGCATGCCCTGGTAGACGCCGAACGCGGTCAGCACCGAGGAGTCACCGGCGCCGCCGTTCTCGGGCGAGCGGCCGGTCGTCCAGCGGCACTCGCGGGCCACGACGTCCATGTCGGCGACGTAGGTGCCGACGTCGCAGGCGGTGACGTAGCGGCCGCCGAGGGAGGCCACGAAGCGGCCGTAGGCGAGCAGCAGTTCCTCGGACTTGATCCGGTCCGGGTCTCCGATGATCACGGCCTTGCCGCCGCCGTGGTCGAGACCGGCCATGGCGTTCTTGTACGACATTCCGCGGGAGAGGTTCAGCGCGTCGGCGACGGCCTCCTCCTCGCTCGCGTACGGGTAGAAGCGGGTCCCGCCGAGCGCGGGGCCGAGGGCGGTGGAATGGACGGCGATGACGGCCTTGAGGCCGCTGGCACGGTCCTGGCAGAGCACGACTTGCTCGTGTCCGCCCTGGTCCGATCGGAACAGGGTGCGCAGAACATCAGCAGGTGCGCCGGTCACGTCGGTCACGGTGGTGACTCCCGGGTAAGTAGCGGCGGACGGGACGGGGGTCCCGTGCGGGTGGCGGGCCCCGTTGGGCTGAAGAGTAGAGCCTGTCCCGGTGCGGCCACCCCGCAGTGCCCGGGATCACCTCCGCACGGAGTACCCCGTGCGACGATTCGTCGGGATTTCCCGCCTCCTCACCGGCGGGTCCGGCAGTTTTCCCCGGCCGGCGACGGGGGAGGGAGCAGGCGTGCCCAAGGTGTCCTCGGTGATCGTCCCCTACGCATCGTATCTGCGCGTGTACGAGCCGCTGGCCGCCTTTCCCGAATCCGAGCGCCGCCACTGGGCCCGCTACGCCCGCCGCGCCGAGCACCCGGGCTACCAGGACGAACTCCGCCGGTCCCTGGCCGATCTGCTGCCCACGCCGCCCATCGCGGTGCCCGTGCAGGAGAGCGCCGACGCCTTCCTCCTGGAGGTCGACGGCGTGGTGCACGTCTGCCCCTGGCGGACCCGGCTGCGCGGCTGGCAGGCGCTCGGCGAACTGGGCGAGGAACTGCCCGCGCCGGTCCTGGACGCCGTCCTGCCGCCGCTCGTGCGCCGCCAGGCCGCGCAGGACTACGAGCGCTGGCTGACCCGCAACCCCGACGCCCGCCCCTGGATCCGCACCGCGACCTGGCACGTGCCGCTGAACTGGTTCGTGCTCGTCGCCGACGAGGAGCGCGAGTACGCCGAGGGCTCGGCGCAGGAGGCGCCGCTGCTGCGCTACCGCACCCCGATGGTCCAGGCCCGGCGGCGGGTCGCGCGGGGGCTGCGGACGCTGAAGGACGCCATCGACGAGGGGCCGCTGATCGACGGCCTCGTGGACGTGGGGCGCTGGCTGGAGGAGTTCCACCCGCGCTCCCGGGTCGAGCTGGACTACGGCGGTCTCGTGCACGCCGTGCCGGCCGGCGAGCTGGAGGACGACCACTCGGCCGCGGACGTCGCCCGGGGCATCGACGCGCTGCGCCGGGGCGACGGGGAGGCCGCGGGGGAGGCCTACGGGCGGCTGGTGGAGCGCTGGCGCTCGGTGCGCGACCTGAGGTCGGCGAACTGAGGTCCGCGAACTCGGGGCCGGGACCCGAGGCCTGTGACCTGAGGCCTGTGACCTGAGGTCCGCGATCCGGAGTCCGGGGAACTGACCTGGCGGCAGCAGTGACGCACGTCACGGCCTGAACGGGCTCGGGCGGCGTACGGTCTACCCCACTTCAAGTAGTTGACGGGACGTTGGTCCCTATCCGGGCGTATGCCTCAAGCGTGACGGACCGCACGTACGCGGCCCTTGCATCCCTTGCCCCTCCTCGTGCCAAAATAGGACAAGGAGCCCGGGGAGGGCTCCGTCTCTGCATTGCATGCTTTGGGGGGTCTGGTGCCTCCTGATCGCCCTGTGACTGATCGTCACAGTGGCGTGACTGTCCGCTATGGCATGGTCCATCGGCTTCCGTCGCTGATGAACACCTGGGAGGGCAATTCCATCGGTTTGGCCGACGCGGCTGGACAGATGGTGTAGTTGTAGTGCCGAGGACAAGCCGTTCGTCCTATAACCGACTCGACTCGCGTCCGCCATTTCGGGCAACGCGGGTCAAGGTGCAGAATTTAGAGGAAAGAACCGAGAAGGTTCGGTTCTCCCGAGGAGGCCGCTCATGACCGCTCGCACCCCTGATGCCGAGCCGCTGCTGACCCCGGCTGAGGTCGCCACGATGTTCCGCGTCGACCCCAAGACGGTCACGCGGTGGGCGAAGGCCGGCAAGCTCACGTCGATCCGCACGCTCGGCGGGCATCGCCGCTACCGCGAGGCGGAGGTCCGCGCTCTGCTCGCGGGCATCCCGCAGCAGCGCAGCGAGGCCTGAACAACTTCATAACCGGACAAACCGGCTGGACCCCCAACCCCGCCGAGGCGTCCGGGCACCGCTAGCTCCAAGCGACGCGGGACCTGCCCCAACAGGCCCCACGCCCGAGCCACTCAGAACTTCACAGGCACAGCACAGGGTGCGTCGTCGATCGCGCTGGACTCCGCCGGGTCCAGCGCGATCTTTGCGTGCACGCAGTGTGACCGTGCTCGTCCCGGCACCGGCGTGAGAGGTGCGGATGCGGCCGCCGAGGGCGGCCGCCGGGTGGCGGAGGCGTGACCCGCGGGTGCCGGGCGGGTGGCCCGCCGGCGCTCCCAGGGTGTCCCGCGGGTGGCTCGGAGGTGTCTCACCTGTGGCCTGTGCGGGGCCTGGGTCGGGCCTGAGAGGCGCCTTCGGGGGGCCGGGGCACCCCTTCGGAGACTGGTGCAATTGCACATATTAAATTGACCAGTTGTAGGAGCAGGGTAAGAACCGCGCTTGCCGAAACCGGTCCGGTGACTCCCGTCACATGCCGGAGTACTTGTTGCCCCGGTGTCGCTGCGCTAAGGGAAGCACACGCTCCAGTGTGCCGCGCCCGCACGGGTGTTGGGGTGGCCGAACGTCACGACGCGCTGGGACCTTCGGCCCTGACCTGCTCCTCGGGCGCCTCTCCGCCCTCGGGCCCGGAGTCCATGGCCAGCCGCAGCAGTTGATGGCAGACCGGACAGTGCCGTGTCAGATGCCGGTACGACGACGCGGCCGCCAGATGCGCCCGCAGCAGCGCCCGCGTCTCATGCCTGGCCCCCGCACCCATAGGCCCCTCCCACGCCCCCACGGCCACGAACCTGTCCTTACACGGGGTACCGACAGGACGCCGGGCCGTCAAGGGGGACACGGAGCGGCGCCGCGGGCCGGGCGCACCGGACGGACCGGGCGGGACGGACCGGGCGGGACGGACTGGACTGGCGGGCCGGACCAGGCGGAGCGGACCGGGCCGAGGCCCGTGTGCTGCCCGGCAGGGCGCAGACGCGGGCGCGTGCGGGCGGGTGGGGCTCCTCGGTCGGCGGGGGCCCCGAGCGGAGGCGACGGCGGCGTCCGCGCCGCGGGTCGGCGTCGCCTGGCGGGGTGCGGGCGGAATCGGCAGGGCGCCCGGCGGGGCGCCCGGCAGGGCGCGGACGCGCGGGCGCGTGCAGGACGCGGACGGGGCGGAGCCGGGTTCCGGGACCCGGGACCCGGGGAGGAGGCTGCGCCGTGCACGCAGAAGGCCCGCTTCCGTTACGGGAAGCGGGCCTTGCCGATGACGCGGTCCTGACGGGATTTGAACCCGCGGCCTCCACCTTGACAGGGTGGCGAGCACTCCAAACTGCTCCACAGGACCTGGTTGCGCGGCGCTCGCTGCTCCGCGTTGCGCTGCGAGAAGGACTGTACAGGAGGGTGCGCCCGCTGGTCGAACTCACCCTGCGTCAGGGACCCGTCACGGTGCCGCCGCGTCGATCGCCTTCACGATGCGCTTGTCCGACACCGGGTACGCCGTGCCGAGAGCGTGGGCGAAGTAGCTCACCCGCAGCTCCTCGATCATCCAGCGGATCTCCCGCACGGCCTCGGGCACGGGCCGCCCCTGCGGCAGCTGCTCCAGCAGCCAGGCGTACTCGTCCTGCATGTCGTGGACCTTCTCCATGCGGGTGGTGTCCCGCTGGACCCCGGTCGGCATCTGCTGCAGACGCCGGTCGGCGGCCACCAGATAGCGCATCAGGTGCGGCAGCCGGGCGATCCCCGACGCGGTCACGAAGCCCGGCTTCACCAGCCCGTCCAGCTGGGTCCGTACGTCCGTCAGGTTCGCCAGCAGGGCGGGGCTGCGGACGGCCTTCAGGCGCCGTTCGCAGGCCTGCCAGGCCGCCAGCACCTGCTGCACCTGTGCGACCGTACGGACCGTCGTGTCCACGATCTCCGCCCGCACCGTGTCGTAGAGCTTGCGGTACGACTCCTCGTCCCACGCCGGACCGCCGAAGTCGGCGATCAGCTTGTCCGCGGCCGCGGTCGCGCAGTCGTCGAACAGCGCCTGGACCGAGCCGTGCGGGTTCGCCGACAGGGCGAGCTTCTGGGCGTTCGTCAGCCTGTCCGACGCGAACTTCGCCGGGTTCACAGGGATGTTGCGCAGGATCAGCCGCCGGGTGCCCTTCCACATGGCCTCCGCCTGCTCCGCCTCCGTGTCGAAGAGACGTACCGAGACCGTGTCGCCGTCGTCCACGAGTGCCGGGTACGCCTTCACCGGCTGCCCCGCCCGGCGCGTCTCGAAGACCCGGCTGAGGGTGCCCACGGACCAGTCGGTGAGCCCCGCGCGCTCCAGCGACGGGCCGCCCTCGCGGGACGCGGTCGCCGCCGCTGCCTGGGACAGCGCCTTGCGGGCCTTCGGCTTCAGCTGCAGCCGCAGCGCCTCCAGGTCCTTGTCCTCGGCGAGCTTGCGGCGCCGTTCGTCCACGATCCGGAAGGTGATCCGCAGATGCTCCGGGACCTTCGCCCGGTCGAAGTCCTCCGCCTCGAAGGGCACCCCCACCATGCGTTTCAGCTCGCGCGCCATGGCCGCCGTCAGCGGCTCCCGCGGCGCCGGCGATCCGTCGGGCCCCTGCGGGAGGGACACCGCGTTCAGGAAGCGGGCGGCGAAGTCCGGAGCGGGCACGTAGTTGCGGCGGATCGGCTTGGGCAGGGAACGGATGAGCTCGGTGACCAGCTCCTGCCGCAGGCCCGGGATCTGCCAGTCGAAGCCCTCGTCGGTGACCTGGTTGAGTACCTGGAGCGGGATGTGCACCGTGACGCCGTCCGCGTCCGCACCCGGCTCGAACTGGTACGTCACCCGGAACTTCAGCCGGCCCTGGCGCCACGAGTCCGGGTAGTCGGCCTTGGTGACCGCCTCCGCCGACTCGCGGATCAGCATCTCCCGCTCGAAGTCCAGGAAGTCGGGCTGCTCGTGCCGCTTGCGCTTCCACCAGGAGTCGAAGTGCGCCCCGGACACGACGTGCTCGGGGACCCGCTGGTCGTAGAAGTCGAACAGGGTCTCGTCGTCGACCACGATGTCCCGGCGCCGCGCCCGGTGCTCCAGCTCCTCGACCTCGCTGAGGAGGCGCCGGTTGTCGGCGAAGAACTTGTGGTGCGTGCGCCAGTCGCCCTCGACCAGCGCGTTGCGGATGAACAGCTCCCGCGAGAGCTCCGGGTCGATCCGGCCGTAGTTGACCTTGCGCTGGACCACGATCGGGACGCCGTACAGGGTGACCTTCTCGTACGCCATCACCGCCGCCTGGTCCTTCTCCCAGTGCGGTTCGCTGTACGTGCGCTTGACCAGGTGCGCGGCGAGCGGCTCGACCCACTCCGGCTCGATCCTCGCGTTCACCCGCGCCCACAGCCGGGACGTCTCCACCAGCTCCGCCGACATCACGAACCTCGGCTGCCTGCGGAACAGTGCCGAGCCGGGGAAGACCGCGAACTTGGCGTTGCGGGCGCCGAGGTACTCGTTCTTGTTGCCGTCCTTCACGTCCTTCATGCCGACGTGGGAGAGCAGTCCGGCGAGCAGCGAGACGTGGATGCGGTCGGCGGGGGCGTCGTCCTCGTCGAGGTGGATGCCCATCTGCTTGGCGACCGTGCGCAACTGGCTGTAGATGTCCTGCCATTCGCGAATGCGCAGGAAGTTGAGGTACTCCTGCTTGCACATGCGCCGGAACGAGCTGGAGCCGCGCTCCTTCTGCTGCTCGCGCAGGTACCGCCACAGGTTGAGGTAGGCGAGGAAGTCGCTGGTCTCGTCCTTGAACCGGGCGTGCTGCTGGTCGGCCTGGGCCTGCTTGTCCGCGGGCCGCTCGCGCGGGTCCTGGATGGACAGCGCGGCCGCTATGACCATGACCTCCCGGACGCAGCCGTTGCGGTCGGCCTCCAGCACCATGCGCGCCAGCCGCGGGTCCACCGGCAGCTGGGCCAGCTTGCGTCCGGTCTCGGTCAGCCGCTTGCGCGGGTCCTTCTGCGCCGGGTCCAGTGCGCCGAGCTCCTGCAGGAGCTGCACGCCGTCGCGGATGTTGCGGTGGTCCGGCGGGTCGATGAACGGGAACTTCTCGATGTCGCCGAGGCCGGCCGCGGTCATCTGCAGGATGACGGAGGCGAGGTTGGTGCGCAGGATCTCCGCGTCCGTGAACTCCGGCCGGGCGAGGAAGTCCTCCTCCGAGTACAGCCGGATGCAGATGCCGTCGGAGGTGCGGCCGCAGCGGCCCTTGCGCTGGTTGGCGCTGGCCTGCGAGACCGCTTCGATCGGCAGGCGCTGCACCTTGGTGCGGTGGCTGTAGCGGGAGATCCGGGCGAAGCCGGGGTCGATGACGTAGCGGATGCCCGGCACGGTCAGCGAGGTCTCGGCGACGTTCGTCGCCAGAACGATCCTGCGCCCGCTGTGCGGCTGGAACACGCGGTGCTGCTCGGCGTGCGACAGCCGCGCGTACAGCGGCAGCACCTCGGTGGAGCGGTACTGCTTCCTGGTGAGCGCGTCGGCCGTGTCCCGGATCTCGCGCTCACCGGACAGGAACACCAGGATGTCGCCCGGCCCCTCGGCCGTCAGCTCCTCGACGGCGTCGGTGATCGCGGTGATCTGGTCGCGGTCGGCGTCCTCGGAGTCCTCCTCCAGCAGCGGCCGGTAGCGCACCTCCACCGGGTACGTCCGACCGCTGACCTCGATGATCGGTGCGTCCCCGAAGTGCCGCGAGAACCGCTCGGGGTCGATCGTCGCCGAGGTGATGACGACCTTGAGGTCGGGCCGCTTCGGCAGCAGCTGTGCCAGGTAGCCGAGCAGGAAGTCGATGTTGAGGGACCGCTCGTGGGCCTCGTCGATGATGATCGTGTCGTAGGCGCGCAGCTCGCGGTCGGTCTGGATCTCCGCCAGGAGGATGCCGTCCGTCATCAGCTTCACGAAGGTGGCGTCCGGGTTCACCTGGTCGGTGAAGCGGACCTTCCAGCCGACGGCCTCGCCGAGCGGGGTGCGCAGCTCCTCGGCGACGCGTTCGGCGACGGTGCGCGCCGCGATCCGCCGGGGCTGGGTGTGCCCGATCATGCCGCGCACGCCCCGGCCGAGCTCCATGCAGATCTTCGGGATCTGCGTGGTCTTCCCGGACCCGGTCTCACCGGCGACGATCACGACCTGGTGGTCCCGGATCGCCTCGGCGATGGCGTCCTTGCGCTGGCTGACGGGCAGCTGCTCCGGGTAGGTGACCGCGGGCACCCGGGCACGGCGCGCGGCCATCCGCTCCTCGGCGCGGGCGACCTCCGTCTCGATCTCCCCGAGCACGGCGGTCCGGGCCTCCGGCTTACGGATCTTGCGCGCACCCTCCAGCCTCCGGCCGAGCCGGTGCGCGTCGCGCAGGGACAGCTCGGTCAGACGGGAGGCGAGGGAGCCGAGGGCGGGGGCAGGCTGCGTAGACATACGGGTCCCAGGATCTCATCCCCGTGAATTGCGTGGCGAACGCTTTTGACCGGGCCCTTCCCGGGGTGCGGCTCCGGGACGCGGACCCGCGGCTCAGGGTGCGGACCTGCGGTTTCGGCGCCTGTGGTCAAGGCCTGCGGTTCGGGGCCTGCGGTTCGGGGCCTGTGGTTCAGGGCCTGTGGTTCAGGGCCTGTGGTTCAGGGCCTGTGGTTCAGGGCCCGTGAGTCCGGTGGGGCTCACCGCCCCGGGGGGAGCCCCGTGCCCCGGCCGGTGTGCCCGCGGCGCCGTGCCCCGCCCGGCCGGCGCACCCTCGCCCTCCCGCTCAGCCGACCGGGTGCGGGCCTCGGGGGCCGGCCGGGCTGGGCACGGCGCCGGGGCCGCCCGGCGGGGCGGCCGCGGGCGGTGTCTCCCCGCCGGCCGGTGCGGCGGGGCTCACCGGCTCTGCCGGTCCTGCCGGTCCTGCCGGTCCGGTCGGCGCGGACAGCGAGGTCGGGCCGGACGGTGCGGGCGGGGTGGACGCACCGGGGTTCTGGAGCGGCCGGGTGCCGCCGGTCATGGCCATGTTCTGCGCGGTGTTCGACACGGCCTTGATGCCGAGGTAGGCCGTGGTGACGCCGGTGATCGCGGTGAAGGCCGTGGTCAGCACCCCCACGATCACGGCCTTCTCCCCGTCGAGCTGCCACACCCCGAACAGCGCGACGGCGACGATCGCGAGATTGCTCCCGATCACCGCGTGCAGCCCGTACCGGGCGCGCTGCTTCTCGACGTCGCCGGTGCTGCCCTCGATCTGACCCGCCACTGTCCCGTTCCCCCTCGGATGGTCGGTCGCCGACATCGTGTCAGCCCCGAGGGGGCGGAGGCGCAGGTTTCGCGGGGCGCGCCGGATGCCCGGGGACGGGCGTACCCGGCGGTGCCGGTGACAACGCAAAGCCCCTCTCCATCCACGATGAAGAGGGGCCGATGCCCTGCACTCAGGGCTGTGGTGGCTGGGGCCGGGGTCGAACCGGCGACCTTCCGCTTTTCAGGCGGACGCTCGTACCAACTGAGCTACCCAGCCACGAGGTTTCCGGGGAAACCTCAGCGGTCCTGACGGGATTTGAACCCGCGGCCTCCACCTTGACAGGGTGGCGAGCACTCCAAACTGCTCCACAGGACCAAGGATGCGTACGACAGTGTCGCACACGTTCTTGCGTGCCCCCAACGGGATTCGAACCCGTGCTACCGCCTTGAAAGGGCGGCGTCCTAGGCCGCTAGACGATGAGGGCTATCGGCCCGCCTGGGCGCTTCTCAGCGCGTCGGGGACGTGAGAAGCATATGGGATGGCGGGAGGTATCGCCAAAACGGTTTACGGGCGAGGCCGGGAAGGGGCACGGCCCTGGCCGGGGCAGGAGGCTCGGGACGGGCGTGGGAGGGGCGCGGGAAGGGCCTCGGGGGCGGGCGAAGGGCGCGGGGGGAGGCGAGGGAAAGGCGAGGGGGAGGCGAGGGGGAGGTGCCGGGAAGGCGCCGAGAAGGCGCCGAGAAGGCGCCGGGAGCCGCCGGACGGGCGTGGGCCGGGGCCGGCCTGGGCGCGGTTCGGGCGCGGCCGGGGTTGCCGGGTGCGGAGCCGCGGTGCGGAGCCGCGGTGCGGAGTACGGACCGGGAGTGGCGGGTTCGGACCGGGGGTGCGGAGTGCGGACCGGGGTGCGGTGTGCGGACCGGCCGCGGGCGGAGTTCACCGGCCCGGGTCGGGGGAGGGGGTGGCGCCGGGGTGGTTCTCCTCGGGCAGGTGTCTGCTCACCTCGGCCGTCGTGAGGCCCAGACCGCCCAGGCGGATGGCGTCCCAGGCCTGGAGGTGGCGGGTGTCCCGGTCGAAGTAGAGGATCGACGCCTCGATGGGGTCGGGGTGGTCGTCCTCGACGGCACGCAGCCCGCTGCCGCCGGTGGAGCCCTCGATGCGCAGCCGGGTGCCGTACGTGAGCACTTCCATCTCCTGGTGGTGCAGATGCCCGGCCAGGACCAGCGGGACCTCGCCGTCGGTCGCGCGGGCCGCGGACGGCTCGTGGGCGACGGCCACGTCGACGGGAGTGCCCGCCGCCCGCTGGTCGCGCAGCGCCGAGGCGAGGCGGGCGCCGGCCAGTTCCTCGGAGGCCTCCGCCCCGGGCTTCGAGGAGCGGTCCGGCGTGAACTGCGGGTCGCCGATGCCCGCGAAGCGCAGGCCCCCGACGGTCCTGGCCCGGCCGTCGTCGAGGACGTGCACGTTCCTCAGGCCCTCCAGGTAGCGCTGGGTGCCGCGGGAGTCGTGGTTGCCGCGGACCCAGACGTAGGGCGCTCCGAGATCCTCGATCGGGTCGAGGAAGCCGTTCTCGGCGGCGGTGCCGTGGTCCATGGTGTCGCCCGAGTCGACGATGACGTCGACCCTGTACTGCTCCACCAGCGAGGCGATGATCTTCCAGGCGGCCGGGTTGAGGTGGATGTCCGACACGTGCAGGACCCGGATGGTGCCGGGGTCGGGCGCGTAGGCGGGGAGCGTGGAGGTGGCGTCGTAGAGCTTGGTGACGTTGGTGACCAGGCGGGCCAGTTCCTGCTGGTAGACGTCGAACTCGGTGACGATGCTGCGCGCGTTGCCGACCAGCGAGGGCGCCGAGGTGAGCAGGCCGGAGAAGCGGGGCTCCAGAACGGACTTGGGGTTCCAGGTGGCGTACGCCGTCGCTCCCGAGGCCGCGAGCAGGGTGAGGGCGAGACCGCCGGCGGCCAGGGCGCGGCGCGGACGCCGGTAGACGACCAGGCCGAGGGCGGTGGCACCGGAGACGACGGCCACGCCGGAGCGCACCGCCAGCTCCCGCGCCCCGCGGGCGACGTCCTGGTCGACCTCGTCCTGGAGTCCGGACAGCCGCTCCGGATGGTCCACCAGGGCCTGGGAGCGGACGGGGTCGAGCTGGTCGACGTTGACGTCGAGGCGGACGGGTGCGACGTGGCTGTCCATGTCCAGCGCGCCGAGCGGCGACACGTTGATCTTCGTGCCGCCGGTGAGGGAGGGGCGCAGCGCCATGGTCGTGTCCATCGGTCCGACCGGGACCCGGACGTTCCCGACGACGAGCAGGCCCAGCCAGGCGCCGGCCAGGACGACGGTGAGCAGGCCGAGGGCGCGTATCCAGGGGTGGGAGCGGGCGCCGAGTTCCAGCCGGGGCGGGCGGCCGGTGCGGCGGCGAGGGGCGGTGACGCGGAGCATTGGGCTCGTATGCCCCGGGCCGTCGGGCCGTATGCGCCGGCGGCCGCGCGGAGCCACGGCAGGGTTCCGGGGGGAGCCGCGGGGCGGCCGGGCGGGACCGGGGGGCGGCCGATGACCGGACAGAATCCGCCACGAGCAGGCGAGCAGGCGAGCAGGCGAGCAGGCGAGCAGGCGAGGAGGGGGCGGAACGTGCGGCAGGCACGGCAGGCACGGCGGGCACGGCGGGGGCCGTAGGGGCTGTCGGCAGCGGTGGCAGCGGTGGCGGGGGTCGCAGGGGTCGCGGGGAGCGGAGGAGCGGCGCAGCAGAGGGCGCACGGCGTGCGGGCGGGCCGCAGGAGGGTGCGGGGCGGGGGCCGTGCCGGACAATGGCCGTGTGCTGGAGATGACGCGCGAGGAGTTCGAGGAACTGGTCGCGGAGGCGCTGGACCGCATCCCGCCGGAGCTGACGCGGCTGATGGACAACGTCGCGGTGTTCGTCGAGGACGAGCCGCCCGCCGACGATCCGGAGCTGCTCGGGCTGTACGAGGGGACGCCGTTGACCGAGCGCGGCGAGTGGTACGCCGGGGTGCTGCCGGACCGGATCACGGTCTACCGGGGTCCGACGCTGCGGATGTGCGACACGCGGGAGGACGTGGTCGCGGAGACCGAGATCACCGTGGTGCACGAGATCGCCCACCACTTCGGCATCGACGACGCCCGGCTGCACGCGCTGGGCTACGGCTGAGCCGCGCCTGCCGCCGCCCGCGTGTCCTCATGCGGGCGGCGGTAGTTGGGCAGCGTGACGTGTCGCCGTGCCCCCGGAGGTGGCTGCCGTGCGCCCCTTGTACGTTCCCGTCCGCCTGGCCGCCACGGTGGTGGCCGTGGCGGCCGCCGCCGGCTGCATGAGCGTGGGTGACGACGACGGCAGGCGGGCCCGGCCCGACCACTCGGCGGACGACCGCGGCGGCGACGCGCAGGACGCCGCCGTGCCGGTGCCGGGCGGGGGCGGCGCAGAGTACGGCGGTACGGCGGGCGGCGCGCGGGATCCGCGGCCCAAGGGCGGCGGCTCGGCGGAGCCCAGCGTGTCGGCGTCGCCGTCCGTCACGCCGTCCGGCAGCGCGAGCCCGTCCGTGCCGGTGTCCGCCCGCACGGTACGGCCCGACCAGCCGGGCGTGCCGGCGCCGACCCGGGTGGAGCCGACCCCGACGCGGACGGAGCCCTCGCCCGAGCCGCCGCCCCCGGCCTCGCCCGAGCCGCCGCCCCCTTCGCCCACGCCGACCGAGGCGGAGCCGTCGTCGTCGGCGCACCCGGACCCCGGACCGCAGCTGGAGCAGCGTGAACCGGCGCCGGTGGCGGGGACGCCGGCGTAGCGGCGTGGACGCGGAGACCAGGGGCCGGGCGGCGCGGGACGGGGGCGGGAGCTGTCGGCGGATATGGCCCGCGGGTGCTGTCGCCGGGGCGCTGTCGCGGGGCCCGCGACCTGCGCGGGACGGGACCGGTTTGCGTTCCGGGGTGGTGGGTGCGTATGGTGGTAGATCGTTTGATCCCATTTGCCCGGCGCCACCACAGAGCGCGCCGTGTGGCGCGTACTCTCCTTTGCCGTGGCGGACCGCATTGAGGCGGTCGTGTGCGAATCACGGAGTTGACGGGCGCGTGCCGATGAGACTCCGGAAGGTTTCGCATACGCATGTCCATTTCCAGCACTGATCACACCGTCCTGCCCGAGAACCTGACCGAGGGCGACGTCGTCGAGGCCGAGGCCTCCGACGCCCCCGAGATCACGTTCGCGGACCTCGGTCTGCCCGAGGGCGTCGTGCGCAAGCTCGCCCAGAACGGCGTGACGGTCCCCTTCCCGATCCAGGCCGCGACCATCCCGGACGCCCTCGCCGGCAAGGACATCCTCGGCCGGGGCCGCACCGGCTCCGGCAAGACCCTGTCCTTCGGTCTGCCGGCCCTCGCCCAGCTGGCCGGCGGCCGCACCGACAAGAAGCGCCCGCGCGCGGTCATCATGACCCCGACCCGCGAGCTGGCGATGCAGGTCGCCGACGCCCTCCAGCCGTACGGCGACGTGCTCGGCCTGAAGATGAAGGTCGTCTGCGGCGGTACGTCCATGGGCAACCAGATCTACGCCCTGGAGAGGGGCGTCGACATCCTGGTCGCCACGCCGGGCCGGCTGCGCGACATCATCAACCGCGGCGCCTGCTCCCTGGAGGACGTGCAGATCGCCGTCCTCGACGAGGCCGACCAGATGTCCGACCTGGGCTTCCTGCCGGAGGTCACCGAACTGCTGGACCAGGTTCCGGCGGGCGGCCAGCGGATGCTGTTCTCCGCGACGATGGAGAACGAGATCCAGACCCTCGTCGACCGCTACCTCAACGACCCCGTCTCGCACGAGGTGGACGCGGCGCAGGGCGCGGTCACGACGATGTCCCACCACATCTTCATCGTGAAGCCCAAGGACAAGGCGCCGGTCACCGCCGCGATCGCCTCCCGCAAGGGCCGCACGATCATCTTCGTCCGCACCCAGCTGGGCGCCGACCGTGTCGCCGAGCAGCTGCGCGAGGCGGGCGTGAAGGCCGACGCGCTGCACGGTGGCATGACCCAGGGCGCGCGCACCCGCACCCTGGCCGACTTCAAGGACGGCTACGTCAACGTCCTGGTCGCCACCGACGTCGCGGCCCGCGGCATCCACGTCGACGGCATCGACCTCGTCATGAACGTCGACCCGGCCGGCGACCACAAGGACTACCTGCACCGCGCCGGACGTACCGCCCGCGCGGGCCGCACCGGCACCGTGGTGTCCCTGGCGCTGCCGCACCAGCGCCGCCAGATCTTCCGTCTGATGGAGGACGCGGGCGTCGACGCCTCGCGCCACATCATCCAGGGCGGCGGCGCCTTCGACCCCGAGGTCGCCGACATCACCGGCGCCCGTTCGATGACCGAGGTCCAGGCCGAGTCGGCCGGCAACGCCGCCTCACAGGCCGAGCGCGACGTGACCCACCTGGCGAAGCAGCTGGAGCGTGCCCAGCGCCGCGCCACCGAGCTGCGCGAGGAGGCCGACCGTCTGCTGGCCCGCCTCGCCCGTGAGCGTGGCGAGGACCCGGAGGCCGTGGTCGCCGCCGCGGCGGTGGTCGAGTCCGCCGCGCCCGAGGGCGCCGAGTCCGGCGTGTCCGAGGCCGTGGTCCCGGAGCAGCCGGCCGCGCAGGACACCGACCGCATCGCCCGCGAGGACCGCCCGGCGGCCTCCGCGCCGTACGAGCGCCGCGAGCGCCGTGACGACCGCGGTGACCGGGGTGACCGGGGTGGCCGTTCCTTCGGCCGGGACGACCGTCGTGACGACCGGGGCGGCCGTCCGTTCGACCGGGACCGTGGCGCGCGTTCCTTCGACCGTCGTGACGACCGGGGTGACCGGGGCGGTTTCAACCGCGACCGTGACCGGGACCGTGGCGCCCGTTCCTTCGACCGCCGTGACGACCGCGGTGACCGGGGTGACCGGGGTGGCCGTTCCTTCGGCCGGGACGACCGTCGTGACGACCGGGGCGGCCGTCCGTTCGACCGGGACCGTGGCGCGCGTTCCTTCGACCGTCGTGACGACCGGGGTGACCGGGGCGGTTTCAACCGCGACCGTGACCGGGACCGTGGCGCCCGTTCCTTCGACCGCCGTGACGACCGCGGTGACCGCGGCGGCTTCAACCGCGACCGTGACGACCGGGGCGGCTTCCGCCGTGACGACCGCGGCGGCCACCGGGGCAGCGACCGCCCGTACAACCGCGACCGCCAGGGCGACCGCCCCGGCTTCCGCTCCGGCGGCCACGAGCGCCCCTACGGCCGCCGTGACGACCACCGTGGCTCCGGCTCCTTCGGCCGCCGCGAGGACAAGCCGCGCTGGAAGCGCAACGGCTGACGCCGACTGAGCACCACAGCGACCGCACCCGCGGCCGACCGCAGAGGGCCCGTACGGCACATCCGTACGGGCCCTCGCCCGTGCCCGCCCGGCACGCCCCCCGCCCGCCGCGGCCCGGCACGGCCCGCCGCGGCCCGACGCCCGCCCCACCACTCCGACAGCCCCGACAGCCCCGACAGCCCCGGCACGGCCCCACCCGAACCCGACCGCCCCGAACCGGTCGATCCCCGGCCTTTCCCCGGCCGACATGGCCGGGTCGCGCCCTACCCGATCGGAGACCCGGCCACGTCCGGCTATGCTCGGGTGGGCAACATCGCCAGGGCCCTTAGCTCAATTGGCAGAGCAGTGGACTTTTAATCCATTGGTTGTGGGTTCGAGTCCCACAGGGCCTACGGGTGCGGGGGAGGGGAAACCCCTTCTGACCTGCTACGCAGCGCTCGGGTCGGCTTCGGTCGGGTCGGGCGCTGTGGCGTTTTCGGGGTTCTGCGTGAGCGATGCGTGAGCGGATGTTCGGGATTCCCGCGCGTCGGTGCCTGCGCAACAGCTGGTCGGGGATCTGCGTGGCCGCCGGCACGCCGGTGACCACCCCGTTGTGTGAGGCTCACTGGATCTACGGTACGAGCGCGAGACGCACACAGCGGTGGCGGCAAGGGGGCGGTCATGGACGCAGCTGGGGAAACACTCCAAGCCGTCTTCTTCGTCGGAATCGCGGGATCGCTCAAGTCCGACGTTTGCCCAGGCGACGTGGTGGTTGCCCGTGAGGTGTATGCCTACCACGGGGGCAAGGAGAGTCCGGAAGGGTTCAAGGGGCGCCCGCGCAGCTGGGAAACTGCCCATCCGCTCCAGCAGGTGGCCATGTACGTCCACAGCGTGGATGAATGGCGGGGAGCCCTGTCGGAGGCGGAACGAGCCACGACCAAGGTGCACTTCAAACCCATCGCGGCGGGCGACCTCGTGCTGGACGCTCCGGCCGAGTCGCCGTCACGAGTCCACTTGGACCGGAACTTCAACGACGCCGTAGCTGTGGAGAGGGAAGGTGCGGGTTTCGCCAACGCCGCGACCAAGGCGGGGGTCCCCTTCCTTCTGGTCCGGGGGATCAGTGACTTGGCGAACGGAACCAAGCGGAGCACCGACGATGCCGGCATGCAGGAAACCGCAGCGCAGCACGCGGCTCTCCTCCTGACGGAAGTGATCACCAAGTTCAAACCCTCGAACGCAGCAGCCCTGCCGAAGGCGCTTTCTCGTCGAGACCTTGACGATCTTCTCTACGAGTGGGGAGCGGCTGTCAGCGTGGCGGGAGCCGGGGTGGATCACTGGGACGCCGCAAGTGTGGCGGCGGGGCGGCACGGTCGACCGAAGCGGGCGCATTTCTGCTCGAACCCTGGGGGGAGCCATCCGCCGCTCAGCAGGCGAGGATGCGCGGGAAACGCGGTGATGGCGGCGACAGCGAAGGCGAGGGACGCCCATGGTGTGTGCACCATCGTCGTCACCTGCTGGCCGCGCGTATTGACGAAGCTCGTCTGGAACGTAGCAACGCTCACGAGGTCGATCGCGCTGAGGGCCTTCCAGTCCAGTTCAAGCCCGATCGTGCTGCTCGCAAAGTGCAGCTTCTGACAGGTGATCGTCACCTCTCCCGGGCCATCGACCATCCATCGCGGTTGGGCGTCACGTGCTGCCCGGCGCCGCCTGGCAGAGTTGCCGACAGCGGAACCCACAAGGCTCCCGATGACGAACGCGGGACTGCCGACGGCGACCACATTGCTGTGCTGGTAGCCCCCGTTGCCCAGGGCTCGCCAGGTCGAACGCTGACCGGGACCGACAGCAAGGGCACGGTCGCCACGCTCCAGTCGCGCTGTCGTGGCGATCAACGGACGGTGAGCCAGACCACCTGTCATGAGATCCGCGACGATCTCGCATGAGTGCCACAGATGGTCGTCCAGGGACGACCACACCGGAGGGTTCACGTGCCCTGGTGGCGGCGCGAAGGGGTTGGCCTCTGTCACGCTGGGGGTCCGTTTCCCGAGGACACTCGATCACTTGGCGCGATCGAGTGTAGCCAGAGGGCTCCTCAGTCGGCAGAGACTCTACGGATCTTGCCACCGTGGCTGATCCTCGTGTTCGACGGTACGAGCGAGGCAGAAGGCGCACCTCCTCTTGGCCGCTACCGGCAACGCTGACGCCGTCAGACCACCCGCTCTGGTCTCAGTCTTGGTCTGATTCGCCCCCGTCCGGAGCCGTCCGAACCGCCCACCATCACCCTCTCCGTCGCAGGTCAGAACGCCCCCGTCCCTCGGGGAGAGGATGAGCGGTGAGCACATCCTACGGAGAGGTCGGGACGGCCATGACGACGAAGAGCAGACGACTGGTGGGCGGGATTCTCTCCTTGCTCGCCTTCATCGCCGCCGTGTACGGATTCGGCACCGCGCAGGCGAGCGGCTCCGTCGGGTCGGCTGTTGTCGTGGTGCTGCTCGCCGGAACGGGTTGGTACCGGGTCCGGAGTGCACGGAACGAGTGACGGCAGCCCAGGGCCGGCTGTCGCATCGTGCTGAACCTGTGCGAGGTGCCTTCGCAGCAGGGCCTTGAACGGGTCGACCTTTCTGGGTGCCGCGAGTGCGGCTGACGGGCAGGACCGCCAGACAGGTGCGAGCGCTGGTCGACCGGGTCGGCGCGGGGCGCAGGCTGACCCGGACCGGCCGGGTGACGCTTGAGTGGCTCGGACTCCGGGCCGCCACGGAGTTCCCCCCTGACCGTTTCGCGCCGGACCAGGCCAACGCGCGACTGCTGAGCCTCACGGCACCTTGAAGGGCATGGAGGACGAGCCGTCCAGCCAGGCCGCCCTTCGCGGCCCACCCTGGTAAGGGGGCTGATACCAGGACTTGCCCCGCGCGGTCCGGCCGGACCGCGCGGGGAAGTTGCGGAGAGCCGGCCCGCTGCGGCAGGCGTAGGACGCGCCCCGGGGCTTGCCCCGCTCTTCGGGGTGTCAGACGGCCGCTGCGGCCGGTTCGCCCGCGGTGTCGGTGTGGCTCAGGGCGGCGAGGTACCGCTCGGCGTCCAGGGCCGCCGCGCAGCCGGAACCGGCCGCGGTGATCGCCTGCCGGTAGGTGTGGTCGACCACGTCGCCGGCGCCGAAGACGCCGGGGAGGTTCGTGCGGGTGGAGGGGGAGGCGACCTTCAGGTATCCCTCGTCGTCGAGGTCGAGCTGGCCGGTGACCAGGTCGGTGCGGGGGTCGTGGCCGATGGCGACGAACAGGCCGGTGGCCGCCTGGCGGGAGGTCTCGCCGGTGTTCGTGTCGCGCAGGGTGAGTCCGGCGAGCTTGCCGCCGCCCTCGTGGATCTCGGCGACCTCGCGGTTGAAGGCGAAGGAGATCTTCGGGTCGGCGAACGCGCGGTCCTGCATGGTCCTGGAGGCCCGCAGGGTGCCTCGGCGGTGGACGACGGTCACGGAGCGGGCGAAGCGGGAGAGGAACGTGGCCTCCTCCATCGCGGTGTCTCCGCCGCCGACCACGACGATGTCGTGCTCGCGGAAGAAGAAGCCGTCGCAGGTCGCGCAGTACGACACGCCCCGGCCGGAGAGCCGGTCCTCGCCCGGCAGGTTCAGCTTGCGGTGCTGCGAGCCGGTGGCCACGATGACGGCCTTCGCCCGGTGGACGGTGCCGGCGCTGTCGGTGACGGTCTTGACGGTGCCGGTGAGGTCGGCCTCGACGACGTCGTCCGCGACCAGTTCGGCGCCGAAGCGCTCGGCCTGGGCCCGCATGTCGTCCATCAGCTCCGGACCCATGATGCCGTCGCGGAAGCCGGGGAAGTTCTCCACCTCGGTCGTCTGCACCAGCGCGCCGCCCGCCGTGACGGCGCCCTCGAAGACCAGGGGGCTCAGCGAGGCGCGGGCGGTGTAGAGGGCGGCGGTGTATCCGGCGGGGCCGGAGCCGATGACGATGACGTTGCGGACGTCCCCGGTCGTCTCGATCGCCCCGTTCACGCGCGGCGCTCCGGCGCGATCTCCTTGATCAGGCCCTCGACCAGCACCTTGATCTCGTCCCGGATCGGGCGGACGGCCTCGACGCCCTGGCCCGCCGGGTCCTCCAGCTGCCAGTCCAGGTACCGCTTGCCGGGGAAGACGGGGCAGGTGTCGCCGCAGCCCATGGTGATGCAGACGTCCGACTCCCGGACGGCGTCGACGGTGAGCATCTTCGGTACCTCGGCGGAGATGTCGATGCCGACCTCGGCCATGGCCTGAACGGCGGCCGGGTTGACGCCCGCTCCCGGGTCGGAGCCGGCGGAGCGGACCTCGACACGGTCCCCGGCCAGGTGGGTCAGCCACGCGGCGGCCATCTGGGAGCGGCCGGCGTTGTGGACGCAGACGAACAGCACGGAGGGCTTGTCGGGCATCGGGGTTCTCTCTTGTCGCACGACGGCATCAGGCGCGCAGGACTCGGCACCCGGTGGTGTCAGCCACCACTGATATGACAGTATCAGCACATGATGACGTCAGTCGACACTGATCTGATCCGGGTGCTGGCCGACCCGCTCAGGCTCCGGATCGTGACTCTGCTCGCCCGGGAGACGCTGTGCACCACCCACCTCGTGGAGGAGACCGGTGCCCGGCAGACCAACCTCTCCAACCACCTGAGAGTGCTGCGCGAGGCCGGGGTCGTCGAGACGGAGCCGTGCGGCCGGTACACGTACTACAGGCTGCGTCCCGACGTCATCGCCCAGCTCGCCGGCCGGTTCGCCGAACTGGCCGAGTCCGCCCGCGCCGCCGCAGAGAACAAGAGGGCCTGTCCATGACCCCCGCCGAAGCCACCCCGACCGCGGAGTACGCGCCGGCCGATCCCGCACCCGGGACCGTCGCACCCGCCCCGGGCGCCACCCCGCCGCGCACCCCGCTGGTCGCCCGGGCCGCCGCCGAGTTCATCGGCACCGCCCTGCTGGTGGCGGTCGTGGTCGGCTCCGGCATCCAGGCGACCGAACTCACCGAGGACGTCGGCCTGCAGCTGCTGGCCAACTCCACCGCCACCGTCTTCGGACTCGGCATCCTCATCCTGCTCTTCGGCCCGGTCTCCGGCGCGCACTTCAACCCGGTCGTCACCCTGGCCGAGTGGTGGACCGCCCGGCGCGGCGGGGACGGCGTCACACCGCGCGAGGTGGCCGTCTACCTGCCGGCGCAGATCGCCGGCGGGATCGGGGGCGCGATACTGGCGGACGCGATGTTCGGCCGGCCTCTGGTGGAGTGGTCCACCCACGACCGCTCGGCCGGGCACCTGCTGCTCGGCGAGGTGGTCGCGACCGCGGGCCTGATCCTGCTGATCTTCGGCCTGGCCCGCGCCCACCGGCTGCAGTACGCCCCGGTGGCCGTCGCCTCCTACATCGGTGCCGCGTACTGGTTCACCTCCTCCACGTCGTTCGCCAACCCGGCGGTGACCGTCGGCCGCGCCTTCACCGACACCTTCGCGGGCATCGCACCCGGCTCGGTCGCGGGGTTCGTCGGCATGCAACTCGTCGGTGGAGCAGTCGGCCTGGCCCTGGTCGCCCTCGTCTTCATGCCCGGCCGGAAAGCCGCCGGGTGACACACGTACGCCGGACGGGTCGTACGCCCGACGGGTCGCACGCCGGACGGCTTCGCACGTCGGACGGCTCGCGCGCCGGGTGACGCGTACGCCAAGGGGCCGGTACGCCGGGTGACGCGTACCACGAGGAAGGCGCGGGCGTCGGCGGCACGGCCCCAGGAACCGGCCCCCGGCCGGGCGGCCCGGCCGCCCGGCCGCGGTCTGCGCCGTTCAGCCGACGGTGGCGCTGCGGCGCTCGATGAGGACGACGTCCCGCCACCGGCCGTGATGCCGGCCGACGCGTTCGCGCATGCCGACGACGCGGAAGCCGCCCCGCCGGTGCAGCGCGAGGCTGGCGGTGTTCTCGGGGAAGACGCCGGACTGGATGGTCCAGACCCCGGCCGCCTCGGTGGAGGCGATGAGCGCCTTGAGAAGGGCGGAGGCCACTCCGCGCCCACGAGCGCCGGGGTCGACGTACACGGAGTGCTCGACGACCCCGGCGTAGGCGCGGCGGTCGGAGACCTTCGTGACGGCGACCCAGCCGAGCACCGTCCCGTGCCCGTCGAGGGCGACGAACCGGTGCTCGGACGACTTGGCCGCATCGAACGCACGCCAGTCCGGTACCGCCGTCTCGAAGGTGGCGTCGCCCTCGTCGATGCCCGCCTGGTAGATCGCCAGGACCTGACCGGCGTGCTCCGCCGCCATCGGTACGACGCTCGTCCCCGACGCGCCCGCCGCCCCGGCGGCCGTGGCCCCTCGGCCGCCGGTCACCCTCACACCGCCGTCGGCGTCAGGGTCAGCAGCCTGCCCATCGCGGCCAGCACGGACGGTTCCACCCGGTAGTAGACCCAGGTGCCGCGCCGCTCGGAGGTGAGCAGCCCGGCCTCCTTGAGCTTCTTCAGGTGGTGGGAGACGGTCGGCTGGGACACCCCGACGTCGGAGATGTCGCACACGCACGCCTCGCCGCCCTCGTGCGAGGCCACCGCGGAGAACAGCCGCAGACGCACCGGGTCGCCCAGCGCCCTGAACATCCGCGCGGCCGTCTCGGCCTCCCCGGCCGTGAAGGGGCGCTCGGTCAGCGGAGGGCAGCAGGGAGCCGCCGCCCCGGAGGCCTCGGGCTCCAGCAACGGAAGCACCTTGGTGTTCGACATGCATCTATGTTGACATACATCGATCCAGCCTGGCGAGGGGGTGCCGTGACTTTCGATTCGACGTATGTCTATGTTGACGATCGTCTAATCAAGTGCCATCCTGGCCGGACAATACATCGATGAACGTCGAAGCAAAGGGGAACTCCCGTGGCTGAGCCCAGCAACAACGTGCCCGCCGACGACGTGGCCACCGGCAGCGTCCCCGCCGGCAGCGTGCCCGCCGGCCACCGGCTGCCCGTCGTGGTCGTCGGAGCCGGCCCGGTCGGCCTGGCCGCGGCGGCCCGTCTCGTCGAGCGCGGCATCGAACCCCTCGTCCTGGAAGCCGGCCCCGCCGCGGGCAGCGCCGTGCGCGAGTGGTCCCACGTCCGCCTCTTCTCGGCCTGGGGCGAGGTCGTCGACCCGGCCGCCGAGAAGCTCCTCGCCCCGACCGGCTGGGTCCGCCCCGACGCCTCGGCGTATCCGACCGGCGGCGACTGGGCCGAGCGCTACCTTCAGCCCCTCGCCGACACCCTCGGCGACAAGGTCCGCTACGGCACGACGGTCACCGGTGTCGCCCGCGCCGGCCGCGACCGCGTCGTGGACGCCGGGCGCGACGGGCAGCCCTTCACCGTGCACGTCCGGTCCGCCGACGGCCACGAGGAGCGGATCACGGCACGCGCCGTCATCGACGCCACCGGCACCTGGTCCGTCCCGGGCCCGATGGGCGCGGACGGCCTGCCCGCCCTCGGCGAGAAGGCGGCCGCCGACCGCATCTCCTACCGCGTCCCGGACGTGGGGGACCCGGACGTACGCGCCCGTTACGCGGGCCGGCGCACCGCCGTCGTCGGCTCCGGCGCCTCCGCCTTCACCGCCCTGGCCCTCCTCGCCGCCCTCGCGAAGGAGGAGGACGGCGACGGCACGCACGCGGTGTGGATCCTGCGCCGCGGCATCGGCGCGAACACCTACGGCGGCGGCGAGGCGGATCAGCTCCCCGCCCGGGGTGCCCTGGGCCTGCGCGCCAAGGAAGCCGTCGAGGCCGGCCACGCGAGTGCGGTCACCGGCTTCCGTACACAGGCTGTGGAACGCGACGGCGACCGGCTCGTCCTCGTCGCCGAGGACGGCCGCCGCCTCGACCCCGTCGACGAGGTCATCGTCCTGACCGGCTTCCGTCCCGACCTGTCCTTCCTGTCCGAACTGCGGCTCGGCCTCGACGAGCGCCTCCAGGCGCCCACCGCCCTGGCGCCGCTGATCGACCCCAACGTCCACTCCTGCGGCACCGTCTACCCGCACGGGGTGAACGAGCTCTCCCACCCCGAGCAGGGCCTCTACCTGACCGGCATGAAGTCCTACGGCCGCGCGCCCACGTTCCTCGCCATGACCGGCTACGAGCAGGTCCGCTCCGTCACCGCCGCCATCGCGGGCGACCGGGAGGCCGCCGAGCGCGTGGAACTGACCCTGCCGGAGACCGGTGTGTGCGGCGGCGCGGGCCTGTTCGACGAGCCGGAGAGCGCCGAGCAGTCCGGCGGCGGATGCTGCGCCGCCCCCGCCACCCTGCAGATCGGCAACGCCGGTGCCGGTGCCGGTGCCGGTGCCGGCGCCGGTGCCGGTGCCGGTGGCGGTGCCGGTGCCGGTGCCGGTGGCGGTGCCGGTGCCGGTGCCGGTGGCGGTGCCGGTGGCGGCGCCGGCCTCACGACGCCCTCGTCCGGCACGCCGGAGGCGCAGGAACCGGGCGCCGCAGGCGGCTGTTGCTGACCGCCGGCGGTCACGTCCCCGTCCCCGTCCCCCTGCCGCCCCCCCCGATGCCACGCCGACGACGGGGTCCTCGTGACGGCTGTCCGGCGCCGCGCCCATCGTCCAGCCGCCCCGCACGCCCGGCCGCACGCCCGGCCGCACGCCCTCCCGGCCGGCCTCCCGGCACCGGCGGCACCCACGGCCACGGAGCCCGCCCGGAACAGGCGCGCCGCGGGCAGGCCCTCGGCCGGCCCCGGGCGACGGGACGCCGACGTGCGGCGCCCACCTCCGGGGGAGTCTGCCCCCGTTCGGCAGCCACACGTCACGCGGATGGGCCACTCTTGGACCTTGGCGGGTCCGCCGGCCCCGGTCCGCCGAGATCCCGATCCCGTGAGGTGTCCGTATGAAGTCCCGATCGACGCTGACGGCATGGCTGGGCAGCCTGGACAGCTCCCGTCTGGCCCAGGTGCTCGGGGCCCGAAGGGACGCCATGGCTCCTCCGGAGCCACGCTCGGTGGGGGAACTGGCCGACCGGCTCCAGCGTCCGGGATCGGTGGCGCTGGCGCTGCCACGGCTCGCGCTGCCGCACCTGCAGGTGGCCGAAGCCCTGGCGGCGTTGCGCGGGCCGGCCTCACGGAAGGCCCTGGCGGAACTGCTGGGGGCGTCGGACCGCGGCGCCCGTCGCGAACTGGAGGCGGTGCTGGAGCACCTGGCCGGCCTCGCGCTGGTCTGGCCCGACGGCGCGGGCAGGCTCCGGATGGCCGCACCGCTGCGGCAGGCCTGGGACACGCCCCTGGGAATGGACGGCCCGCTGGAGGAACTGCTCATGAGCATGGCCTCCGAGGAACTGCGCGGAATGCTGATCGCCCTGGGCATCAAGCCGCCTGGCACCAAGGCGCGGCGGTTGGCCGCGCTGGTGGAGCACCACAGCGACCCGGAGCGGATCGTCGCCCTGGTCGCCGAGGCCCCTGCGGAGGCCCGCAGGCTGCTGGAGCGCCGCGCAGGCATCGCTCCTGAGGAGCCCGGGCCGGAGGAATCCGGGCCGGAGGAATCCGTGTGGGGCGTCATGTCCGCGCGGCCGGGCTTCGCCGTGGAGCCGAGCGCCCGATGGGCGCGCGAGCGGGGACTGCTGATCCAGGACCGTCACGGCTACGGTCCGGCCCGTATGCCCGCCGAGGTGACGCGCGCCCTGCGCGGGCCGGACTGGCACGCCCCCTTCCGTCCCGCCCCGCCCGCCGTCGAACTGACGGCCGTCCCCCGGGGAGAGGTGGACCGTGAGGCGTCGGCCGTGGCCTCGTCGTTCGCCGCTGCCGCCGCCGCGGTTCTCGCGGCGTGCTCGGCGACCCCGCCGGCCCGGCTGAAGTCCGGCGGGATCGGTGCGCGCGAACTGGCCCGCATCGGCAAGGCGGCACAGGCCGACGACGCCGTCGTACGCCTCACCCTGGAGACCGCGCACGCCGCCGGCCTGCTGGCCCGGGACGACGATCGCGTGGCGCCCACCGAGGCGTACGACGCCTGGGCGGAACAGGAACCCGCGCAGCGGTTCGCCGTACTGCTGCGGGCCTGGCGGAGCCTGCCGCTCACTCCGACCCGGGCGCGCGACGAGGACAACAAGGCGCTCGCCGCGCTCGCCGGCGCGCCGCCGTGCGGCGGCTGCGTACAGGCCCGCCACGGGCTGCTGGCCGCGGCCGCACAGCTCCCGGCGGGGCAGGGGGTGCGCGTCGCGTCGGATCTGGGGCCGCTGATCGCCTGGCACCGCCCCCTCGCCGACTCGCCCCCGGGCGAACCGCCGTTCGCCACCGTGATCCGCGAGGCCGAACTCCTCGGCGTCCTCGCCCGGGGCGCCCTGTCCGCCCTCGGCACCCACCTGCGCGCCGAGGCCGCCGAGGCCGCCGAGGGGCTGGACAGGGAGTGCCGACGGCTGCTGCCCTCCGCCGCCACGACGGCCCGGATCGGCGCCGACCTCACCGCCGTCGTCACCGGGACACCGTCCGCGCGACTGGCCTCACTCCTGGACTCCGTCGCCGACCGGGAGACCAGCGGCACGGCGTCGGTGTGGCGGTTCAGCACCGGCAGCATCCGACGGGCGCTGGACGCCGGCCGGACCGCCGCCGACATCACCACCGACCTGGCCGCTGTCGCCACCGAGCCGCTGCCCCAGCCGCTGTCGTACCTGGTCGGCGACGCCGCACGCGGGCACGGACGGGTACGCGTCGCCTCCGCGGCCTGCGTGCTCCACGGCGAGGAGCCCGCGCTCCTGGCGGAGATCGCCGCCCACCGCAAGCTCGCGGGGCTCGGGCTGCGGCGGTTGGCGCCGACGGTACTGGTCAGCCGCAGCCCGCTCGACACCACTCTCGCCGCGCTCCGGGCCGAGGGATACGCCCCCGTCGCCGAGACCTCCGACGGCACGGTACGCATCGACCAGGTCCGGCCCCGTCGGGCCCGCACGGCCGTTCCGGCACCGCGCTCGCACGGCTCCGGTGGGCGCGGCCGCGGCCGGACCGCCGCCGCCCGTGCGGCGGAACAGCCCGCCGCGGTCGATGCGGGCGCGCTGGCGGCCCGGCTGCTGGCCGCCCCGCCGACTCCTCCGGAACCGGCGCCGTTCGACGGCGGAGTGCCCTTCGCCACCGCCACCGCCGACTCCTCCGACACCGGCACCGGCACCGGCACCGGCACCGACACCGACACCGACACCGACACCGAGGAGATCGTCGCAGCGTGGGCGAAGCACCTCTCCTACAGCGATGTCCGCCAGCTCGCCCACGCCGTCGACGCCGGCCTGGCCATCACCGTCGAGTACGTCGCCACCTCGGGCAACCGCACCGTACGCACCCTCAGCGACCTCGAACTCGATCCGCCCTACCTGGAAGCCTGGTGCCATCTCCGGGACGCCGAGCGGGTCTTCACCCTCTCCCGCATCCACGGCGTCATGAGCGTCGGGCCCGGATAGGGGCCGGGAGGGGTGCGGCGAGGCGCCGGCCTCCGCCGGGGGCCGAGACGCCGCCGGGAGATGAGGCACAGCCGGGGTTCCCGTCGCCGCGGGAGCTGCCTCGCCGACGACGCCTGCCCGGGGAGGCGGGACCGGTGACGGTGAGGGACCGCGTAGACCCCGGGCCCTCCGGGCGCGTCAGCGGATGACGCGGAGCGGCGCGGTCTCGCTGATCTGGTCCACCTCCGAGACCCGCACGGTGACCTTCACGGTCCAGGTGCCCGGCAGGGGCAGGTCGAGGGAGTCGGTTGCCCAGTAGCCGCCGCGGTCCTTCACCCGCGCGTCGATCGGGCCGACGTCCTGCGCGGGCAGGGTGAGGGCGAGCCGCAGTTCCGGCACGGTGATCAGAGCGCCGTCGGCGCCGAACGCCACGGCCTGCACCGAGTTCTCGCCGACCCGTGCCGGGTCCAGGGTGACCTGGACGGTGCCGCGCCCCCCGGGGATGCCCACGTCGAACGGGACCGTCGCCGTGGAGGTGGCCGGCGGAGCCGCCACGGAACCGACCGCCTCCTGAGCGGCCCTGCCCGGAACGGTGCCGGTGAGCACCGTGGTGAGCACCAGCACGACGACGGCGACGGTCGCCTCCACGAGCACCGACCGCCGGAGGAGTCGCGTCGGGGGTGGTCCCGGGGGCTGCTCCGGAGCCCGGCCCGAGGGCCGTTCCGGCCCGCCCGTGGCCGTGTCCGTGTCCGTCTCCGTGTCCGTCGGGACCGGACCGGGGGTCGGCGCGGAGCCTCCGCCGAGGTCCTGTGCGGATGCCGGTGCGAGCGCCGGTACGAGGGTCAGTACGGGTCCTCGTGCGAGCTGCGGGGCCTCTGCGGGCGGTTCGGAGGTCTCGGCCGACGGACGGCCGGCCGGCTCGGGGACCCGCAGGCGTACGAGGGCCGCCGGGGCCGCCGGAGCCGTCGACCGCACCGGCACCGACACCGACACCGGCGCCGACACCGGCGCCGTTGCCGCTGCCGTCGCCGTCCTCGGCACCGCATCCGTCGCCGCACCCGCCGCGGTCGTTGTCTCCTCCCCTGTCGGCTCCTCCGCTGTCGACTCCTCCGCGGCTGGCTCCTTCGCTGCTGGCTCCTTCGCTGCCGACCGGGTCGCTGCCGGCTCCGTCGCGGTCGCTGTCACCAGTCGGGCCGTCCAGCGCCGCGAGAGGGACGCCGCCGCGAGCAGTACGGTGACCGCGGCCAGCTTGGCGAGCAGGATGCGGCCGTACGAGGTCCCGGTCAGGGCGTCGTAGGAGCCGAGGCCGCGCCAGGACTGGTAGACACCGGTCACCACGAGGACGGCGACGCAGCCGAGGGCGAGCCGGGAGAAGCGGGCGGTCGTCGCCGCGGCGGGGGTGGCGCGCAGCAGGGCCGCCAGGCCGCCCAGCCAGACGGACATGGCCAGCAGGTGCAGGACGGACGACGCCATCGCCGCCGGGACCTGGATCCCCGCGGAGGCGTGTTCGGCGGCGGCCCACGTCAGGGCCAGCCCCACGGCCAGCGCGGCACCGGCGGCCCGCGCGGCGGCGGTCCGGCACTCGGGCAGAGCGCGCCGCAGGTACCGGGCCGCCGCTGCGAGCAGGACCAGCCTGGCGAGCAGGGCCTGTCCGGGGCGGGCGGTCAGGGTGCGGGAGAGCGTGTCCGGGTCGAGCGCGGTCCATGGGGCGGTTCCCGCCTCGTACGGGGCGCGCAGCGCCAGCAGGGCGAGCGTGGTCGCGAGGAGCGTCCACCAGCCGATGTGGGCCAGGGGCGCCAGCCGGCCGGGGTCGGGCGGGCGGCAGAACACGGCGAACGCGGCCGTGCCGAGAAGCAGGGCGACGGCGAGGTAGGCGAGGTAGCGGGCCGCGTTGTGCAGGGCGGTGGTGACGGGGTGCTCGGGCGGTGCGGGGTCGGCGGCGGCCGCGGCGGGGGTGGGCTCCCCCACCGAGAAGGTGAACGCGCCGGAGACCGGGTGGCTGTCCGCGGACACGACGCGCCAGGCCACCGTGTAGGTGCCTCGGCTCAGGTCACCGGGCAGGCCGACCCGGACCGTGTCGTCCCCGTCCGGCCCGTGCACCGGTTCCGCTGTGCGTACCCGGTGGTTGTCGGGGGACAGGACGCGGATCGAGCCGTCGAGCAGGGCCACCGACTCCGAGAACGCCAGCGTCATCTCGCGCGGCGCGGTGTCCAGGACCGCTCCCTCGGCGGGGGCGGAGGTGCGCAGGACGGCGTGGGCCGCGGCGGGGGTGGCCGGCGTGAGCAACAGCGTCAGGAGCAAGGTGACCAGGAGGAGGGCATGCCGAGTACGCACGTGGAGGTATACGGGAACGGACCGCGTTCTGCTCAGACCGCGCGGCGGGCGGCGGAGGCGGGCCGCTGAGGCGGCGACGAGGGCCCGGCGCGGACGGCCCACAACGACCACCGGCGGAAGAGCCCCGATGGAAGACGCCTCCGACACCCGACCGCAGCGGCAGCCCACACCCCCACGCCCCCGCCGACGGCCACCAGCGGCACCGACGGCACCGACGGCACCGGACACGAGCGGCAAGCGGTACCTGCGCCCAGCCCGCTCCGGCGGCGCTCGCGTGGAGAGGCCGGTCCGGGCGGGGGATGATCGAGGGCATGGAAGCCACTCTCCACCTCGCCCAGGACACCGAGGCCGACGCGCTGCTCGGCCGCAGCCCGCTCGCCGCGCTGGTCGGCATGCTGCTGGACCAGCAGGTCCCGATGGAGTGGGCGTTCAAGGGGCCGTACACCATCGCAGACCGGCTGGGCTCGGACGACCTGGACGCCCACGCCATCGCCGCCCAGGACCCCGAGGACTTCGCGGCCCTGCTGTCGGCGAAGCCCGCCGTCCACCGCTACCCCGGGTCCATGGCCCAGCGGGTCCAGCAGCTCTGCCGCTATCTGGTCGAGCACTACGACGGCAACGCCGAGCTCGTCTGGAAGGGCGTCGCCGACGGCCACGAGCTCCTGCGCCGCCTGGAGGACCTGCCCGGTTTCGGCGAGCAGAAGGCCCGGATCTTCCTCGCCCTGCTCGGCAAGCAGCTCGGCGTGCGGCCCAGCGGCTGGCGGGAGGCTGCCGGAGCCTACGGGGAGCCGGACTCCTTCCGCTCCGTCGCCGACATCACCGGGCCGGAGTCCCTGGCCAGGGTCCGCGCCCACAAGCAGGAGATGAAGGCGGCGGCGAAGGCGGCCAAGGCCGCGAAGAAGGGCTGAAGCCCCTCCTTCCCGCGTCTCCGTCCGGCCACCCGGCCTTCCGCGCCCGGCCGGCCCACACCTCCGGCGCCCATCCGGCCCACACCTCCGGCGCCCGTCCGGCCCACACCTCCCGCGCCCGTCCGGCCCACGCCTCCCGCGCCTCCGGGCAGCGCCCCGGCGACGCACCGGCCAGGCGTTCCACAAGTCACCAGGGGAGCCACCACGGAAGCCACCACGGGAGCCACCGCGGGAACCACCGCAGAATCACCCCGCAGGACACAGGCAGGGCACGCACGGGGCATGCGCGGGGCAGCCCCCGCACCCCGCCGGCCTCCCGCCCGGGGAGCCGTCATCCGAACGGACACCGTCGGGTGGTGCCCGTCCGGCCGCCGTTCGCAGCATGGGTCATGGCTCAGGCACCCACCGGCTCCCCCTGGGGCAAGGAGTACGACGACCGCGGCGTCCACGCGGGGGCGGCGTCCCCGCGCGGCACCGCGCACGCCCCCGAGCCGCCCTTCGAGGGGCCCCTGCACGCGCTGTCCAGGGCGGCCTGGCAGGTCGTGCTCCTGACCGGCGTCGCCTCGCTGGTCCTCGGTGTCCTGGTGCTGGCCTGGCCGGGCGCCTCCCTCTTCGCGGCGGGCATCCTGTTCGGCGTCTACCTCCTCATCAGCGGCGTCTTCCAGCTGGTCGCCGCGTTCGGCACGCACCGGACCACCTCGCTGCGCGTCCTCGCCTTCCTCAGCGGTGCCCTGTCGATCGTGCTGGGGCTGTTCTGTTTCCGCGGCCCGATGCAGTCGACCCTGCTGCTCGCCCTGTGGATCGGGATCGGCTGGCTGATCCGCGGCATCACGCAGACCCTCGCGGCCGCCTCGGACCGTTCGATGCCGGCCCGCGGCTGGCAGATCCTCCTCGGCGTGACCACGTTCGTCGCGGGCATCGTGCTGATCGACTCGCCCTTCGAGTCGGTCTCCGTGCTCACCCTGGTCGCCGGAGTCTGGCTGGTCGTGGTCGGCGTCGTGGAGACCGTCACCGCGTTCGTCATCCGCGGCCGCGCCCGGCGGGTGCCGCGCGCACTGTGAGGCCGCGCGTGTGGTCCGACCGGGTGTATCCCGGCCCCGGTGTGCTGACCACCGGGGCCCCGCCGGGCAGAGCACGGGGCGTGAGCACCGCACCCGGCATCGGCGCAGAACCCGGCAGGCGCACCCCGCCCGCCCCGAGCGCCTCGTCGCGCGCCGCCCGCGGGCGTGCCTGGCCGCGGGTGCTCGTGCTGCTGCTCGCCCTGTTCCTGGGCGCGCCTCCGGCCGCGCTCGCCACCCCGGGTGCGGTCCCCTTCCCGGCCGGGGAGAGCGTCGAGTACGACGTACCGGACACGGCCGTACGGCCCCCGGGCCGCTCCGTGCACCGGCCCGCCGCGCCACCGCGCCCCGTTCCCGCACCGGCCCCGCGAGGCCCGGCCGCGCTCTGCGCCGGACCGGGCCTCGGGCCGGTCGGGGCGTCGCCGCGGCCGCCGTACGCCCTGCGGGGTCTGCGCACGGTGGTGCTGCGCTGCTGACAGGGCCGCTGTGTCCGGTCCCTGTCCCCCTCTGACGCAAGGAGCACCGAGATGCCCTCGGACCCCTATGCGGTCCTGCGCGCCCTGCTGCGCGCCGAGGCCGCGCGCGGCGCGCCGCGGCCGGAGCGGAAGCGGCCCGAGCCGCGGCCCGCGGTCGACCAGCGCAAAGGCCGGTGACGGCCGACGGCTGCCACGGCTGCCGACGGCTGCCGACGGCTGCCGACGGCTGCCGACGACGACCGACACTGCCGGTGGCGGCCGACGCTGCCGGTGGCGGCCGACGCTGCCGGTGAAAGCGGCTGCGGGTTCGGCGGCCGCTGGAGGCCGGTGACGGCGGCGGAAGCCGCTCAAGGCCGCTGACCGGTCGGGCCGGGTGTCCTCACGGGCACTCGGCCCCCGGCGCCTTCTGCGGGAGCACCGAACAGCGTCCGGGTGGTCGCGCGGCCGCTCCGGCCCGGTGGCCGTCGCCCGGACGCCCGGCTCCGCCCTTCGTGCAGAGGCCGTTGCCGGGGCACCCCCACCGCGGGACCGGCGACCGGCTCTCCCGTACGCCGCCGCCCGGTCCACAGCCTGTGCACAGCGTGCGTGCGCGCGGCCTCACCGGCGCCGGTGCCGGCACGGGCGATGGTGCCGGCGAGAGGTTCCCCCAGGCTCCTGCGCCGGGTCGGGGGACCGCCGCGCCGTGGCCCTCAACGCCTTCCGGCCGTCGGGCCGGTGAGCGCGCTGCGCGGGCCCCGCACGGTCGCCGAGCCGGGCGAGCGCATCGGCGGGGACGTCCGTCCCGGGTCCGCACGACGGAAGAACACCCCCGTCCTCCCCCCCTTTCGGGGGAATCAGGCGCACCGTCGGCGCGACCGCCCGGAGGAACGCCGGGGGACGGGGCCTCGAACAGCGGCCGCCCGACGCTGAAGAGGCCGCCCGTCACCTGCGCCCCGGAAAGGGGGCGGCGACCGCAGATCACCCGGTGGTGGCTCCGGAGGGCCCGCCCACGGCCCGCCTTCCGAGCCTGGCGTCCCGGGCCGTGACGGCGCAGACGTCGTCCGCGCCGTCACGGCCGCCGCGGACGCGGTCTCATGGCCTCTCGGGGCAGGCCGTGATCCGTTTCGCCCTGGTTCGCGGGGACTTTTCCGAGGCCACACTGCTTCTCCGTGGCTGCGCCCGGAACGTCTGGGCCGGTAGGCTTTCCGTGTGATCTTCAAGCGCATCGGAAACGGCCGGCCGTACCCCGACCACGGCCGGGAAAGCACCCGGCAGTGGGCGGACGTCGCGCCGCGCCCGGTCCGCCTCGATCAGCTCGTGACGACGAAGCAGCAGCTCGACCTGGAGACCCTCCTCGCCGAGGACTCCACGTTCTACGGCGACCTGTTCGCGCACGTCGTGAAGTGGCAGGGGGACCTCTACCTGGAGGACGGCCTGCACCGCGCCGTCCGTGCCGCGCTCCAGCAGCGCCAGGTGCTGCACGCGCGCGTCCTCGAACTGGACTGACCGGGCCGTGCCCGTCCGCGGACCGACCGGGCACGGTCGAGCGCCGGACCGGCCGTAGCCGGGCTTCGGCACACCGTCCGGGTACCGGCACGCCGCCCGCCGGTACGCCGACGCGCGCGGCGTTCGGCTGTCTCGCCCGTGCGCCGGACGCAACAGCGGTCCTGCGGCGGCCGGCACCGCCGTGCGTACTCGCGGGCCCGCACGCCGGGGACTGCGACGGTCCGGGCCGCCGAGGGACGCCTCCCGTGCGCGCGTCGCGCCCGGCGGCGGCTTCCACGCCCGCGGCCACCGCCCGCTCCCCCGCCGCTCCCGGTCACGGATTGGCCCTTTCGGGTTGGACCGCAGTGTCGAATGATCATCTAGTAGGCATCGCCGCCGCGCCGCACTACGCTGCGCTCATGAGCATGCTGACTCCCCCCGGCATGGGCGGCCAGTACCGGATCACGGGGGACAAATACCCGCGAATGCGTCGCCCCCGACGACGCGCCAGGCGCGTCCTCGCGGCCGCCGCCTCCCTCGTCGTCCTCGGTACGGCGGGATGGGGCACCCTGCAGCTCATCGACGTCTTCTCCGGGGGCGGCGGCGACAGCGCCAGCGCGGCCGGGGCCTCGTCCGGCTGTGCCGGCCGGCCCAGCCCGTCCCCCAGCCCCGTGAAGGCCCTGACCGAGCCGCGCCGCATCACGGTCAACGTGCTCAACGCCACCACGCGCGCGGGCCTGGCCAAGCAGACCGCCGACGCACTGGAGAAGCGCGGCTTCCGCATCGGCGACATCGGCAACGCGGACGCGAAGTACGACAAGAAGGTGAAGGGCACCGCGATCCTGCTGGGGCCCGCCTCGGCCGCGGACAGTTCGCTGCCGGTGCTCGCCGCCCAGATCGGCGGCGCCGAACCGCGCACCGAGGCCGGCCGCAAGGGCGCCACCCTCGACCTCATCATCGGTGACGGCTTCCGCGCCCTGACGGCGAAGGCGGACGCCGAGCGGACGCTGACCGCACTGACCGCGCCCGCGCCGACGCCCGCCACTGCGCGCAAGGACTGCTGAACCACCGGCCCGTGGAAGCCCCGTGCCCCCGTGCCCCGGGACCGCCGAACCGGGGAACGGCTGAACCGCCGAGCGGAGCCGGTGGTGCGCACGACATGGACGGTACGGACGGCACGGGGCACGGACGGCACGGGGCACGGACGGCACGGGGCACGGACGGCACGGGGCACGGACGGTGCGGACGGCACGGACGGTGCGGCCGCACGGAGGGTGGCTCCGGCTCGTAGGGCTCGGAGAGGTCGGGGCGTTCAGAGGCCCGCCCGCCCGGAGGTGCCGCGGGGCCCGGAGGCCGGCGGCCCCGGGCAGGACCGCTCAGAACACCACGGGCGCCTGCGGCACGGAGGGGGCTACTCGGCCGCCCCGTACATGCGGTCGCCCGCGTCGCCGAGGCCCGGCACGATGTAGCCCTGCTCGTTCAGGCGCTCGTCGACCGACGCCGTCACCACCGTCACCGGCGTGCCCGCCAGTTCCCGCTCCATCAGCTCGACACCCTCCGGCGCGGCCAGCAGCACGACCGCCGTCACGTCGTCGGCGCCGCGCTTGATCAGCTCCTGGATCGCCGCGACCAACGTGCCGCCGGTGGCCAGCATCGGGTCCAGGACGTACACCTGACGGCCGGAGAGGTCCTCCGGCATCCGGGTGGCGTAGGTGGAGGCCTGGAGCGTCTCCTCGTTGCGGATCATGCCCATGAAGCCCACCTCGGCCGTCGGCAGCAGCCGGACCATGCCCTCCAGCATGCCGAGACCGGCGCGCAGGATCGGCACCACCAGCGGGCGCGGGTGGGAGAGTTTGACGCCGGTGGTCCGGGCGACGGGCGTGGTGAGATCGACCTGCTCGGTGCGCACGTCGCGGGTGGCCTCGTAGGCGAGCAGGGTGACCAGTTCGTCGGCGAGACGCCGGAAGGTCGCGGAGTCGGTGCGCTGGTCGCGCAGCGTGGTGAGTTTGTGAGCGACCAGAGGGTGGTCGACGACGTGGAGACGCATGGGCACAACAGTAACCGCGCCGCCTCCCGCTCCGCGCTGGCGTCGAACCACCTGACCGGGGGAAGGTGGGGAGGCACGGACTGGGGTGATGTGGCGATGCCGGATCTGCCGGAGGACGAGGGTCGCGAGAACGCCGGCGGTGCCGCCGGGAGCCGGGGCGCGCGCCGGACCGGTGCCACGGGCCGGGCCACGGCCGTGGACCGGGACACGCCCGGGGACCGTGGCACCACCGCGGACCGGGACGCACACGCGGGCCGTGACACACGCGCGGACCGGGGCACACCCGCCAACCGGGCCGGGAGCGGTGACCCGGCCGGGAGCGGTGACCCCGCCGGGAGCCGGGGCGGGATGCGGGCCGGGCGCGGGACCCGGGAGCCGGACGGCGGGCGGGCCCGGTCGCGGAGCCCGGAGGAGTCCGACGGGCCGACCGGACACCGCGCTCCGTCAGCGGCGGCGGACCGCACCCGTCAGGCGGCGGCCGGCCCCACAGAGGAAACGGGGGGCACGGGGGGCACGAGGGACACGGGGGACACGGGGGGCACGGGGGACACGAGGGAGGCGGCTGCCGAGCGCACCGAGGAAAGGACCGGCGGCCGGACCGCAGGCCGGGCCCCGGGCAGGACCGGTGCGGCCGGGGCCGCGGACAGGGGTGCCGTGCTCGACGTCGAAGGCGGGAGCACCGCGGGCCGGGCCGGGGGCAGGGCCGCGGGCAGGGCCGGGGGCAGGGGCACCGCGGGCCGGACCATCGGCGGTGGCTCCGCGGGCCGGGTCGACGGCGGGGCCGCCGGCACGGGCACCGCACACCCGGCCGACGGCGGCGGCTCCACGGGCCGTGCCGACGGGGTGGACGGGGCCGATGGAGTGGAGGCCGACGGAGCGGGCGGGGCCGACGGAGTGGAGGCCGAGGGGGTGGAGAGTGACACCGATCGGCGGCGCCGACGCGCCCGGTTTCTGCGCGAACTCGCCGAGGCACGCGAACTGCGCGCCCGGGTGCAGCCGCGGCGCGCCAAGGCGGCCCGGCTGCGGCACGCCATGCGCATGCGGACGTTCCGCTGGTAGAGAACCCCAGGTCGGAAGTCCGCGCCGGACACGGGAAGATCCATGCCCGTCAGGGGTGTTGAGCGGACGGGCGTGCGCGGCTCGGGCGGAGACACGCGTACGATCCGCGGGTGGCGGCAACGCGTGCGCCGGTGAGTCGATCGTGTGCCCGCGATCGAAACTGCCGGACACAGGGAGCCGAAGACGTCCCCTGAACGACTTGTTTCTGCCACGATTCCGAGTGGGTGGGGCTCGGAGCCCGAGCTCTCCCCACCCGTAACCTCCGCCGGGGGGACCCCCAACCGGCACGCCTCTGACCAGTGGGAGAGTCACGGTGTACTTCGCCGCACTGCTCGCGCGCACCGAAGACGGGTGGGAAGCGAGCGACACAGAGCTCGACGATGTGGAGACCCTGTCCGATCTGGCCGACCTGGCCCGGGAGTCCTCTCCCGACGACGACACCGTCCTCGTGCTGATCGAACAGGAGGAGTCCTGGTTCGGTGTCGTCCGCGTGGACGGCGAGGACGACCCCCGCATCTACGTCTCGGACGCCGCCGCGGCGGCGCGCAGTTCGTACGGCGAGATCCTCCTCACCGACGAACTGCTCGGCCGGGATCCGGACGACGACGACCTGGACTCCCTCGACCTGGACGGCACCGAGGACGGCGACGGCGAGGACGGCGACGCGGACGCGGACGGCGCCTCCGCCGAGTCCGTGCCGCACGGCCCGGTCGGCGACGCGGCCGTCCTGGACGACCTCGGAGTGACGGAGAAGGAACTCAGATCGCTGTCCCAGGACGCCCTCGGCGTGATCGCCGAGGCGCTCGGCGCCTCGGAAGTGCTGGAGACCGTCCGCTGACCACACCGGAAGAGGAGGGCCGCGGCCCCGGGACCCCGCCGGGCCCCGCGGGCCCCGACCCCGTGCGCGACCCGTGGCGGGCCCCCATGCGCCTCGCCCTGGAGGAGGCCGAGCGAGCCGTCCGGGGCGGGGACGTCCCCGTCGGCGCGGTCGTCCTGGGCCCGGACGGGCGGACCGTCATCGCCGTCGGCCACAACGAACGCGAGGCCGGCGGCGACCCCACGGCCCACGCCGAGGTGCTCGCCGTGCGACGGGCCGCCGCACGGCTGGGCGAGTGGCGGCTGACCGGCTGCACCCTCGTGGTCACCCTGGAGCCGTGCACCATGTGCGCGGGCGCGATCGTCCTCTCCCGCCTCGACCGCCTCGTCTACGGCGCCCGCGACGAGAAGGCCGGCGCGGCCGGGTCGCTCTGGGACGTCGTCCGCGACCGGCGGCTCAACCACCGGCCCGAGGTCGTCGAGGGCGTCCTGGCGGAGGAGTGCGCGCAGCGGCTCACCGAGTTCTTCCGCACCCGCTGAGTTCTTCCGCACCCGCTGACGGGCCCCGGGCTCCCCGCCCCCGCGGACCCCGTCATCGATTTCGGACCTGGCCGCCGGGTGCTGTAAGGTCTCCCTCGGTAGCGTGTCCGAGCGGCCGAAGGAGCTCGCCTCGAAAGCGAGTGTGGCGCAAGTCACCGAGGGTTCAAATCCCTCCGCTACCGCTTCGGAGAGGGGCTCCGCCGGTCGGCGGGGCCCCTCTCGCGTGCCGCGCGGGCGGGTGCGCCGGTCAGTGCGGGGCGGGCGGCCGCGGGTCCTCGCCCAGGTGGGCGCGGGCCACGGACGCCGGGACGCACAGGCGCCACGCCTCGGTGACCAGTTCGGCGAGCTCCGTGACGCCGAGGGCGCCGAGGCGGGCCTCGGCCCAGTTGTAGCGCAGGTCCGAGGCGCGCGGCAGGGAGAACTTCTCCGGTGCGGAGGCGACCAGCGCCGGGCGCTCCTCCTTGGGGAAGGCGAAGCCGAGGACGGTCTCGTCGCGGGAGAGCGCCAGGTACACGATCCTGCCGATGCGGAACTTCACGCGGTCCCGGATCAGGTGCTCCTCGGTCCGCGGCAGCGCGAGCGCGAGACGCCGTACGTCGTCGACGGTGGCCATGCCCCGTCCCCCTCCCCGGTTCCCGGTCGTGCCGGACGCCCGCCCCGGCCGGCACCCGGCTCCGCGGGTCCGGCCCGTCGTGGCCACCGTACGCCTGGCCGGGGTGTCACGGGCGGGTCCGACCGCCGCGGGCCGGGGCGGTGCGCCCCGCGGGTCCGGCGGGGTATGCGGGGGCGAGACGGGCGGGGTATGCGGGGGCGGGACGGGCGGGGGGGGAGACGGGGTACGGGGCGGGCGGGGGAGGCGGGGTACGGGGGCTGCCCGCGCTCCCCCGGCGGGGACCGGCCCTCGAACGCGTGCCGGAACGACGGGGAGTGGTGCCGGCGTGCGCCCCGCAGTGAGGGCCTGTCCCGGCCCCTCCGGTCTTCCTCCCGGATCCGGTGGGGCCGGACTCCATCCTCCACGCGCGCCGCTGCACCGAGGGGAGGCGAACGGCCCCGGCGGGTGGGCCGTTGGTCCCCGAACACGGCGTGAAGTTACACTCGCCGCCGGCGGACAGGGGGCCCGCGGGCCAGGGCAGGCGACAGGGGAGGCCGCAGTGGCGGTGAATGCTAAGAAGATCGCCGTCTATGTACTCGTGGTCTTCGCCCTCTACTTGATCATCACCGACCCGGCCCGTGCGGCCGACTACGTGCAGATAGTGTTCGAGGGCATATCGGAGGCCGCCAAGGCCATCGGCGACTTCATGACCTGGGTCGCCCACGGAGGTACGTCATGATCCGCCATCTGGTCCTCTTCAAGCTCAACGAGGGCGTCGGCCGCGACGACCCGCGCGTCGCCGAAGGCGAGAAGGCCTTCCGCGCCCTCGACGGCGAGATCGCCGGGATCCGCCACTGGGAGCTCGGCTGGAACGTCAGCGACCGGCCCATCGCCTACGACTTCGCGATCAACTCGGCGTTCGACGACGCCGAGGGGCTGCGCCGCTACGTCGAGCACCCCGCGCACCAGGCGGGCGTGGCCCTCTGGCGCGAGTTCGCCACGTGGGTGATCGCCGACTACGAGTTCTGATCTCACGCGCGACGGCCCCGCACCTGGACGGTGTGGGGCCGTCGCGCGTTTTCCGTGCCTCTTCGCCCCCAACACGGAGATTTGCGGTGCTTGCACACAGTGGGCATGTCTTGTGATGCTATGACCGCTTTTGACGGATGAGTTGACCGATGAAGAGGTGGCGTTGACCGTGTCGGCCAGTACTGCGCCGCCCCAGGAAGAGGCTCCCGCTCCGCAGCGCAGCCGCGGCGCGGACACCAGGGCGCTGACACAGGTGCTCTTCGCCGAGCTCAAGGAGCTCCAGCCCGGTACGCCGGAGCACAACCGGGTGCGCACCGCGCTCATCGAGGCCAACCTCCCGCTCGTGCGCTACGCGGCCGCCCGCTTCCGCTCCCGCAACGAACCCATGGAGGACGTCGTCCAGGTCGGCACCATCGGCCTCATCAACGCCATCGACCGCTTCGACCCCGACCGGGGCGTGCAGTTCCCCACCTTCGCCATGCCGACCGTGGTCGGCGAGATCAAGCGCTACTTCCGCGACAACGTCCGCACCGTGCACGTACCGCGCCGGCTGCACGAGCTGTGGGTGCAGGTCAACAGCGCCACCGAGGACCTCACGACGTCCTTCGGCAGGACGCCCACCACCGCGGAGATCGCCGAGCGGCTGCGCATCACCGAGGAGGAGGTGCTCTCCTGCATCGAGGCGGGCCGCTCCTACCACGCGACCTCGCTCGAAGCCGCGCAGGAGGGTGACGGCCTGCCCGGCCTGCTGGACCGCCTCGGCTACGAGGACCCTGCCCTCGACGGCGTGGAGCACCGCGACATGGTGCGCCACCTCCTGGTCCAACTCCCCGAACGCGAACAGCGCATCCTGTTGCTGCGGTACTACAGCAACCTCACCCAGTCCCAGATCAGCGCCGAGCTCGGGGTGTCCCAGATGCATGTGTCGCGGCTGCTCGCCCGCAGCTTCCAGCGGCTGCGGTCCGCCAACCGCATCGACGCGTAGGGCGGCCGGGGGTCGGAGTCGGGACCCGGAGTCAGGGCCCGGAGTCAGGAGCCGGGGTCAGGAGCCGGGGTCAGAGGGCAGAGGGCAGGGCCGGGGTCAGGTGCCGGGGCCGGAGGCCGGAGGCCGAGCCGGGTCAGGTGCCGGGGCCGGAGGCCGGGCCGGGGTCGAGGAATCGGGACCCGGCGCCCAGCGCCGCCCGGGCTGCCGGCGCCCGTCCGCCGTTCCCGTCGGCCACCGCGGGTGCCCCCGCCGGACCCCGGGGTGGTCCGCCGGACTTCGCGGGTCCTCGGCGCAACGGTCCGCGCGCCGTCCGCGCGCCGCGTCCCCGCGCTGCCTCGCGACCCGCTTGAGCGCCGGTCCGGGCGCCCCTGCACGCGCCTTGAACGCATGAGCGACGCATAACCCGCGCGAGCGAATCGCTCACCAGCGCCGTTGTGCGGAGATTCCGCCTGAAGAACCGTCACACCCCCTGCATCCAGGGCGGATTCGGATACTGGATGTCGACATGTCTCTACAGCGTGTTGCCGACATGTGACATTCTGCGGGAAGCGCGTTTGCCGGAGCTCCGGCTCCGGTATTCAGGTGAAGGCTGCGCTCCTCACCACGAGGGGCCCGCCGCGACCGTCCGCGACCCAGAGGGGGTGGCATGTCCGCAGATCAGGGCAGCTCGAAGGTGCTCACGCTCACGAAGAGCGAGTCCGCGCCCGACGCCGCGTTCGACGACTCCGCGGCCCTCGCGGCGACGCCGGCCCAGAACCCCGAGGCCGACGCCGTCCCGGCCCCACCGGCCTCGGGCGACATCGACACCCGCACCCTCTCCCGCTCTCTGTTCCTGCGGCTCGCCACCCTGGCCGAGGACAGCCCCGAGCGCGCCTACGTCCGGGACACCCTCATCGAGCTCAACCTCCCGCTCGTGCGCTACGCGGCCGCCCGCTTCCGCTCCCGAAACGAGCCCATGGAGGACATCGTCCAGGTCGGCACCATCGGGCTGATCAAGGCGATCGACCGGTTCGACTGCGAACGGGGCGTGGAGTTCCCGACGTTCGCCATGCCGACCGTGGTCGGCGAGATCAAGCGCTTCTTCCGCGACACCTCCTGGTCGGTCCGCGTCCCGCGCCGTCTGCAGGAGCTGCGGCTGGCCCTGACCAAGGCCAGCGACGAGCTGTCCCAGAAGCTGGACCGCTCACCGACCGTCGGTGAACTCGCCGCCGTCCTGGGCGTGTCGGAGGAGGACGTCGTCGACGGACTCGCCGTCGGCAACGCCTACACCGCCTCCTCGCTCGACTCCCCGGCCCCCGAGGACGACGGCGGCGAGGGCTCGCTCGCCGACCGCCTCGGCTACGAGGACACGGCCCTGGAGGGCGTCGAGTACCGCGAGTCCCTCAAGCCGCTGCTGGCCAAACTCCCGCCCCGCGAACGGCGGATCATCATGCTGCGGTTCTTCGCGAACATGACCCAGTCCCAGATCGGCGAGGAGGTCGGCATCTCGCAGATGCACGTCTCCCGGCTGCTGACGCGCACCCTGGCCCAGCTGCGCGAGGGTCTGATCTCCGACTGACCGGCCCCAGGGCGAGCACCGTTTCCCTTACGGGGCTTCCTATTTGACGGTACGTCAGTCACATTGGCGCGATGCTGAGAGCGACGGGACCGGCACGGGTGCCCCACGGCCGCCGACGCGCCCTGCTGGGCGCCTCGGCGGCCGTCGTCTGCGCGGGCGGGCTGAGCCTGGCCGCGTGCGGCGGCCCCAGCACCGGCGGACACACGGCGGTGGGAGCGGCAGCGGCGGGTACGGCGACGGCGTCCGCGGGCGCGGTGACGCTGGTCCCGCTCGACGGGCCGGACGGCACGGACGTCACCGACGGGCGGCACGGACGGGCCGGCGGGCCGGGCCCCGCGGCCACGGCGGACCCCGCGGGCCCGGAGAGCGGGGCGGGGGACGACGGCCGGCCCGCCGGAGCGGCACCCCCTGCCTCACCCAAGGGCGGTACACCCGCGACGCGGGACACCGGGACGCGCGGGCACGGCGGCGAGGCCGGCCCCCCGGGCGGTACGACGCCGGGGACCTCCTCGCCGGCGCCGGGCACTGCGCCCCGACCGGGCGGGCGGCCCGTACCGGCGGGCCCGTCGGCCTCGGCCCCGCCCACCACGGCACCGGCTCCGCCTTCGCCACCGGCGGCCACACCGGCCCCCTCCGGGCCCACGGCACCACCGCCCGGCACTCCGGCCGCTCCGGCGCGGCTGACCGTGAGCGCGCCCGAGCGGGCCCCCGAGGGCCGCCGCTGGTGCGAGAGGGTGACGCTGGAACTGCGCAACACCGGGGGAAGAGCGGTGCGTTCGGGCACGGTCACCTTCGGCACGCACATCATCGGCGCGCTCGGCGTCGACTGGGCCACGGTCGGGTCGACCGAGGAACTGCCGGTGCCGATCGCGCCGGGGGCACACCGGAGGCACACCTGGACGGTGTGCGTCGACGCCTGGCGCGTGCCGCTCGGCATGCACGTCGAGACCCGGGACGTCCGGACGGACTGGAGCTGACCCGCGGCCGGGCGGCACCGGACCGGGCGGGGGCTACTTCAGGGCGAGCCAGGCGACCGCGGCGACGACCGCGAGGGCGGCGACCACGCCGACGATCAGACCGATGCGCGGGCCGGACGACGCCTGCGGCGCGGGGGCCTGAGGGGCCTCGTCGACGAACGCGCGGAACATCTGGGTGCTGCCGGCGGGGTCGTGGTTGCCCTGCGGGTTCTGGGTGTTGGCCATGGCCCGGGAGCCTAGCGAATACCCGGCGGGACGCCCAAGTGCGGGGCCCGGGATGCCCCGGGGCCGACCGCCCGCCCCGCCGGCCCCCCCTCAGCTGCGGGTTTACGCCCGCAATACTTGCCTTTGCCAACTTTTTGTCGCCTCACCCCCCATTCATTTGCCTTCAGCAACCATCTTCCGTCTATGGTTGCCCTAAGCAACAAAAGGAGCTGCCATGGCCGAGCAGGAGCTGTACGAGGAGCTCGCCCGCCAGCTCAGCGCCATCGGCGCCGTGAAACGGGGCATGGCACGGATCCTGCCCGCGGACTGCCCGCCCGGCTCGGCCGCGGTGCTGGCACTGCTGGAGCGCTACGGCGCCATGCGGATGAGCCGCCTCGCGGAACTGCTCTCCGTGGACCTGTCCGTCACCAGCCGGCATGTGGCGCACACGGCCGCGCGGGGCTGGATCGTCCGCTCCCCCGACCCGGCGGACAAGCGGTCCCGCATCCTGCGCCTGACCGCCACGGGCCGCGCGGAGCTCGACGAGCTGTCCCGGCGCACCAGCCGCCTGCTGGCCACGCGGCTCGGTGACTGGTCCGACGACGATGTCGGCCGGCTCATCCGCCTCCTGACCCGGCTGCGCGACAGCTTCGGCGACTGCCGGGCCACCCGCCCGGAGCCCGCGGAGCCCGCCGTGACCGTGCCGGCCGCTCCGGCCCGACCCACCGGTGCCCCCTGACCCGGGACCACCCGTCACCACCCGTACACCCCTGCGCGCGCACCGCGCCGACGTAAGAGAAGGAAGCCCATGGCAACGACCACACCAGCCGGTGTGCGGGCCCACGCCAAGCACGGGGGAGGCTCCTCCGACGGCGCCGCGATGTCCCACCGGCAGATCATGGAGGCGCTCTCCGGGCTGCTGCTCGGCATGTTCGCCGCCATCCTGTCCTCCACCATCGTCTCCAACGCCCTCCCCGAGATCATCAAGGACCTCGGCAGCGGTCAGAGCGCCTACACCTGGGTCGTCACGGCGGCCCTGCTGTCGATGACCGCGTCCACCCCGCTGTGGGGCAAGCTCGCCGACCTGGTGAGCAAGAAGGCGCTGGTGCAGATAGCCCTCGTCGTCTACATCGCGGGCTCGGTCGTCGCCGGCCTCGCGCCGACCGCCGGCCTGCTCATCGGCGCCCGCGTGATCCAGGGCATCGGCGCCGGCGGTCTGACCGCCCTGGCGCAGATCATCATGGCGGCGATGATCTCCCCGCGGGAACGCGGCCGCTACTCCGGCTACCTCGGTGCGACGTTCGCGGTGGCGACGGTCGGCGGCCCGCTGGTCGGCGGCGTGATCACCGACACCGACTGGCTCGGCTGGCGCTGGTGCCTCTACGTCGGGGTGCCGTTCGCGCTGATCGCCCTGGTCGTGCTGCAGAAGACACTGCACCTGCCGGAGAGCCGGCGCAGGGTCAAGGTCGACTGGGCCGGCGCCCTCTTCATCACCGCCGCCGTCAGTCTGCTGCTGATCTGGGTCACCTTCGCGGACGACAAGTACGCCTGGCTGTCCTGGCAGACGTACACGATGGTCGGCGGCGCGCTCGCCCTCGCCCTGGTGTTCCTGCTCGTCGAGACCCGGGCCGCCGAACCGATCATCCCGCTGCACCTGTTCCGCAACCGCACCATCACGCTGGCCTCGGTCGCGTCCCTGTTCGTCGGCATCGCGATGTTCGCGGGCACGGTCTTCTTCAGCCAGTACTTCCAGCTGGCCCGCGACAAGTCCCCCACCATGTCCGGCGTCATGACCATCCCGATGATCGCCGGCCTCTTCGTGTCGTCCACCGTCTCCGGCCAGGTCATCACCCGGACCGGCCGCTGGAAGGCGTGGCTGGTCTGCGGCGGCGTGCTGCTCACGGCGGGCCTCGGCCTGCTGGGCAGCATGCGCTACGACACCGCCTACTGGAAGGTCGCCGCGTTCATGGCGGTGCTCGGGCTCGGCGTCGGCATGATGCTGCAGAACCTCGTCCTGTCCACCCAGAACCAGGTCGCCCCGCACGAACTCGGCGCCGCCAGCTCGGTCGTCACCTTCTTCCGCTCCCTCGGCGGCGCGGTCGGCGTCTCCGCGCTCGGCTCGGTGATGACCACCCGGATCTCGCACTACGCCGCGGACACCGTCGGGCAGCTCACCCCCGAGCAGCAGGCGGCCGCCGCCAAGGTCGCCGGCTCCGGCCGGATCCCGGACATGGACCTGCTGCCCGCGCCCGTCCGCGCCTGGCTGGAGAGCGCGTACGGCCACGGCATCGCCGACGTGTTCCTGTACATCGCCCCGATCGCCTTCCTCGCCTTCGTCGTCACCCTGTTCATCAAGGAGGTGCCGCTGCGCACGAGCGGCGCCCTGGCACAGGCGGCCGAGGCTGCGGGCAGCGCCCCGGCCGACGGGACCGGAGCTGCGGGGGCGGCCGCTCCGGGGCACACGACGGCCCCGACGAGTGCGACGAGCGCGACGAGTGCGACGAGTGCGACGAGTGCGACGAGTGCGACGAGTGCGACGAGTGCGACGGTTGGCAGTACGGGTGGTACGGGTGCTGCGACGGCGGGTACGGCTGCTCCGGCCCGGGCCGCGACGGCGGCCGGGGACGCCGTCGGCCCGGACGGTGGCACCGGGCACGGCGGTGCCCGGGCCGCGGACTGACAGCGCTCCGGCGCGGCGGACCGCGGCCGGCCCGCGTCCCTCGGGGGCGGGGGTGCCGGCCGCGTTCCGCCATCGCCCCGACGCCCGCGACCACCAGGTCGAGGGCGAAGCCGAGGTCGTGGTCGAGGACGTCCTGCGACTCCGCGACGGCCCCGGCGTGGAACTCGTCCGGCGTCATGCCGGCCGCCGCGACCCGCGACAGGAAGTGCGCCTGCGGTCCCGTCCGGCCCCCGGCGCCGGGCACGGAGCCGCGCCGCCTTGCCGGGACCGTCCGCGAACGCCCCGTGCGCGGAGGGCCCGTGTGCGACGGCTCCCCGCCGTGCGAGGCACCGCATCGGACGCCGCGGGCCCCGCCCTCCGGACGGGCGACGCCCCGTTCGGGACACGCCCCGGGGCGGCACACAGAGCGGTACCCCGCGGAGGGCTTCCTCCGCGGGGTACGTCGTGCCCTCCGGGGCGGGTCAGCTGCCGTCGGCCTCCTGCGTCAGGTCGTAGAAGGTGGCCGAACCAGCGGTGACCTCCTTGAAGTTGGCCTGCACCCAGTCGCTGATCTCGGTGGACGTGCCCGCCCCGCCGCCGGGACCGCCGCCCGCGCCGCCGCCGACGATGAAGTAGTGGATCCTCCCGTCGGCCACGTACTGCTGGAACTCGGCCAGCGTCGGGGACGGGTCCGTGCCGTTGAAACCGCCGATCGCCATCACGGGCTCACCGGTGGCGAGCTGGTAGCTCGCCGCGTTCTGGGAGCCGACGGCCGCCGCGACCCATGTGTAGCGGTCGGCGTCGGTCTCCACCAGTTCCTTGGCCTCGTCGTCCACCTGGGCACCGTTGAGGAGGCCGCCCATACCGCCGCGGCCGCCGCCCGGCCCGTTCCCGCCGGCACCGCCGCCGGGCATGCCGGGCTGGTTCCGGCCCTGGCCGTTCTGGCCCTGGCCGTTCTGCTGGCCCTGACCGTTCTGCTGGCCCTGGCCGTTCTGCCGACTCTGGCCGTTCTGGCCGTTCTGGCCGGGGAGGCCTCCGCCGAAGCCGCCGGCCGGGGGCCCGCCCTGCACGCCGCCCTGGCCGCCCTGGCCGCCCTGCTGGTTCTGGCCGCCCGCTCCGGGCGGGGCGCCACCGGGTCCGCCGCGCATGCCGCCGCCACCGGGACCGCCCCGGCTGCCCGCAACCGCCGGGCCGGCCGTGACGAGGGAGCCGGAGTGGCCTTCGTCGAGCGTGGTCAGCGTGTACGCCGCCGGCCCCGCGAGGGCCGCGACGAGACCCAGGCCCAGCACGCCCCGGGTGAGCGGCCGGCCGAGCCGGGTGACGAAGAGCAGGCCCAGCGCGGCCGTCAGCCCGCCGACCAGGACCAGCCACTTCAGCCAGGGGAGGTAGTCGGTGGACCGGTTGAGCAGCACGTACCCCCATGCCGCGGTCGCGGTCATCGCGCCGGCCAGCGTCAGCGAGGCCCACGCCCGGCCGCGCTCCTCCCACAGCACCGCCGCGCCCATGCCGATCAGCGGCGCGATGTACGGGGCGAGGGCGACCGTGTAGTACTCGTGGAAGATGCCCTGCATGTAGCTGAAGACCACCATGGTGATCAGGAGCGAGCCGCCCCAGAGCAGGAACGCGGCCCGGGCGGTGTCCGTGCGCGGTGCCCTGCGCAGCAGCCACACCGCGGCGACCAGCAGGATCAGCGCGGCCGGGATCAGCCAGGAGATCTGGCCGCCGATGCCGCTGCCGAACATGCGGTCCCAGCCGGTCTCGCCCCAGCGCCCGCCGGCTCCGCCGCCGCCCCCGCCGCCGACGCTGCCGGTCTCGTTGCCGTTGATCCGGCCGAGACCGTTGTAGCCGAAGGTCAGGTCCAGGAAGCTGTTGTTCTGCGAGCCGCCGATGTACGGCCGCGAGGACGCCGGCCACAGCTCGACGACCGCCACCCACCAGCCGCCCGCGACGACCACCGCGAGCCCGGCCAGCAGCACCTGGCCGACGCGCTTCTTCAGGGACGCCGGCGCCAGCACGGTGTACACGGCGGCCAGCACCGGCAGGATCAGGAACGCCTGGAGCGTCTTCACCAGGAAGGCCAGGCCGATCGCCGCACCCGCCCAGAGCAGCCACCTGGTCTGCGCCTTCTCCAGCGCCCGCAGCGTGCAGTACACGGCGGTCGCCATCAGCAGGGCGAGGGCCGCGTCCGGGTTGTTGAAGCGGAACATCAGCGCGGCGACCGGGGTCAGCGCGAACACCGCGACGGTGAGCAGACCCGCCGTCGCGCTGAACCGGCGGCGTACGGCGGCGTAGAGCACACCCGCGGTCGCCACGGCCATCAGGACCTGCGGGAACAGGATCGCGAAGGAGTTCAGGCCGAACACCCGCACCGACAGCGACATCGGCCAGAGCGAGGCCGGGGGCTTGTCCACGGTGATGGCGTTGGCGGCGTCCAGCGAGCCGAAGAAGAACGCCTTCCACGACTGGCTGCCCGCCTGTACGGCGGCGGAGTAGAAGGAGTTGGCGTAGCCGGAGGCCGTCAGGTTCCAGGTGTAGAGCGCCCCGATGAGCAGGAGCGCGCCGAGGAGGGCGGGGCGGACCCAGTGCGGGTCCTCGGGCCGGCCGCGCCACAGCCGCCGCGGGAAGGGCGGCTCGGCGGACGCGGCGCCGGGCCGGGCGGCCGTCGGCACGTGGTCCAGCTGGACAGTCATCGGGATTCCCCCTGGTGGTGGTCGGTGTCGTGGCGGCGGTGGGTGCCGCAGGGGTTGCGGGAGCCGTGCGGGCTCCGGCCGTCGTACGGGCTGATGAAGTCGTCGGTGCGGTAGGGATCGTGGCGCTGCGGGTCGTGGGGGTTCTGCGGGTCGTGGGAGCGGTACGGGGCGGAGTCGTGGGAGCCGTGCCGGTCCTGGGAGCCGTACCGGTCGCGGGAGCTGTACGGGGTGTCCGGCGGCTGCGTCTCGTACGCCTGCGCCGCCTCGCGGAACGGGGCCGCCCCGTGTCCGGGCGCCGGGCCGGGGCTGTGGTGGGCCGGTGCCGAGGGGTACGCCGGTGCCGGGCCGGGTGCCGGTGCCCAGGCGGGTGCGGGTGCGGGCCAGGCCTCCTGCCGCGGCCGCGCGCTCGGGTGCGGTGGCGGGGTGTCGTAACCGCGGTCGGGGAACACCCAGGCCCGGAAGAGCAGGAAGCGCAGCACGGTCGCGGCGAGGTTGGCGGCGACGAGGACGGCGAGTTCGGTGGAGTGCGCGGGGTCCGTGCTCGCCGTGTTCAGCGCGGCGAGGGAGCCGCTGGTCAGGGCGAGACCGATACCGAACACGACGAGGCCCTGGGCCTGGTGCCGGACGGCGCCGCCACGGCCGCGGACCCCGAAGGTCAGCCGCCGGTTGGCGGCCGTGTTGGCGATCGCGGACACCAGCAGGGCGAACGCGTTGGCGGTCTGGGAGCCGGTGAAGGCACGGAATCCGGTGTAGAGCAGCAGGTAGAAGAGCGTGGACAGACCGCCCACGACGCAGAAGCCGACCAGCTGGCGGGCCAGCCCCCTGGGCACGTCGGGCAGTTCGCGGTCGCGGGGGTCGTCGCCGAACGGCCGGACGAGCCGGTCCAGCGGCAGCGAACCGGTCGCCAGGGCCCGGCCGACCCGCCAGACGCCCCTGAGGTCCTCGGTCGCCGTACGGACGATGTGGACCGTGGAGTCGGGGTCGTCGACCCAGTCCACGGGAACCTCGTGGATGCGCAGCCCGGCGCGTTCGGCGAGCACCAGCATCTCGGTGTCGAAGAACCAGCCGCTGTCCTCCACCAGCGGCAGCAGCACCCGGGCGACGTCCCGGCGGATCGCCTTGAACCCGCACTGGGCGTCGGAGAAGCGGGCCTGCAGCGAGCCGCGCAGGATGAGGTTGTACGAGCGGCTGATGAACTCCCGCTTCGCCCCCCGCACCACGCGCGCGCTGCGGCTGAGCCGGGAGCCGATGGCGAGGTCGGAGTGGCCGGAGATCAGCGGCGCCACCAGCGGCAGCAGCGCGTTCAGGTCGGTGGACAGGTCCACGTCCATGTAGGCCAGCACCGGGGCCTCGGACTCGGACCACACCTGCCGCAGCGCCCGGCCGCGGCCCTTCTGCTCCAGCCGCACCGAGCGCACCTGGGGCAGGCGGGCCGCCAGCCCGGCCGCGACGTGCGGGGTGCCGTCCGTCGAGGCGTTGTCCGCGACGGTGATGCGGAAGGGGTAGGGGAAGGTGCGGGCCAGGTGCTCGTGCAGCCGCGCCACGCACGGCTGGAGGTCCTTCTCCTCGTTGTAGACGGGGATCACTACGTCCAGGACTGGCGTACCGGCGGTGACGGCCGGGAGGTGCTCCCGCGCCGGCAGGGTGCCGGGAGAAGAGTCGGTTCGCATGGATCCGACTCTCGTCAGGCGCCCTGTTCCACCCATGTGGTGAGGCTGTGGCCGGCCTGTGAGTGAGGCCCGGGTCCGTTCCCGGCCGGGGCGGGCGCGGGCAGAGTGCCCGCCCCGGCGGCGGTGACCGGCGCGAACGCGGGCGGCAACGGATGTGCGGCCGCGGGCAGATGCACGGTGAAGACGGTCCGGCCGGGCGCGCTGTCCACGGTCACGGAGCCGCCGTGCGCGGTCGCCACGGCGTCCACGATGGCGAGGCCGAGACCGGTCGAGCCGGAGGCGCGGGAGCGGGAGGAGTCGCCGCGCGCGAACCGCTCGAACACGTGCGGCAGCAGCGCGGGCGGGATGCCCGGCCCGTCGTCCCGCACGTCCACGCACAGCCATGGTCCGGAGCGCCGCACGGCCGTCGTGACGGTGGTGCCGGGCGGGGTGTGGGTGCGGGCGTTGGCCAGCAGGTTGACCAGGACCTGCTGGAGCCGGGCGGCGTCGGCGGTCACCACGGCCGGCTCGTCGGGCAGCTCCAGCCGCCAGCGGTGGCCGGGACCGGCGGCGCGCGCGTCGCTGACGGTGTCCACGACCAGCGGCACGAGGTCGGTCTCCTCGAACTGCAGCGGCCGGCCCGCGTCGAGGCGGGCGAGCAGCAGCAGGTCCTCGACCAGCAGCGTCATCCGGCTCGCCTCGGACTCGATGCGGCCGAGTGCGTGCCGGGTGTCGGGGCCGACCTCTTCCCGGCCGCGCCGGGTGAGTTCGGCGTACCCGCGGATGGAGGCGAGCGGGGTGCGCAGTTCGTGGCTGGCGTCGGCGACGAACTGTCTGACCCGGGTCTCGCTCTCCTGCCGGGCGTGCAGCGCGCCGTGGACGTGGTCGAGCATGCGGTTGAGGGCCACGCCGACCTGGCCGACCTCGGTGTGCGGGTCGCACTCCCGCGCCGGCACCCGTTCGTCGAGGTTCACCTCGCCGGTGTGCAGGGGCAGTTCGGAGACGCGGGTGGCGGTTGCGGCGACCCTGCGCAGCGGGCGGGTGGCCACGCCGACCATGACGGTTCCGGCGATGCCCGCGGCGACCAGCGCGGCCGCCGTGACGCTGGCCTCGATGATCACCAGGGTGCCGAGGGTGCTGCTGACCTCCTCCGTGGGCACGGCGAGGTAGTAGCCGCGCGTGCCGTCGGCGCTCACCCGGAACTCGGCCCGGTACTCGCCGAGTCCGGGCAGCTCGACCGTGTGCGTCCGGCCGTCGCGCGGAACGGAGTCGAGCGCGGCCCGCTGGGTGCCGTCGAGGACGCTGGAGGTCATGCCGCTGAGGTCGGTGCTGTCGGGCGACAGCTCGCTGACCCTGGCGTCGGTGATGCCGCTCTCCCCGCGGACCAGGGCGATGACCGAGCCGCTGGGCTGGGGGCCGCGGGTGACGAACTCGGCCAGGTCGCTCTGCTGCTGCAGGGCGCCCTTGGGGCCGCGGTCGGCGGGCGGCTTGCCGAAGCCGGTGGCCCGCGCGGCGAACTCGTCGAGCTGCCCGTCGAGCTGCTCGTAGAGGTGGGACCGCAGGGCGAGCGTGGTGACCGTGCCGATCACCGCGCTGATCACGGCGATCAGCAGCAGTGAGGCGACGACGAGCCGGGTGCGCAGAGTGCGCGGCCGTCTGGTCCCGCGCCCCGCCGGACGGGGCAGCCGCCGTCCTCCGGCCGGACCGGAGCGCCGTCCGGCCGGGCCGGGCAGCCCGACGGTCATGAGGCGGCGGGCTTGATCAGGTAGCCGGCGCCGCGCCGGGTGTGGATCATCGGCTCGCGCCCGGCGTCGATCTTGCGCCGCAGGTAGGAGATGTACAGCTCGACGACGTTGGCCTGGCCGCCGAAGTCGTAGGACCAGACCCGGTCGAGGATCTGGGCCTTGCTGAGCACGCGCCGCGGGTTGCGCATGAGGAAGCGCAGCAGCTCGAACTCGGTGGCCGTGAGGTGGATACCGGTGCCGGCCCGGGTCACCTCGTGGCTGTCCTCGTCCAGGGTGAGGTCGCCGACGACGAGCACGGAGTCCGAGCGCCGGTCGGCGGCACCGGAACGGCGGATCAGCCCGCGCAGCCGGGCCACCACCTCCTCCAGCGAGAACGGTTTGGTGACGTAGTCGTCCCCGCCCGCGGTGAGTCCGGCGATACGGTCCTCCACCGCGTCCTTGGCGGTGAGGAACAGCACCGGGACGTCCGGCTGCTCCCGGCGCAGCCGGCCGAGCACGCTGAGCCCGTCCATGTCGGGCAGCATCATGTCCAGCACGACGGCGTCGGGCCGGAACTCGCGCGCCGTACGGACGGCGCCCTGGCCGTCCGCCGCGCTCCTGATCTGCCATCCCTCGTAGCGCAGGGCCATGGACAGCAGCTCGGTGATCGACTGCTCGTCGTCCACCACCAGCACGCGGACGGGGCTCCCGTCCGGCCTCAGCAGTTCGGTGCGCCCCTGGGGCGAGGTCGTGGTCATGCTGACCACGATGTCGGCGGCCGCTGAGAGGATTCTTTTCGGAACCTGTGATTCTCCTTAGAAGCTCACAGCGGGCTCTCAGGCACCTCGGGGGCCTCGGAGGGGGCCTCGGAGGGGCCTCGGAGGGGGGCCTCGCGCGGGGCGGCTCGGGGGCTTGGGCGGGGGGCTTGGGCGGGGGGCTTGGGCCCTCCGCAGGGTGCGGGCGCCGTGTCCGCGCCGTGTGCGGGCCGCCGCTCAGAACAGCCCGTCCTGCCGGTGCGCCGGATGTGTCCCGAACTCCCGTACCGGGAAGGTGAGTACCGCTCCTCCGGCGGCCGGGCGCAGCTCCCACCCCGTCATCAGGCGGGTGTCGAGGACCACCACACCGCGCCCGGTGGACAGGTGCAGGTCGGGTCCGGCGGCGGCGAGCAGCGTGCCGTCCAGCGCGCCGCCGGGGACCAGCTCGGTGATCTCGCCGGCCGGGGCGGCCGCCCGGGCGAGGCCGAACACCCGCACATGGTCCACGGGGCGGAACGGTTCGCGCGCGAGGGACTCCGGCCAGCCCGGCAGGGCCTGCGCGCGGGCGTGCAGTTGCCCGACCTCGACGGCCCGCTCGGCCTCGGTCGCCGGGAGGGCGGCCCGGACGGCCCGCTTGTCGGCGTACGGTACCCGGTCCGGCACGCGCAGTGCGGCCCGCAGCAGTTCCTCGGTCCGGCGGGCCGCCATGAGCGGGCCCGTGCCGAGCCAGCTGAAGCAGACCGCACCCTGCTCCAGCAGGCGGGCCGCACCGCGCTCCCGTGCGGTGATCCCGGCCTTCACCATGCCGGGGCCGAACCACGCCAGGTACACCCGGTACGGCCGGGGGTCGTCCGCGAGGGTGTCCGCGGCCACGGAGTGCGCCCGGTCCAGCCGCGCGCACTCCTCGCACCGCGCGCCCGTGCCGCGCGCGGCCACGCCGGCCCGCACGGGGCACGCGTGCCCCCGGGCCCCGGCACACTCGCGCCCGCCGTCCCGGCCGACCGCGAAGGCGATGCGCCCGCCCCGGCTCAGGGGGCTGCGGCGCCCGCCGTCCCACGCCAGCACGGGGCCGTCGGCCGCCCACCGCAGCCCCGTGCACCTCCAGGTCCGTCCCATCGCCCACGAGCGTAGAGGCCGCCGCCGACAACGCCCCGGCGGCGGCGGTGCGCCCCTGCACACGCCGTGGCCCTGCGCGGCCGGCTCGGGCCGGGTCCGTACGCGGGCCGGGTCCGTACGCCCCCTCGTCAGCCGGCCGGCGCGGTCAGGGCGCGGATGTCGCGGTACGGCGACAGGTTGCCGGCCGCGTCGTAGGTGGCGGCCCGGCACTCGCGGGTGCGTCCGTCGGCGGGAAGCGCGTCGCAGACGGAGGCGGTGGCGACGGTGGGGCGGGGGTCGAAGGACTGGTGCAGGACGACCGACCAGGTGCCGGTGCCCGCCTCGCGGCGCTCGATCCCGAGACCGGTGAAGTCGCGGAGGCGGGCCGGGGAGTGGTCGGTGGCCGTCGCCCGGACGCCGCCCGTGCAGGTGCCGAGCTTCTGGCTCACGGGGACCCTTCACACGGTTCACCGACGTGCGGGCGGCACGTACGGCAGCAAGACCCGTGAGAGAAGGGGAAGGTTGCCCCCGCGGCGGCGCGGGCCGCGGCGGGGGTCAGTTCGTGCCGATGCGGGCCAGCAGGTCGACGATACGGGCCTGCACCTCGCCGCTGGTGGAACGTTCGGCGAGGAAGAGGACCGTCTCGCCGGAGGCCAGCCGCGGCAGGTCGGCGGGGTCGACGGCGGCGGTGTACACCACCAGCGGGGTGCGGTTGAGGCGTCCGTTCGCCCGCAGCCAGTCGACGATGCCGGCCTGGCGGCGGTGCACCTGCATCAGGTCCATCACCACGAGGTTCGGATGGAACTGGCCCGCCAGGGCGACCGCGTCGGCGTCGCTCGCGGCCCGCGCCACCTGCATGCCGCGCCGCTCCAGCGTGGCCGTCAGCGCCAGCGCGATCTCGGCGTGCTCCTCGATCAGCAGCACCCGCGAGGGATGCTGCTCGCTGTCCCGGGGCGCCAGCGCCTTCAGCAGCACGGCGGGATCGGCGCCGTACGCCGCCTCGCGCGTCGCCTGCCCCAGCCCGGCGGTCACCATCACCGGCACCTCGGCGGCCACCGCCGCCTGTCGCAGCGACTGCAGCGCGGTGCGGGTGATCGGGCCGGTCAGCGGATCGACGAACAGCGCGGCCGGGAACGCCGCGATCTGCGCGTCGACCTCCTCCCGCGAGTGCACGACGACCGGCCGGTAGCCCCGGTCGCTCAGCGCCTGCTGCGTCGTCACGTCCGGCGCGGGCCACACCAGCAGCCGTCGCGGGTTGTCCAGCGGTTCCGGCGGGAGTTCGTCGTCCAGCGGCTGCGGGCGCGGGGTGTCCGCGACCTCCACCGCGCCGCCCGGACCGTCCAGCGGCTCCGGTCCCTCGGCGGCGTTCTCGTCCGGTGCGCCTATGGCGTACGACCGTCCCGCGCCCTCGGACGGCTGCCCGGCGGGGCGGGGCGGGGCGGCCGCCTGGACAGGCTGGGTGGGGGGAACGGGCTGCGCGGCGGGCTGCCCTGCCGTCGGCTGGTCGGCCGGCGGGTGCGGGCGGGCCGACTGTTCCGGGCGGGCCCCCGGGTCCGGTGGGGTGCCCAGCTTGCGGCGCCGCCCCGAGCCGCCCGGGTGGTGCGGGGCGGGGGTCGCCGTCGGGCCGGGCTGGGGGGCGGTCCGGGCGGACGGGGCGGGCGCGGGCGGGGGCTGGTGTGCGGCCGGGGGCTGGTGTGCGGCCGGGGGCTGGTGTGCGGCCGGCTGGTGGGCCTGCGGGGGTTGCTGCACCTGTTCCGCCTGCCGGGTGAACGGCACGCCCTGGCCCAGCGTGCGCACGCTGATGGCACGGCCCTGGGTGGAGTCGGGGTCGAAGGCCGCCGCTGCCGCGGAGGACTCCGCGGGGAGGGGCTGAGCGCCCCCGGTGGGCCAGGGGGGCGGTGTGGGAGTGCCGGCGGCGACGTCGGCGGGGGTTCCCGACGGGGTTCCGGTGGCGGCCGTCCCCGGCAGGGGGGTGCCCGGGGCCGGGGTGCCGGCGGCTGGCCGCGGCCCGGGGGCCGGGGTGCCCGCCGCGGGGGTGGCCTGCGCGGCAGGGGCCTCGGCGGGGAGAGGCGCGGCGGCCGGGAGCGGCTGGGCGGGGGCCGGCTGGGCCGCGGGGGCCCCGGTGGGCGGGGCGGCCGGGGCGACCGGGGTCCCGGGGGCGGGAGTGCCCGGTGCGGGGAGCGGCTGGGCCGCCGGAGGCAGAGGGGTGCCCTGGCCGGGGGTGGGGTGACCCGGCTGAGGTGCCGGGACGTGGCCCGGGACGCTCTGGGCGTCGTGTCCGGTGGGGCCCGCGGCCGGGGTGCTCTGCGGGGGCGGCACCGGTCCGGCGACGGCCCCGCCGGAGCCGCCCTGGGCAGATACGGCGGCCTGCCCCGCGGGGCTGCCGGGCCGGGCGGGCGTGCCCTCGGCGGCCGAAGGGGCCGCGGCCCGGCGGCGGCGCCCCGTGGGCGCGGTCGTGGGGTGCGGCTGGGGCGGGGTGTGGTCGTCGGCCTGGTCGTGCGGGACGGCGTCGTGGCGGCCCGGGTGGTCGTCGTCCGGCGCGGCCGCGCCCGGCAGCCCCCGCGCGGGCACCGGAACCGGCCCGGGGACCTGCCCCGGGACGGGTGCCGTCGGCGCGTGCCCCGCGACGGCGGGAGCCTGAGCCGCGGGGGCCGGGAGCGCGGGGGCCTGAGCCGCGGGGGCCGCGGGGGCCTGGCCGCTCTGCGCGTCCGTGGCGCCGGCGGGCCGGTCCGCGCCGACGGGCGGCAGCGCGAACACCGTACGGGGGGCCGCCTCCTGCGCGACGGCGCGTTCCTGCGCGGCGGCGAGGGCACGCCGGCGGCGGCCGGTGGGCTGCGGGGACCCGGCGAGTTCCAGGGCGGCCGCCTCGGACGGCCCCGGGGAGGGGGCCGCCGGCAGGGCGGGCGGCAGCGCGTGCTGCTCGGCGGAGTGGCGGGACCGGTGCCCGGCGGGCTGCGCGCTCCCGGCGGGTACGCCCTGCGGGGGCACGGTGCCGCCGAGACCGTTGCCGATGGCCGCGGTGCCCGCGGCGTGCTCGGCGGCGGTCATGACGGCGCCGTCGACGGGGGCGGCGTTCGCGACGAGGCCGTTCGCCGCGGGGGCGTTCGCCGCGGGGGCGTTCGCCGCGGGGGCGGCGTTCGCGGGGGCGGCGTTCGCGGGGGCGGTGTTCGCGGCGGGCTCCGCGGGACGGCCGCGGCGGCGGCCCGTACCGCCGGAGACCTCCGCCGCCTCGGCCGGAGCCTGCGGATTCGGGGACGCCTGCGGAGTCGGGGACGCCTGCGGGCTCGGCTGCGCCGCCTGATGGGGCAGGGGCTGCTGGTTCGGCTGCGGTGGTGCGCCCTCGGCGGCCGCGCGGCGGCGCCGCCGGCCGGTGGGAGCGCCCGCCTCGGCCTCGGCGCCGGGGCCCGCCTCGGGTCCGGCCGGCTCACCCTCGCCCGGGGTCCCGCTGTCCAGGAACGCGTCCACGGAGGCGCGCCGGGCCCGGCGCCGTCCGCCCGGGCCCTGCGGGGCCGCGGCCCGGGCGGGCGGCTGCTCCGCCTGCGGCGCCGGGGCGGCGACGGCACCCGCACCGCTGCCGATCGGCACCTCCAGGACGTAGGCGCTGCCGCTCATGCCGGGCACCTCGTGGGTCTGCAGGACGCCCCCGTGGGCGCGCACGATCCCGCGGACCACCGGCTCGTGCACCGGGTCTCCCCCGGGGTACGGTCCGCGCACCTCGATACGGACGACGTCGCCGCGCTGGGCGGCGGCCACGACGACCGTGTTGTCCAGGTAGCCGCCCGCGGAGACCGGCGTGTTGCCGGTGGCGTCGACCCCGGCCACGTCGGCGATCAGGTGCGCCAGCGCGGTGGCCAGCAGGGCCGGGTCGGCCTCGGCCTCGATGGGCGGCGCGTGCACCGCGAACTGCACCCGGCCCGGACCGATCAGCTCGACCGCGCCGTCGACGCCGGAGGCCACGACCGAGTCGAGCATCACCTTCGTACGGGAGATCCCGCCGCCGGCGGCGTCGAGGCGCTGGTAGCCGAGGACGTTGTCGATGAGGGTGGTGATGCGGGAGTAGCCCGCCGACAGGTGGTGGAGGACCTGGTTGGCCTCGGGCCACAGCTGCCCGGCGTCGTCGGCGGCGAGCGCGGCGAGCTCGTGGCGGAGCTGGTCCAGCGGGCCGCGCAGCGACTGCCCGAGCAGGGTCAGCAGCTGTTCGTGCCGGGCGGCGAGCGCCTCGTGGCGGTCCTTCTCGCGCTCGGCGAGAGCGGCGTAGCGGTCCTCGCCGGCCGCCAGTTCCTCCCGGTGTGCCTCGCGCAGTTCCTCCAGCTCGGTGACGTGCTGCTGGCGCAGCGCGGTCAGGTCGGAGGCGTGCTCCTCGGACAGCCGCTCCAGTTCGGCGGCGTGGGCCTGGTCGGCGGCGGCCTTCTCCTCGGCGAGGAGGTCGTAGGGGCGGCGGTCGGTGAAGGTCATCACCGCGCCGACGAGCTGGTCGCCGTCGCGCACGGGCGCGGTCGTCAGATCGACCGAGACCTTCTCCTCCGACTTGGACCACAGCACCTGGCCGCGCACGCGGTGCTTGCGCCCGGAGCGCAGGGTGTCGGCCAGCGGGGACTCGTCGTACGGGAACGGGGAGCCGTCCCCGCGCGAGTGCAGGACGAGGGTGTGCAGCTCCTTGCCGCCGAGGTCGCTGGCCCGGAAGCCGAGGATCTGCGCGGCCGCCGGGTTGACCAGCACGATCCGCCCGTCGGTGTCGGTGCCGACGACCCCCTCGGAGGCGGCGCGCAGGATCATCTCGGTCTGCCGCTGCGAGCGCGCCAGCTCGGCCTCGGTGTCGATGGTGCCGGTCAGGTCGCGGACGACGAGCATCAGCAGCTCGTCGGCGGCGTAGCCGTAGCCGTCGTAGGCCTGCTGGCCGTTCTCCAGGTTCGCGCTGGTGACCTCGACCGGGAACTCGGAGCCGTCGGTGCGGCGCGCCACCATGCGGGTGGGCCGGGTGCGGGCGCGCGGGTCGACGTGGTCGGGGCGGCGCATGGAGCCGGGGATCAGCTTGGAGTCGAACTCCGGGAGGAGATCGAGCAGCCCGCGCCCGACGAGCGCCGTACCCGGCGCCTCGAACGCCTCCAGCGCGATGGTGTTCGCGTTGACGACGGTCCCGTTCGCGTTGACCAGGACCAACGCGTCGGGCAGGGCGTCGAGTATGGCTGCGAGGCGAGCAGCGCCCCGGGATGGCCTGCTGCTCACGAGACGCTTCCTCCCTGTCACCGCACCTTGCCGACCGCTCGGGCCATCTTGCCAACCGGCCCGCGGTGTGTCACGCGAGGGAGTCTAAGGGCTGCGGTTGCGCTCGCGACGCCCGATGCGAGAGACGTCGCACTCCCCGGCGAACCGCGGGTACGGCGCCGTCACCGGCCCCGCACGGGACCTCCACGGGGAGGCGTGCACCGGGTCGGGGTGCCGCCCGTGCGGGCGGGCCGGGAGCGGACGGGTCAGAAGCGGGCGGCCGGCAGAAGCGGGACGAAGCGGTCCCACCGCTCGATCTCGCAGCCGTTGCTGCGGTCGAACCGCGCATCGACCGGCCGGCCCGCCCAGACCCCCGTGACGTGGGCGGTGGCGGGTCCGCCGTACCGCATGGTGCAGATGCTGTCGCCGGGCACGGGCGCGAAGGGGTCCCTCCCCCACCGTGTGGTGCGGTCCACCGCCCGGCAGGCGGCCCCGGGGTCGGGGTGACGGCCGCCGTCGGGCCGGCAGTGCACCTCGTACGTCCCGTCCGCACCGCCGCCGGCCTCGCGCACGGTGACGGTGAGGTGGTCGCCGGCCCCCTCCCGGAGCGCGACCGGCGGCGGCTTCGGAGCCGGCACGACGAAGGCGCCGGCGGGGGCGGGCGCGGAGGCGGCAGACACGGAAGCGGCAGACACGGAAGCGGCAGGCGCGGAAGCGGCAGGCGCGGAAGCGGCAGGCGCGGAAGCGGCAGGCGCGGCAGGGACGACCACGGGGGTTGCGGAGACCATGGAGACCACGGAGACCGCGGGTGCGGTGGGGGCGACCGCGGAGGCCGCGGGCGTTCCGGCGGCGAGCGAGGCGACCCCGGCGAGCGCCGCCCCCGCGGCGGCGGCGACCCGCCGCACGGCCCGCGCGGACGGACGGAGAGCCCCGGGGGCCACGCGGGCGGCGACGGCCCCCTTCACGCGGCGCGGATCGGGCGCGGAGTCCCCGCGACACGGGGACGAGGACGGGGAGAGGTGCGACATGCCCTGCCCAACGCGCCGCGGCCCCGGACGTTGCGCCCGCCCGGCGCGCCCCTGACCGGGCCCGAGCCGGCCGCGCCGACCGGGAAGCCCTTTGCCCTGCGCCCCGCCCGCCTAGTACCGTGGGTGCCGATTGGTGGCACGACGCTCGCCTGTGTCATCATCTGCACGCACCATTCGCGCTCGCGCGGACGGTTGTGCTGGAGGCGTCGCCTAGTCCGGTCTATGGCGCCGCACTGCTAATGCGGTTTGGGGCTTACCCCCCATCGAGGGTTCAAATCCCTCCGCCTCCGCACTCTCCTCAGGGAGTTCAGCCCGCGGCTGGACTCCCTGAGCCGCTTCCGGCCTCCCGTCCGCCGTCACCGGGCACCTCGGCCGCAGGGCCACCCCGGCAGCGGGGCCGGCCGCAGCAGCAGTCCCGGAAGCCTCGGCACCCCGACCCGCGACGGGCAGCCTGCCTCCCCCCGGACCGTCTGCCCACGACCGCCCGCGGCCCGGGTCACGACCGCCCGCCCACCGCCTCACCCACCGTCGCCCGGCGGCCCGCGACACACCCCCCGGATTGGACGTTTCCGCAGCTCAGGCCGGGTACACCTAATGGATTTCACATGTCGGCGGCAGTCATGTAATGTTCTTCCTGTCGCCGCGAGCGGGCCGAAAGGACCGGGAGCGGAGACAGAAAACAGAACAAGCACTCGTAGCTTAACGGATAGAGCATCTGACTACGGATCAGAAGGTTGCAGGTTCGAATCCTGCCGAGTGCACAGCATGCCAGGGGCCCTGTGGAGTGATCCACAGGGCCCCTGGCTTTTGGCTTGACGGCTGTCTTTGACGGCAACGGCTGTGCAAGCAGGGCGAGGGCGAGGGCGTCAGCCTGCGGTGCGGACGGCCGCTGCGCCGCCGTCATCGTCACCTGTGTTGCCGTCACCCCTCGGCGCCTTTCCGGCCTCGTCCTTCCGCGATGCCTCGCTGTCCGACGCGCAGAAGGGCACCGGCCGTGCGCGGATCGGCGGGCGTCAGTCGGCGCCGCAGGCCGTGCGCGAGGGCGGTCGGCGGTCCATGAACCGGCCGTCGTCCGGCAGGCCGGCAGGCGGCCGCGAAGGCTCCGGCAAGGGCGAGACGGAACCGCGGTCTTGGCGCGGTCCAGTGCCCGGAGCCCCCTGGCCCGGAGGGATCGCCGTTCGTATCCCCGCACGACGGATGGGGGCCCTACGCAGCGCATCGCGGTGCAGCATCCGGCCGTCGGACTCTCTCCGTCAGAGGGGAGTCCGGCGGCCGGCAGTCCGGAGTCCTCGTCGGCGGAGGCGGACGGGCCCCCGGGAGGGGCGTGCGGCCTGTGCCGCAGGCCCGTGGCGGCGACGCCGTGCCGCGGCCGCTGCGCACCTCGGTGTGCGGGCGCGCGGCGGCCCCGGAGCGGACCGGGCGGGTAGCGGATGCGGGTCAGGTGAGGTTCGTGACGTCCAGGGAGCCGTCGGCGTACCGGCGGCGGATGACCTTCTTGTCGAACTTGCCGACGGAGGTCTTGGGGACGGCCTCGATGAGCGTCCAGCGCTCGGGGAGCTGCCACTTGGCGACGCCGCGCTGGTCGGCGAGGAAGGTGCGCAGGGACTCGAAGTCGGCGGTGGCGCCCTCCTTGAGGACGACCGTGGCCAGGGGGCGCTCGCCCCACCGGTCGTCGGGGACCGCGACGACCGCGGCCTCGGCGACCTCGGGGTGGGCCATGAGGGCGTTCTCCAGCTCGACGGAGGAGATCCACTCGCCGCCGGACTTGATGACGTCCTTGGCGCGGTCGGTGAGAGTGAGGAAGCCGTCGGGGGAGATGGTGCCGACGTCGCCGGTCTTCAGCCAGCCGTCCTCGCTGAACTTGTCGGCGGGACGCAGGGGTTCGGCGTCGGGGCCGTTGTAGTAGGCGCCGGCGATCCACGGGCCGCGGACCTCCAGTTCGCCCGCGGCCTCGCCGTCCCAGGGCAGCCGTTCGCCGCCGGGGCCGGTGAGGCGGGCCTCGACGCTCGCCGGGAAGCGGCCCTGGGTGAGGCGGTAGCCGAACTCGTCCTCGGTGCCGACCGCGTGGGCGGGCGGCCGGGCCACGGTGCCCAGCGGGGAGGTCTCCGTCATGCCCCAGGCGTGGCAGACCCGCATGCCGAGCCTGTCGAAGGCCTCCATCAGGGCGGGCGGGCAGGCCGAGCCGCCGATGGTGACCTGGCCGAGGTGGCCGACCTCGCGCGGCCGGGCGGTCAGTTCCGCGAGCAGGCCCTGCCAGATGGTGGGGACGGCCGCGGCGTGGGTCGGCTTCTCCGTCTCGATCATCTCCGCCAGCGGGGCCGGCTGCAGGAAGCGGTCCGGCATGAGCAGGTTGACGCCGGTCATGAACGTGGCGTGCGGCAGCCCCCAGGCGTTGACGTGGAACTGCGGGACCACCACCAGGGAGGTGTCCTGGTCGGTCAGGCCCATCGACTGGGTCATGTTGACCTGCATGGAGTGCAGGTAGATCGAGCGGTGGCTGTACACCACGCCCTTGGGGTCGCCGGTCGTGCCGGAGGTGTAGCACATGGCGGCGGCCTGGCGCTCGTCCAGCTCCGGCCAGTCGTAGGAGACCGGCTTGCCGGCGATCAGGTCCTCGTACTCGTGCACCCGCACCTGTGCCCCCTCCAGCAGGGAGCGGTCGCCCGGACCCGAGACCACCACGTGCTCGACCGGCTTCAGGTGCGGCAGCAGCGGCGCCAGCAGCGGCAGCAGGGAGCCGTCGACCAGCACGACCCGGTCGGCGGCGTGGTTGACGATCCAGGCCAGCTGCTCGGCGGGCAGCCGCAGGTTGAGGGTGTGCAGCACGGCGCCCATGCAGGGGATGGCGAAGTACGCCTCGACGTGCTCGGCGTTGTTCCACATCAGGGTCGCGACCCGCTCGTCGCCCTCGACCCCCAGATCCTCGCGGAGGGCGTGCGCCAGCTGCGCCGCGCGGGCGCCGATCTCCGCGAAGCTGCGGCGGTGCGGTTCCGCCTCACCGGTCCAGGTGGTCACCTGTGAGGTGCCGTGGACCGTGGATCCATGGGCCAGGATCCTGGAGATCAGCAGCGGTACGTCCTGCATCGTGCTCAGCACGGCGTCCTCCCGGGGGCGACATTGCCTACGCGGCGGTACGGGTTGCGCTGATTCTGCTCACATACCGCGCGGTATGTCACTAGGGAGAGATGATCGATCAGGTGACATCGGGCACGCGGAGCCGGTGACACCCGGCACCTCGGCACGCCGTCAGGCCATGTCAGCGTACGAAGCCCAGCTCCGGATCCTCGCGCAGTTTGCCCAGCGCCCGCGAGACCGCCGACTTCACCGTGCCCACCGAGACCCCCAGCACCTGGGCGGTCTGGGCCTCGCTGAGATCCTCGTAGTACCGCAGCACGACCATCGCCCGCTGGCGGTCCGGCAGCTTCGTCACCGCCCGCCACATCGCGTCGTGCAGCGCCTGCCGCTCGGCGGTGTCGGCCTCGGCGGACAGCGGCTCCGGCTCGGGCAGCTCGTCGCAGGAGAACTCGTCCACCCTGCGCTTGCGCCACTGCGAGGTGCGGGTGTTCACCAGCGCCCGGCGGACGTAGCCGTCCAGCGCGCGGTGGTCCTCGATCCGCTCCCACGCGACGTACGTCTTCGCCAGCGCGGTCTGCAGCAGGTCCTCGGCGTCGCACGGGTTCGCCGTCAGCGACCGGGCGGTGCGCAGCAGCACGGGGCGGCGTGCCATGACGTACGAGGAGAAGGACGGGTAGGCCGCGTACGGCAGCGCCCGCCTCGCCGGTCGGGCGGTGTCCGCGGCGCTGGTGCAGACGAGTGTGGTCATGGGCTCCACGCTAGGAGCGGAGCCGGGCGCGCGGATCGCCCGCAGGTCGCGAAGCGTGGTCCCCCTCAGGTTGTAGGGGCGGGGCGGGCCGGACCTCCTGTAGGTGGAGCGGACGCCAGAGGGTATCCGGGGTCGCCTCGGGGTGAAGCAGGGGTGGAGTGGGGGTGGCCCGTGCCCCTGGGAGGGCCCCACCCGTCCGGTGCGCGGCGCGCCCCGGAGCCCTGCGGCGGTACCGCCAGGGCATGTGGCCCCCTACAGGTGTCCGCCGGTACGGCCGGGGCACGCGGCCCGCCTCAGGTGTCCGCCGCCAGCACCAGCCCCGACGTCGGCACCCCCGTGCCCGCGGTGACCAGGACCCGCTCGGCACCGGCCACCTGGTTCACCGCGGTGCCGCGCACCTGGCGGACGCCTTCCGCGATGCCGTTCATACCGTGCAGGTACGCCTCGCCGAGCTGGCCCCCGTGCGTGTTCAGCGGCAACCGCTCCTCGGCGACGTACGCGGCGCCCTCGCCGGGCCCGCAGAAGCCGTACGCCTCCAGCTGCATGAGGACGTACGGGCTGAAGTGGTCGTAGAGGATGCCGACGTCCACGGCGTCCGGCCCGTGCCCGGCGGCGCGCCACAGCTGCCGGGCGACGACCCGCGCCTCCTCGGACACGGCGGGGTCGCCCCGGTGGAAGCCGGTCATCTGCTCCTGCCCCCGGCCGGCCCCCTGCGCCGAGGCGGCGATCACGGCCGGCGGGCGGGGCAGGTCACGGGCGCGCTCCAGGGACGTGACCACCAGGGCCTGGCCGCCGTCCGTCTCCTGGCAGCAGTCGAGGAGCCGCAGCGGCTCGGCGATCCAGCGGGACGCGGCGTGGTCGGCCAGGGTGATGGGGCGGCCGTGGAAGTGCGCGGCCGGGTTGACGGCCGCGTGACGGCGGGCCGTGACGGCCACGTGGCCGAGCACGTCGGGGGTGAGCCCGTGCACATGCAGGTAGCGCCGTGCCGCCATCGCCGCCCAGGACGCCGGGGTGAGCAGCCCGGACGGCATCACCCAGCCGAGTGCCACCCCCTCCGCGGTCGGCTCGCGGTGCCGGACACCGGAACCGAAGCGGCGCCCCGAACGTTCGTTGAAGGCGCGGTAGCAGACCACCACCTCCGCCGCGCCCGACGCGACCGCGAGCGCCGCCTGCTGCACCGTCGCGCAGGCCGCGCCACCGCCGTAGTGGACCCGGGAGAAGAAGGACAGCTCGCCGATACCGCAGGCCTGGGCCACGGTGATCTCGGGGCTGGTGTCCATGGTGAAGGTGACCATGCCGTCCACGTCGGCGGGCGTGAGCCCCGCGTCGGCGAGCGCGGCCCGCACCGCCTCGGCGGCCAGCCGCAGCTCGCTGCGCCCGGAGTCCTTGGAGAAGTCCGTGGCGCCCGTCCCGGCGATCGCGGCGGTCCGGCCGACGGGGACGGCGGAGGGGACGAGGGCGGTCGACGTCCCGTGCGGCGGACCGCTCACCAGGTCACCTCCACCGTGGCCGTGACGTGCCGGCCGTGCGCGTTGTCGCCGGTCACGCGGATCACGGCCCGGCCGCCGTCGCTCTCCTCGACCGTGCCGGACAGCAGCAGGGTGTCGCCGGGATGGTTCGGGGCGCCGAGGCGCAGGGCGAGAGCGCGCAGCACGGAGGTGGGGCCGAGGTGGTCGGTGACGTAGCGGCCGACCAGGCCGTTCGTGGTCAGGATGTTCATGAAGACGTCCGGGGCGCCGCCGCGCCGGGCCGCCTCCGGGTCGTGATGGACGTCCTGGTAGTCGCGTGAGGCGATCGCCCCGGCGACGATGAGCGTGCGGGTCACCTCGATCTCCAGCGGCGCCAGCCGGTCCCCGGCCCGCACCCCCCGCGGACGGCGCCCGGCGCGGGGCCCGTCCGCGTCCCCCTCCGCACGCCGCCCGGTCGTGGCCTCCTGGCCGAGGGGTCCGTCGGCGTCCCCCTCGGCGCGGCGGCCGTCCGCGTCCCCGTCCACAGCCCCGTCCGCACGGCGCTCGTCCGCGTCCCCCTCCGCACGGCGGCCATCCGCTGCCCCGTCCGCACGCCGCCCGGTCGTGGCCTGCTGGCCGAGGGGTCCCGCCGCGTCCCCCTCGGCGCGGCCGCCGTCCGCGTCCCCGTCCACAGCCCCGTTCACACGGCGCTCGTCCGCGTCCCCCTCCGCACGGCGGCCGTCCGCAGCCCCGTCCGCACGCCGCCTGGTTGTGGCCTCCTGGCCGAGGGGTCCCGCCGCGTCCCCCTCGGCGCGGCGGCCGGCGGCGACCCCGTCGGCACGGCGCCCGGTCGTGGCCTGCTGGCCGAGGGGTCCGTCCGCCGACGGCCCGTCGTGCTCGCGCCCGCTCCGCCCCGCGCTCACGCTGCCGCCTCCCCGGCCCGGAACACGGGCACGGTGAGCTCCTCGTCGCAGCGCAGGAACTCCAGCCGTACCGGCATGCCGACGCGGACCTTGTCGTACGGCACTCCGACCACGTTCGCGACGATCCGCACACCCTCGGCCAGTTCGATCAGGCCGACCGTGTACGGCGCCGGCCTCCCGTCGGGGCCGGTCTCGGTGAAGGCGGGGAAGGGCGGATGGTGCATCACGACGTACGAGAAGACGGTGCCGCGGCCGCCCGCCCGGACCGTGTCCCAGTCGGGCGAGCCGCAGTCCGGACAGCCCGGCAGCCAGGGGAGGCGGAGCCTGCGGCACCGCGCGCACCGCTGGACGAGCAGTTCGTGCCGGTCGACGCCCTGCCAGTACCCGGCGTTGTCGCGGTTGGCGACCGGGCGGGGCCGGCGTTCGCGCGGGGCGGGGCGGCGGCGGGCCGGGGCGTACTTCAGGACGCGCAGGCGGTGGATGCCGGCGAGGTGTCCGTCCACGCGGACGTCGGTCCGGGTGGTGACGAACCAGCCCCGCCCCAGGCGCGTCGACTTGGGCCCTGCGACGGACTCGACGACCGTGTCGAAGGTGACGGCGTCCCCGACGCGCAGCGGACGCAGGTACTCCTGCGCGCAGTCGGTGGCGACGACGGCGGTGCAGCCGGCCGCGTCGAGCAGGGCGAGCAGGTCCCGGTAGGCGTCGGTGCGCCGGTCGTGGCCGCTGAGGCCGCCCATCGTCCACACCTGGAGCATCGCGGGCGGGGCGACGGCGTCCGGTCCGATGTAGGCGGGGTGGGTGTCGTCGAGGGCCTCGCACCAGTGGCGGATCATGGCCGCGTTCACGGCGTCCTTGCCGGCCGTCACGGTCATGGCGGGCAGACCCTCGTACGACGCGAGCCGCGCGGCCAGGTCGTCGTCGGCCACGGAATCCTCCTGCCGGGGAAGGGAGCGGGTCGGACCGGACATCTTTCTGACTGTCCGTCAGATCTGATGTGCCGTCAAGGCCGCGGCGCGGCAAGGCGTCCGCGCGCACGAGGCCCCGGGCCGACATCGCCGCTGCCGTGCTCCCGTACGGCGGCCGGCCTGCCGACGGGCGCCGCACGCAGCGCGCTCCCGTACCGGCGGCCGGTCCGCCGGCAGCCGCCACCGCGCCGCACGGGGCCTGGACCGGGGCCCGCCTGGACCACACCCGCACGAGCCGGGCCACTTGTGCACGACCCGGGTGCCGCACGTGCACGACCCCGGGCCGCGTCTGCACGGCTCCGGGCCGCGTCTGCGCGACCCGGGTCGGACCGGCACGACGCGGGCCGCGCCCGCGCACCCCTGGACCGGCTCCGCTCCGCACCGCACGCGACCGCGCGGCGGCGCCGGAAGCACCGCCGCGCGGTCGGGTCACACCCCACGGAGAGCACGCCACGAGGGAGTCGGCGGTGGCGCGCGAGGCGCGGGCGCCGCCCCCTCTCAGGTCACCACCACATCGGGGGGAAGGTGACGGCCACGTTCTCGTTGCCCTGGTTGACGGCGGTGAAGGCCGAGCCGTCGACCTGTGCGGTGTTGGACTGGTTCGAGGCGCCGGAGCCGACCGCCTGCTGCTGCGTGGTGGACGAGTTGCCGCTGTTGTTGCCGCCGACACCGCTGCCGACGATGCCCTGGAACCCGTTGCTCACCGCCGCGCTGGATCCGTTGTCCGCGAAGGCGCCGTTGTCCGCCGCCGCGACACCGCCGAAGAGGGCGGCCGCGAGCGGCAGGGCGGAGACGGCGGCGATGACGCGGGCGGTACGGATGCTTGCCATGTGTCTGTTCCTCCAGAAGCAGGTACGCACGGGCCTTCCGGCCGAGTGTGCGGGAAGTACGGGAAGTTCGGCTTTCGCCGGGGCGGTTGGCCGACCGCCCCGGCGCTGTACTCGACGTCGCGAGTCCAGACTTGCCCAGCGGACACCCCGCGAACCAGGCCGAACGTGACGATTCGCCCTCAAGCGTGATGACAAGTCGATAAACCCCTTTCAGCATCTTCCTCGGACGGGAAGCCGCGGGCCAGGGACGTTCGGGGGCCATCCGCCCAAGGGGCGCAAGAGGTGAAGCGTTCCGGCACTTTTCGGCCGGACGGGGCCCGGCCGGGCGTGGCGTCCCCGGACCCCCTTCCCTTGCTCGAACATTCGTACGAAAATGGAGCCATGGCCACCACCGACCGGCAGGCCACCGCGCTGGCCCTCGCCCACGCGCTGTCGGCCGCGGAGCACGGGCTGTCCGTCCTGCCCCTGTCCCGCGGCAAGCTCCCGGCGCTGCGCTCCCCCCACCGGACCGACCCGCCGGGCATCCCGCCCTGCCGCGGAGAGTGCGGCCGCTTCGGACACGGCGTGTACGACGCCACGACCGATCCGGCGCGCATCCGCGCGATGTTCGCCGCCGCCCCCTGGTCGACCGGCTACGGGATCGCCTGCGGCCTGCCCCCGTACCACCTCATCGGCGTCGACCTGGACACCAAGTCCGGTGCCGACGCGCCGGCGGCCCTGCGCGAACTGGCCCTGCGGCACCTGTTCACCATCCCGCCGACCGTGGTCGTCGTGACGCCGTCCGGCGGGCGCCACCTGTGGCTGACGGGGCCGCCTGACGTCGTCGTGCCCAACTCCGCCGGGCGGCTGGCCCCCGGCATCGACATCCGCGGCGCCGGCGGCTACCTGGTCGGCCCCGGCTCCCGGACCGACCACGGCGTCTACAGCACGGATCCGAAAAGCGCGCACCTGCCGCCGGCGCCCTGCCCCGAGGCACTGCTGCGCCTGCTGCTGCCGCCTCCGCGCCCGGCCGCCCCGGCGTCCGCGGCCGGGGGGCACGGGCAGGGCCTGATCCAGTTCGTCCTCGCCGCGCACCGCGGACAGCGCAACACCCGGCTGTTCTGGGCCGCTTGCCGGGCCTGCGAGAACGGTCTGGGAGGCCGGTTCACCGACGCCCTCGTGGAGGCCGCCTGCGCGACGGGGCTCAGTGAGCGCGAGGCGCGGGCGACGATCGCGTCGGCGGAGCGGATGACGGGCACCCGCGGAGGCTGAGCGGGCCGCACGAGCAGCAGCCGAACGCGCCTGCCGCCGGGCGCCGCCCGAGGTGGAGGGCGACCCGGGTCACCCGGCGCGGTCGAGCTGTGCGCGCACCCAGCCGGGATCGGGGTTCACCTGGGACCGGCCCGCGACCAGGACGGTCGGCACGGTCTCGTCCCCGCCGTTGGCCTCCCGCACCGCCGCCGCGCCCTCGGGGTCGCGCCAGATGTCGACCCAGTACGCCCGGCGGGCTCCGCGGCCCAGCCGGAGGCGCAGCCGCAGGCAGTACACGCAGCCCGGCCGCCAGTACACGACCGGCCTGCCGTCCACCGCGCTGCGCCGCCGCGCCTCCACAGCGCCGACGGACCTCGGGAACACCAGCGGCGAGTTCATCGCCGCCAGCGCCCCGAACACCAGGAACACCACGACGGCCGACCCGGCGTCCCCGCCGAGACCCATCACCACCGCGGCAGCGGCCCCGGAGCACACCAGCAGCAGGGGCCGGGCCCAGACACGCGTCATGGAACCGAGGGTAGCCCGCCGCAGCGACGACACGGCCCGCTCAGGAAGCCGTGCGGATGACGGGCCCCGGCTGACAGCGATATCTGACAGCGACGGGCACGAGCGACCGAAGCCGACCATGCTGAGCTGCCCCGTGTTTCGTAGAGTCCGATCTTGATTGGTTCAGGCGGACTGCGGGGTTTGCTCCTGGCTGTGCCAGGAGGCTTCCTCGTACTCGGCCGGCGGTACGTAGTCGAGTGCGGAGTGAAGGCGTTCTTCGTTGTACCAGGTGATCCACTGGAAGATCGCCCGTTCGACCTGGTCGACGTCCTTCCAGGGGCCCTGCATCTCGATCAGCTCGGCCTTGAAGGTCCCGTTCAGGGCCTCGGCCATCGCGTTGTCGTACGAGTCCGCGACGGAGCCGACGGAGGCGGAGGCGCCGATGTCGGCGAGCCGGTCGGTATACCGAATTGATACGTATTGCGACCCGCGATCGCTGTGGTGTATCAGTCCGGAGTCCTTCTTGATCCGACGCCGCCAGAGCGCCATCTCCAGGGCGTCCAGCGGGAGTTCGGTCCGCATGTGGTTCGCGACCTGCCAGCCGACGATCATCCGCGAGTACACGTCCAGGACGAACGCCACATACGCCCACCCCGACCAGGTCCGGACATACGTCATGTCCGCCACCCACAGCTGATCGGGCCGGGAGGCGGTGAAGTCGCGGTCTACCAGGTCCGGCGGACGCGGCGCCGACGGCTCCGGAACGGTCGTGCGGCGGCGCCGGCCACGGATGACGCCCTCCAGGCCCAGCTCGGCCATCAGCCTCTCGACGGTGCAGCGGGCCACCGCGTGGCCCTTGCGCCGAAGCGCGCGGGTGATCCGGCGGGCGCCATAGGTGCCGCCCGACTCCGCATGGACCTGCTCGATCAGCGGGATCAGCGTCTCGTCCCGGAGCCGGCGGGCCGACTTCGGCCGCTTCTTGCGGGCGAAGTACGTCGACGGCGACAGCTCCAGCACCCGGCAGACGGGATCGACCCCGAGACCTCTGTCACGCAGGTGGTCGATCACCTGCTCGGCCTCGTCCGGGGACGGTCGGTCTCCTGGGCAAAAAACACCGAGGCGGCTTTCAGGATCTCGTTCGCCCGCCTCAACTCCGCTACTTCTTTGCGGAGTTGCCTGAGCTCATCCTGCTCGGCGGTGGTGAGCCGGTCGTCCCGCTCGCCGCGGTCGGCCTCGGCCTGGCGGACCCAGCCTCGCAGGGCCTCCTTGTGGATGCCCAGATCCTTCGCCACGTGGGCGATCGGGCGGCCGGTGGTGCGGACCTCGCGGATCGCGCGCTCGCGCAGTTCGTCCGGACATTTACGGGGTGCCGCCACGGTGCTGGTGGTTCTCCTTCGCCAGGACCGTAACCCTGGCATCAGGGACTCCACAAATCGCAGTACAGCTCAGCCCCTCTCACCATCCGGCTCTCGTCTCGTCCCCGCGTCTGCGGCAGGAGTACGAGCTGTGGCAGACAGCCAGGTGGTGTCACCAGAGGGCCTCTGTGCAACCAGGCGCATCTCGTCAGATTGACGCGAAAGAGCCGAACGAGCCTCCCTCTCCCGATCAATCTGAGATCCTGGAGACCGATCGAGAGGGGCCGCAGGTATGGAGTGGAAGACCCACGGTGAGCGACAGATCTACACCAACAAGTGGGTGAATCTGTGTCTGGTCGACGTCCAACAGCCTGACGGACGCAGGTGGGAGTACCACGTCGTTCGGCTCCGCCACCTGGCCGTGGCCGCCGTGGTCAACGACCGGCAAGAGGTCCTGATGATGTGGCGGCACCGCTTCATCACGGACTCCTGGGCATGGGAGCTGCCCATGGGCCTGGTCGAGGAGGGCGAGACCCCGGAAGAGGCGGCGGCACGCGAAGTGCTGGAGGAAACGGGCTGGCGTCCTGGCCCCATCAAGCCCCTGATCTACGCCGAGCCGGCCAACGGCATCACGGACTCTCAGCATCACGTCTTTCGCGTGGACGGTGCGACCTACGCCGGGCCGCCCACGGAGAAGAACGAGTCCGACCGCATCGAGTGGATCCCGCTCTCTGAGGTGCGCGGCATGATCGACCGCCGGGAGATCGTGAGCAGCGGTTCGCTCGTGGGTCTGCTCTACCTGCTCATGGACGAAGCGATCCGCTGACCAGTGGCAGGGACTCCCGTAGTCGGGCCTCGAACGCCAGGGCTACGAGTTCCTGCCTGTGCGGGGACAACTGCTCGTAGAACTCCCTGAGGTGACCGGACACCCTCTCGGATGCCACTGCCGACGCGGGCTCCAGGGCCTCCGTAGCGGTGTGACATGCCTGGTCGAGCTTGCCTTGGTCCAGCTGCGTACGGGCCAGCCAGAACGTGTGAAACGCGCGGCCTCGCTGGTTGGTCCGGTCCTCCCGCCTCAGCGCGTCCGCGATCAGGGGTTCGGCGGTCGCCGCCTCACCCAGCCGACCGTGGGCAATGCCGGTATCGACGATGAGCTTCGGCTCGTCGAAGTAGGTCACCCAGGACGGGTCCGGGTCGCCCGAACTGATCCGCTCGAACTGGTGGTGTGCCTCCCCGATCGCCCGGTGAGTGGCGTCCCGGTTCCCCAGGGTGGCGTGGGCGAACGCCTCGCGCATGGACAGCATCGACAGGACGCGCGGCGTCGTGCCGTGGTCGGAGCGCGCTTGGTCCTGGGCGGCGGTCACCAGGGCGAGAGAGTCCGCGGGCTTGTCCTGGTACGTCGCCTGCAAGCTCATACAGGCGAGAACGTTGGCCATGAACTGCCGGTCATCGATCTCCTTGGCCAGTTGCAGGGCCTCGGTGAAGTACGCGCGGGCCTGGTTGTACTGGCGGGCGTCGAAGTAGGTCCATCCGGTGAGGCGTGCCAGCTCAGCCGCGATTCCGTACAGGCCGTTCTGGATGGAGGGCGGTCGGTTCTCCTTCAGGAGTCCGACGACGTACCGGAGCTGCCCGACGATGGCCGGCCTCAGTGCCTCGCCGCCGTGCTGGTCGTCCCGTCGCCAGTAGTCCTCGATGGAGGAGCGGAAGGCTTGCAGCGTCGCTGCGCTGAGGCTCGTTCGCGTGGCCAAGGCCAGGATGCTGTCCACGTCAGGGCCCGGCAGAGATACAGGGGCCTGCTGCTCGGGTTCTGGTACTTGCGGCGCCTCTCGCTCGGTGACGGCAAGAGCCTGCGGGGTCTCCCACGCACGGCGCGCGAGTCCAAGCATGTGCCCTGGGATGCGTAAGCCGTCCGCGATGCGCTCGATCACATCCATGTGCTGCAACTGGCGTCGACCAGCCATGACTTCGCCGACCCGGCTAGGCGTCAACTCACAACGCCTGGCAATCATGGACGGGTAGATGCCCGCCCTGGTCTTCACCAACCGGAAGACTCGGGCAAAGTCCCGCACCCGGCACGCCTGGATCATCTCGGGATCGGTCAGCAGCCTGGCGGGCAGTTCCTGCGGCCGGTCGGCGTCGGGCATTGGGCAGGCTCCCCACTGCGAGGGCTACGCAACGTCGCTGGATCTCTACTTCCGGCGATGTTACCCAAGTTGGGTAATCAGCCTGACCTTTTGGCGGCCCCCCACGGATCGCGATGCTCATCTGCATGGCGAGCAACCAGCAGACCAGACCGGGCATCGGTGAACTGGCGAAGGACAGCGCCAAAGGATGTATCGGCGTCGTCATGGGTGAGGTCGGCGGCCGCGTGCAGATACGGCCGATCGGTGGCGGCAGGGAGTGGGATGCCCTGCCGGAGAGCGTGGAGCCGCCGAGCGCACGGGAAGAGCTGAGCGCGCGCCTGGCTATTCAGGACGGCAACAGCCGGGTCGGGCCGTGATGCGCGCCATCGGCCGGTATGCGGGTGTCCTGTTCATCATCGTGATCAGCGGGTCGTGCGGCCTGGTGATCGGCATGGGTCTCGCTCTCGGCCAGTAGACGGGCCGCCCCGGACGGGTGTCAGTTCCCTGGCTCCCCCCGCCCCCGTCCGGGGCGGCCATCCAAGCCCGCCTCCTGGTCGCCCATGGTCGGACTCGGCGACCGGTGCGGGCGGTAAGTGCCCTGTACCGCCACAACAAGGAGCTTTCGCATGACGGCAACGGCCAACGCTCAGAGGAACGGTCGCTCGGTAGCCGGTGAGGAGCTGTTCAGGAGCCTCACGCGCTTCGTGGTCACCCACAACGGTCAGTCGCGCGAGCGCGCCGAGCGCATCGCCGACCAGGCGGTCGCCTTCGTGGCCACCGCAGCCACCGCCACCGTGCCCATGGTCCCGTCGGACGACGTGGATCTCGGCCTGCACGCGCTCATCCTGCACACGAAGGACTACGCCTCGCTGTGCGAGGAGTACGCGGGCCGCTTCCTGCACCACAACCCGAAGCCGGGCGGCGGCGCCCGCGACCCGGAGAAGGTCGCTGCCTCGGCACGGGCCATGAAGGCTGCCGGGTTCGTGGTCTTCGACGACCTGTGGACCGTGGACGGCACGAACCTCGCGCAGTGCGACGCCGACTGCGGCCGTCCGTACGGTCAGGCGTAACCCCCGCAACAGCGTTCGCGGCCGGCCTCGGCTCATGGGGTCGGCCGCGTGCGCCCGGAAGGAGAAGAGACGTTGTCCGGGTCGCCCCCTGAACTGCCGATCGTGGTGCTCGACACGCTCATGCCCACGAATCAGCGCCTGGTCGTGAACCGCCGGGGCTCGACGATGTGGGAGACAGAGGGCCCTCGCGGCCACTACGCCGTGAAGATCGGGTATCCGATCGAGGCAACGGCCGACTGGCCCGCCCAGCCGTGGACCGCGCTCGCCCCTGCACGAGAAGGAGCCGTGCTTCACCGCCTCGGCTTCGACGACTTCGCGTACGGCGAGTGGGAGCGCGGGACGTGGAACTTCCAGCCGTGGCATGAAGGGCCTGACCTGTATCAAGTATGGGAGCCCTGCCGCGCGTCTGCCTCATCCGTCCAACCGCACATCAGCGTTGCTCTGGGCTGCGTCGAAGCGCTGGCCGAACTCCACGCCAAAGGCTGGGCGCATGGTGATGTGCAGCCTGCCCACTTCATCGTCCGGCTCGAGCGAACTCATCTCATCGACCTCGCCCTCGCCCGAGGCGGGCATGTGCCCGAGTGGTACGACTTCCCCTTCCGCGGCTGCCTTGTCCACTACGAAGCACCTGAGATCTCGCGCAGCGTGCTCGACACGGGGCAGGCTGAACCCACACAAGCGAGCGACATCTACGCGCTCGGCGCCTCGCTGCTCATCTCCGCTACCGGCTGGCGGGCTGTCGAATACTCGGACGATGCTCCACGTCCCGTGCAGAGAGAGGCTGTGGCGAGCGGACGGCGGCGGCCTGTGAAGGCACCGGGCGAGCTGGGGGAGCTGATCGACGCAATGCTCAGCCACGCTCCCGAGGATCGGCCGACCATCTACGAGGTCGGTAAGGCATTGAGCTGCCTCTGACGCCTCGGTTGCCCCACTGCCCATTTGAAGGCAGGCCAACAGCAAAGACCGGACCACCCTCAGCCTGGACAGCATTCCGGGTGGTCCGGTCGTGGAAGCCCTGATCAGGACCCCGGTGCCGATGGTACCGGGGTGGTTGGCGTGCTCGGATGCGGGTGCTCCGTCAACCCCGTTAGTTCGTTTTCGAGTTAGGGGTTCTGAGCTGAGCCACCGAACGTCAGCCACGGCGGCGAGTGCGCCGACCGAACACCCGCCACGTGTATCTCCAGCAACCATCCGCCGGCCTCGGCCACGCTTCTTCCGTGCGTCACGGCCTCGGCCCTGTTCCGCCCTGGGCGTTGAAGGCGCGGCTGCCGCACGCATGGGCTGTGCATGCGGCATCGAGGCTGTTCCGGCTTCGGCAGTGGTTGGTCGGGGCGCGGCCGTGCTTGGTCGGGGTCGGCCTGGTCCTGGTGGTCGGGCTGGTGGGTTGCTTCCTGGTCTGGTCGTCCGCCTTGGCGGTGTTGCGCGCTGAGCGGGTGGGGGCCGCCGGAGCGGGGCGGCAGACAGGAGCGGCGGCGGCCCGTGGCCGCCAGCGCGCGCGGGCCGCCGTAGGCGGGCCGCCTTGATCCAGTAAAGAAACTCTGAACAGCTCCGCCGCGCTGGGCATGTGGCCAGTCACCCGGGCATGCGCAGCCATGCCTCCCTGACCGCGCCAACGGTTCGATGCCGGTATGGACTCTGTTGCCACATTTATACTCATTCGTTCCGCAGGTCGCCGTTCTTTATCCACAGGTCGGGGATTGCAGGATTCGGCTGCGGCCTGGTCGGGGCATACCGAGCCATTACGTGACTTTCCCGTGACCGTGGTCGGGCCCTCGTGGCCGGCTTCCTGGTCTGGGGCGAGTGCTGAGCTGATTTCTGCCCGGCGACTGTCACACGGACCGACTCTCCGTCACCTGTAGCAGTCGAGGGAGGGACCTCGGTCGGACTTCTACAGCGAACGGATGAGTGCAGTGGATCACAGCAATGGAGTGTCACACCGCCACGGATTCCGACACCTCTATAGGCGGTCCGCGATGATCGCGCGGCGCAAGATAGCCGCAAACTGCCGGTTAGCCAAACCGGCGATCCTCCGGACCATTGACATTCCTGGCCGACGACCGGACGGACGAGTGTGGTGAGTTCGCCGAAGATGCCCGCCCAGCGGGACGCGAAAGAAGGAGTCACCCCGCCCGGCGGGAGCACAGCACCTCCCACCCCGAAGGTGTCCGGTCTCGCCGGTAGACCTACCTCAACAGCCGCAATGACGGCTTGCCCAGCAACACGGGCAAGCCCTGTCGCGACCACTGGTGACCGCCGGGCAAGCCTTCGGGCACGCCCCCTTCTTAAAGCACCCGATCGGGAAGATCGCGCTTCGATACGCTGACGTTTCTGGGTTTTGCAGCCTCACCCCGCCTCGACGGGGCGGGGCTGTTGCGTTTCTCAGTGCGACTCCGACTTGCCTCATAGGCCCGTTGTCACGTCTCTGTCACTTGAGACGGTGCAACCCCGGTCCACGCCTGGTCCACACGCAGTGATCCACAACGCGACAGAGCGGGGTCAAGGTGAGACAAGCCCCACCCAGAAGGGGTGTCTCTCTTGAGAGACACCCCTTCTGAACTGCATGCTTACGACCTCGGCGGAGGCGGTGGGATTTGAACCCACGGTGACATCGCTGCCACGACGGTTTTCAAGACCTTTCGGGGGTCGGGTGCCTTTCCGGCTCCCCCGCAGGTCAGACGGGTGCCGAGGCCCTGCCGGAGCCGCCGACGTCACGGGCGTGCCCCCTGCGTGCCCCAGCATCTCGACGCTGCTGATAGGGGCTGGGGCGTGGTACGACGTCCCCGCGAGCGACTCCACCCGCGCCGAGCTGAAAGGAAGCCCCCGTGTCCCATCCGGCGATCGAGAGACTGTCCAGCCTTCTCCCTGCACCCGAAGGCGGGGGTGATGCGGTGGACTGGGACCGGATCGCCGAGGCGCAGAAGCTGCGCCTCCCGGACGACTACCGGGAGTTCGTCACGCTCTATGGGGGCGGTGAGGTCGACGAGTACCTCTCGGTGAGTACTCCGCCCGTAGCTGGCTCCCCCTACGGCGATCTACTCGACCGGCTGAGCCCTCGCGTGCCGACACACCTGACCGATGAACTCGCTGCAATGTTGGAAAGCGGGACGTCACCGCACCTGCTGCCGTTCGCCGACACGGCGAGTGGTGACGTGGCGTTCTGGCTTCGATCGGGAGACCCCGGCACGTGGACGGTGGCGGTGTTCAGACGACAGTCGCTGTACGGAGGGAGTTCCTGGTCTCTGTTCGACGGCGGCATGGCCGACTTCCTTGTCGCCGTTCTGGAAGGGACCTGCCAGCCGTTCAGCCAACAGATACCGACGGCAGAGCCACATGTATTCGACAGCTGGCGCTGAACTACACCCCTGAGGCAGAAGTACGCCGTGGGCCATCAGTTCGCGATCGAGGTACGGATGCGTTGAATGGCGCGCAAGACCTCGTTTCGGTTCTTGGCACTCTTGATCCACGACGGCAGTCTGGAGGTGAGCGTCATCTTCCGACCCGTCGTGTACCAAGGATCTCTTTCGCGCAGGGGCGCCTGAACGAATCGCCGGATCAGATCCAAATGCTCCAAGTCGTAAGCCCACAGCCAGCCGTGGCGCGTCTCGGCCTGCAACCACAGGGGCAGACCGAAGTACGGGTCTACGGCCTCCCCTGTGCCCCGGAAGAGTCGGAGACCCTCGGCTGCATTACGCGTCAGGCCACAGCCCCGGCAGACGAGGCGGCGTTGCGCGAACATCGAGGGGCGTGCGTCCCCGGTCACCGACGCGGCCGGGGCCACGTGGGCGATGCCGGCGCACTTCGGGCAGCGCACGAGCACGTGATCAACGAAGTCGTACTTCGTGTGCCCGGAGTCCCGGAAGCGCTGTGGCGTGAGCATGAAGGAAGTATGCGCGTCCTGGCCGTTGTGGTGGCGGCCGGAACGCACACGCTGAAAGCCTCCGACCGGTCTCGCTGGTCGGAGGCTTTCCCTCACTGCGGAGGCGGCGGGATTCGAACCCACGCTCAGGCGTCTACGAGCACCTCGGCGGAGCCGTCGTCATCGTTGTCGGGCCCGTTGAGCCAGGAGTCCGCCGCCACCGCCACCTGGTCGTCGCGACCGGCGACCGGCCGGGCGTAGTGCCGGGTGGTGACGCTCGCGTTCGAGTGGCCCAGCCGATGCGCGGCGGTCATCACCCCGTACCGGTCGGCGACCCAAGTACCGTGCGAGGCACGGAGATCGTGCGGGGTGACGTCGGTGAGCCCGGCGGCGGACACGGCAGGGTCGAAGTACGCCTTGCGCCACTGGTTGTAGCGGAGGGGCTTCCCCGCGGGGGTGGTGAACAGGAGCGCGTCATCCCCGCCGGACAGGGTCTCCAGGTGCCGGCCGAGCCGCTTCGCGAGGGACGGGCCGATCCGAAGGAGCCGCTTCTGATGCGTCTTCGGGGTGTCGAAGACCAAGGTCCCGTTCGCTTCGGCCAGGTTCTCGTCGACCAGGACGAGCCCGCCGGACACGTCGATGTCCACCCGGCGGAGGGCGAACGCCTCACCGACCCGCAGCCCCGCGTACGCGAGCAGCGCGATCAGCAGGTCATGCGGCTTGGCCGCGCTCCGCACGATCCGTGAGGCTTCGAGCGGCGTGAGGATGTGCGGTTCGGTCTGCGGCATCCGAGGCAGCTTCACGCCCCGGCACGGCGTCTGCGGGATCATGTCGTTGTCGACAGCCGCCCGCATGACCTGCGACAGCACCCGGTACGCCTGCCTGATCCGGGACGCGCTGAGCCCCCTGGACTTCATCCCGCCGACCCACTCGGCGACGGTGATCGGCCGAAGGCTCGACAGCTCACGATCACCGAGCGCCGGAACGATAAGCGAGTTGATCAGAGACCGGTACGAGGCCTGCGTCTTGTGCTTGAGCTGGGGCGAGACGGCGGCGAGCCACCGCGCCGACCAGCCCCGCACCGTCGTCTGCCCCTCAGCCGGGTCGAGCCACCTCCCATCCTCGATCTCGATCCGCTTCTTCATGAGCCAGCGGTCCGCGTCCGTCGACGTGGCGAAGGTCCGGTCAGCGGCGCGCAGCACGCCGTCAGGCCCCGGGTACCGGGCCTGGAACCGCCCAGAGGGCAGCTTGCGGACCCGGCCGAAGTTCCGGCGGGACTTACGCTTACCGGGCATCAGGCAGCCCTCCGCAGTCCGCCGCCGACGGCACGGCGCAGCACGACCGGTGCCACCGTGTTGGCGTCGACGTATGCCTGAACCGCGCTCTCGGGGATGCGGACATGCCGGCCGACCTTCACGAAGGTGATCCGACGTTCCTCGATGAGCCGACGAGGGAAACGGACACCCGTGCCGAGCCGTTCGGCCACCTGATCCAGGGTGAGGAGTCGCTCCACGGTCACCACTCCCTCTCGTCGACGGGCAGCGCGGCCAGGGCCTCACGGGCGGTCTCGCGGTTGAGCCGGATGCCACGGGCGATGGTGGCGGCGAGGGCGGATTCGCCGGGGGTGTGGCCGTGCCCCGCGTACTGCCAGTCCGCCAGGACGAGGACGCTGTCCGGCGCCCGGTCGGACAGGTCGAGGAGAACGGCGGAATCCTGGGCAGCGCGGTAGTCGGCACGGGCCTGTCGGAGAGCTCCGAGAGTGACGGAGTAGCCGCGGGACTTCGAGGAGAAGTGGCCGCGGAAGCCGAGCATGTGGGCCCACGCCCAGAGGCGCCGGTCCGGGTACACCCGGTCCAGGTCCCGGCACGCGGTGATGAGCCGCCGGGTGTGGTCGGGCACCTGGTGGCGGTCGAGTTCGGCGAGTTCCCCGATACGGCGGTCAAGCGTGCCGGTGTTCTCGGCCGCCTTGGTGGAGTACTTGGCGACGTACGAGGCGACGGCCTGTTCGGTGATGTCGGACCCGTCCCCGAACGCCTTCACCGGCCGGACGTCGAGCTGCGTCCCCCAGCGGAAGGACCGCGCGGGTTGGTCACCGGCAGCCGGGATCGAGGCCGACGTGTACGAGTGCGCCGCAGCCGCGTGAATCGCATCGGTGAGCAGACCGACCGTGGCCCAGCCAGGCGGCGGTGACCCGGCCCCGTCCGGCCCGTCGAGCCGGATCACGGCATGGAAGTGCAGGGCCCCGCGCTTCTGGAACTCCGCGACCTTGCCGTACGAGACGCGCAACCGGTCGGCGAGTTCCCGGCGGGAGAGGCCGGCGCGGGCGGCGATCTCACGGCGCAGCCGGGTCGTGAAGCGCTGCCAGAGCTGACCGGCATGGTTGTTGAACAGCACGGCGCCCGCGTAGTCGTACGCCGCCGGGTCCAGGGCCGTGCCCAGTTCGGGGGCGTCCGGGGCGTGGCGGGTGCCGCAGCGGCAACCCCCACGATCGGGCCGGTTGTGAACCGAGCCGAAGGACGGAGCCGTAAGCGTGGCGAACACGCGCGGGTGATCCCGAACGGTCACAGGAACATCCCGCCGGTCGTCACCGGCCAGGCCCGCGCGGATGAGCTGATACGTATCGCCCGCGTAGGTGAAGGCGCAGGACGGGCAGCGCGAGGCCCGGCGGTTGCCGCAGGCGAGGCGGAGCCGTCCCCCGGGCTCAGCGGCGGTGGAGTAGTGGTGCAGGGTCTCGCCGGTGGTCCGGTCCTTGTGGAGGGTCCAGCCCGTCAGATGGACGGGGTCCGAGCAGCCGCCGGTACGGCGGACCTGGTCCTCCCAACGGTCGTAGTCCGAGGCCGAGGCCACCCGCAGCAAGTCGCGGAGGGTGAGGGGGTCGAGCGGGGTTTCCGTAGCGGGAGTGGCGCGATGCGCCATGCTGGGTACTTCCTTCCGGTTGCGAGATCGGAGAGGGACGGCTCCCGGGCGGCGGATGCTTGGCGGTATCGAGGCCGCCCGGGGGCCGGTCAGCGGCGTTTGGCGTCGGCGTTGACGAGCGAGCGGATCACCAGGGCGCAGACGGCGACCGAGGCGCCCGTGATGGCGACCGCGAGGAGCAGGGAGACCAGGACGGCGCCGACGACCAGGACGACCGCTGTGCCACCGCCGACGAGGGCGAGGGCCGTACCGGGCGTGAGCTGGATCGTGGGCCGGTTCGGGGCCGGGACGAGCGTGACGGCCGGGTCACCCGGCGACGGAACCGGGGCCGAGCCCGAGACCCAGGCGCCGGGCGCGATCGTGGTCGTGGTCGGCTCGACATCGACGGGTCGCATGCCCAGGCCGGAAGGCTGAGGCATGGTCGGAAGCTTGGGCCGGAACATGAACATGAACAGTCCTCCTTCGCCGCTCACTTGACGGCGGTGTCGATGACGGGGGCCATGAGGCTGTCGGCGAGGAGGTAACCGCCGAGGAGAAGCACGGCGATCAGCCACCACGGCGGGCGGACGAGCTTGACGCCGAGAACCCCGACGCAGAGCAGGGCGAACCAGAGCGGAACGTCCATGGCGATGACCTCCTAGCGGACCTTGCAGCGGTGGGTACGGGCGGCGAGCTGGGCGGCGGAACGGCTGGAGTAGTCGGCGGACCAACCGCAGCCGTCGGAGCCGCACACGGCCGCGTGCTTGGTACGACCGCCACGGTCGCGGTGGGTGCCGATCTGCACCGGCCCGATGCGCATCACGGAGTGGAAGAAGTCGCGGGCGGGCATGTCAGTCGGTCTCCTCTCGGTTCGTGGTCGGGTCGGGGAAGGAGGCGCGGATACCGGCGGCGGTGGCCGGGTCAGCGGTGAGGCGGGCGGCTTCCTCGGCGAGCAGGTGGGCGAGGAACGGCCGGCCCGCGGCGGCCATCTCGCGGGCACCGGCGAGGTGGTCGGCGGCGGTCAGGTCGGTGGGGTCGATCGGCACAGCAGCGGTTTCCTTCCGATCAGGCAGGTCAGGTGAGTCGATCGGCGATGGCGGCAGCCAACTGCGGCGGGACGCCGAGGCGGACGCGAAGGGCGTCGGCGCCGATCCGTGCGCCGGTACGGGCGTGGTGCTCGTCGGCGATCTTCCGCGCGTGGTCGACCAGCGCGGCCGGCACGGCTACGGCGGGAGGCGTCTCGGCTGTCGCCACGGCGGGGACCGGTACCGGCAGCGGAGCCGCGGCGGGTTCGGGAGCCGGGTCCGGCTCGGCCGGGGAGACCGGTACGGACTCCCCGTCAGCAGCGGGCCCCAAGGGCACATCCACAGGGGCCGGCGGCACCGGGGCCACCGAAGGCTGCTCGGCAGGTGAATGGGCCAGCAGCGTGCCGCCCATGAAGGCCAGCGCGGGCCAGGCGGCGACGAGGATGCGCAGCCAGTCGGGTACGTCGTCGAGGTCGAGGAGCCCGGCGGTGGCGACGTTGGCACCGAGGGACGCGACCAGGGCGACGACGAACCAGCACCAAGCCAGCCGGGACGGCCCACCGGTACGCAGCCGTCGCCAGGCGGCGACCAGGAGCAGGTCGACACTGACCGGGTAGGCCCAGGCCTTCCAGCCGTCCTGCCCGGCGGCGGACGCGAGGTCGTGCAGGTGGGCGAAGGACAGCGCCCCGGCGATGACAGCCTGAACAAGCACGGCGTCGACGCGGAGAGCGGGGCGAACCATCACGGACTCCTTCCTGTGATCCCTTTGATCCCTGTGATCAGGCATGGCGGGGGTAGGGACATGGCGCGAGGGACGGTCGCGTCGACCGAGGGAGGGGGTTGGTTCAGGTGGCCGCGGGCGCTGTCTTGGACAGCGGCAAACGCGCCGAGGGCAACGGGGCCACCAAGGGCCGGAAGGCGGCCAGGACCGGCAGTTCGGGAGTCCGATCCGCGTACTTGTTGCAGATGTTCACGGCCTGGCGCAGGGAGGTGTGCGGGGCCCGGATGCGGCACCAACCGCCCGTGGAGTCACCGGCGATGGCCAGCCCGCGCGTCTCGGCCGGAATCTGGATCGCGGCCAGGACGGCATCCGGAGCGATGTCACCGAAGGCCATGTTCGCGCTGGTCTCGTCGTTGACGCGGTGGGCGGTACGGCCCGTGAGCTGGGCGCGAAGCATGGTGATGCCCTTGCCGAGTTCGGACCCGAAGCGCTGCCCGCAGATCTCCAGGTAGATGCCGGCGGCCCGGCCGAGCTGGGCGAGGCGGACGAGGGCGGTGATGATCCGGTCCCGCCGCTTCTCCTCCTCCTTGTTCGCGAAGAGAGCCAGCTCAGCAACCTCATCCACCAGGACGACGACCGGCACCGGCCGCAGAGGCTCGGGCAGATCCCAGATATCGGCGGCGATCTCAGCGTCCGGCACCCCCACGCTGATCCGCTGCTCGGCCCGGATGAGCTGATATACGTCCCCCATGTAGGACACCAGCGCTTCCAACACCTCAAGCGCCGTGTCCTGATTGTCGGCAAGCGCGGAGAAGCGGCTAGCCAGCGGGAACAGCTCAACACCCTGCTTGCAGTCGATGCCGACCAGGGCGACGCGCTGAGCCGCGAGCCCGGCGACGAGGTTGCGCTGATAGACGGACTTGCCGGACTCCGTGGCGCCGAGGGTGAGCGCGTGCGGTACGGCCCGATAGTCGCGGTAGTGGACGGCCCCGTCCTCCCGCAGCGCGACCGGAACGCGCATCGGCCGGCTATCCGCACGCACCGGCATCTGCACGCGCTTGAGAACGTCGTAGCCGGTCATCCGGATCTCGACCACACCCGAGCGCAGCTCCCGCGACGTGACGCCGTACATCCCGAAGGAGTGGCGCAGCCGGTCAGTGGCGGCGGCGACGTCGAAGGCGTCCTGCCCGGGGCGGAGCTTGACCCGGAGAACCAGCCCCGTACGGCTCGGTCGCAGCCGCAGGATGCGCGGCGCGCGGGGTTCCGGCACCGGACGGTTGGCCATCCGAGCCAGGGCGAGCCGCCAGCGCGAGGGCGGGACGGTCAGGCCGCAGGCGTCCATGACGGAGGCGTAGCGGACGAGGACCCGCAGGACGGCGAAGGTGACCCCGAAGGTCAGCCAGTACCAGGCGGGACGCCGCCACCGCAGAAGGCCCGCGGCGACGACGACCACAACCAGCAGCAGTAAGACCGTCGGCCAGTTCATGGCTCAGGCCGCCTGAGCCGCGGGGCCCGCAACGGCCAGCGAGGTGACGGCGACCGCGCGGAAGGCGATGCCGTGCCGCCTCTGGCCGTTGAACTCGTTCTCCCACGGCCGGGCGATCAGCCCGGTCAGCGCGACCGGCGTACCCATGGCCAGCTCACCGGAGATGCCGGTCTCCGGCACGGTGACGGACAGGATCTCGACCTCTTCGTTCGCCGCGAACATCACGTCCACGGTCATGAGCTTGGCTCCGGTCTCGGCGTCGACGGCGATCTCACCGGTACGGCGGTCCCGGACCTTGAGCTGCGGGGTCTTGGCGACCATCACGGTCGCGGCGGAGGTGTCGACAGGGATCTGACGCATGGAGAGATTACTCCTCTACAGGGGTTGCACTTCGTCACTCATGTACATGAGTGACATGAAGAAGAGTGCACCACTCCTATACATGAGTCAACCCGCCGCGGCTCAGAAGTCGCGACGGGCTGTGAGGAGTTGAGCGAGCGTCAGTCGTCGGCAGGAATCCGGTACTCGAAAACGAACTGGTCAGCGGCCATGAGCGTGTCGCAGACCTCCACCACGAGCCCCGCCGTCGTACGAGCCTCCCGGACGAGATGAACCACCGGCGCACCAGGACTCAGCGCCAGCTCCGACGCCTCCCCCTTGCTGGCAGGCCGCGCTTGCAGTGTCTCGACGAACTCGGCGAACTCATGCCCGTGGTCTTCGAGTCGGGCGTAGATGCCACCGCCGCCGGGGTTCTCGGCGAACAGCTCCGGAATCTCCTTCACGACGTCCCACGGGAGGTACGAGGTCGCGGTCTCGACCGGGGTGCCGTTACGGAAGTAGAGGCGCCGCCGCGCGAGCACCTGCGCACCGACCGGGACGCCCAGCCGCCCGGCGACATCCTCCGGGGCCTCCACGGGCCCGACGTAGAGGACGCTCACCTTGGCCGTGGCACCGGACTGGGCCGACTCGGCGAGGTAGGCCGCCTTGCCGCCCTGCCGCAGGGAGCGCCGGAACCGATCGGAGGAACGATGCCGCACCGGAGGCCGATCCTTCACGATCGAGCCCTTCCCGTGCCGGGTCTCGACCAGCCCGCTCGCCCGCACCTCAACCATGGCTTTCCGAATGGTCCCGCCGGACACGCCGTAGCGCTCCACCAGCTCCGACTCACTCGGCACCATGTCGCCGGCCTTGAGCACACCGGCCCTGATCTGCCGCACGATCTCGTCGGCGATCTGCACGTACCGAGGCCCGGACCGGTCCCCTCCCACCGCAGTTCCCATAGTCCTTCTCCGCCTCCTATGCTCCTGTACATGAGTCAATCACAGGAAGCGACCCCGACACCGCTGCACTCCGTATCCGTCGCGGGGGTCGTGGTGCGCGAGGACGGCCGCCTCCTGGCGATCCGCCGAGCCGACAACGGCACCTGGGAGCTCCCCGGCGGCGTACTCGAACTCCAGGAGACCCCGGAAGCCGGCGTAGCCCGCGAGGTCCTGGAGGAGACCGGCATCCACGTCGAGGTGGACCAACTCACGGGCGTCTACAAGAACACCACCCGAGGCATCGTCGCCCTGGTCTTCCGCTGCAAGCCGTCCGGTGGCACGGAACGCACGTCAACCGAGTCGACCGCGGTCTCCTGGCTCACGCCGGCCGAGGTCAGCGAGCGCATGACCGAGGTCTTCGCGGTCCGTCTCCTAGACGCCCTGAACGACAACGGCCCCCACGTACGCAGCCACGACGGCAAGCGACTCATCCCAGCGGGATAAGACTTTCCCTACTCCATCAAGTGCGGCTCGCTCCGCTCCCCGCGCACGGCCCGGCCCCCGTCCGGGCCTGCGCTCCTGTCTCCGCCCCGCTCCAGCCCGGCCGGCGCCCGCGCCGCGCTCGCAGCAGCCTAGATCCATCCCACCAACCTCTGCACAGCGTCAACCGCGCTTGGCAGCCACGCATCCGCAACAGGTAAGGGGATGACGCATGGGCCAGAATTTGGCGCTTATCAAGAAATTGAAGCGACAGGTAACTTGACGTAGCAAGCGTAACGGAGTGCATCTTTTGACACCCGGCGACCAGGGAAGCAGAATAGAAACAAGATCACATCTCAGCGCCGGTCAGCCCAATCCGACAGGAAGAGGGCCACTGCCGCTCACTGATGCCATTCCCCCGTGGCAGGCACACCCGATCTCGTCACGCAGTTTCCCGCTTTCCTATCTGGAGCTGATCCAGATGCCTCTCAGTGATTTCGCAAATCACGTTCAAGATCTCGCAATTCGAGCAGACGTCCGACTCTTTGAAGTGCGAGACGGCGGAGCTAAGGCAAAGTTTACGTTTGGCGACGTAACGCAAACCCTATACATCATCCCTTTCTCGGGGCTATGGGAATTCTCGTGCGCGACAGCGTTTTATTACGCCAATACCGAGGATTTCCCTCAGTCGCTCCTCGCCTACGCGCTCATGAAGAACGCCCGAGCCAAAATGGGATTCTGGTGCCTCGAAGAAGTGGGAAGTAAATACGCGCTTTCGTACATGCACAACGTGGATGCAGGAGAACTCTCTCCTGCGAGGTTCAAAGACTACTGCTGGTCAGTCCCAAGACAAGTCAATGAGCTGGAGCTGCAATTCCGGGCTGCAATTCACTGAAGCGTGAAGGAAACGGGGAATCAGGCGATTCACCGGACGCCTCTCAGATAGAGGGAACCCCCGCCACAACGATGAATGACAAGGCGCCCAACACAGTGCCTAGACTGTAGACGGCGCCACGGTCGGAATGCGGTTCGCTCTGCATCGAAAAGAACGCAAGGGCAGAGAATGCGGCGGAGGTGGCAAGCTCAGCCAGCGGCGCCTCAGCGGAAACCGTCAACAGAGCCATTGCAGCGACAGACACAATAACGGAAACTACAAAGAATACCCAGTTCGGCGTTCCGGGGGCAAATATTCTTCGTTGGCCTACCGATGAGTGTGGCACTTGGCCCGCCACGGAGCTAGGCCGATTCACCACTTTTGCCAAAAATGCCAAGACGACGAGAGGTAGCGCTACAGCCGCGAAGCTGCGAATTCCATCTCCGAAACCATGAGTAAATCCCCTGATCACAAAGAACACCATGAGAGCGAGCAGAGCGGCAGGCGCCAAGAATGAAGCCGTGGGAAAGATGACTCCCTCTACCAGTACAGTGCCCCAATCCTTTGTTTTGTGATTATTATCCATCGCAACTCCCCAAAGATGGTTACCGCAAAACAGAGTTAAGAGACTCGATGTTCACGCTAGCGTGAACATCGGCAGCCGACGATTTCAGTTAGCCCGGAGTAGTGGTTCGCCCGCCCTGTCAACTGATCATTCAGACAGCTACCGAAGTACCTTCACGGCCCTGCCGACGCCGCTTGCTGTTGTCGACAGCATGGCAGTGTGGCTGAGGCCGGTGGGGGTACAGGGAGGCATACACGTGCGTGGTCGTTCGACGCACCCGCCCTCGTGGCTGACTGTCGTCGGCTGAGGTTCGTGCCACAGCCGTGCCAGATTCAGGGGCCAGCCACGGTCAACGGGGTTGTGTCGCGGTCGAGTTCTCGGCAGCCTGCCCAGTACTACAGCCTCAGATCATGTGACTGGTGATCGGTGCTGATCGTTGTCCGGTCATGCTGATGGATGTGAGTACGGAACACGTCGGGAACTGGGCCGAGGGACTGGCTGTCCTGACTGGCGGGTTGGGGCATCTGTTCGCCCGGCCGGAGCCGCGGGAGGTGTTCGCCGATCTCGTCGAGGGGCTGTTGTCGGACCTGGGCCGAAAGAACGGCTGGACGATGGCGGGGAGGGCCGGGCATGCCACCCCGCACCGGATTCAGAAGTTCCTTGGTGAGGCGTCCTGGAGCGCGGACGCGCTGCTGAGCGAGGTGCAGGCGTATGTGGCGCGGGAGTTGGGGGATCCGGACGCGACGCTGGTCCTGGACGACACCCAGGTGATCAAGAAGGGGGACAAGTCTGTCGGGGTCGCCCACCAGCACTGCGGGACGACCGGTGACGTCCGCAACTGCCAGGTCATGGTGATGCTCACCTACGCCGCCGCGAGCGGCCACACCTTCTGCGACCGGCGCCTGTACCTGCCGCAGTCCTGGACGAAGGACCGTGAGCGGTGCCGGGCGGCCGGGGTGCCCGACGAGGTCGTCTTCACCACCAAGCCGCACCTGGGCATCGCCATGCTCCAGGGCGCGGCGGCCGGCGGCCTGCCGTTCTCCTGGGTGGCCGCAGACGCGGACTACGGCAAGGACCCCGCCCTCAGGTCCTGGCTGCACGAGCAGAAGATCCGCTACGTGCTCGCAGTGCCGGTCTCCCTGCCGGTTCAGGGCCCGCCGGGCAAGCTGCGCCTGCCGAAGGTCGCGGCGGCCGGTGATCTGCTGCACTACGCCACGGTGCGTGAGCAGTGGGAGCGCCGCAGCCAGGGCGAGGGCTCCAAGGGCCGGCGCGCCTACGACTGGGCCTGGTTCGAGGTCACTCTGCCCGGACAGATGCCGGCCGACGGCTTCGCCCACCAGCTGCTGATCCGCCGCAGTACCGAGAAGAAGCAACTGGCCGGCGGCTTCGTGGACTTCGAGTACGCGTACTTCCTCGTTCATGCCCCCGCCGGCGACCCGGTCACCGAGGCGATCGTGAGGGCCGGGGTCCGCTGGAAGATCGAGGAGAACAACGAGCTTGCCAAACAGATCACCGGCCTCGGCCAGTACCAGGTCCGCCGCTGGACCTCCTGGCACCGGCACGTGACCTGCGCGATGCTCGCCCTGGCCTTCCTGACCGTCCAGCGCGCCCGCCACCCCGACCCGGAACCAGAGCCTGCGGCTGGGCCCACTGGTCCAGACCCGGCAGTCGGGGGAAAAGCGCAGGCAACAGCGGGAAGGAACACCTTCCCCTGATCCGGCTGACCGTCCCGGCCCTCGCCTGTCTCCTCGCCGCCACCGCCCTGACCGCCCACCACAGCGACGCCTACCACCTCCAGCAGCATCACTGGCGAGCCCTGCACCAGACCCGGGCCACCGTCAGCCACTACAAACGGCGCGGCGACCCCCTGCCCGCCCGCCTCCGTCCCTGGCGACAACCCGAACAGAATCGATCACAAACTCAAGATCTGAGGCTGTAGTACCAGGCACCGAAGCTCCAGGTCAGCGGCCCCACTTCCCTGCCTCTCTCCTAACAGCGGGTGTCGCAGGTTCGAATCCTGGCGGGGCACGAGGTGAAGGGTCCCGGACCGATCATGGTCTGGGGCCTCTGACATCTACTTTCGACATCAACGGTGGTGGTAGGTCGCGACAGGGCGCCTATTCCTGAGGATCTCCATGACGACTCGGGATGCGGCTCCGGCGGCCGTGAGGGGGTGGCCGTGCCGCGGCGGGCGTCGTGCAGCCAGATGACGCGGAGGCCAGCGGATTGGGCGGCGCGGCTGGTCGTCGCGGCCGGAGGAAGGTGCGACGCAGTCACCTTCGTGACACTCGGCTCCGTTTCGTACGGCCACGACGACCGAGTGGTCGATGCAATGCAGGCCCCAGAGAACCGAAACTTCTGACACATTCAGCCACGGTCACGGGCGGTCCGACCGGTTCGGGACCTCACCGCTCTTCAGTCGGTAGCCTGTCCAGCAACGCGCGTCGTCTGCGCTGCGGCCATTCAGGCGCCGCGTCACGTGATGCGGGCATCCTCACCGTAGACGCGCTGGGCGATCGGGCGCAGCACCCAATCGTCAGCAGCGTGGCTGAGGTCGGTGGGGGTACAGCGAGGCATACGCGTGCGTGGTCGGCCGGCGCACCCACCGTCGTGGCTGACTGTCGTCGGCTGAGGCACAGGCGGAGAGAAGGTCCTCCCGCCGTCGATGCGTGGCGTATACGCCCCAGGCGGGACAGCTTGACGGGGAGGGGAGGCCCCGGTGGCATTGGGCTCCCCTCCCCACTTTCAAGGGACGGTCGACATCGGCGGGTGCCGTTCGTGGCGCCTTCAGGCGCCGTCAGGTTCATTCGCCGCCAGGAGGCAGCCGCGGCTGGTCGCGACGCGGAGAACATCCCTCAGAGCCCCGGTCAGTTCCTTCGCCAGCAGTCGTACCTTTTCCGGGCCCGTGTCCCGGTTGTCGAGGGTCGCGGAGGCCTCTTCCAGCAGTTCGGCCGCCGTCCCGAGCTGCACGGATTCGATGTTGTCTGCCAGGCGGGACATGTAGCCGTCCCGGTCGTCGGTGCTGAGGTAGCAGGGCTTGCCGTCTGGCCCGGACCAGGGGAGGAGGCGCAGGCCGCTTTCGGGGGTCATCGTTGAGTCGGCCTCTCGTCGGTCACGTGGTGGGTGGTGAAAACCGCGTCGGCGCGGTCGCCGGGGAACACCAGGAGTGCGGCCTCAACGACACGCGTGGCGTTGTCCGTTGCGGTGCGCGTCACGGTGAGGACGGCCGTTCCCGGATGGATCTGAAGGGCCGATGCTTCGTCCGCCGTCGGGAGACGGGCGCTCACCGTCTCCCGGATCTCTGTCGGCAGTGGCGCCAGCACGGCGAATCTCGTGAGGGTGCGGCCAGCGAGGTCGCTGTCCTGGATCATGTCGGGGAGTGCCAGGGCACTGGGCACGTAGATGCGGGCCAGGCTGTGCGGTGCGTCCCGATCATGGCTGACGCAGGTGAGTTCGGTGAGCAGGGTGTCCGGTGGCACGTTCAGCATGGCCAGCAGGTCGCCGTGAGCGCGAACCGCAGTGGTGCGCACCGTGATGCGGAGTGCCGTTTCGGCTGCTTTCCACGGGTCGAGGGTGCCCCAGCCGCCGACGTACGTGAGTTTGCGGAGCGGGCGGCGGACGAAGTTGCCCTTGCCGTGGATCTTCTCTACGAGGCCTTCGCGTTGGAGTAGCGCGAGTGCGTTGCGGAGCGTTGCTGTGCTCACCCGGTATTGAGACGCCAAGTCGGTTTCCGATGGAAGGCGTTCGCCGGGGCCGAAGTCGCTGGCTGTGATCCGGTTGCGTAGGTCGTCGGCGATGCCGCGGTGGCGGGAGGTCGCAGACACGGTCACCGCCTTCTCTGGAACCGTACGGCCATCAGGCGAGTCCGGCTGTTGATCGTGAGCAGTTCTCCCGAGTCGAAGAGGAGTTGCTTGTTGCCGTGGGGGAGTTGAAAGAGGTTGGCCACCCGGCAGGCCCGACCGCCCATGTGGATGACGTCGCCGCGCCGCACTGTCGCCGCCGTGATCTCGACGTTGTCCGCCAGCACTCCGGCAGGTGCTTGTTCTCTCACCGTCCCGCCTCCCAGGGCTCAGGCCCGCTGAACGCCGTGTGACAGGCGCAGTCGCACGCTTCGTAGACCACCGGGATGTCCACCGGCCCGGAGGCGGGAGAAGACTCCGCGCAAGCCTTGTGCGTTCCGATCCGGCAGGCCGTCGAGCGGTAGGAGGGTTCGGCGGCGGGCGGGATGTGGGGTTGGTGGTCCGCGGTTGGCATCAGCGGGCCCCCGCCAGGGGCACCCAGGCCTCGGGCCCGGTCGGCAGGTACGGCGCCATGATCACCGAGCGCCGACGGGTGCGCCGCTCCCAGGCCACCACGTACGGGCGGACGAGTGCGACCTCCTCCCCGCGCAGCAGCGCCGTGTGATCGGAGTGGTCGCTGTGCTCCAGGTGGAAAGCGGGCGCTGCCGTCGGCCGGCCCGGGTGCGGTACGGCAGCGACCGGCGGGCGGTCGGGCGTTAACGGGCGGCGGTGCCTGCCCCTGCTGGAGTGCCGCAGCCCTCTGGCTCGGGAGAGGGCGCGGCGGATACGGTCGAGCATGCTGGTCAGCTCCTATCGCTGATGGCTCGGTCCCCCGGCATCGCCCGCCGTGGGGGCCGTTTTGTGTGCGACGACCGCCCAGAGGGTTCGGTCGTTCAGGCTCGTGGCGAGGAGGCCGAAGCGGTCGGCGTCGGCCACGGCGGCCAGGACCTCACGCCAGGACTCGGCGGTGAGTGATGCCGGGACGTCCGCCTCGACCGTCGCGTGTCGGGGGTGTTCCTCCACGCGCGCGGTGAGCCCGAGGGCGGACAGCCGGGCGGCGATAGCCGCCGCACGGACTTCCGAATCGGGCACAGGGCAGCCTCCGCCACCGGCGATCACTTTAAGTGAAGCTGGTTAACTAGATTAAGGCTAGTGGACTAGATTTTCCATATGTCTGAGCAGCCGCCCTATCTCCGCATCGCCGACGAACTCCGGCGGCGGATCGCGGAGCACGTGTGGGAGCCGGGCGACCGGCTGCCCTCCCGCGCCCAGATCGGCCAGGAGTACGGCGTCGGCGACAACGTCGTCCGTCGCGCTCAGGAACTCCTGATCTCCCAAGGTGTGTTGGAAGGCCGTGCCGGTTCGGGGACGTATGTCGCAGAGCCGCGGCAGCGGGTGCGCATGGTGCGGTCAGCCGCGCGTGAGCGGCCCGACGGGTCGCCGTTCCGGGCGGACATGAAGGCCCTCAACAAGCAAGGCGGTTGGGAGAGTCGGACCGACGCCAAGGTTCCGGCACCGGCGGAGATCGCCGTCCGACTCGGCATCGGCGAAGGCGATCTGTGCGTCCGGACCACGTACGAGTTCCTGGCCGACGGCAAGCCCGTCCAACTGTCCACGAGTTGGGAGCCCTACGACCTCACCGCCGGCACCCTCGTCGTCCTCCCCGAGGGCGGGCCCCACTCCGGGGCAGGTGTCGTGAACCGGATGGCCGTCATCGGCGTCACCGTCAGCCATGCCGTCGAGCAGCCCGAGCCGCGGCAAGCCACCGCCGAGGAAGCGTCGTTGCTCGGCATCCAGAAGGCCGCGCTCGTGACGCACATCCGGCGGACCTACTACAGCGACCAGGGGCGGCCCGTGGAGACCGCGGACATCATCGTCCCCGCCGCCCTCTGCGAGATCGTCTACGAGGTTCCCGTCACCCGCTGACAGGCCCTCGCGCGTGCCCCTTCCGTGCCCCTCGCGTGCCCCATCGGGCGGGAAACCCCGGGGAGCACCGGGCAGCCACGGCGCCCGGCCGCCCCGGACACGGCAACGGCCCCCGACCCAGTTCCCCAGGTCAGGGGCCGTTCCTACTGCTCAGCGAGCGGAGGCGGTGGGATTTGAACCCACGGTGACATCGCTGCCACGACGGTTTTCAAGACCGTTCCCTTCGGCCGCTCGGGCACGCCTCCCCGCGTCGCCCCCGGACGGGCGGGCGGCGCGGGGACAAGAGTAACGGGTTGGCCGGGCGGGGCGGGGGTCAGCTGTCTCCGGTGCGGGAGCCCAGGGTCAGTTCGACGGTGTCGGTGCGGCTGCCGCGCTCGTAGGTGACGGTGACCTTGTCGCCGGGCTGGTGGGTCCAGATCTCGCCGATGAGGGTCGGGCCGGAGTCGATGACCCTGTCGTCGAGCTTGGTGATCACGTCGCCGGGCTTGAGGCCGGCCTCGGCGGCGGGGCCGCCGGGCTCGACGGCCGCGGAGCCGCCCGCGCCGGTGTCGGTGATCTTCGCCCCGTCGGTGGTGTCCTCCAGGGAGACCGAGGCGCCGATCTTGGCGTAGACGGGCTTGCCGGTCTTGATCAGCTGCTGGGCGACGTACTTGGCCTGGTTGATCGGGATCGCGAAGCCCAGGCCGATCGAACCGGACTGGCCCGAGCCGCCGAAGCCGCCGTTGCTCGTGGACTGGATCGCGGAGTTGATGCCGATCACGTTGCCCTTGGCGTCGAGCAGCGGGCCGCCGGAGTTGCCCGGGTTGATGGAGGCGTCGGTCTGCAGCGCGCTCATGTAGGAGGCCTGGCTGCCGGAGCCGTCGCTGGAGGCGACCGGACGGTTCTTGGCGCTGATGATGCCGGTGGTGACCGTGTTGGAGAGGCCGAAGGGGGCGCCGATGGCGATCGTGGAGTCGCCGACCGCGACGTCGTCGGAGTTGCCGAGGGTGAGCGGCTTCAGGTCCGACGGCGCGTTCTTGAGCTTGATCACGGCCACGTCGTAGCCCTGGGCGTGGCCCACCACCTCGGCGTCGTACTTCTTGCCGTCCGGGAAGGTCGCCGACAGCCGGCCGCCGTCCACGGCGTCCGCCACCACGTGGTTGTTGGTGACGATGTGGCCCTCCGTGTCGAACACGAAGCCCGTGCCGGTGCCGCCCTCGCCGCTCCTCGACTCGGCCTGGATGGTGACCGTGCTGGGCAGCGCCCGCTGCGCCACCCCCGCGACCGTGCCCGGGTCGCGCTTGAGGTCGCCGCCGCTGTCGGCGGCGGAGACGGTGGTGGAGCTGCTTGCGCTGTCGTCGTTCTTCGCCAGGACGTAGCCGAGGCCGCCGCCGACGCCGCCCGCGACCAGCGCGGCCGCCAGCACCGCCGCGACCAGGCCGCCCCGTCCGCGCCTGCCCGGCTTCGGTGCGCCGGGCTGGTACGAGGCGCCCCAGACGGTGCCCGAGCCACCGCCGCCGTACCCCGGGACCGGCCCGGCGGCGTGCGGGCCGGGCGGCGGCGGGGGCGGCCACGCGCCCTCGGGGGCCGGGCCGGCCTGATGCGGGTACGAGGCGTCCGGCGCCGGGGCGGCCGCGTACGGCGGGGGCTGCGGCGCGCTGGGGTGCGCGGTGGGATGCGCGGCGGTGGGGTATGCCGCGGTGGTGTCCGACCCCTCCCGCGGCTGCGGCGCCGGAGCGTCGTGGGCCGCGGGCTGGTGCGGTGCCGGGGCGGGCTCCCCGTGCGGGGCCTGCGGGGGCATCGGGGCGGCGCCCTCCGGCGCCTGCGGGGAGGACGCGGGCGTGTCCACCGGCACGGGAGGTGCGGACGGGGCCGGGGGAACCGCGGTGCCCTCGTTCTCGGTGCTCACAGCTTCTCTCCTCGTTCCACGGCTGTGGTCGCCGCGCAGCTTAGTTGTTTGTATGCCGTCAGCTTTTCCCACGGGCCGTCAGAGCACCATAAGCCGTGCCTGTGCGTCCGGGGGCATCCTTTATAGGGGCATCCTTTATATAGGACCTTTTTCACTTAACGGCCACGTTGCGGAGGCCGGACCGACGCCACTCGGACGTCTCGCCCACCCCCGGACGGTGGCACCATGACGCGGTGACCCACGCACGACAGCACCACACCCAGATCGTCGCCCACCGCGGCGCCTCCGAGGATGCCCCGGAGCACACCCTGGCCGCCTACAGGAAGGCGATCGAGGACGGCGCCGACGCGCTGGAGTGCGACGTGAGGCTGACCGCGGACGGGCACCTCGTGTGCGTGCACGACCGTCGCGTCAACCGTACGTCCAACGGCCGCGGCGCCGTGTCCGCCCTGGAGCTCTCCGAACTCGCCGCGCTCGACTTCGGCTCCTGGAAGCGGGGCGGCCAGGAGGAGCCCGACTGGGAGTCCCGGCCCGAGGACCCGGCCGAGACCTCCGTCCTCACCCTGGAACGCCTGCTGGAGCTGGTCGCCGACGCCGGGCGCCGCGTCGAACTGGCCGTCGAGACCAAGCACCCCACGCGCTGGGCGGGCCAGGTCGAGGAACGCCTGCTGCACCTGCTGAAGCGGTTCGGCCTGGACGCCCCGGCCTCGCCCGAGGACTCCCAGGTCCGCGTCATGAGCTTCTCGGCCCGTTCCCTGCACCGCGTGCGGGCCGCGGCACCGACCCTGCCGACGGTGTACCTCGTGCAGTTCCTCTCGCCCCGGCTGCGCGACGGACGGCTGCCCGCCGGGGTGCGGATCGCCGGGCCCTCGATCCGGATCGTGCGCAACCACCCCGGCTACGTGGAGCGGCTCAAGCAGGCCGGCCACCAGGTGCACGTGTGGACCGTGAACGAGCCCGAGGACGTCGACCTCTGCCTCGAACTGGGCATCGACGCCATCATCACCAACCGACCGCGCGCCGTCGCGGACCAGCTCGGCCGCTGAACCGGACCGCTGAACCGGGCCGGGGCACCACCGCGGCAGGCCCTCGGCGCGGCCTCCTCTGCGCGGCCCCGCGGTGCGCCCCCGCGATGATCACGGGGTGTGCACCGGCGCGTTCGCCGCGTGTCCGGTCGTGCCGAATGCGTCACCGGAACGTGCCTGGCCGGTTTCCGGTACAGGCCAATGGGGCATCCACACCGTGGCGTGGGGCGAAGGAGGTCTCGGGGGTGGCGTTGGTGGTGGCACAGGAGGTGCCCACGTCGTCGAGCATGGCCGTGCCCCATGGCCCTGCGGGCGTGGGCGAGGCACGGCACCGGATGCGTGCCCAGCTGCGCACGGGCGGGGTCGCGGAGACGGTCATCGACGACGCCGTACTGATCCTTTCCGAACTGCTGAGCAACGCGTGCAAACACGGGCGGCCGCTCGACGGCGCCCTGGCCGGGGACGGCGACGTACGGGCCGCCTGGCGGGTCGACGCGGACGGCCGGCTCCTGGTGGAGGTCACCGACGGCGGCGGTCCCACCCGCCCCGCTCCGGCGACCCCCTCCGTCACGGCGCACGGCGGCCGCGGGCTGAACATCATCACCGCGCTCGCCGACGACTGGGGGGTGCGGGACGACGCCCGCGGCGAGGTCACCGTATGGGTGGTGGTCCACGACGACGTGCACGATCCCGATGCCGGGCGGCGCCGCGACGACTTCGCTACGCGCGTCATCGCTCCGTCCGTCCCGGTCATCACCGACCTGGACTTCGCGGACGCCTTCGACGATCTCGACTGACCGGACCGGCGGAGCCACCTGACCGACCGGCCCGACCGGACCGGTGGGCCGGGCCGGGCCCACCTGCCGGCCCCGCCGGGCCGACCGGCCGGCCCCGCCGGAGCGAGCCGTGGTCGCCTCAGGGTCCGGCCGCCTCCGGGACGACCGGGTGGGGTGACGGGGCCGTGCACAACGCTCCCGTCGTCCACAGGGTCCCGTCGCCGTCGGCGTGAGCGGCTAGGCTCCCGCCCGTACGACAAGAGCCGTAACCGGGAGACCTCACGATGGCCAAGAAGCGCCCCCAGACGAAGGCCGCGCAGCCTCAGATCACCGACGGGGAGATCCCGGTCGTCGGTGCCCGCGAGCCCTGCCCGTGCGGCAGTGGCCGCCGCTACAAGGCGTGCCACGGCCGGGCCGCCGCGCACGCCGCGACCGAGCTGGTGCAGCGCCCGTTCGAGGGCCTGCCGGGCGAGTGCGACTGGGTGGCGCTGCGCGAACTGGTGCCGGCCGCCACGGTCGAGCTGCCGCTCAAGGAGGGCCTGCCCGAAGGCGTCCCCTCGGTCGGTCTCGCCACGGTGCTGCCGATGGCGTGGCCCGCGCTGCGCCGCGAGGACGGCTCGGTGCTGCTCGCCCTGCAGAACGACACGGCGTCCGGCGACCTCAGCCGCGACCTGGCCGACACCCTGCAGCGGGCGCTCGAGACGGAGCCCGGCAACCCGGTGCAGGGCCGCCGGGCACCCGCCGACGGGCCGCGGCTGCAGGACCTGCTCGACGCGGAGGGCGCTTTCGAGCCGGTCGTGCACAGCGGGTTCGAGTTCTGGGTGCCGGACGCGGAGAACGCCACCCCGGACGTGGCCGCCTCCCTGGAGCGGGCCAACGCCGCCGCCATCCCGACCGTGAAGCTGACCGGCGTGGACGCCGCCTACTGGTGCCGGACCCCGGAGAAGAACCACCTGCGGTGGGTCATGCCGCATCCGGAGGAGCGGCTTCTGGACGCCCTGGCCCGGCTGCACGCGGCCGGCGGCTCCGGCCTGGGCGAGGGCACCCGGCTGGTGGGCTCCTTCCGTGCTCACGGGCTCACGGTGCCGGTGTGGGACCTGCCGAGCGAGATCGGCGCGGACGACATCGAGAAGCCGGCCGCGGGGTTCGCCGAGCGCCTCGCCGCCGCCCTCGCCCTGGACACGCCGCTCACCCCGGAGGAGCGCCGGGCCCGCGGCGGGCTCACCAACCGACAGGTCACACTGAGCTGATGCCGCGTCCGCGCATCCGGGTGGCTGACCGGTCGGTCCGTCGCCCGGACCGCCCCCGCGCGGCCGCCGGCAGCGTCAACTCCCCTGCGGCGCAGGCCTGATCGGTTGTCCGAATAGCCGACGGAAAACCGGGATCGAATTTGCGAACAGCCGATCTCTTGTTACCGTTCCAGTAGCCCGGTTGCTGGTGCATCCCCCGTCGCCAGCAACCGGGTCTCTCTGTCCCGGGCCCCGGGCGCGCACCGCGGGCGCGGCTCGACAAGGTGCGCCCGGAGGCTGTTCGAGCCGGGCCCGGCGGGCCGGTCAGCGGGGGTCGCTGCCCGTCCGCAGCAGCAGCGGCGCGTCCGTCCCGGTCCCCGCGAACTCCGCGACGGCGGTGTACCGGTCCGGTCCGGCAGAACCCGGCTCGCCCCGGTCCTGCGGGGAACGGCCCCACCCGCCCCCGTCGGCCCCGCCGCCCCCGTCGCTCCGGTCTGTCCGGCCGTTCCCCTCGATGCGATCGTTCCGGCCGTTCCCCTCGCTCCCCTCGCCCCGGCCGCCCCGGGCGTCCCGGTCGCGGGGCGTGTCGCAGGACGCCGGCTCGTCCCCGGCACTCACCGCGCAGCGCATCCGCACCGTGCGGCCCTTCGGCCCCATCAGACTCAGTACGGCCTGGAGCGCCCGGCCCGTCGCGTTGCGGTAGTAGGTCCGCGCCCAGACCTCCTCCCCCCGGGCCAGCACACAGGTCTGCGCCTCCACGCCCTCGGGCGCGGTGAGTTCGGGCCCGCAGCGGGCGGCCGCGCCGGCCCCCGGACGGCCCGGCAGCGACGGAACCGGCACCTGACCCGACCGCTGCGGCCTCGACCGCCCCGCAGGTCCCGTCGTCCGGGCGTGGCCGGGGAAGGACGCGGCCGCCGGCCCCTTCGCGTCGGCGTCCGGGCGCTCGGTGTCCGGGCGCTCGGTGTCCGGGCGCTCGGTCTCCGGGCGGGACGTGGCCCTCGGGGCGCGCGCGGGCAGCCGTACGGTCGTCCGCTCGCCGTCGCCCGCCGGGCCCGCGGACGCCACGGCCAGCGGCAGCGCGATCGCGCCCGCCGCGACGCCCGTGAGGGCGAGCAGGCGAAGGTTCATGGCAGGGACGATAACCAGCGCGAACGGACGCCCGGCTGCGCCCGCGCCCGACACCCCTACAACTCGGGCGCGCTCACACCCGTACGAGTGAGGGCGTCGACGACCGCGTCGACCACGGCCTCCACGTCGGGCACCCACGGCGAGGCGGACCCGGGCAGCGGAGCGCGCTCCCAGCGGATGTCGCCCTGGCCGGTGGTGGACGGCGGCAGGGCGAGGTAGCCGCCCTCGCTGTGGAAGCGCAGCGAGCCGGGGACGAAGTCCTTGGCGTACAGCAGCTCGCCCAACTGCTCCATGGTGTAAGGCCGTACGAGGATCGCCCAGCGGGTGGGCGAGGCGACCACCGGGCCGAGGCGCATGCCGGTGCGGTCCAGGGCGTCGAGAGCGCGGGCGGCGGCCGGGGCGGGCAGGCTCACCGCGCAGGGCGCCGGCCCGCCGGTGGCCAGGACGACCGGGGCGGACGGCCGGTTGGCCCACCACCAGCGGACCATGCGTTCGTCGGTGGTGGCGGCGAGCAGGCCGGGGTCGAAGGGGTGGGCGCCGGGCACCGTGCACTCGGGGTCGGGGCAGCCGCAGCGGGAGCGGGCCTGCGGGTCGGCCGCCGCGCCGGGCAGAACCGGCCACTGCCATTGGGTGGCGAACGTCAGGGCCGCGCCGATCAGCTCAGGGCTCCCGCCGGCACGCCGGGACAGGAGCCTGCGTCGCCTTCCGAGGATCTCGCGCATGAGCGCTCGTTCCTTTCCGTTGCACGCCTGGCAACACCGTGGGCCACATACACCGCGTCTCGATGAACACCGTGTGTCGTTCACTGCACTGTGCGTACCTGCTGGCGCATCACACCCCTGCGAAAACGCGAGGTTCCCCTGCGGGCCGGGGTACGGCCGGGCCTCGGTCCGGGCCGGTTCCGGCGGGACCCGGACCGACCCGTTCCCGGGCCGGACCCGGCCGGGGCGACGGCCGGAACGCCCGCCGTCGCGGCCGGGGCCGACCGTTCTGTCCGTACTCGTCTGCGTCCGTACTCGTCTACCAGAAGCACGGGCATGGCGTGGGGTGGCGAAGTCTGGCGTTTTGCCGGTCCCTCGTGTTTCTCCGCCTCCGCCACGGGAGGATGGGGCACGGTCGTCGGTGGCTATGACGCTCGGGTCCGTCGCCAGGTTCCGGGTGGCCCCCAACCACCCCTGGCCTTCTCCGAGTACGTACCCATCACGACCGGTGTGACGCTCCTGCGAGCAAGCCCAGTCGACCTCAACAAGACGTCGCCCGAGTCAGTTTTAAGCCAACTTTGCCTTTCCGCAAGAGGAGCGGCCACCTCTCCCGAAAGCCTCATGGACACCAGGAATCCCAGCAGGACAATGCTGGACATCCCCTCACGAGTGCGTGTACATGTGGAGACACTGCTAGCGGCGCAGAATGACCTGGGGGTTTTCCATGCTTTTGAGCAAAACGCACCGGTCGGAAAGCCGGACACCGTGAGCGCCCCGCACCCTCCTAAAGTGGCCGGAATCGATTCAACGGTTCCCGCACCCGCACACACTGGCGCGCCCGCGCAGACCGCCGCACCGGACGTCCCCCCGGCCTCCACGGGCGCCGGAGCCCTGCTCCAGGACCGCCTCGCCGGCTGGGTCTCGGACCTCACCACCCTCCACGAACTCACCGAACGCCTGGTCCGCACGGACACACTGACCGACGCCCTGCAGGAACTGCTGCGCGCCGGAGCCGCCCTCGTGGGTGCCCGGCGCGGTCTCGTCGTGCTGGAACCCGGCGACGGCCTCGGCCCCCGCACCACCCTCGGCCTGGGCCTCGGACCCGCGGATCTCGGCCATATCGAGACCGTGCCGCGCGGCTCGCTGCCGTACGGCGAACTCCTCGACACCCCGGCCGGACTGCCCGGCGGCGTGGCCGAGATCGTACGGTCCGACCTGCTCGGTGAGGACGCCCTCGACCCCCGTCACCGCGAGGTGGCCGCCCGCCTCGGTTTCGCCGCCAGCTACGCCCTCCCGCTGTCCACCGAGCCCGCCGGCCGCCTCGGCGCGGCGGTGTGGCTGTACGACGAGCCCGCCGAGCCGCTGGAGCGCCAGCGCCACCTGGCCGGGCTCTACGCCCGCTACGCCACCGAGCACCTCGCCCGGCTGCTGGAGGTCGAGCGCACCCGCGCGTGCATGGCGACCATGTCGGAGGAGCTGCTGCCGTCCCGGCTGCCCCGGGTCGCCGGGGTCCAGCTCGCCGCCCGGCACCGCACCTCGGCGCAGGGCGGCGGCGACTGGTACGACGCGCTGCCGCTGCCCGACGCGGCGCTCGGCCTGGCCGTCGGCTCGGTCACCGGGTCGGGGCCGAGCGCGGTCGCCGCGATGGGCCGGCTGCGGGCGTCCCTGCGCGCGTACGCGGTGATGGAGGGCGAGGACCCGGTCGCCGTGCTGTCCGACCTGGAGCTGCTGCTGAGGCTGACCGAGCCCGCGCGCTCGGCCACCGCCCTGTTCGCCTACTGCGAGCCGGCCGCGCGCAAGCTCACCCTCGCCGGGGCCGGGCACTGCCCGCCGCTGGTGACCGGCGAGCGGCGCACCGAGTTCGCGGAGACCTCGGTGTCGGCCCCGCTGGGCATGCTCGCCTGCTGGGAGGCGCCCAGCGTGGAGATCGACGCCGAAGCAGGAGAGACGGTTCTTCTCTACACCGACGGGCTGCTGCACCGTACCGGCGACCCCGTCGACCGCGCCTTCGCCCGGCTGCACGCGGCCGCCGGCGGGGTGCCCCGGGCGCTGCGCCGGGACCCCGACGCGGTCGCCGACCACGTGCTGCGCGCGATGCTGCCCGACGGGGCGGACACGGCCGACAGCACGGAGGACGTGGTGCTGCTCGCGGCCCGCTTCGAGTGAGGGCCCGCTTCGAGTGAGGGCCCGCTTCGAGTGAGGGCCCGCTTCGAGTGAGGGCCCGCTTCGAGTGAGGGCCGGCTTCGAGTGAGGACGGCCGGCCGCCGCGGGACCCCCGGGCCCACGCCCTCCGCCCGCACCCGGGGGCCCCGCGGCCGGACCCCGGCCGGGTTCCCGCCGGCCGGCCGGGGCCGTGCCGGACCCCTGGTGCGGCTCCTGCCCGTGACCTCCCCGAGCCGGTGCGTGACGGGGCTCACGGCCCTGGGCCCCGGGCCGTACGACCGTACGATGGAGGAGGTCCAGCGCCGTATCGAGGAGGATGACCGTGGCCGAAGATCTCCCGGAGACCCCGGAAGAGACCGAAGAGCCGATCAAGCAGCGCAAGAACGGCCTGTACCCGGGCGTGTCCGACGAGCTGGCCGAGAACATGCAGTCCGGCTGGGCGGACACCGAGCTGCACGACCTGCAGCCGATCCCGCAGGCCGGCCGGACCGCCGAGCGCCGGGCCGCGCTGTCGGCGCGCTTCCCCGGCGAGCGCCTGGTGGTCCCCGCGGGCAACCTCAAGACCCGGTCGAACGACACCGAGTACCCCTTCCGCGCGTCCGTGGAGTACGCGTACCTCACCGGCAACCAGACCGAGGACGGCGTCCTGGTCCTGGAGCCGTCCGGTGACGGCCACACCGCGACGATCTACCTGCTGCCGCGCTCCGACCGCGAGAACGGCGAGTTCTGGCTGTCCGGGCAGGGCGAGCTGTGGGTCGGCCGACGGCACTCGCTGACCGAGGCGGAGAAGCTGTACGGCATCCCCGCGTCGGACGTGCGCGAGCTGCCCGGCGCGCTGCGCGAGGCGGCCGGCCCGGTCCGCGTGGTGCGCGGCCACGACGCCGGCATCGAGGCGGCCCTGACCGACAAGGTCACCGCCGAGCGCGACGAGGAACTGCGGGTCTTCCTGTCCGAGGCCCGGCTGGTCAAGGACGAGTTCGAGGTCGCCGAGCTGCAGAAGGCCGTCGACTCGACCGTGCGCGGCTTCGAGGACGTGGTGCGCGTGCTCGACAAGGCCGAGGCGACGTCCGAACGGTACATCGAGGGCACGTTCTTCCTCCGCGCGCGCGTGGAGGGCAACGACGTCGGCTACGGCTCCATCTGCGCCTCCGGCCCGCACGCCTGCACACTGCACTGGGTGCGCAACGACGGCCCGGTGCGCTCCGGCGACCTGCTGCTGCTGGACGCGGGCGTCGAGACGCACACCTACTACACCGCCGACGTCACGCGGACGCTGCCGGTCGACGGCCGCTACTCGGAGATCCAGCGGAAGATCTACGACGCCGTGTACGACGCCCAGGAGGCGGGCATCGCGGCCGTACGCCCCGGGGCGAAGTACCGGGACTTCCACGACGCGGCCCAGCGGGTGCTGACCGAGCGGCTGGTGGAGTGGGGGCTCGTCGAGGGCCCGGTCGAGCGGGTGCTGGAGCTGGGTCTCCAGCGGCGCTGGACGCTGCACGGCACCGGGCACATGCTCGGCATGGACGTGCACGACTGCGCGGCCGCCCGCACCGAGACCTACGTCGACGGCGTCCTGGAGCCGGGCATGTGCCTGACGGTGGAGCCCGGCCTGTACTTCCAGGCCGACGACCTGACGGTGCCCGAGGAGTACCGGGGGATCGGCGTGCGCATCGAGGACGACATCCTGGTGACCGAGGACGGCAACCGCAACCTCTCCGCCGGACTGCCGCGCCGCTCCGACGAGGTCGAGTCCTGGATGGCGGACCTGAAGGCCGGCCAGGCCTGAGTCCCGAAGGCCTGAGTCCCGAAGGCCTGTGCCCCGAAGGCCTGAGTCCCGTCCGCGCGGACCCCGCGGACCGTCCGCCCGGCACGCGCCCGAGGCCTCGGCGCCCCGTCCGGCGCCCGTCCGGCGCCCGTCCGGCGCCCGTCCGACGTCCGCCGCCCTGTCCCGGGGCGGCGGGCGTCGCCGTGCTGCGGGCCGCCGGCTCAGGCCGTCATCAAAGGGGCGTCGTCGCGCCATTTGAGCAGCTTGTGGAAGCTCACGACCGTGCCCCCGCGAACGGGCTCCCTGCCGATGTGGACGTGGTCGGCGAGCTCCTGGATGAGGCAGAGCCCGCGGCCGTGCTCGGCGTCGGGGCGGATGCTGCGGACGGCCGGGGCCGGGGTGAAGCCCGGTCCCGAGTCGGCGACCTCGATCCGGCACATCTCGCCGTCGAGGTAGGCGGTCACGCTGTACGCCTCCGAGGACGTGCCCTCGGGCAGCAGCCCGCCGTGCTCGACGGCGTTGGCGCAGGCTTCGGTGAGAGCGACGGACAGGTCGAAGGAGATGTCCGGGTCCACGCCTGCGGTCTCCATCGTGCCGATCAGCAGGCGCCGCGCGAGCGGCACGCTCGCGGCCTCACGCCGCAGATGGAGTGACCACCAGATGCTCATGCTCCAGCCTCCCGGCCACGGCTCGACGTATCGATACGTATTGCCACGGGTTCCCGAACGTAAGCGTTCAATCAGCGTGATGCCGCCCATATGGGGGATGCGTCGGGCGTGCCACTCGGTGTATGTGGGACGGGATGCGCGGCAGCGGTTCCCGCACCGGAAGCGCACGGTCCGCCGCGGGGCGCCCGCAGGGGCCTGCCGCGGGGCGACCCGGCGAGGCGAACGAGTGGAGTGACCGGGCGAGGCGAACGACCGGAGCGACCGGACGAGGTGGCCGGACGGGGCGACCGGGCGAGGTGACCGGACGGAGTGACCGGCCGGAGTGACCGGACGGGGCGACCCGGCGAGGCGAACGAGTGGAGTGGCCGGGCGAGGTGAACGACCGGAGTGACCGGACGAGGTGGCCGGCCGGAGTGGCCGGGGAGGTGTGCCGGGGCGTGCCGGGGGGTGCCGGGGGTGTCGGGCGGGCCAGGGTGCCGGGCGTGCCGGGGGGTGTGCCGGCCTGCGCCGTGCCCGCGCGGTCAACCGGGCCCGCCGCGCGAAGTGGTGCCGATCGGGCCGCAGGGCGCGGATGCGCCCGTAGGAGGTCACTCCGGGCGGTACGGCTCGTTCCGGTCCGTACGCCATCTTGCGGACCTGCCGTACGACAGGCGTGGGGCCGGTGCGATGATAAGGCCGCCATGTCTGCCCCCCACTCCTGCACGACGTCGTCCGGAGCCCGGCTCCGGATGCTGCGGGCCGCGGTGTTCGCCGCGGTCTGCGTCGTGCTGTCCGGGGCCGGGCACGCCGTGGCCTCCTGTGCCGCGGTGCCGTTCTGGGCACTCGGCGCCGGGTTCCTGGCCGTCCTCGCGGCGACGGCCCCGCTCGCCGGACGGGAACGCTCGCTGCCGGGCATCGTCGCCCTGCTGGCGGCCGGGCAGGCGGTGCTGCACACCCTGTTCGGGCTGGGGCAGCACGGCACCACGGTCGTGACACAGGGCACGGGTGACGCGGCCGTGGTGGCACGCGCCGCACGGCTGCTGTGCGGGACGACCGCCGCGGCCCTCAGTCCGGCGCAGGCACACCGGATCCTCAGCGACGCCCGGCTGCTGCCCGCCGGCGGTTCGGGCACCGGCTCGCTCCCCGCGCACGGCCCGGCGGGCACCCTGGCCGGTCCGGGCGGTCTCCTGCCGTCCTCGCCGGCCCTGCTGCTGCCGTCGCTGCCGATGCTGCTCGGCCACGTCCTCGCGGCGCTCGCCGCCGGCTGGTTGCTGCGCCACGGCGACCTGGCCCTGCTGCGGCTGGTCCGGCTGTCGGCGCACGGCGTCGCCGAGGGAGCGCTGATGCGTTCCCTGCGCGGGGCTCTCGCGCTGGTGCGCACCCTGTACTCGGGGCTCGGCAACACCCCGGAGGTGCGTCCGCGGACGTCCCGCGCGGCGCTGCTCACCCCGCCCGGACCGCGTACCGCCGCACTTCAGCACTCGGTGATCCGGCGCGGGCCCCCGGCGGCCGCGCACCGCCTCGCCGCCTGACGCGCCGGCCCCCGCACCCGGGATCCCCCGGGGCCCGGTGACGGTCGCCGTTCCGCGGCACGCGCGCGTGCACCGCGCTCTCGTCCTCCGCCGCCACTCCTCCCGCCGGTGCTTCCGGCCGGAGCCGGCCCGGCCGCTGTCCGCGGCCCGTGCCGCGGGCACGCCGAGGGCGTACGCCGCCCGGGCACCGGCGCGCCTCCCGTCCGCCACCGCAACCCGCCGGGACCGTCCCGAGGGTGCCTGAGACCGCCTCAGGCCGCCCCGAGGCCGGTCGGAGCCCGGCCGGACCACCGGGGCCGACGGGACCGACCGAACAACCGGAACCACCCGGACGACCGGGCCACCGGAACCGCCGGGTTCCCCCTCGAAGTGGAGTGCTTTCCCCCATGCAGCCTTCCCGTATCGCCGCCGCCGCTGCCGTCGCCGGCACCGCCGTCCTCGCCCTGTCCTCCCCCGCGCTGGCGCATGTCAGCGTCCAGCCGGAGGGCACCGCCGCCAAGGGCGGCTACGCGGTCATCGACTTCAAGGTGCCCAACGAGCGCGACAACGCCGGCACCACCAAGCTGGAGGTCAGCTTCCCCGCCGACCACCCGCTCGCCTCCGTGATGCCGCAGCCCGTTCCGGGCTGGGACGCCAAGGTCACCCGGAGCAAGCTCGACAAGCCGCTGGAGATGCACGGCCGCCAGATCACCGAGGCCGTCACCAAGGTGACCTGGACCGCCACCGGCGACGGCATCGAGCCCGGCTTCTTCCAGAAGTTCCCGGTCTCGGTCGGCGCGCTCCCCGAGGACGCCGACACCATGGTCTTCAAGGCGATCCAGACGTACTCCAACAAGGAGGTCGTGCGCTGGATCGAAGTCCAGGAGGGCGAGGAGGAGCCGGAGAACCCGGCGCCGGTCCTGACCCTGTCCGCCGCCGCGGAGGACGGCCACCACGGCTCCGGCGCCTCCGACGAGGCCTCCGAGGAGCACTCCGACGACGCCAGCCCGGCCGCCGCCGACACCTCCTCCAGCGCCTCCGGCGAGACGGCCTCGGCGGACGGCACCGACAACACCGCCCGCGTCCTCGGTGTCGCGGGCATCGTCGTCGGCGCCGCCGGTGTCGCCTACGGTGTCCTCGCCGGACGCCGCCGCTCCGCCTGACGCAACCGACCGGTCGGCGGGCCCGCCGCCCGCCGACCGGGCACGCCCTCGGTGCGCGCCGGACCGCTCACGGCCCCGGCGCGCACCCGCGCACCTCACCTCTGGGACATCTCTCCATGCTCTCCAAACCCTCCCCATCCACCGGGTCCGCCGGGTCCGCCGGCCGCTCCTGGTCCGCCGGCCTCTCCGGGCGCACCGCCCCGCGCCCCGCCCCGTCGCGCACCCGCCGCCGCGGGCAGCTCACGGCGGCCGCACTGCTCGCCGCGGCCTGCCTGACCCTGTCGGCGTGCGGCAGCGGCGACGACGGCGACTCGCCGGTCACCGTGGTCTCCGAGGAGACCGGCCCGGCCAAGGCCGCCACGGTTCTCGACAAGCCGTTCGAGAAGCCGGACATGGTCCTGACCGACACCCGTGGCAAGACCTACGACTTCCGCAAGGAGACCGAGGGCAGGCCCACGCTGGTCTACTTCGGGTACACCAACTGCCCCGACGTCTGCCCGCTCACCATGAACAACATCGCCGTCGCGAAGAAGTCGCTGACCCGGGCCCAGCAGGACGCGCTGCGGATCGTGTTCGTCACCACCGACCCCGAACGCGACACGCCCGAGGCCCTCGGCGCATGGCTCAAGGGCATCGACCCGCAGGTGGTCGGCCTGAGCGGAGACTTCGCCACCATCCAGGCGGGCGCCCGCACCCTGGGCATCTCCATCGAGGCGCCGACGAAGGAGAACGGCAAGGTCGTGTCCATGCACGGCACGCAGGTCATCGCCTTCTCCCCGAAGACCGACGCCGGTTACGTGATCTACGGCGAGGACGCCACCGTCGACGACTACACCCGGGACCTCCCGAAGCTGATCGAGGGGGAGAACCCGTGAAGCACTCCGTCCGGGCCATGCACCACGCGACCCGCAGCAGCCGCGGCAGCCGCGGCAGCCGCGGCACCCATCCGACCCGCGCCGCCCGCGCGACCGGCCTGCCGGCCCTCGCCCTGGCCGGCGCGCTCGCCCTGGCCGGGTGCGGGGGCGGCGACTCCGCCGGCGCCGACCTGTCCGTGAGCGGCGCGTACATGCCGCAGCCGGTGTCCATGATGGCGGCGGGCTTCCTCACCATCACCAACGACGGTGACGAGGACGTCGAACTGACCTCCGTCACCAGCGACATCGGCGAGGTCACCCTGCACCGCACGACGGGGCAGTCCATGCAGGAGGCGTCCGCCCTGGACGTGCCCGCGCACGGCAGGCTCGTACTGAAGAGCGGCGGCAGCCACCTGATGTTCGAGGGGCTGAAGCAGAAGCCGGAGGAAGGCCGGACCGTCTCCGTGACCCTGCACTTCACCGGCCACGACCCGGTCCGGGCGGACCTTCCGGTCAAGCCGTCGACCTACCGCCCCGCGTCCGCGAACTGAGGGAGGGACCACCGTGGCGCACACCGTCACCCTGCGCGTCCGCACACTGGTGCTGCTGCTCCTGGCCGTGGCCGGTGCGCTGCTGGCCGGTGCCGCGCCGGCCTCGGCGCACGCCGCGGTCACCGGCAGCGCACCCCAGCAGGGGACGGTGCTCGACACGGCTCCCGAACAGGTCTCGCTGACCTTCTCCGAGACCGTCTCCCTGTCCGACGACTCGCTGCGCGTGCTCGACCCGCAGGGCGAGCGGGCCGACACCGGCGAGGCGGCGGGCGTCGGCGGCACGACGTACGCGGTGAAGCTGCACTCGGGGCTGCCCGACGGCACGTACACGGTGGCGTACCAGGTCGTCTCCGCCGACAGCCACCCCGTCTCCGGCGCGTACACCTTCTCCGTCGGCGCCCCGTCGGCCACGTCCGTGCCGGTCGACGTGCCGGCCGCGGGCGGCGGTGTGGTCGGCCGGCTGTACGAGCTGGGGCGCTACCTGTCCTACGCGGGGTTCCTCGTGATGGTCGGCGGCGCCGCCTTCGTGCTGGCCTGCTGGCCGCGCGGCGCCGGGGTGCGGGCGGTGCAGCGGTTCGTCGTCTCCGGCTGGGTCGCGCTGACCGCCGCCACGCTGGCGCTGCTGCTGCTGCGCGGCTCCTACACCACCTCGGCCGCGGTCGGCGACGTGTTCGACCTCGGCCTGCTCGGACAGGTGCTGCAGACCAAGACCGGTGCCGCGCTGGTCTCCCGGCTGCTGCTGCTCGCGGCCGGGGCGCTGTTCATCGCCGTGCTGTTCGGCGCCTACGACAAGCGGGAGGGCCCGGAGAAGCGGGACCTGGCGTGGGGGCTGGGCATCGGCGGGTCCGTCGTGGCCGGCGGGCTCGCCGCGAGCTGGGCGATGTCCGAGCACGCCTCCACCGGTCTGCAGCCCGGCGTCGCCATGCCGGTCGACATCGTCCATCTGCTGGCGGTGGCCCTGTGGCTGGGCGGGCTGGGCGCGCTGCTGGTGTCGCTGTACCGGGCGCCGCTGGAGGTGCCGTTGGACACCGGGGCCGTGCGGCGCTTCTCCCGGGTCGCCCTCGGCTCGGTGCTCGCCCTGGTCGCCACCGGCGGCTACCAGGCGTGGCGCCAGGTCGGCACCTGGTCGGCGCTGACCGGCACCCGCTACGGGCAGCTGCTGCTGGTCAAGATCGGGTTCGTGGCGCTGCTGGTCGGCGTCGCCTGGATCTCCCGGCGCTGGACGGCGCAGCTGGCCGACCTGCCGGTACGGAAACCCGCGGCACCGCGAAGAAGCGGTGCGCCGGGCGGGGCCGCACCGTCGCGCAGGTCCGCCGCGGCACGGAAGGCCGCCGAGCCGCGGAAGGAGACCACGCGGGCGGGCCACGGCCCGGGCGCCTCCGCAGGGGCCTCGGACGGCGAGAGAGCCGACGGGGTCGAGGGGCCCGCGAGGCCCGAGGGGCCCGAGGAGGCCGGTGCCTCCGGGGGCGGCGGGGCCGGGGCGGGCTCCGCCCGTGCCGCGCAGCTCGCCCGGCAGCGCGCGGCAGCCGACACGGCGCGGCGCAAGAAGGCCCGGGACGCCGACCCGCACCGGCTCGGGCTGCGCCGCTCGGCGCTCACCGAGGCGGGCGTGGCCGCCGTGCTCCTCGCGGTCACCACGCTGCTCACGTCCACCGAGCCCGGCCGCACCGAGGAGGAGGCGAGGGCGTCGGCCGCCGGATCCGCCGCGCTGTTCCCCGACTCCGGCACGGTCACCCTCGACATGCCGTTCGACACGGGGGGCGACCGGGGCGAGGGCCTGGTCCGGATCGAACTCGACCCCGCCCAGGTCGGCGAGAACGACGTGCACGTCTACGCCGAACGACCCGACGGCAGCCCCTTCGACCTCCCCGAGATCAAGGTCTCCTTCTCCCTGGAGTCCCAGGACCTCGGCCCGCTGCCCGTCGTCCCCGACCGCATCAGCACCGGACACTGGTCCGCGAGCGGGGTGCAGATCCCGGTGGCCGGCGACTGGAGGGTCGCCGCGACCGTGCGGACCTCCGACATCGACCAGGTGACCGTCGACAAGAACGCAAGGATCGGCTGAACGACCATGCCCGAACAGTCCCTTCCCGAGGCCCGCACCTCCGCGGAGACGCACGCGTCCGCGGAGCCCCGCACGTCCGCGGAGAGCCGCGCCGGCGCCCGGACCGCCGCGGACTCCGCCCCCGGCACCGGCGACGCCCCCGCGTCGCCGGGTGGCGACGGCGTCTCGCGGCGCACCCTGCTCGCCACCACCGCCGCCACCGGCCTCGCGCTGGGCGCGGCGGGCGCGGCCGTCGGCCACGCCGCCGCCCCGGACGCGGACACACCGCTCACCGCGCTCGGCACGGGCCGGGCGATGTTTCACGGGAAACATCAGCCCGGCATCACCGAGGCGCTCCAGGCCCGCGGCCACCTCGTCGCCTTCGACCTGGTTCCCGGCGCCGGGCGCAGGGAGGCGGCCGCGCTGCTGCGCCGCTGGTCGGACACCGCCCGGCGGCTGATGGCGGGCGATCCCGCCGCCCACGGCGACACCGGCGTCGCACGGGACGCGGGGCCCTCGTCGCTGACGGTCACCTTCGGCTTCGGACACAGCTTCTTCGGCCGCACGGGTCTCCAGAAGCAGCGCCCGGTGTCCCTGGACCCGCTGCCCGACTTCTCCTCCGACCGGTTGGACAAGGCGCGCAGCAACGGCGACCTCTGGGTGCAGATCGGCGCGGACGACGCCCTGGTCGCCTTCCACGCGCTGCGCGCGATCCAGCGGGACGCGGGGACGGCGGCGCGGGTGCGCTGGCAGATGAACGGGTTCAACCGGTCCCCGGGCGCCACCGCGCACCCGATGACGGCCCGCAACCTGATGGGCCAGGTCGACGGCACGCGCAATCCCCGTCCGGCCGAGTCCGACTTCGACGCACGTGTCTTCGTGCCCGCCGACGGCTCCGGGGACCCCGCCTGGATGGCGAACGGCTCCTATGCCGTCGTACGGCGTATCCGCATGCTGCTGGACGACTGGGAGCAGTTGTCCACCGCGGACCAGGAGCGGGTCATCGGGCGGCGCAAGTCCGACGGGGCGCCGCTGTCGGGGGGCTCGGAGACCACCGAGACCACCGAGATGGACCTGGAGAAGACCGACGCGGACGGGAACCTGGTCGTACCGGTCAACGCCCACGCGCGGATCAGCCGCCCGGACCAGAACGGCGGCGCGGCGATGCTGCGGCGGCCCTTCTCGTTCCACGACGGCATCGGCCCGGACGGGGTGCCGGACGCGGGGCTGCTGTTCGTCTGCTGGCAGGCCGACCCGCTGCGCGGCTTCGTACCGGTGCAGCGCAAGCTCGACCGGGGCGACGCCCTGTCCCGGTTCGTCCGGCACGAGGCGAGCGGTCTGTTCGCGGTGCCGGGTGGGGCGGCGGAGGGGGAGTACGTGGGGCAGCGGCTGCTGGAGGGGTGAGCGGGCCCGCGGCGAGGTGGAGGGGCCGCGCCGGGCGGGCTCTCCCTCCAGCCGTGCGGCGGGGCCGCCCCGCGCGGCCCGGCCGGTGAGCCCCGCCCCGGACGGCGCCCCCGAGGGGGCTCGGTGCGTGTGCCGGGGGCAAGTGCGGGCAGGCGCCGCGGCCCGGCGTGCCGGCAGCGTCGCGTGTTCACGCGTTCACGCGTCCACGCGTTCATGCGTTTCAAACCACCCGCACGGGTGGTCGTGGTGAGACGCGGGCGCCGGGATTCCGCGCGGCCGTTAGGGTGAGGAACATGCCAGCGAGCTACGCGTATCTCGGCCCCGAGGGGACTTTCACCGAAGTCGCCCTGCGCACGCTCCCGGAGACGGCGACCCGGGAGCTGGTCCCCTATGTGTCGGTGCAGTCCGCGCTGGACGCGGTCCGCACGGGGGAGGCCGAGGCCGCGTTCGTGCCGATCGAGAACTCCGTCGAGGGCGGGATCACCACCACTCTGGACGAACTGGTCGCGGGCGCACCGCTGATGATCTACCGCGAGGTGCTGCTGTCGATCACCTTCGCGCTGCTGGTCCGGCCCGGGACGAAGCTGTCGGAGATCAAGACGGTCTCCGCACACCCGGCCGCCCAGCCGCAGGTGCGCAACTGGCTGCGGAAGAACCTCCCGGACGCGCAGTGGGAGTCGGCCGCCTCCAACGCGGACGCGGCCCGGCTGGTGCAGGAGGGCCGCTACGACGCGGCGTTCGCCGGCGAGTTCGCGGCCGCCCGGTACGGCCTGGAGGCGCTGGAGACGTCCATCCACGACGCGGAGAACGCGCAGACGCGTTTCGTGCTGGTGGGGCGGCCGGCCCGGCCCGCCGCACCGACGGGGGCCGACAAGACGTCCGTGGTGCTGTGGCAGCGCGACGACCATCCCGGTGGGCTGCGCGACCTGCTCGGCGAGTTCGCCACCCGCGGCATCAACCTGATGCTGCTCCAGTCCCGGCCGACCGGAGCCGGCATCGGCAACTACTGCTTCTGCATCGACGCCGAGGGTCACATCTTCGACCGGCGGGTGTCGGAGGCGCTGATGGGGCTGAAGCGGATCTGTCTGGAGGTGCGCTACCTCGGCTCGTACCCGCGGGCCGACGTCGGCGCCGCCGAGGTGAGCACGCCGCCGAAGGGGACGTCGGACGAGGAGTTCGTCGCGGCGTCGGACTGGGTGGCCCGCTGCCAGGACGGGCGCTTCTAGGGCGGTGACCAGGGCCGGCGCATCCGCGGGGTCTTCGTGAGGGCTCCTGTCCTCCCGCCGGTTTTCAGCCGATCACACGGGTCGTACCTGCGGACTTTCGTTGTCCACAGGAGTTATCCACAGGTCCGCTTCTCGACCTGTGCACAAGTCGACAGCGAAGGGCCACGCAGTCGACATATCGCTCTGGAGGCACGGAGTGTGCCCGCCGGGACGTCAGCCGCCCTTCGTCCACCCGTTCCCTCTGATCAATCCGTTGGGGCGACGTGATTCCACTCGAAAGTGGGCTTAAGGGTGATTTCTCCAGGGAATCGCAGGGGCGCCGACAGTCTTCGCCAACTTTCCGGAGCGATCAATTCCGCAATCCACAGATCTTTCACACAGCCTGTGGATAACTTCCGGTGACCATGGACCCCTGTGGACAACAGCGGTACCCCGACATCCCAAGTCCCCCTCGCCGCAAGGAAATCCGGTCAACAGGACATCCGCCGCATGCCCCTTCCCGGGGAGCAGAGGCCCTTTCCCTTGACTTTCACCTCACCCCGGACGGTCGCTCTCACCACATACGGCAATTACCCCATAACGGTAAGTAAGCCGCACTCCGGAATAGGATGCGTGGGCCCTGCGCCCGCACCGGTAGCCTTGGCCCCGTGATTGACCTTCGCCTGCTCCGTGAGGACCCCGACCGTGTGCGCGCGTCCCAGCGCGCCCGTGGAGAGGACGTCGCGCTCGTCGACGCTCTCCTGTCTGCCGACGAGCGGCGCAGGTCGTCCGGCGTCCGCTTCGACGAGCTGCGCTCCGAGCAGAAGAGCCTCGGCAAGCTCATCCCGCGGGCCACCCCCGAGGAGCGCGCGGAGCTGCTGCGAAAGGCCGAGCAGCTGAAGGCCGACGTGAAGGCCGCCGAGGCCGCGCAGAGCGAGGCCGACGAGGAGACCAAGCGGCTCGCCCTCCGGCTCGGCAACCTGGTGCACCCCGACGTCCCGGTCGGCGGCGAGGAGGACTTCGCCGTCCTGGAGACGCACGGCACCCTCCGCGACTTCGCCGCCGAGGGCTTCGAGCCCAAGGACCACCTGGAGCTCGGCGAGGCCCTCGGCGCGATCGACGTCGAGCGGGGCGCCAAGGTGTCCGGCTCGCGCTTCTACTACCTCACCGGCGTCGGCGCCCTGCTGGAGCTGGCCCTGGTCAACGCGGCGATCGCGCAGGCCACCGAGGCAGGGTTCGTCCCGATGCTGACCCCGGCGCTGGTCCGGCCCCGCGCGATGGAGGGCACCGGCTTCCTCGGCCAGGCCGCGGAGAACGTGTACCACCTGGAGAAGGACGACTACTACCTGGTCGGCACCTCCGAGGTCCCGCTCGCGGCGTACCACATGGACGAGATCCTCGACGCCGGCCGGCTGCCGCTGCGCTACGCGGGCTTCTCGCCGTGCTTCCGCCGCGAGGCCGGCACCTACGGCAAGGACACCCGCGGCATCTTCCGGGTGCACCAGTTCGACAAGGTCGAGATGTTCTCCTACGTCGCCCCCGAGGACGCGGAGAACGAGCACCAGCGGCTGCTGGCCTGGGAGAAGCAGTGGCTGACCGGCCTCGAACTGCCCTTCCAGGTCATCGACGTGGCCTCCGGCGACCTCGGCGCCTCCGCCTCCCGCAAGTACGACTGCGAGGCCTGGATCCCGACCCAGGGCAAGTACCGCGAACTGACCTCCGCCTCGAACTGCGACGGCTTCCAGGCCCGCCGCCTGTCCGTGCGCATGCGCGACGGCAAGCAGGTCAAGCCGCTCGCCACGCTGAACGGCACGCTCTGCGCGGTGCCGCGCACCATCGTGGCGCTGCTGGAGAACCACCAGCAGGCCGACGGTTCGGTGCGGGTGCCCGAGATGCTGCGGCCCTACCTCGGCGGCCGTGAGCTCCTGGAGCCGGTGGCCGAGTGACCACCGGCTTCCCCTACCGGCTGATCGCCACCGACCTCGACGGGACGCTGCTGCGGTCCGACGACTCGGTGTCCGCCCGTACGCGTACGGCGCTCGCCGCGGCCACCGCGGCGGGCTCCGCGCACATCGTGGTGACCGGGCGCTCGGTCCCCTGGACCCGGCACGTCCTGGACGACCTCGGCTACCGGGGCCTGGCCGTCTGCGGTCAGGGCGCTCAGGTGTACCACGCCGGCGAGCACCGGCTGCTGACCTCGGTGACGCTGGACCGCCAGCTGGCGGGGGTCGCCCTGGCCAAGATCGAGGCCGAGGTGGGCCCGCTGTTCCTGGCCGCCAGCCGGGACGGCCTGGACGGGCAGGTGCTCGTCGGGCCGGGGTACGCCCTCACCGGCGACCTGCCCGCGGTCCCGTTCTCGGACGCGTCCGAGCTGTGGTCCGCGCCGCTGAACAAGATCTACATACAGCATCCGGAGCTGTCCGACGACGAGCTGGCCGAAGCCGCGCGACGGGCCGCGGGCGGCTTCGTCACGGTCGCGATGGCCGGGGCCGGCATCGTCGAACTGCTGCCGCTGGGGCTGTCGAAGGCGACGGGGCTGTCGCTGGCCGCGCGCCGGCTCGGCCTGCGGGCCGCGGACACCGTCGCCTTCGGCGACATGCCCAACGACGTGCCGATGTTCGCCTGGTCCGCGCGGGGCGTGGCGATGGCCAACGCGCACGCGGAACTGAAGGCGGTCGCCGACGAGGTGACCGCCGCGAACGACGACGACGGCATCGCGGTCGTCCTGGAGCGCCTGCTCGGCTGAACCGGCTCCTCGGCGGACCCGCTCCGGGGCCGGCCGGGCGCTCGGCGCTCCGCTGGAAGGGCCGCGGCAGGACGTCGCCCGACCGCGGCGCCGTCGTGGCCCGCCGCACAGCTCCCCGCGCCCTTTCAGGGCCCTTCAGGAACCTTCAGAGCGCCGCCGGACCGGGCGGGTATCGGACAGGCCGGCGGCCCGGTGGTTGTCAGCGACCGCGTGGCCGCTGCATGATCTTGACCATGTCTGAACTGCCTTCTCGTCTGTCCGTGGTGACGCTCGGTGCCCGAGAGTTGCCCACGCTGCGCCGGTTCTACCGCGGTCTGGGGTGGAAGGAGCTCTCGTCCAGCCACGACGGCTGGGCGGGCTTCATGCTCGGCGGCGTCCTGCTCGCGTTGTATCCCGCAGACGGGCTCGCCGAGGAGGCGGCGGACGGTGCCCTGCCCCCGACGGGGTGGTCGGGTGTCACGCTCGCCTGCAACGTGGACAGCGCCCAGCAGGTGGACACCGCCTTCGGGGCCGCGGTGGCGGCGGGCGCCACGGCCGTGGCCGAGCCGGTGGACCGTCCCTGGGGCGGCCGGTCCGCGTACATCGCGGACCCGGAGGGCAACCGCTGGGAGATCGCGTGGGCGGACGGCGCAACGTTCGACGAGCGCGGTTCGCTGACCGGCTTCGGCGACTGACGGTCCGCTCGCGTCACCCGCTCGCGTCACCCGCACGCGTCGACGGCTGCGACGAGGACGGTCTCCCGGTGGCCGGCCGCGGACTTGTCGTGACCGCGCCTCGCGGCCACGGCCCGGTGCCTCTGGAGGCTGTCGATACCGCACGCGACCACGTGCCGGGCCGCGCCTTCCTGCTGCTGCGGGCCGCCCGGCCGTGTGCTGCTTCCCCATCCGGGGCCCGCCCAGCCCAGTGGCGGACGCCCGGCTGCCGGACGCCGGACGTCGTCCGCCCGGCGGTAACGGCGGTTCCGCGGCGGTTCCGCGGCGGTTCGGCGGCCGCGGCTCCGTACGGCGGCCGTGCGGTGCGGCAAGCCGTGCGGTACGACAGGTCCTGCGGTACGGCACGTCGTGCGGTACGACAGGGATTGCGATGGGTCAGATCGTGCGGAGGATGCACGGATCGAACGTGCGCGGGGTCTCCCCCGACCACGGCTCAGCGAGCCGGTGCCTTGCCTCTCGGCCAATCCTCCGGGAGGGCGGCCTCACGCGACGTGGGCATCGCGTGCTCGAAGCGGCCGCCCCGGGCAGCTCCCGCGCGGCGGGCTCGACGGAGGGTGACTACTCCGGAGCCTGCCGCGGGCTGCCCTGCGGGGAGCTCGACGTACTGCCGTGCATGGACATCGCCGTGCCCCTCCCCAGATCGTGGTGCCGGTGACGCGCGGTCGCGCCCGGCGCGGACACCGTCCACTGTGCCGGTACGGCAGACCGGGCGCCACCGAATTACCGCGGAGCCGTCATGGCCACGGGACCGTCATGGCCGCGGGACCGTGATGGCCGCGGGACCGTCACTCCTCGCCCGCCAGCGTCAGCGAGCGCAGCTTGTGACCGGCGCACCAGGTGGCCAGCACCGTCACCGCGACCAGCAGCACCGTCGCCGTGGTGAGGCCGACGTCCGAGGTGATCAGCTCGCCGCCGGACACCTTCTGGGCGACCGCCAGCGACCACTGCTGGACGCTGAGCGTCCGCGCACCGGGCACCAGGGAGCCGAAGAGGGCCTCCCAGACCAGCGCGTAGACCAGACCGAACACCACCGCGTGCCGGGAGACCGTGCCGAGCAGCAGGAACAGGGCGGCGTAGGCGATGGAGGAGACCAGCGCCGCGACCGTGTAGGCGACGGCGATCTGCTGGCCGTTGCCGTTCAGGACGAAGCCGGCGACGAACGTGGGCAGCGCCGAGAACACCATGGTCACCGCGATCGCCACGATCAGCTTGGTGAAGATGATCGTGGACCGCTTCAGCGGCTTGGACAGCAGGTAGACGACGGAGCCGTCGTCGATCTCCGGGCCGATCGCGCCGGTGCCGGCGATGACGCCGATGATCGGCACCATCGTGGCCAGGCCCAGCCCGCCCAGCAGATCCGACGCGGTCTGGTCGTCCGCTCCGCCGAGCGCGCGCACCACCACGGACAGGACCACGAGCAGCAGCGGCAGCGCGCCGAGGATGAGGGCCCGGCGGCGGCCGAGCAGGGCCCGGTAGGTGAGCCGGGCGACTGTGGGGTCGTACATCTTTCGGCCTCCTACGCCGCGACCAGGTACGAGAACACGGACTCTAGGGACTCGTCGGACGGCGAGACCGTCAGCAGGCGGATGCCATGGTCCCGGGCGACCCGCGGGAGCAGGGTCGTGAAGCGGGCGAAGTCGACGGCCTGGATCCGCAGCACGCCCTCGGTGACGTCGACCTCGATGCCGGACGTCGACGGATCGGCGATCAGCGCGGCCGCGAGGGCGCGGTCGTCGCTGGAGCGCACCAGGTACAGGTGCGGGCGGTCGGTCATCAGGCGCCGGATGCGGCGGAAGTCGCCGCCGGCCGCGTGCCGGCCGGCCACCACGACCTCGATGTGCCAGGCGAGTTGCTCGACCTCCTCCAGGATGTGGGAGGAGAACAGCACCGTGCGGCCCTCGTCGCCCATGCGGCGCAGCAGGTCCATCAACTGCATCCGCTGGCGCGGGTCCATGCCGTTGAACGGCTCGTCCAGCAGCAGCAGCGACGGGTCGTGGACGAGCGCGCTCGCCATCTTCACGCGCTGCCGCATGCCCTTGGAGTAGGTGGAGATCTTCCGGTCCTGGGCGTACTCCATCTCGACCGTGGCGAGCGCCCGCTGCGCGGCCGTGGCGCCCAGGCCGTGCAGTTCGGCGTTGGCGAGGACGAACTCGCGCCCGGTGAGGAAGTCGTACATGGCCTCGCGCTCGGGCACGATGCCGATGTCCCGGTACACCGACTCGTTGCGCCACACCGGGCGTCCGTCCAGGGTGACCGTGCCGGTGGAGGGGGCGAGGAAGCCGGCCATCATGTTGATCAGGGTGGACTTGCCGGCTCCGTTGGGTCCGAGGAGGCCGGTGACGCCGGGGCCGATCGTCATGGTGATGTCGTTGACGGCGACCACGTTGCCGAACCAGCGGGAGACGTGGTCGATGCTGAGGGTCGTCACAGTCCCACCTTCTGGTAGCGGCGGATCAGCAGGCCGTAGCTCGCGGCGATCAGGCCGAGGGTCGTCAGGACGTAGACCGCGCCCTCCCCGGCGGAGGGTCCGACGCCTCCGGGGAAGGCCGAGGTGGCGCCGAGATAGGCGGACTGCACCCCGTCGATCAGGGTGACCGGCGAGAACAGGCCGATCCAGGCGATGGCGCCGGTGCTGTCCTGGAGATGGGCGATGCCCTGCAGGGCGGAGACGGCCCCGTAGGAGATGGTGAACACCGCGATGACGGCGGCGATGCCGAACCCGCGGCGCGGGGTGACGGAGGCGATGACCAGGCTCAGCCCGGCGAACAGCAGCGAGAGCAGTGTCACGGACACGAGTCCCTGCGCGAATCCCTTGGTCTGGTCGGCGAAGTCGAGCTTGGCCAGCAGCGCGCCGACGTACAGCACCAGCAGCGGGGCGGCGGTGAGCACGAACAGCGCGGAGGCCAGGGCGGCGTACTTGGCGCGGACGTAGTCGGCGGTCTCGATGGGCCGCGAGAAGTACAGCGGGACCGTCTTGAAGCGCAGGTCGCGGGAGACGGCCTGGGGCGCCTGGGAGGCGACGTACAGGCTGATCACGGCCTGGAGGAAGACTGCGTACTCGGTGTAGTCGACGGGCAGGCTGCGGGCCTTGGTGGCGACGGCGACGGCCACCATGATGGCGGCGGGCACGCACATCACCACGAACAGCAGCATCGGCAGCACCTTGGACTTCACCGAGCGGCCGAGGCCGTAGGCGCCGCGCAGGGACTGCGCGTACAGCGAGCGGGTGGCGTAGGCACGGCCCAGGCGGGGGCCGTCGTAGCTGCGGTAGCCGATGTTGTGGATACGCGTCTGGTCGCCCGGGGCGGCGACGGGGTGCTCAACGGCCATGGCCGACGGCCTCCTTCCTCTCCTCGTCCCGCTGGTCGTCGCCGGCGTCCGCCGGCCGCTCCCGCCCCTCGTCGCCGTCCTTGAAGACCTCGGCGATGTGGTGCCGGCGCTGCTCCATGCGCACCAGGCCGAGACCGAGGTCGGCGACGGTGTCGCGGACCAGGTCGTACGTGCCCTCGCCCTGCGCGGTCAGCAGCAGGACGTGGCCGGCGCCGGGCAGGCCGCTGCCGTCCTCGACGGTGAGGCCGCGGGTGTGGAGCGCCTCGCGCAGGGCGCGGGTGCCGTCGGGGTGCGTGTCGGTGTCGGTGACCTCGACGGCGAGGGTGGTGGTGGTCTGGGTGAAGTCCGTGGTGGAGCTGGAGCGCAGCAGGGTGCCGCCGTCGACGACGACGACGTGGTCGCAGGTGCGCTCCAGTTCGCCCAGCAGGTGCGAGGTGACCAGGACCGAGATGCCGAAGTCGGTGTGGATACGGCGGATCAGGCCGAGCATGTCGTCGCGGCCGACCGGGTCCAGGCCGTTCGTCGGCTCGTCGAGGAAGACCAGCCGGGGGTCGTGCACCAGCGCCTGGGCGAGTTTGACGCGCTGCTTCATGCCGGTGGAGTAGCCGCCGATGGGGCGGTAGCGCTCCTCGTACAGGCCGACGTGGCGCAGGGTGTCCGCGGTGCGTTCGCGGGCCGCGGACGGCGGCAGGCCGGACATGCGGGCCATGTGCACGACGAACTCGGTGGCCGAGACGTCGGGCGGCAGGCAGTCGTGCTCCGGCATGTAGCCGACCTGCTCGCGGATGGCGGCGCCCTCGGTGGCGACGTCCAGTCCGAGCACCTCGGCGCGGCCCTCGCTGGCGGGGGACAGCCCCAGGAGGATCTTGATCAGGGTGGACTTGCCGGCCCCGTTGGCACCGACGAGTCCGGTCACACCGGCTCCGATGTCCACGGAGAGCCGGTCGAGAGCGGTCACCCGGGGGAACCGCTTGCTCAGGCTTTCGGTCGCGATCACAGTCACGTCCTCGACAGTAGTGACGCGGGCCACGCCGGTCGTCAGACTCCAGAGCCGTATCGGTGTCAGCCTCCAGTCGTACGGGGGACCCGGTGTCACCCTGAGGTCGGCCGGGGGTACCCCCCAGGGGGCCCGGGGAGCGGCGGGCCCGGAGTCTGTGACGCACGGCCCGCGACCGCCCTATTGACGTCAGCTCTAACAAGGTGCGAGATTCGGCGGAGTCAGGTTACGGACACGTACCGCAGTCGGTGACCGGTGCCTGCTTGCCACGTGGGCAGCCGTGCACCGCGTCGAGAGCCGTGGACCACGCCGAGTGCCGTGCACCGCGTGGCCGTGGACCGGGCGAGGAGCGGTGGACCGCGGGGAAGCGGTGGACCGGCAAGACGGGCGGACCGGGTGGGACGGGGCGACATGGCGACGGCGGTGGCAGAGGGGATCTCCGCGGAACTGCGCGGATTCAGGACGGTGCAGCGGCTGGCCTACGCGTGCGCCGAGGCGGTGGCGGCCCGGCTGGAGCCGGGGGTCACCGAGCGGGAGGCGGCGCGCATGCAGCGGGTGTGGCTGCGCGAACGGGGGGTGCGCGACTGGTTCCACCTCCCCTTCGCCTGGTTCGGCGACCGCACCGCGTTCACCGGCTTCCGCGTTCCGCTGCAGTTCTTCCCGACCAACCGGGCCCTGGAGCCGGGGATGCCGTTCATCCTCGACATGGCCCCGGTCCACGAGGGCTTCACCGCGGACATCGGCTACTCGGGCTCGCTCGGCCCCAACCCGGTGCAGGAGCGCCTGATGGACGATCTGCGGGCGCACCGGGAACTGATCCTGCGCGAGGTGCGCGAGCGCCGCCCGCTGCGGGAGATCTACGCGGACGTGGACCGCCTCATGGTCCGCCAGGGCTACGCCAACCGGCACCGCGCCTACCCCTTCGGCGTGATCGCGCACAAGGTCGACCGGGTGCCCGAGCGGCGCTTCTCCCCGACCCTGTTCGGGTTCGGCACGCAGTCCCTGAAGGGGCTCGCCTCCGACGCGGTCCACGGGCACCGCGAGGGCTGGTCCCCGCTCTGGTCCCCGTACCGCTTCTCCGGCCATCCGCCGCAGCCGGGGCTGTGGGCGGTCGAGCCGCATCTCGGGTTCCGGGGCACCGGCGCGAAGTTCGAGGAGATCCTGGTCGTCACCGACTCCCGGGACCCCGGGGAGAGCGCCTTCTGGCTGGACGACGACCTGCCGCACGTGCGGCGCTGGGCGGAGGAGGAGTGAGCGGAGTGGGCATGCTGGAGGGTGCGCGGGAGCGAAGGGTGAGGACCGGCGGGGTCGAGCTGTGCGTGGCCGAGCTGGGCGACGCAGGGCGGCCCACGGTGCTGCTGGTGCACGGCTATCCGGACAGCAAGGAGGTGTGGTCCGAGGTCGCGCCGAGACTGGCCGGACACTTCCACGTCGTGCTCTACGACGTGCGCGGCCACGGCCGTTCCAGCGCTCCCGTGCCGCTGCGCGGGGGCTTCACCCTGGAGAAGCTGACCGACGACTTCCTCGCCGTCGCCGACGCGGTGAGCCCGGACCGGCCCGTGCACCTGGTCGGCCACGACTGGGGCTCGGTGCAGGGCTGGGAGTTCGCGACCGTCCCCCGCACCGAGGGCAGGATCGCCTCCTTCACGTCGGTGTCCGGGCCCAGCCTCGACCACTTCGGGCACTGGATCGGCAGCCGCGTCAAACGGCCCACCCCGCGCCGGGTCGGCCAGCTCCTGGGCCAGGGAGCCAGGTCCTGGTACGTCTACCTGCTGCACACCCCGCGACTGCCCGAGCTCGCCTGGCGCGGACCGCTCGGCAGGCGCTGGCCCGGGATCCTGGAGCGGATCGAGAAGGTGCCCGGCGGCGACTACCCGACGGCGTCCCTGCCCGGCGACGCCGCCAACGGAGCCTGGCTGTACCGGGACAACGTCCGCGCGCGGCTGCGCCGGCCGCGCACCGACGCCTGTGCACACGCCCCCGTGCAGCTGATCACGCCGCTGGGCGACTCCTTCCTCTCCGAGCGGCTCTACGACGACCTGGAGCAGTGGGCCCCCCGGCTCACCCGCCGCACCCTGCCCGCCGGGCACTGGGTCCCCCGCACCCGTCCCGATCAACTGGCCGCGTGGATCACCGAGTTCGTGCACCGTGCCGAGCAGGCGGGAGGAAGCCCCGCCGCCGCCCAGGCGACCGGCCGCTCCGGCGAGCGGTTCGCCGGGCAGCTCGTGCTCGTCACCGGGGCAGGCAGCGGCATCGGCCGGGCCACCGCCTTCGCCTTCGCCGAAGCGGGCGCACGCGTGATCGCCGTCGACCGGGACGCCGACAGCGCCCTGCGCACCGCCGAGTTGGCCCGTCTGGTCGGTGCGCCCGAGGCCTGGGCCGAGACGGTCGACGTCTCCGACGCGCAGGCGATGGAGAAGCTCGCCGAGAAGGTCGCGCTCGAACACGGCGTCGTCGACGTGCTCGTGAACAACGCCGGGATCGGATTGTCCGGCTCCTTCTTCGACACCTCGCCGGAGGACTGGAAGAAGGTGCTCGACGTCAACGTGTGGGGGGTGATCCACAGTTGCCGCCTCTTCGGCCGGCAGATGGCCGAGCGCGGCCAGGGCGGGCACATCGTGAACACCGCGTCCGCCGCCGCGTTCCAGCCCTCGCGCGCGCTGCCCGCCTACAGCACCTCCAAGGCGGCCGTGCTGATGCTCAGCGAGTGCCTGCGCGCCGAACTCGCCTCGCAGGACATCGGGGTGAGCGCGATCTGCCCGGGGGTGGTGAACACGGGCATCACATCCGCAACCCGGTTCGTCGGGGTCGACGAGGAGGAGGAGAAGCGCCGCCGGCACAGTTCCTCCCGCCTGTACCGCAGGCGCAACTACCCTCCGGAGAAGGTCGCTCAGGCCATCCTGCGGGCGGTGCTGCGCAACGAGGCGGTCGTACCCGTGACACCCGAGGCACACGGAATGCGCGCCTTGTCCCGTTTCGCCCCTGGGGTGTTGCGCCGCCTGGCCCGCATCCAGCCGCGCCTGTGAGGCCAACCGGGTCGGCAGACAGCCTGATGAGCCAACAGGCGGGTGACGCAGACGTTTTACCCAAGTGACTTTCCTGCGAACGCTCTTGGCGAACTGCGCCATCAGCAAAGGCGGTTGTCCACATCCCGGCCATCTCCACTGTGGATAACCGCTGTTGCTTGTGGATCAAACATCCGCCGGGAAACCAGGTGCGTGATCTCCGTCTCGCTCGGCATGCTGGGCGTATGGACGAACGACGCGCCGTGAGGATCTCGAAGTACCTCTCCAGACACCTGCGCCACCAGCCGGAGCGGATCGGGCTCACCCTGGACGACGGCGGGTGGACGGAGATCGACGCCCTGCTCTCGGCGGCGGCCGCCCACGGGTTCCGCATCACCCGTGAGGAGCTCGACCGCGTCGTCGCCGGGAACGACAAGCAGCGCTTCGCCGTCGACGGCACCCGCGTCCGCGCCAGCCAGGGCCACACCGTCGCCGTCGACCTGGGCCTGCCGCCGGCGACCCCGCCGCCGCGGCTGTACCACGGCACCGCGGCGCGCTCGCTGGACGCGATCCGCGTGGAGGGACTGCGGCCGATGGGCCGGCACCACGTCCACCTCTCCGCGGACCGGGAGACCGCCGCACGGGTCGGCGCCCGCCACGGCCGCCCGGTCGTGCTCACCGTGGACGCCGGCGCCCTGCACCGCGACGGCCACACCTTCCGGGTCAGCGCCAACGGGGTCTGGCTGACCGAAGCCGTCCCGCCCCACCGCCTGCGCGTCGAAGCGGGGTGACGGAGGGGACGGGGCGCCCGGGACAGATGTGCGGACCGCCGCACACCCGTGCAGGCATATGCGCGAGAATGACCGGGTGACCTCAGCGACGCGACAGCCCGAGCCCCCGGCCTCCTCCCCGCTCCCGAGCTCGCTCGACGCCCTTGAGCCAGGTCAGAAGCGCGAGGGCGGCCCGGCCCGGCGCGCCCGGCTGATCGCCACCGACCTCGACGGCACCCTGCTGCGCGACGACAAGTCCGTCTCCCCGCGCACGGTCGCCGCCCTGGCCGCCGCGGAGGAGGCCGGCATCGAGGTCTTCTTCGTCACCGGCCGCCCGGCCCGCTGGATGGACGTCGTCAGCGACCACGTGCACGGCCACGGCCTCGCCATCTGCGGCAACGGCGCCGCCGTGGTCGACCTGCACGGCGGCCCCGGCGCACACCGGTTCGTCAAGGTGCGTGAGCTGGCCCGGGAGAACGCGCAGGACGCCGTACGCCTGCTGCGGGACGCCGCCCCCGGCACCCTGTTCGCGATCGAGCAGACCTACGGCTTCCACCAGGAGCCCGACTACCCCAAGCTGCACATGGAGATCCCCGACCACCGCGCACCCGCCGAGGAGCTCCTGGCTCCGGACGCGCCCGCCGCCGGCGAGCCCGTGCTGAAGATCCTCGCCCACCACCCCACGCTCGACCCCGACGCCTTCCTCACCCTGGCCCGCCTCGCCGTCGGCGACCGCGCGAACGTCACCCGCTCCAGCCCCAGCGCCCTGCTGGAGATCAGCGGCCCCGACGTCTCCAAGGCCAGCACACTCGCCCTGTGCTGCGCCGAGCGCGGCATCTCCCACGAGGAGGTCGTCGCCTTCGGCGACATGCCCAACGACATCGAGATGCTCACCTGGGCCGGGCACTCCTACGCCATGGGCAACGCCCACCCGGACGTCCTCGCCGCCGCCTCGGGCCGCACCACCGCCAACAACGAGGACGGCGTCGCCGTGGTGATCGAGCACCTCCTGGCCCAGGCGTAGCCGCCCGGACGCCGGGGCCCGGCACGGCCTCCGCTGCCGTCCAGGAGCCCGGGCGGCACCGGAGGCCGTGCGAGGGCACCGGAGGGCGTGGGAGGCCGTGGGGAGCCGTGGGGAGCCGTGGAAGGGCGTGGCAGACATGGCAGGCATGGCAGGGAGTGGGGAGCCGGGCGCCGTCAGCCCAGCGGCACCCCACGCGCCGCCAGCCACGGCACCGGGTCCACCCCCGACCCCAGTTCAGGGGTGACCCGGACCTCGAAGTGCAGGTGGGGGCCGGTGGAGTTGCCGGTCGTGCCCGACTGGCCGATCCACTGTCCGGCGACCACCCGCTCGCCCTGGTCCACCGCGATCGACGCCAGGTGCGCGTACTGCGTGAAGTAGCCGTCCGGGTGCTCGACGAGGATCTGCACCCCGAACGCGCCACCGCACGACACGGCGGCCACCCGGCCGTCGCCGACCGACCTGACGGGCGTGCCGATCGGCACGGCGAAGTCCTGCCCGGTGTGCCGGTTCGCCCAGCGCGTGCCGCCGCTGCCGAAGCCCGCCGACAGCTCGTACGTCTCCACCGGCGCGACCCAGCCCTGGGCCGGCGACGGCGGCGGCCGGTCGAGCCGCGCCGCGCCCCGGCAGCTGCCCGCCAGAGCCGACGCGTCCGCCTCCCCCTGGAGCCGGGACCGCGCCTCCTCCAGCCGGCTCTCGATGCCCTGCTTCAGCACGGCGAGTCCGGCGGTGCGCCGGTCCAGGTCCCGCCGGGCCGCCGCGGCCTTCGCCTCCGCGGCCGCCAGCCGCTCCTGCGCCCGGCGGTTCTTGTCGATCGCGTTGTCCAGCAGCAGCCCGGCCTGGGAGAACACCCGCTGACCGCGCATCATCTCCTCCGGGCTGTCCGCCAGGACGATCTGCGCGGCGACCGGCAGCCCGCCGCCCTCACGGTACTGGGCCCGCGCGATGCGGCCCAGGTCCTCGTGCAGCGCGGCGGTCTCCTTCCGCCGGCTGTCCAGCAGCTCCTCGTAGTGCCGGGCCCGCTGCCGCTGCTCCTCGGCCCTGCGCCGCCCGTCCTCGTACCGCCGGGTGGCCACCGCCGCCTCCTCGTACAGCCGCGCCACCTCCGTCGCCGTGCCCCCGGCGCCGCCGGTGCCCGAGTCCGAGGCCGCGGTGGGACGGGCCGCGAGCACGGCGCCCGCGATCAGCAGCACCGGAACGAGCAGGGGGCGACGACGAGGTGAGGACATGTCAGCGATCGTGGCCCGCGCGAGCGCCCCGAGTCCTGTTCAGGTCGTACGGCCGGGGGACGCGTTGCTGCAAAAGAGGTGCGCGCGACGGGAGAGGAGGCCGCGCACCGGCGTGTCAGCGGGGTGCCTGCCACACCACCGTAGTACCGCCGTCGCCCTCGCCGATGCCGGGCCCGTACCAGCTGGCGCCGCCGAGGGACTCCGCCCGCCGCCTCAGGTTCCGCAGCCCGCTGCGGCGGCCCCCCTCGGGGATGCCGACCCCGTCGTCCGCGACCGTCAGCCGGACGCCCGGCACCCCGTCCGGCAGGGTCACCGTCGCGTCCACGACGACGTCGATCCTGGACGCCCCGGCATGCCGGAACGCGTTCGACAGCGCCTCCCGCAGGGCCGCGATCAGGTTCTTGCCGGTGAGGTCGCCGACCGCCGCGTCCACCGGTCCCACGCACCGGCAGGACGGCTTGAAGCCCAGCGGCACCGCCGCCATGGCGATCTCCCGCAGCACCCTCGTCCACAACCCCGACGGCGCCTCGGCCGGCCCCTGCTGCAAGGCGAAGATCGCGGTACGGATCTCCTGGATGGTCACGTCCAGTTCGCCGACGGCCCTGGCCACCCCGTCCCGGACCTCCGGCACCACGGACCGCCGCTGGGCGCCCTCCAGCATCGTCCCGGTCGCGAACAGCCGCTGGATGACGAGATCGTGCAGGTCCCGGGCGATCCGGTCGCGGTCCTCGAACACCACCAGCCGTTCCCGGTCGCGCTGTGTCTCGGCCATCTTCAGCGCCAGTGCCGCCTGCGAGGCGAACTGCACCGCGAGGGTGCGCTCGGTGTCGGTGAACGGCCGCGCTCCGGACGCCCGGGGGGTGACCAGCGCGCCCAGCACCCGGCCGTCGCTCCGCAACGGCACCAGCATGGCCGGCCCGTAGGCCCGGGCGAGCCCGGTCACGATCCGCGGGTCGCTCGCCGCGTCCTCGACGAACACGGCCCGCCCGGCCAGCAGCTCGGCGCCGATGGCGCTCCCGGGCGGGATGACGGTGCCCAGCCCGGTCCGGCCCCGGTCCGCCGCGACGGCCACCACCTCCAGACCGCCCTCCTCGGTGGGCAGCAGCACGAACCCGGCCGCCGAACCGGACAGCCTGCGCGCCTGCTCCGCCACGACCTGCAGGGCCTCGTCCGCGTCGCCGCCCGACAGCAGCGCGGTGGTCACCGCGACCGACCCGTCGATCCAGTGCTCCCGCTGTTCGGCCGCCTCGTACAGCCGCGCGTTGCCGACCGCGATACCGGCCTCGGTGGCCAGCACCCGCACCATGCCGAGATCCTCGTCGTCGAAGGGCCGGCCGCCCCGCTTCTCGGTGAGGTACAGGTTCCCGAACACCTCCCCCTGCACGTGGATCGGCACCCCCAGGAAGGTCCGCATCCGCGGATGGCCCGCCGGGAAGCCGTACGCGCGCGGATCGCTGCCGAGGTCCTCCAGCAGCAGCGGCTCCGGGTCGTGGATGAGCGCGCCCAGCAGCCCGCGATGCCCGTCCGGGAGCCGGCCGATGCGACGGGCCGTCGGCTCGTCCACGCCGTGGTACACGAAGTCGGCCAGGCCCTCCCGGTCCTCGTCGACCACGCCGATCGCCGCGTACCGGGCGCCGGTCAGGGAGGTCGCCGTCTCGCAGATGCGGCGCAGGGTGGAGCGCAGTTCGAGCCCGCTGCCGACGGCTCGCATCGCCTCCAGCAGGCGGGTGAGCCGGTCGTCGGGGTTCTCGGCGTCGCGGTTCTCGGGGTCGTCGCGGTTCTCGGGGTCGTCGACGTCGCCGGGGGCGTCGGAGTCGCCGGGGGCGTCGGGATCGCCGGGTGTGCCAGGGGTGTCGGGGGCGTCCGTGGCGTCGGAGGCCGGCGCGGCCTCCGGGTCATCCGGGTCTGCGACGGGGCCCGGGGCGGCCCTCTCTGCGGGCTCCGGTGTGACCGGGGCGCCCGCGGCCGCCGGCTCGCACGGCTCCTCCGGCCCCTCCGGCCCCTCCGGCTGGTCTGGCCCCTCCGGCTGGTCCGGCTGGTCCGGGGGCGGGCCCGGAAGCGGGGCGACAGGCATGGGGCGAGCCTAGCCAGTGTGCCGCCCGGGACCCGGAACCCGGCGCCGATCCGTACCAGCGTGGCGCCGGGCGGGCGCAGGGCGCCGCAGGGCGGGCGCGAGGCGGGCGCGAGGCGGGCGCCGGGCGGCGCGAGGCGGGCGCCAGGCGGCGCGAGGCGGGCGCCGGGCGGCGCGAGGCGGGCGCCGGGCGGATGCCTGACGGATGCCTGGCGGGCACGAGGCGGCGCGAGGCGGGCGCCGGTCCGTTCCCTTGCCGCGGGAACCGCCGGAACACGCTCACCGCGCGACGGACGCCGGCACCTCGCCGGCCCGTTCCGCCGGGTCGTCGAGTTCCGCCGCACCCGTCCGGCCGTGCACGGCCTCGTCCGCCTCAGCCGGCGCCTCGGGCGGGCGCCCGCTTCCCGTCCCGGCCTCGGCCGTGCACGCCGTCGCGTACGCGGCCGCCTCCGCCTCCCGCGCCGCCATCTCGCGCAGCGGCCCCCGTGCGGTGACCAGTTCCGCGAACCCGCCTCGCTGGGCCACCTCCCCGTCGGCGAGCACGATCACCTCGTCCGTGTCCCGCAGCCCGGCCAGCCGGTGCGTGATCAGCAGCGTCGTACGGTCCTCGGTCGCGGCCAGCAGGTCCGCGGTGAGCGCGTCGGCCGTGGGCAGGTCGAGGTGCTCGGCCGGCTCGTCGAGGACGAGGACGGGGAAGTCGGCGAGCAGAGCCCGCGCGAGCGCCAGTCGCTGCCGCTGACCGCCGGACAGCCGGGCGCCGTGCTCCCCGACGAGCGTGTCGAGCCCGTCGGGCAGACCCCGCGCCCAGTCGATCAGTCGGACCCGGGCCAGTACGGCCCACAGATCTGCGTCGCTCGCCTCCCGCCGTGCGAGCAGCAGGTTCTCCCGCACGGAGCTGTCGAAGAGATGCGCGTCCTGCGCACACAGCCCCACCAGCCGCCGCACGTCGTCACCGTCCAGCGCCCTCGCGCTCACACCGCCCAGCGTGTAGGAGCCCGCGTCCGGGTCCAGGAACCGCAGCAGCACCTGCGCCAGGGTCGTCTTGCCGGACCCGGACGGGCCGACCACCGCCACCCGGCGGCCCTCCTCCAGCCGCAGGTCCAGCCCGCTGAGCGCGGCCCGGTCCTGCCCGGCGTACCGGGCGGACAGCCCCTCGACGACGAGCGGGAACACCGAGGCGGGCGCCGGGGCCGGCCGCTCCGGCTCCCGCACCGGTTCGGGCGCGTCCAGCACCTCGTACACGCGCTCGGCACTCTTGCGCACCCGCTGCCGGAACTGCACCGCCGACGGCAGCCCGAGCACGGCTTCGAACGCGGCCAGCGGGGTCAGCACGACCACCGCCGCCGCCACGCCCTCGAGCCGCCCGTCCGCGACCGCCCGCGCGGCTGCCGCCGCGGCGGCAGCGACGGTCAGTCCGCAGACGAGCGCGGTGAGTCCGGCGCCGAGCGCCGTCGCGGCGGCCGTGCGGGACGCGATCCGGGTGAGTTCCGCGTCCGCCTTCCGCGCGGCCGCCGTGCGGCGGGGCAGCGCACCGGCGACGGTCAGTTCGGCGGTGCCGGACAGCAGGTCGGCCACCCGGGTGGCGAGCGCGCCCCGTGCGGGGGCCGTACGGCGCTCGGCGCGCCGTGCCACCGCGCCCGTGACCAGGGGCACCCCGGCACCCGCCGTGAGCAGTCCGGCCGCGAGGATCGCGCCCGCCTCCGGCAGCAGCCAGGCCGTGAAGGCGACGGACCCGGCCGACACCAGCACGGCCGCGCCCGCGGGCAGCAGCCAGCGCAGCCAGTAGTCCTGGAGGGCGTCCACATCGGTGACGAGACGGCTCAGCAGATCGCCCCGGCGGGTGTGGCGCAGCCCGGCCGGCGCCAGCCGCTCCAGCCTGCGGTACACCGCGACGCGGGTGTCGGCCAGCATGCGCAGCACCGCGTCGTGTGCGACGAGCCGCTCGGCGTACCGGAACACGGCCCGGCCGATTCCGAAGGCGCGCGTCGCCGTCACCGCCACCATCAGGTACAGCACGGGCGGTTGCTGCGAGGCCCGGGAGATGAGCCATCCGGAGGTGGCCATGAGCCCGACCGCGCTGCCCAGCGCGAGGCTGCCGAGCAGCAGCGCGAGCACCAGTCGGCCGCGCCGGGCACCGGCCAGGGCACGGACCCGGGCGAGGGGGTGTGTGACGGTCCCCGTGGTGGGCGTGTCGGCGGCGCCGGGGCGCACCTCCGGGGCGGCGGTGGACACCTCGGGCACGGCGGGAGGCGCGTCGGGGCCGTCGGGGCCGTCGGGGCGGGCATCGCGGGCGGCACGGCCGGCCGGCTGCGCCGGGGCCGGAGGCGCCGCGGTGGCGGGCGGGGGGCCGTCCACCGCAGCCAGGTCGCTGCGCTCTGCTCCCGTGCCGGCGTCCGCCTGCCGGGCGGGCCCCGGCACCCGCCCGGGCGGTGACTGCGGCTCGGGCGGTTCCAGCCGGACCACGCGGTCCGCGAGCGCGAGCAGTGCGGGCCGGTGCGCGACGACGAGCACGGTGCGGCCGGCGGCCAGACGCCGGACCGCCGCGACGACCTCCGCCTCGGTCCGTCCGTCGAGGGCGGCCGTCGGCTCGTCGAGCAGCAGGACGGGACGGTCGGCGAGGAAGGCCCGTGCGAGGGCGAGCCGTTGCCGCTGGCCGGCCGAGAGTCCGGCGCCGTCCTCGCCGAGCAGGGTGTCCACTCCCCGGGGCAGCGCGTCCACGAACTCCAGCGCGCCCGCCTCCCGCAGTGCGCGGCGTACCGCGTCGGCGTCGGCGTCGGGCCGGGCGAGCCGGACGTTGTCCCCGATGCTGCCCGCGTACAGGTGCGGCCGCTGCGGCACCCATGCGATCTCGGACCGCCACTGCTCCAGGTCGGTGCGGGCGAGGTCCGCCCCGCCGACCCGGACCCGGCCCGCCGTGGGCGCCACGAACCCCAGCAGGGCGTGCAGCAGCGTCGACTTGCCCGCGCCGCTGGGGCCGACGAGAGCGACGGTCTCGCCGGGCCGCACGGTGAAGGAGACCTCACGGACGGCGTCCACCGACCGTCCGGGGTAGCGGACCGTGACACCGTCGACGTCGAGCGGACGCGCTCCGGCGGGCAGCGGGGCGGTCCCCCGGTCCGGCAGGGGCGTCTCCAGCACCGCGAAGATCTCCTCGGCGGCCGCGAGCCCCTCGGCCGCCGCGTGGTACTGCGCACCCACCTGCCGCAGCGGCAGATACGCCTCCGGGGCGAGGACCAGGACGACCAGGCCGGTGTAGAGGTCCATCTCACCGTGCACGAGGCGCATGCCGATGGTCACGGCGACCAGGGCCACCGAGAGCGTGGCGAGCAGTTCCAGCGCGAAGGAGGACAGGAAGGCGATCCGCAGGGTCTTCATGGTGGCCCGGCGGTACTCGCCGGTGATCCGCCGGATCGACTCGGCCTGCGCCTTGGCGCGGCCGAACACCTTCAGCGTGGGCAGGCCCGCCACGACGTCCAGGAAGTGGCCGGACAGCCGGGACAGCAGCCGCCACTGCCGTTCGGTCCGGGCCTGTGTGGCCCAGCCGATCAGCACCATGAAGAGCGGGATGAGCGGCAGGGTGGCGACGATGATCGCAGCGGACACCCAGTCCTCGGTGACGACCCGGGCCAGCACCGCCGCCGGCACCACCACGGCGAGTCCCAGCTGTGGCAGATAGCGGGAGAAGTAGTCGTCGAGAGCGTCGACGCCGCGCGTGGCGAGGGCCACGAGCGACCCCGTGCGCTGTCCGCTCAGCCAGCCCGGTCCGAGGTGTACGGCCCGGTCCAGCAGCCGCCCGCGCAGCTCCGACTTCACAGCCGCGCTGGCGCGGTGCGCGGCGAGCTCGGTGAGCCAGGCCACGGCCGACCGGCCCAGGGCGACGGCCGCGAGCAGCAGCAGGGGGGTGCGCAGGTCGCCCACCGAGAGCCCGCGCTGGAAGGCGCCGACCACGACCTCGGCGACGAGCATCGCCTGACCGACGACGAGGGCCGCTCCGACGGCGCCCAGGGCGACGACCGCCGCCAGGAAGAACCGCGTGGCCCGAGCGTGGCGGATGAGGCGTGGGTCGATCGGTTTCACGTGAAACATGCCCTTCGGTACGAAGCGTCCGAGTGGCCGGAGGAGGGCGCTTGACGGTGTTTCACGTGAAACACCCTCCGTCCGGGCTCAGTGCGAGGCCTCGACAGCGATGTGCCGGGTGCCGATCCGCTTGCGGAACACCCAGTACGTCCATCCCTGGTAGAGCAGGACGATCGGCGTGGCCACGGCCGCGCACCAGGTCATGATCTTCAGGGTGTACGGACTCGACGAGGCGTTGGTGACCGTCAGGCTCCAGTCCTCGTTGAGCGAGGACGGCATGACGTTCGGGAAGAGGGACAGGAAGAGCATCGCCACGGCGGCCACGATGGTGACGCCGGACAGGGCGAAGGCCCAGCCCTCCCGGCCGGCCTGGTTCGCCGCGAGGGCGGCGACGAGTGAGGCGACCGCCACGACCAGCGCGACCAGGCTCTTGCCGTCCCCGCTGTCGACCTGGGTCCACAGCAGGAAGATCAGGGCGGCCGCGGCGGTGGTGAGACCGACCTTCAGAGCCAGCGCCCGGGCCCGTTCACGGATGTCCCCGACGGTCTTGAGCGCCGTGAACACCGTGCCGTGGAAGGTGAACAGCGTCAGCGTCACCACGCCGCCGAGCAGGGCATAGGGGTTGAGCAGGTCCCAGAAGCCGCCGACGTACTCCAGGTCGGCGTCGATCTTGACGCCCCGCACGATGTTGCCGAAGGCGACACCCCACAGGAAGGCGGGGACCAGCGAGGACCAGAAGATCGCCGTCTCCCAGTTGCGCTGCCAGTTCTCCTCCGGCCGCTTGGCCCGGTACTCGAAGGCGACCCCCCGGACGATCAGACAGACCAGGATGATCAGCAGGGGCAGGTAGAAGCCGGAGAAGAGGGTGGCGTACCACTCCGGGAAGGCGGCGAAGGTGGCTCCGCCCGCCGTGAGCAGCCAGACCTCGTTGCCGTCCCAGACGGGGCCGATCGTGTTGATCAGCACCCGCTTCTCCAGCCGGTCCCGGGCCAGCAGCCGGGTGAGGATGCCGACTCCGAAGTCGAAGCCCTCCAGGAAGAAGTAGCCGGTCCACAGGACCGCGATCAGGACGAACCAGACGTCGTGCAGTTCCATGACTGTGCAGCTCCCTCGGCCTAGTACGAGAAGGCCATCGGCTTGTCGGCGTCACGGGAGTCGCCGCCGATCTTCGTGGGCGGGTTGAGGTCGGACTCGGTGAGCTCGGGCGGACCGGCCTTGACGTACTTCGCCAGCAGCTTGACCTCGATCACGGCGAGGACGGCGTACAGGGCGGTGAAGATGATCATCGAGGTGAGCACCTCCGCCTGGGAGACACCCGGCGAGACCGCATCGCGGGTCCGGAGCACGCCGTAGACCACCCACGGCTGCCGGCCCATCTCGGTGAAGATCCAGCCCCAGGAGTTGGCGATCAGGGGAAAGGCCAGGGTCCAGACCGCGATGCGCCAGGACCACCGGGTGAGCTTCGGGCCGAAGGCCTTCCCGCGGAAGAGAACCAGATGGGGCACCTCGTCCTCACCGGCCCTGAGAGCCTGCGGCAGCAGGAACTTCTTGCGGGTCAGCCACAGTCCGGCCACGCCGACGGCGAACGACGCCATGCCGAAGCCGATCATCCAGCGGAAGCCCCAGTACGCCACGGGGATGTTGGGCCGGTAGTCGCCGGGCCCGAACTGCTCCTGCTCGGCGCGGTTGACGTCGTTGATGCCGGGGACGTACGAGTCGAAGTCGTCGTTGGCCAGGAAGGACAGCAGGCCGGGAATCTCTATGGCGACCTTGTTGTGGCCGGCGTCGACGTCGCCGTAGGCGAAGACCGAGAAGGGTGCGGGGGCCTCACCGTCCCACAGCGCCTCGGCGGCCGCCATCTTCATGGGCTGCTGCTCGAACATGACCTTGCCGAGGAGGTCACCGCTGACGGCGGTGAGCAGTCCGCCGACGGCCACGGTGACCAGGCCGAGCCGCAGGGAGGTCTTCATCTCACGGATGTGCCGCTTGCGCAGCAGATGGAAGGCGGAGATGCCGACCATGAACGCGCCGCCGGTCAGGAAGGCCGCGCTGAGGGTGTGGAAGACCTGGGTGAGCGTGGTGTTCTGGGTGAGCACCAGCCAGAAGTCGGTGAGCTCGGCACGCCCCTTCTCCTCGTTGATCCGGTAGCCGACCGGGTGCTGCATCCACGAGTTCGCGGCGAGGATGAAGTACGCCGACAGGATCGTGCCGATCGAGACCATCCACATGCAGGCGAGGTGGATCTTCTTCGGCAGCCGGTCCCATCCGAAGATCCACAGGCCGATGAAGGTCGACTCGAAGAAGAAGGCGATCAACGCCTCGAAGGCGAGCGGGGCACCGAAGATGTCACCGACGAAGCGCGAGTAGTCCGACCAGTTCATGCCGAACTGGAACTCCTGCACGATGCCGGTGACCACACCCATCGCGATGTTGATCAAGAAGAGCTTGCCCCAGAACTTGGTCGCTCTGAGGTACTTCTCGTTCTCCGTGCGCACCCACGCGGTCTGGAGGCCGGCCGTGAGGGCCGCCAGCGAGATCGTGAGAGGGACGAACAGAAAGTGGTAGACGGTGGTGATGCCGAACTGCCAACGCGCCAGAGTCTCCGGCGCCAAAGCCAACTCCACGTCGTCTCTCCTTACTCGCCGTGGACACAGCGGCAGTTTGCCCCTTTTGTCTCACACATCACTGGAGCAACCGGGACACGCTTGTGAACGCGTTCACATTCACAAGAAATTATGACGCACTGATTTTCGACACGGGAAGGGGGGTCCCTCTAGGGCCATCAGGGCACTCTCCTGACAGGAACTTCAACATATTGTTGAATGGCTGGCCCTGCAGGCGCGGCACACGCCGGCGCGCATACGGATCTCCCGGCCGGCGGGCGACATCACCGCGACGCTCGACGCGCTCCCGGCCGCTCCTGACCTGGTGAAGGCAGTGCCGATCGCCGCCACCGCCCGCACCTGGGGCGAGGAGGTCACTTCGACACAGGTGTCACGGTTTCACGTGAAACCGACGCCCGACAGGTCGTCGAGCCGGACACGGTCGCCTTCCGGACGGACGGCGACGCCTTGACTCTCCTCCCCCTACGGCCTCACTCCGATCTCGCGGGGCGAGGAGTGCCGCCTGGCCGGCCCCCGCAACATCCTCGGGCGTCTCGACGACGACCCCGCCTGCTCGCGACGGTCCGCGACGGCGACCCGCTCGGCGTGGAACACGCCGGGCCGTGAGCCCGCCCGGCAGCGCAGCCGAGGACGGGGGCACGCGGCGGCGGACGGCGCCAGGGGAGATGGGGCTGAGGCTGGGGCCCGGGGTGCTGCTGAGGCGCCTCGGGCTGTGGGGGGTGCGGCGCCCTGGGCAGTGGGGTGCGGGGTGGCGGGAGATGCGGGGGCGAGGCCTCGCCGGGGTGGCCCGGCACCGGTGCGGCCTCGGCGGCGTGCCCAGCGGGAGCGGCACCACCACGGCGCCGTCGGCGCAGCCGCCGATGGGCGGCCTCCCCTGTCGCCCGACTGGCACCGGTCGGGGGCTCGGCTCGGTGGCGCCGCCCCGGCGATGCACCGTCCCGGCTCCCTCAGAACTCCTTGCGGAACGCCTCCGCGGTCTTCAGGAGGATGTCGTTGGCCTCGGTCTCGCCCACGGTGACCCGCACGCCCTCACCGGGGAACGGCCGGACCACGACCCCCGCATGCTCGCACGCAGCGGCGAAGGCCGCCGTACGCTCCCCGAGCCGCAGCCACACGAAGTTGGCCTGCGTGTCGGGCACCGTCCAGCCCTGGCCGCGCAGCGTGTCGACCACCCGGGTGCGCTCGCAGACCAGCGAACCGACCCGGCCGAGCAGCTCGTCCTCGGCGCGCAGCGAGGCGACCGCCGCGTCCTGCGCGAGCTGGCTGACCCCGAAGGGGACGGCGGTCTTGCGCAGCGCCGCCGCCACCGGCTCGTGGGCGATCGCGAACCCGACCCGGAGCCCGGCCAGGCCGTAGGCCTTGGAGAAGGTCCGCAGCACGCAGACGTTGGGCCGGTCCCGGTACAGCTCCACGCCGTCGGGCACGTCCGCGTCCCGGACGAACTCCCGGTAGGCCTCGTCCAGCACCACCAGCACATCGCCGGGCACCCGGTCCAGGAACCCCTCCAGCTCGGCCCGGCGGACGGCCGTGCCGGTCGGGTTGTTGGGGTTGCAGACGAAGACCAGCCGGGTCCGGTCGGTGATCGCGTCCGCCATCGCGTCCAGATCGTGCACGTCCCCGGACGTCAGCGGCACCTGGACCGCGGTCGCACCGCTGATCCGCGTGATGATCGGGTACGCCTCGAAGGACCGCCAGGCGTAGATCACCTCGTCGCCGGGGCCCGACGTGGCCTGGAGCAGCTGCTGGGCCACGCCGACCGAACCGGTGCCGGTGGCCAGATGCCCCACCGGCACGCCGAACCGCTCGGCCAGCTCCTCCATCAGGCCCGTGCAGGCCATGTCCGGGTAACGGTTGAACACCCCGGCCGCCGCGGTCACGCTCTCCATCACCCCGGGCAGCGGGGGATAGGGGTTCTCGTTGGAGGACAGCTTGTACGCCACAGGCCCTCCGGCCGCGGCCGGCTTGCCCGGCTTGTAGGTGGGGATACCCTCCAGCTCGGCGCGCAGCTTCGGGCTCGTCTCGCTCACCGCAGTCCTCCTCGCGATCACCGGCGGACCGTCAGCACCGCCGGCTTCCAATGCTTCTCACCTTAAGAGGATTCGGCCCTGCTGCGTATGGGTCCGGGCCCACCTCCTGGACCTCGTCGGTCCCGGGTGGACGAGGAAGGGCCGGATGGCGCGCTCGGTGCCCGACATCGGAGACATCACCGCATGAAGAGCCACGAATCAGGGGGCGCACCCTACATATATCTATGCGCCGGTAGCTTGCGCCGTGGCGCGCATCCCTCGTGAAGGTGAGTTGAGACCTCTTCGAAACATCGGACACTCGCCAGGCGGGTGTGCCCCAATAGGCCACGTACCACTGAAGAAACCGTTAACTCCCTTGCATTCCAAGGCACTTAACCCCTGGCAGCCTTGCAGAAACGTGCCTGTCAATGGGTGCATATGCGTCCGCACTACCCCACCGCCTGAGCCCTACTATCGGCTCGCCATGACAGCAGCAGGGAAGCACCAGGTGAGCCGCGCGGAAACCTCACGTCGAGGCAGCAGACCGGGACGAGCGGGCATCAGAGACGTGGCCGCCGCGGCCGGCGTCTCCATCACAACCGTCTCCGACGCCCTCAACGGCAAGGGCCGGCTCCCCGATGCCACCCGCCGCCATGTCCGCGAGGTCGCCGACCGGCTGGGCTACCGGCCCTCGGCCGCCGCCCGGACCCTCCGTACCGGCAAATCGGGGCTCATCGGCCTGACGGTGACGACCTACGGGGATGAACCTTTCACCTTCACCGAGTTCGCGTACTTCGCCGAGATGGCCCGCGCCGCCACCTCCGCCGCGCTGGCCCGCGGGTACGCCCTCGTCATCCTCCCCGCGACGTCCCGCCACGACGTGTGGTCCAACGTGGCGCTGGACGGCACGGTCGTCATCGACCCCTCCGACCAGGACCCGGTCGTCAGCGAGCTGGTGCGGCAGGGCTTACCCGTGGTCTCCGACGGCCGCCCGGCCGGCTCGCTGCCCGTCACCGCCTGGGTCGACAACGACCACGAGGCCGCCGTCCTCGGCATCCTCGACCATCTCGCCGACGCGGGCGCCCGCCGGATCGGCCTGCTCACCGGCACGACCACGGACACCTACACCCACCTCTCCACCACCGCCTACCTGCGCTGGTGCGAGCGCGTCGGCCAGACCCCCGTCTACGAGGCGTACCCCGCGCACGACCCCTGCGCCGGCGCGGTGGCCGCCGACCGGCTGCTCGCCCGCCCCGACCGGCCCGACGCCGTCTACGGGCTGTTCGACCCCAACGGCACCGACCTCCTGGCCGCCGCCCGCCGCTACGGCCTGCGTGTGCCCGAGGACCTCCTCGTGGTCTGCTGCAGCGAGTCCGCGGTCTACGCCAACACCGATCCGCCCCTCACCACCCTCTCCCTCAAGCCCCGCCGGATCGGCACCGCGGTGGTGTCGCTGCTCATCGACGCCATCGAGGGCGTCGAGTCGGACCAGCCGGTCGAGCAGGTGATACCGACCGAACTGATGGTGCGCACCTCCTCCATGCGCCGTCCGCCCCGGCACACCGTCAGCCCGCCCCGCTCCCCGGACGGGAGCTAACAGCCCGACGGGGCCACGGCAGGCGTCCGCCCGGCCGGACGCCGTCGGCTCCCGGGTGCCGTCCGTCCCCGCAGGCTCCGCCGGACGCTCCGCCCACCGGGTGCCGTGGTACCCGGTGGGCGGAGCCCCGCCGTGGGCCGTGGCGCGCTCTCGTCCTTCCGCCGGGCCCAACGGGTGTGCTGAGCGGCGCGCCGGAGCGGACGCGTCCGCGATGCGGGCGTCACCGCCGGCGTGCTCCCGATGCCCCTGGGGCGGGGCCGGCTCTCGCACGAAGGGCTGCCCAATCGGGGCGAAAGCCGCAATGAAGCGGAGTCCCGCTCCGATTCACCACCCCTGGGTCATCACACGGAACGATCCGCATTCCTATGATGGGCCCACGGCACCGTGGGCCGCTGCGACCAGGCAGTCCGAACCGGTGCAGATGCGGCGCGATGGTGGAGGGGTCGATGACTCAGGGGGCCGGTCAGGGACCCGAGGCGGAGCGGACAGCAACGTTGCGCGACTTCCGGGTGCCCGCGTACGTCCACGAGACCGGCCCGTATCCCGCCCCCGGCGCCCCCTCCGGTGAGGCCGAACCGGCCGGCCTTCCCGAGGGGTACACCCCCACACAGCGCGACCTGCCGGTCATCCGTCGGGGTGACACGCTCCAGGTCTCCGTCGACCCCGCCTCCGTGCCGACGGACGGGCCCGGCCCGCTGTTCGTGGTGGGCGACGTGCACGGGTACCTCGACGAGCTGGTCGCCGCCCTCCGGGACAAGGGCCTGATCGACACCGCGGGCCAGTGGTGCGCGGGGACCGCGCGGCTGTGGTTCCTCGGCGACTTCACCGACCGCGGCCCGGACGGCATCGGCGTGATCGACCTCGTGATGCGGCTGTCCGCCGAGGCGGCCGCGGCCGGCGGCTACTGCAAGGCGCTGATGGGCAACCACGAGCTGCTGCTCATCGGCGCGAAACGGTTCGGCGACACCCCCGTCAACTCCGGCGCGGGCACCGCCACCTTCCAGGCCGCCTGGCTGCTCAACGGCGGCCAGAAGACCGACATGGACCGCCTGCAGGACCACCACCTCCAGTGGATGTCCCGTCTCGACGCCGTCGAGGAGGTCGACGGCCATCTGCTGGTCCACTCCGACACCACCGCCTACCTCGACTACGGCGACTCCATCGAGGCCGTCAACGACAACGTCCGCGAGACCCTGACCCGCAACGACGCGGAGGAGGTCTGGGACCTGTTCCGCAAGTTCACCCGGCGTTTCTCCTTCCGCGACGAGGGCGGCTCCGATGCCGTCCGCTCCCTGCTGGCCGTCTACGGCGGCACGCGGATCGTGCACGGCCACAGCCCGATTCCCTACCTTCTGGGCGAAGTCGGCTCCGAGGACGGCGAGGACGGCAGCGGCCCGGCGGTGGACGGACCCCATGTGTACGCAGACGGCCTCGCCATCGCCATGGACGGCGGGGTGACCATGGCGGGAAAGCTGCTGGTGCAGCAGCTCCCCCTGGAGAAGTAGGCGCTCGCTGCGGGGGCACGGCACGGTCGTGCGGCCGTGCCGTGACCGCACCGGTCGGGACCCAATTTCTGCAAACCCCCTGTCACCGCCCACGGTCGCCGCTCTACCATCGCCTTATCCGTAGCAGGCTCCCCTCCGTTTCTGCCCGACGGCTCGTCAGCATGCGAGCCCCGCCCTACGGAGCATCGGGGGATGCACATGAACAGCGTTCCGCAGCACCTGCTGAGCGAGGACCGCCAGGAATACGAGCGGATCCTCGACGAAGCGCTGCGTTCCGCCTCCACCCGCCCGGAACTGGCCGCTGTCGGTCAGCGGCTCAACCCCGAACAACTGCGCACCATGGCGCTCAACGCCACCGCACTGGTCACGGCCGCCGCGGCGACCGAGTACCAGCACTATGTGAAGGTCCGCGAGGAACTGCGCCGGCCGTCCGCCTCCGGACCGCCCTCCGCACGCGAGTCCGGCTCCTCCGATGCGGGGACGGGCACGGTGGGGCTGGCCTCCTCCATGGGAGAGGCCGCCGAAGCCGCGGGGGCGGGGGCCGTCGCCGTCGTCGCGGTGCTGGCTCCCGTCCTCGCCGGTACCGCTGCCGTGATCTTTCTGCTCGTCGGTTACCTCCTCAAAGTGCTGGATCCGGACCGTGCGTTCGCCGAGACCATCCTCACCACCGGGTGGGTGTTCGGGGCGGTCACGGCCGCCGGCATACTCGCCGCCGCGGCCGGTCTGCTGCTGACCGCGCTGCGCAACAGGCCCTCGCTGGAGACAGGGCCGTACGGTGAGCCCGGCGGCGAGGTGGAGCGGGCCAGGCAGGCCTGGCGCGAGGCGCTCCTGGAGCGCGGCATCCTGCCGTTCCTCCAGGACGCGCTCCGCACGCCCGGCCCCGTCCCGATGTCCCGGACCACGCCGCCGGCGGCCGCCAACCGCATCCCGCAGCTCGGCTACGACCGGCCGGGCTTCACCAGCCCCGGTGACGGCACCGCCGCCTCGCGTCCGAGCTTCTCGAGCCCGGACTTCTCCAGCCCCGAGTTCGGCGGCCCCGAGCACCGACCGGACTGACGGCGGCCGACTCAGGCGGCACGGCAGGCGGGTCGATCACCGTCCGGAAGGGCAGGCCTCACCCCGCCACGACGGACACCGGCATCACCTGCGTGACACCGCCTCCGTCCTGCACTCCGGCGCCGCACTGACCGTCGTTCTGCGCAGCGCCGGAGCGGCAGAGCCCGGCACCGGCCGAGGCGGACGCCGACGCCGACGCCGACGCCGACGGTGACGGTGACGGTGACGGTGACGGTGACGGTGACGGCATACAGCCCGGTCGTCGCCCCGGGCCGTCGGCCGCAATCGTTTTGCCCGGGGGCGCCGGCCCGGGAGCTCAGTCCGCGATCGGCAGGTACACGCGGTGGCCCGCCTCTGCGAACTCCTTCGACTTGCGCATCATGCCCTCGGCGACCTCGTCCTCGGAGGCACCGTCGGCGACGTCTCCGCCGAACCGCTCGTTGATGCTCTGGCTGATCTTCATCGAGCAGAACTTCGGCCCGCACATGGAGCAGAAGTGGGCGGTCTTGGCCGGCTCGGCCGGGAGCGTCTCGTCGTGGAACTCCCGTGCGGTGTCCGGGTCGAGAGCCAGGTTGAACTGGTCCTCCCACCGGAACTCGAAGCGGGCGTCCGACAGTGCGTCGTCCCACTCCTGGGCGCCCGGGTGTCCCTTGGCGAGGTCGGCCGCGTGTGCGGCGATCTTGTAGGTGATGACGCCGGTCTTGACGTCGTCCCGGTTGGGCAGGCCGAGGTGCTCCTTGGGGGTGACGTAGCAGAGCATGGCCGTGCCCCACCAGGCGATCATCGCGGCACCGATGCCGGAGGTGATGTGGTCGTACGCCGGGGCGATGTCCGTGGTCAGCGGGCCGAGGGTATAGAACGGTGCTTCATCGCAGATCTCCTGCTGAAGGTCGATGTTCTCCTTGATCTTGTGCATCGGGACGTGACCGGGGCCCTCGATCATCGTCTGTACGTTGCAACGCTTCGCGATCCGGTTGAGTTCCCCGAGGGTCCTCAACTCCGCGAACTGGGCGGCGTCGTTGGCGTCCGCGATCGAACCCGGCCGCAGGCCGTCGCCGAGCGAGTAGGTGATGTCGTAGGCCGCGAGGATCTCGCAGAGTTCCTCGAAGTTCTCGTACAGGAAGCTCTCCTTGTGGTGCGCCAGGCACCACGCCGCCATGATCGAGCCGCCGCGGGAGACGATGCCGGTCTTGCGGTTGGCGGTCAGCGGCACGAACGGGAGGCGGACACCCGCGTGGACCGTCATGTAGTCCACGCCCTGTTCAGCCTGCTCGATCACCGTGTCCTTGTAGATGTCCCAGGTCAGTTCCTCGGCCCTGCCGTCGACCTTCTCCAGCGCCTGGTAGAGCGGCACCGTGCCGATGGGAACGGGGGAGTTGCGCAGCACCCACTCGCGGGTGGTGTGGATGTTGCGGCCGGTGGACAGGTCCATGACCGTGTCGGCGCCCCAGCGCGTCGCCCACGTCATCTTCTCGACCTCCTCCTCGATGGAGGAGGTCACGGCGGAGTTGCCGATGTTGGCGTTGACCTTCACCAGGAACCGCTTGCCGATGATCATCGGCTCGATCTCCGGGTGGTTGACGTTGGCCGGCAGCACCGCCCGCCCCGCAGCGATCTCCTCGCGCACCACTTCAGGAGAAACATTCTCCCGGATGGCCACGAACTCCATCTCGGGCGTGATCTCCCCGCGGCGCGCATAGGCGAGCTGGGTGACGGCCTGTCCGTCCCGGCCTCGGCGCGGCAGCCGCGGGCGGCCCGGGAAGACCGCGTCCAGGTTGCGCAGCCCGCCTCGCGGCGAGGTGTGCCGGAGGCCGTCGTCCTCCGGGCGGACCGGGCGGCCCGCGTACTCCTCGGTGTCGCCACGCGCGATGATCCAGTTCTCCCGCAGCGGCGGCAGGCCCCTGCGGACGTCCGTCGCCGCGGAGGAATCGGTGTACGGGCCGGAGGTGTCGTACAGCGTGACCGAACGGCCGTTGGTGAGGTGCACCTGACGTACCGGCACACGCAGATCGGGGCGCGAGCCCTCGACATACGCCTTGTGCCAGCCGATGGACTTCCCGCCTTCGCCGCTCTCGCCGTCCTCGGAGACGGCGGCGATCTGCGCGGAGGCAGGCGTGCGTACGTCCTTGCTGGTCATGAGACCTACTCCCTACGCCGGCATTACCCGGTAACAGGTTCGGCGGTCGACGCAGCGGTCACCGTCTGCCGGTGTTTCCCGGGAACGCCGTGTGTTCCACGTGAAACATCGCGTAGACGGAGGTCAGCGCCCTCTCAGCCCGGTGCTCCGAGCTCCCGCGTGTACAAAAAGGTGCCTCCACGCTAGCGCCAGTTCGGGCGCGGTGAACAGGGGGCCCCCGCCGTTCTTGCGATGATCGGTCGGTGACCACACCTCAGCAGCCCCCGTTCCCGCCGCCCGAACCCCGCCGTCACAGCCCAGTGGCCCGCCCGGGCAACGGCCGCTACGGAGAGGCCGCCACCGGCGGCGCGAGCGCAGCGGGCCAGGGGTACGGTCCCGGCGCCGCGGCGCCCGGGCAGGTACGCGCAGACCGTGGTGAGGGCCCGCCCGACGGTGTCGGCAGCGGTTCCGGTCCAGGGAGGGGCGGCGGTCCCGGTGGCGCACCCGGCCCCGGCCGCGGAGCCGGCCACCAAGGCGGAGCCGGCCGAGGGAGCGGCAGGGGTGGTCAGGAAGGCGGGGCCGGGCAAGGCAGCGGCAGCGGACACGACGGCCAAGGCCCGGACGGGCACGACAGCAGGGGTGGACGCGGTGATGAAGGGGGCCACGGTCACGGGCACTCGCACAGCCACGCCCATGGGCCGGCCGCACCCGTCTCCCGGCACCTGCGGCGGGTGATCGCGGCGATCCTCGTCCCGTTCGCCGCCGCGGTCGTGGTGGGACTCGCCGTGCTGTGGCCCGGGGGCGCGCCCTCGCACGAGCGCACCGGAGTGGGCTTCGACCGGCAGACGCAGCAAGCCACGGTGACCAGGATCGACCAGGTGGACTGCGCGTCCGTCAACGCCTCGGGGCCCACCCCGACCGGCGACACCTCGACGGCCGAGGGCTCCTCGGCCGTGCAGCAGGCGAACGGCGACTGCAAGCGGGCGACGATCCGGGTCGACACGGGCAAGGACAAGGGGCGGACGTTCACCGAGATCGTCCAGCCCGACCAGTCACGGCAGCTGCACCAGGGCCAGAAGGTCGTGGTCGCCTACGAGCCCTCCGCGCCCGAGGACCTGCAGTACTCCGTCGCCGACGTGAACCGGCGGCTGCCGCTGGCCGTACTCGCCGGGTTCTTCGCGCTCGCCGTGGTGCTCGTCGGCCGGCTGCGCGGCCTGATGGCGCTGATCTCGCTCGCCATCAGCTTCCTGGTGCTCACCTTCTTCATCCTGCCGGCGATCCTCCAGGGCTCGCCGCCGCTGCTCGTGGCGGTGGTCGGATCGAGCGCCATCATGCTGATCGCGCTGTACCTCTGCCACGGCCTGTCCGCCCGGACCTCGGTGGCCGTGCTCGGCACGTTGATCTCGCTGGTACTGATCGGCGTGCTCGGCTCGTGGTTCGTCGACTGGGCCGCGCTGACCGGCAACACCGACGACAACACCGGCCTCATCCACGGGTTGTACCCGTCGATCGACATGAGCGGTCTGCTGCTGGCGGGGATCATCATCGGCTCGCTCGGTGTGCTGGACGACGTCACGGTCACCCAGACCTCGGCGGTCTGGGAGCTGCACGAGGCCAACCCCACCATGGGCTGGCGCGGCCTGTACCGCGCCGGTATCCGGATCGGCCGCGACCACATCGCGTCGGTGGTCAACACGCTCGTTCTCGCCTACGCGGGCGCCGCGCTGCCGCTGCTGCTGCTGTTCTCCATCGCGCAGAGCAGCGTGGGCACGGTCGCCAACAGCGAGCTGGTGGCCCAGGAGATCGTGCGGACTCTGGTCGGTTCGATCGGGCTGGTGGCGTCCGTACCGGTGACGACCGCGCTGGCCGCGGTGATGGTCTCCGCCGACCGGCCGGCCCCGTCCGCCGGCGACGGCGCCGCGGGCACCGCGCCCGCCGCACCCCGTCCGGGAGGCCGGGGACGCCGCCGCAAGCGCTGAGGCCGGGTGCACGGGCCGAGCCGGGGTCGCAGTGGCACGGCGGGGCGTGACGGGCGGCAGGCCCCGCGGGAGGCCGTCCGCGGTGCCCCGCTCGGGCACGCCCCCCTGCCGGGCCTGCGCTCCTCTGCCACGTCCGGATCCGGTGCCGCGTACCTCTCCCGCCTGCGGTTCCGCTCCCCCCGGGCAGCTGATGAAGCGTTACGGCAACTCGGTGGTGCCGGGGTTCATCCCGCGCTCTGCTCCTCGGCCAGGATGCGGTCCAGCGCCTCCTCGAGGTGGGCGTCGAACTCCGCGAGCGACGTCTCCTGGCCCAGCGGAACCAGCCTGTCCGTACGGTCGAGGAACGCGACGAGCGGCGCCGTCGAGGACCGGAAGACCGCCTGGTCGCTGCCCACCTGAAGCCGGATCAGCACCTCTGCGACCGTCTCCGCTTCCACGGGAGCGATCCGCACATCGCCCTCGCCGCTCGGCCGGGCCACCCCGTCGATCAGCAGTTCCCGCCCGAACGCCCAGGTCACCGGGGCGTCACCGGGCAGGTGAAAGGTCAGCCGGACCGCATACGGATCGCAGGTCTCGTAGCCCAGTTCCACCGGGATCCGGAAGGAGAGCTCCTCGGAGACGAGAAAGCTCATCATGACCTCTGCCTGCACCGACTCGCGCATCGCCTGCCCTTTGCCGTCGAATGGCGGGGAACGAACTCCTGATCCTGCTGGCATCTTGCTCAACGTACGCGTGAGATCACAAGGAGTGAGTTTTCAGATACTGATAGAGAGCGACAGCGCCCCCAGCAGGCGCCCGGCCTCGCTCTGCAGCTGTCGCACCGCCGGGAGCAGCCGGTCGGCCTGCCGCGTGGGCAGGGAGATCGCCACCGAGGCCGCCGTACTGCCCACCGTGAGCGGGAACGCCGCGCAGACGGCGCCCAGCGCGTACTCCTGGCGTTCGACCACCGGGTCCATCCGCCCGATCCGGTCCAGCCGTCGCAGCAGGGCACCCTGGTCACGCACCGTGTACGGAGTGATGGACCGCACCGGGTGGCGGTCGAGGTGATCGCGGCGGGCCTCGGCGTCCAGCTGGGACAGCAGGCATTGACCGATAGCGTGCGCATGGGCCGTCTCGCGGAAGTCGGCCCACTCCTCCACGGCCGGCCGGGCCGGGGTGTCGGAGACGCAGACGACGTCGATCTCGCCGTTGCGGTACACCGCGTAGTACACCGGCGCACCGATGGAATCGCGCCATTGCGCGAGGGCCGCGGCCATGGTGCTGCGACGTTTCTGCTGGGCGCCGCTGCTGCTCAGACGCTCGGCCGCGTCCCCGAGGAAGAACAGGCCCCGGTCGCGGCGCAGGTAGCCCTCGTGCACAAGGGTGCGCAGCAGGTGGTAGGCCGTGGGAAGGGCCAGGCCGGCTTCCCGGGCGAGTTGTTTGGCGGGCGCGCCGTACGCGTGTCCGGCGGCGCACTCCAGCAGACGCATCGCACGCTGCACGGAGCCGATGAGCGTGGTGGCCGGCAGCGGGTCGCGCGGCCGGTCGGGGGCGGGCTGCGCGGGCGGCCTGGCGAGGGCGGTACGGGCCGGCGGGCCGGCCGGCCTCGCGGGGGCACCGGCCGGAGCCGGGGGTGCGTGGGGTTCGGCGGGGGCGGTGTCAACCGTGGCCAAGGGGCGCTCCCGGGGCGCGAGGATGCTGCCCGTGCGCGGACACGGGGCGAGGTGGGTGGGTGGGTGGAGGGGTACGCCGGTCGCGGGGCGTGCCTGCGTGGAGTTCCGGACTTTAACGGCCTGTCGTCGCCCCGTGACGCCCTGCCCGGAAAACTTCCCTCGCCCGAGGGAACCGGTGGTCTCGCCTTGCCGCCCACCGGCTCCCGCAGCTTCACCAGTCGCCGCGTGAGGAGGAGCTGGAGGTGAACTTCCGTACGACGTAGATGAGGCCGCCGACGAGGGCCACGAAGACCAGCACCTTGAACAGCAGGGCGATCACGAACCCGACGACGCTGGCTATCAGCCCGCCGAACACCACCAGGGCGATGACCGGCACCGCGACCCACTTCACCCACCACGGCAGCCCCGCGAAGATCTCTCGCATCGCCCTTGCCCTTCTCTCCTGTCCCGCCGGGCCTGTCCGCCCAGCGGGTGCTTCGGATGTCCTGCCCTTGATGCTAGGACGGGCGAGGGGTCCGGTGGGACGCCCGCACCCCTTGTCCTCCCCTGACCGGTCCCCTAGGGAATCCTGGGGTCCGGACTCGGGGGATCAGCGCTCGGGCGGTGCGAACACGACGAGAACCCGCAGGTCCTCGCTGATGTGATGGAACTTGTGGGGCACCCCGGCCGGGACGTAGACGACGCTGCCGCGTGCCACCTGGGTGGTCTCCGCGCCCACGGTGATCGAGGCGCGGCCGCTGACGACGAAGTACACCTCGTCCTGCCGGTGCGGAGACTGCGGATCGTGCCGGCCGGCGTCGAGTGCGTACAGCCCGACCGACATGTTCCGTTCCCGGAGGAACTGCAGGTAGGCGCCGTCGTTGGCGGCGCGCTCCGCCTCCAGCTCGTCCAGCCGGAATGCCTTCATCGCTTTGTTGCCCCCATGCCCCTGCTCGTAACGGATCCCGTCTGCCACGATCAGACACATGATGAATTTCGTAGTCAAGACGATCGCCAACGCGGGTGCCCTGGCAGTAGCCGTGTGGCTGCTCGGCAAAATCACTCTCACCGGTGACAGCACCGGCGCGAAGATCGGCACCCTGCTGCTCGTGGCACTGCTCTTCGGTCTGGTGAACTTCCTGGTCAAGCCGGTGGTGAGCCTGTTGAGCCTGCCGCTGGTGATTCTCACGCTCGGCCTGTTCACCCTGGTGGTGAACGCGCTGATGCTGCTGCTGACGTCATGGCTGGCCGACAAGCTCGACCTCGGCTTCCATGTGGACGGCTTCTGGACGGCCGTTCTGGGCGGCCTGATCATCTCGATCGTCTCGTGGGCGCTCAACGTCGTCCTGCCCGACGGGGACTGAGCGCCATGGCCTACCGCGTCTGCTTCGTCTGCACCGGCAACATCTGCCGCTCCCCGATGGCCGAGTCCGTGTTCCGCGCGCAGGTGGCGGAGGCGGGCCTGGCCGGTGAGGTCGTGGTCGACAGTGCCGGCACGGGCGGCTGGCACGAGGGGGACCCCGCTGATCCACGGACGGTGGCGGTCCTCGACGAGCGCGGCTATGACAGCGATCACACGGCACGTCAGTTCCGGGCCTCCTGGTTCTCCCGGCTGGACCTGGTGATCGCGCTCGACTCCGGGCACGTCAAGGCTCTGCGCCGGCTGGCGCCCACCGAGCAGGACGCGCGGAAGGTGCGCCTGCTGCGCTCCTACGCCCTGCCCTCCGGTCCGGGCGGCTCCCGCGACGCGGCCGGTGCCGGAGGCGCGGACCTCGACGTCCCCGACCCGTACTACGGGGACCTGGACGGCTTCGAGGAGTGCCTCGCGCTGGTGGAGGAGGCGAGCGCGGCGCTCCTCACCAGCGTGCGCGAGCACCTGGGGGGCGAGGCCGCGTGAACGCTTCGGGGAACGGGCCGGAGGGGGACGGCACGCGCGTGGTGCGTGCGGGTCTGCCCGAGCCGGTCAAGTACGAACCGTCCCTGCCGGGACCGGTGTTCGCCGCGCACTTCCATCTGCCGGGCGAGCCGACGGGCCCCTACACCTACGGCCGCGACGAGAACCCGACCTGGGTCCGCCTGGAGCAGGCGATCGGGGAGCTGGAGGCACCGGGCGAGGCGGGCGTGGAGACGCTCGTCCTCGCGTCCGGCATGGCGGCCGTGTCCGCGGTGCTCTTCTCCCAGCTGCGGGCCGGCGATGTCGCCGTGCTGCCCTCCGACGGCTACCAGGCGCTGCCCCTCGTCCGCGCGCAGCTGGAGGCGTACGGGGTCGAGGTGCGCACCGCGCCGACCGGTGGGGACGCCCAGCTCGATGTCCTGGACGGGGCGCGACTGCTGTGGATCGAGACGCCGTCCAACCCGGGGCTCGACGTGTGCGACGTGCGACGGCTCGCGGAGGCGGCGCATGCCCGTGGCGCCCTGGTGGCCGTCGACAACACCCTGGCCACGCCGCTCGGGCAGCGCCCGCTGGAGCTGGGGGCGGACTTCGCGGTGGCCAGCGGCACCAAGCAGCTCACCGGACACGGAGACGTCCTGCTCGGCTATGTCAGCGGGCGTGCGGGCGAGGCGATGACGGCCGTCCGGCGCTGGCGGAAGATCGTCGGGGCGATCCCGGGTCCGATGGAGGCGTGGCTCGCGCACCGCTCGATCGCCACCCTGGCACTGCGCGCCGAACGGCAGAGCGCCACGGCTCTCGCGGTCGCCGAAGCATTGCGTGACTGGCCCGAGGACCTCGGCGTCCGCTATCCGGGGCTGCCGAAGGACCCGTCGTACCCGGTTGCCGCGCGCCAGATGCGCCGCTACGGCTGTGTGGTGTCCTTCACACTGCCCACGCGGGTGCGGGCGGACCGCTTCCTGGAAGCACTGAGGCTGGTCGACGACGCGACGAGTTTCGGCGGCGTGCGGTCCACGGCGGAGCGGCGGGGCCGGTGGGGCGGCGACGCGGTGGCGGAGGGGTTCGTGCGGCTGTCGGTCGGCGCGGAGGACCCGGAGGATCTCGTGGCGGACGTGCTGCGGGCGCTGGAGGAATCGGCGCGGTAGCCGCTCGCGGGGCACGGGTGCCGGCGCGCCGGCCGGGCCGGGCGGTCCCGTGCCGGGCGGTCCCCGGAACGCCGCCGACCGCGGTCCCGGAACGCTGCCGGCCGGATGTTCTCGGTCAGCAGTCACGGTCGGGACGGTTCCGGCCGGGCGGACGGTCCGAGCCTCCCCCCTCGTGGCTCGGACCGTCCTCGGTTCTGCGCGCGAAGAACCGCGCGCACAAGGCTAGTTGACTCTGTGTCAGTGTCCAATCACAGCAGCGACAGCAACCTATCGACTTATTTATAGTGGGGCCCTGCCCAAGGCTGGAGGAGGGCGGAGAAGGGGAGGGTGCGCCATGGACCTGGCCTTGCTGCGCACGTTCGTCACCGTGCACCGGGCCGGTTCCTTCACCCGCGCCGCGGCCCTCCTGGGCCTGTCCCAGCCGGCCGTCACCTCTCAGATCCGTACGCTGGAGCGGCAGCTGGGTCGCCCCCTGTTCCTCAGGCAGGCCCGCGGGGTGACCCCGACCACCATCGGCGACGAGCTTGCGCACAAGGCGGCGCCGCACCTCGACGCGCTCGTCGGAATCGCCGAGAGCGGGCTGGACGAGACGTCGTCGCTGCGGACCCTGCACCTGGCCGGTCCGCCCGAGTTCACGGCCGAACGGGTGCTTCCCACGCTGATGGAGCTGACGGGTGAGTCCGGGCAGGCCTTAGCCCTGCGCGTCTCGTTCGGACATGCCGACGGCACGCTCGACGGGCTTGCGGCCGGACACCACGATCTCGTCATCAGCACGGTGCGGCCGCGCGGCTCGCTGCTCACGGCGACCGCGCTCTGCGACGAGGAGCATGTCCTGGTCGCCGCCCCCTCCTGGGCGGAACAGACCGGGCACGGCCCGCTGCCCGGCAAGGACGCCTCCGCACTCGAGGGCGTGCCGGTCCTGGAGGTGCACGACTCGCTGCCGTTCGTCTCCCGCTACTGGGCCTCCGTCTTCGACTGCCGTCCCACCACCTCGGGCACGGTCGTCGTCCCCGATCTGCGGGCCGTCCTCGCCTGCGCCCGCGCGGGGGCGGGGCTCGCCGTGCTGCCTCGCTATCTGTGCGCGCCCGCCCTGGCGACGGGGGACCTCGTCGCTCTGCACGACCCCGCCGTTCCGCCGCTGCGGACGTACTTCCTGGTCGTCCGCACGGGAACGCTGGCGATGCCGCACATTGCCCGCGCCTATGAGCGGCTGCTGCACACGGCAGCCGGCTGGAGCTGACCAGGCGCCGGGCACCCGTCACGCGACAGGACGGATTGGTCACGTTCTGCGATGTTTCACGTGGAACCAGCGGGGCCACATTTCTCCCATGACCGTCCGACCCGTGGTCAAGCGCACAGCCCGTGCCGTCCTGCTGGACGGCGACGACCTGATCCTGATCAAGCGCACCAAGCCGGGCATGGATCCCTACTGGCTCACCCCGGGTGGCGGGGTGGAGCCGGACGACCCGACCGTCGTCGACGCGCTGCACCGTGAGGTGTACGAGGAACTGGGCGCCAAGATCACCGACGTGGTGCCCTGCTTCGTCGACACCGTCGAGCACATCGGCGAGGACGGCGGCGCGACCGGCGTGAAGGTGCAGCACTTCTTCGTCTGCCGTCTGGAGTCGATGGACCCCAGGCTGCGCCACGGGCCCGAGGTCGACGAGCCCATCGGCGAGTACGAGATCGTCCGAGTGCCCTTCACGCGCGTCGGCATCGCCTCCGTACACCTCGTACCGCTGTCGCTGCGTCACTTCCTGGACGGAAACATCGAGGGAGTCCGCGCCATGCACGCACCCGATCTGGGCTGACCGGAGGCCGAGCCCGCGGGCGTCCGCCACCACCGGTTTCCGGCGTGCCGACGGCCCCGCGGCGGAGACGACGTGCCGACGCTCTCCGGTCCGGCTCCGGGACGACCCCGAACACCGTGTGACGGCGCGTCACGGCCGGGGAGGAGTCGGCCGGGATCTCCCCCGCAGCGTCTCCAGGAGCGCGCAGCCGCCGGCCGACTCGGCGTCGGCCGGTGTTCGCCGATGTTTCACGTGAAACACCGCGTATCCGCTGACCTGGCGTGCCTGTGTCGTCGGGTGGCCAAAAGCGCCCACGTGCCCTCCGAAACAGGTGGACGTCAAGGGTGCCGGTCGGACAGCCTAAGCGGCGTGCCGACACCTTCCCTCTCCGCTCTGCCCATTCGTCGCCTGACGCTGCGTGACCTCGCCGCCTGCGCCGACCTCTCCGAGAACAGGGGGTGGCCGCGTGAGGAGCACAAGTGGGGTCTCCTGCTGACGGCCGGGAGGGGGTACGGCATCGACGCCCCCGGGGGCGGGCTGCTCAGCGCCTGCGTCGTCACCGTGTACGGCCCGCAGGACCGTCCCGCTCTCGCGGCGGTGGGCATGGTCCTGGTCGCGGAGCGGTATGCCCGCCGGGGCGTCGGACGGCGCATGATGCGGCACGTGATGGCGTCCATGGGCACCACGCCCCTGACCCTGCATGCAACCCCGAACGGGCTCCCGCTGTACGAGGAGCTCGGCTTCAAGGTCACGGGACGCGCCGAGATGCTCCGTGGCTCCTTCCGGCCCGGACTCCCTGTGGACCCTCTGAACCGGGTGACCCCGGTGGGCCCTGAGCACACGGCGTCCGGCGTCGCGACCCGGCCGGCCACCGCAGAGGACGTTCCGGCACTGGTCCGGCTGGACGAGCCCGTGTTCGGCTGCGACCGCACGCACATGGTGACCCGGCTGCCGGCCTTCGCGGACCTGCTGCACGTCGCCGAGGAGGACGGCCGGATCACCGGCTACGCCGCCGCCTGGCCCAACATGGAGACCCATGTCGTGGGCCCGCTCGTCGCCCGGGACACCGCCACGGCCAAGGCGCTCGTCACCTCGCTCGCCGCATGCACGGACCGGCCCCTGCGCACCGACATCGACGTACGGCACACCGAACTCATCGACTGGGCCAAGGACCACGGGCTCGTCTCCGTCGCCTTCAACGCAGTGATGACTCATGGCATCGGGGATCTGCCCGGCGACTGGCGGCGCCGGTTCGCCCCCTTGACCGTGGCGGCGGGCTGACACCCCGGCAGAGCGCCCGGGGCCGGGCGCACAGGTGCTTCGGGATCTGCCCTGGCTCTCACGCCGGGCCTGGGCGCCTCCCGGACGGACTCCGCTGTTCACTCCGCAGGGCAGAGGCCGTCACGGAGCGCGGCACCGCTTCTCCGCGCGCGCGGACCGGCGACCACGGTGCCGGGCGCGCCACCCGTACGGTGCCCGGAGCGCGCCGCCGCCCTGCACCCCGAACCGGCCCTGCCCGCACACATCATGGAGACCTCCGGGCGCGCGTAGGGTGCGGGCATGGCAGATCTTGAGATACGGCCCGCGCTGGCGGGCGACATCCCCGCGATCGTCGCACTGCTCGCCGACGACCCGCTGGGTGCCGGGCGAGAGTCCCTGGACGACCTGGCCCCGTATCGGAAGGCCTTCGAGCGGCTCGCGGCCGACCCGAACCAGCACCAGGCCGTGGCCGTACGCGAGAACCGCGTCGTGGGCACCCTTCAGCTCACCGTCATCCCCGGGCTGTCCCGCAGGGGCGCCTCCCGGGCCGTCATCGAGGCCGTACGCGTCCACGCGGACGAGCGCGGCAGCGGACTGGGCACGCAGTTCATCGAGTGGGCGATCGAGGAATCGCGGCGGCTGGGCTGCCAGTTGGTCCAGCTGACCTCGGACGTGTCCCGCACCGACGCCCACCGGTTCTATCAGCGGCTCGGCTTCAGCGCCTCACACGTGGGCTTCAAGCTCCAGCTCTGACCCGGGGGCGGGGTGTTTCACGTGAAACACCCCCTCACAGCCTCGACGTCCCACTCGCCCGGCCCCCCCCCGAGGCAGCGCACCTGGTGCTGTGACCGGAAGGGTCCACCCGCTCGGCGGGCTCTTCCGGTCACAGCACTACCCGATACCCCGCCAGCCGCCGGGGTCCACACCGCCGGGTACCTCGGTGCCGGACTCGTAGGGCGTGCGGGTGAAGTGGAAGGAGCCGAGGTCCAGATGGCTCACGCTGCCGTCGGACCGGCGCACGGCGCGCAGCGTCTCGCCTGCGAAGTAGCCCTCCAGACCCGTCCACGTCCCGTCCCCGTCGCGGCGGAAGCGGGAGCGGCGTCCGGCGGACGACAGCGGCTCCAGGGAGAGCAGTCCGTCGGCGGTCAGCCGCAGTGCGAAGGCGTTCGTTCCCCAGTACCAGGCGCCTGCCAGTTCGAGCACGGCCGGATCGGCCTCCCGCAGGGGCCGCCAGGGTGCGGGGACACGGGGTTCTGCGTCGGCGACGATCCCGACGAGTTCGGCGCCCAGTACCGAGAGCTGGGGTCCTGAGGTGCAGTTCGCCAGAACGACCGCCGCGACGTCGTCGGCGACGCAGAGGGTGAGGTTGGCGAGGAATCCGGGCAGCGAGCCAGAGTGGCCGACGAGCAACCGGCCGTCCCGGTGCTGGAGCTGCAGTCCGAGCCCGTAGGCGAGGTCGGTGGCCTCCGCGGGGGCGGCGGGGGACCGCATCTCCCGCAGGCTCTCCGCCCCCAGCACACGGGTGTCGCCGCGGGCCAGGAAGGCCGCGAACCGGGCAAGATCCCCGGTGGTGGACCAGAGCTGGCCGGCCGGCGCCATGCGTCCCAGATCCTCCGCTGGCTCCGGCATCAGCACGTCGGCCCACGGATGCACCGCCCAGCCGGCTGCGTACGGGGGCTGCGGCCGGCCGCTGGTGCGCGTCAGGCCGAGTGGGTCGAGCACCTCTCGCCGCAGCACGCCTTCCCAGGGCGCCCCGCGCAGCTTCTCGACGAGGGCGCCGAGCACGGTGTAACCGGGATTGGAGTAGTGGAAGCGCCGCCCCGGGGGGTGCAGGAGAGGGCGTTCGCCGAGGACGTCGGACAGCTCCGGGCGCAGGGAGCCGGGGGTGCGCTCCCACCACGGAGCAGGGGACTCCGCGGCCAGTCCACCGGTGTGGGCGAGCAGCTCACGGATCGTGGCCTGTCCGGCGCCGGTGCCCGGCAGGTGCTTCTCCAGCGGGTCACCGAGGTCGAGTACCCCCTCGTCGCGCAGGCGCAGGACGAGCACCGCGGTGAACGTCTTGGTGATCGAACCGATCCGGTACTGCACGTCCTCGCCCGCCTCGGGCCCGTCGGCCGGCGTCCTCGCCCCGTGCCAGACCGCCGTGCCGTCACGGACCACGGCCGCCACCAGCGACGGGGCGCGTCCCTCGGTCTGGGCGGTGGCGAGGCGGTGCAGCAGTGCCCGGCGGGTGGCGGGCAGCAGCTCTTGCTGTGGTGGTGTCATGGGCCCAGTCCACCCGCTCGGAGCGTTCTCCGTCGAGCCGGATTTCCCCTGGACGGCGGCGGGAGCCGCGCTGTGGGCCGACTCGGCGTCATGGGCTGCGCCGGGTGGCGTCGGCGGGGCCCCGGGGGGGGGCCGGCCCGCCCGCCCGGCGAGGTGGCGGTAGGGCGGGCCGGCCGGCGGTGAGGGAGGGGCGGCGTTCCACCCCGGCGTTCCACCCCGGCGAGGGCACCGGCAGGCACTGCATCGGGCGAATCGGCGGGCTTCTTCCAGGTACGGCCCCTTCCCCTCAGGGCAGTGAGGGCCGGCAGCACTGCTCGACGAGCCGCCAGACCTCTTCGGGCGTTCCGCGGGTGCGGGCGACGGCGGCCAGGGAGGCGCAGGTGGCGTGGTGCAGCCGGCGGATGCGTGCGCGGACCTCGTCGAGGGCGGCGGGGCCGACCGAGAGGCTGTCGCAGCCGAGGCCGATGAGGAGGGGGGTCACGAGGGGGTGTGCGGCGGCATCACCGCAGACCGAGACCTGGCGGCCGTGGCGGTGGGCCGCGGTGACGACGCGTGAGATGGCGTCGAGCACGGCGGGGTGTGCCGCCATGGCGGGGGTGGCGGCGGGGTCGCGCCGGTCCAGGCCGAGTATCTGGCAGGTGAGGTCGTTGCTGCCGATGGAGAGGAAGGAGGCTTCGCGGGCGAGGTCGTCGGCCGCGGCGACCGCTTCCGGGAGTTCCACCATGATGCCCAGGGGTGGCACCGGTACGCCGGCCTCGGTGGCCGCCGCCTCCAGGAGGCGGCGGCAGGCACGCAGTTCGTCGACGCTCGCGACCATGGGGATCATGATGCGCAGGTCGGTGTCGGCTCCGGAGCCGAGCAGGCTGCGGAACTGGTCCGCGAAGGCGTCCGGTTGGGCGAGCATGAGAGGGAGGCCGCGCCCGATCCGCGCACCCTGGACGCGGGAGAGGAACGGCGGCAGCTTGTCGTCGGCGAAGTCGAGCGTGCGGGCCGTGACGACCTGACCGGTGAGAGCGCGCAGGACGGGGACGAGCGTGGCCGCGTGCTGTGCGCGGGTCGGCCAGGCGGGATGGTTGAGGAAGGGCAGCTCGGTGCGGAGCAGACCCACGCCTTCCGCGCCGGTGGTCATGGCCGCCCGGGCCTCGGCGGGCGTGGCCACGTTGGCCCGCAGCACGACGCGGTGCCGGTCGAGTGTCTCGGCGGGCAGGTGACGCTCTTCGGCGAGGGCGAGCCGGCGCGCTCGGGCGGCTTCCATCGCGTGCAGGGCCCTGGCGCGTTCCCCGTCGTCGGGGCGGGCCACCGCGGCGGCCTGGTCCGCGTCGAGCAGGATCTCCTGCCCGTCCGACAGTTCCAGCAGCTGGGGGTCGACGCCCAGCAGGAACGGGACGCCCAGCGAGCGGGCGACGATCGCGGCGTGGGAGTTCGGGCCGCCCGTCACGGAGATGGCGGCTGTCACGGTCAGTCCGGGTTCCAGCAGGTCGGCGGCGCCGATCTCGTGGGCGACCAGGACGAGGGGCTGGTCGGGGGCGGGGCCGGTCCCGCCGTGGAGGTGCGCAAGGACGCGGCGGCCGACCTGCCGGACGTCCGCGGCGCGTTCGGCGAGGGTGGGGTCGTCCAGGGCGGCGATGGTTCCGGCGTAGGCGTCGATGGCCTGGCGGACGGCGACGGGCACCGGCCGGCCGTCGTCCGCCCTCTTGAGGACCTGGTCGCGCAGATCCTGGTCCTGCGCGATGTAGCTGTTGACTTCCAGGATGTCGGCCTGTTCGTCCTTGCCCTGCTCGCGCAGCGAGGCGGACAGGTCGAGCAGGCGGGCGGCGACGGTGTCGAAGGCCTCGGTGATCTGCTGCGCGGGGTCCCCGCCGGTGCGGTGCGGCAGCACCGCTCTGGCCGGGGGCCGGTCGGTGCGGTGGACGACGCCGAGGGCGGTGCCGGGTGCGGCAGCGCGCCCGGTGTAGATGTGGCGGCCGGTCATCGGGTCCCCAGTGTCTCGGCGAGGTCCCCGAGTGTCTCGGCGAGGGCACGGAAGACGAGGGCGGTGGAGGTGGCGCCCGGGTCCTGGTGGCCGATGCTGCGGGCGCCGAGGTAGGAGGCGCGGCCCTTGCGGGCCTGCATCGGGGTGGTGGCGCGCATGCCCTCTTCGGCGGCGTCGGCGGCGGCCACGGCCGCCGCGGCCGAGTCGTCCCCGGCATCGGCCCGTTGCCGGAAGGCGGCCAGTGCGGGAGCGTAGGCATCGATCATGGTCTTGTCGCCGGGTGCGGCCGCACCGAGCTTCTGGATGCTCGCGAGGCCCGCCGCCAGCGCGGCGGCGATCTGCTGTGTGTCGGCGGTGGACGTGTCCAGGGCCTTGCCGATGGCGCGGAAGGCGCCGCCGTAGAGCGGTCCGGAGGCGCCGCCGACGGTGGAGATGAGGGTGGTGCCGGTCTTGACGAGTACGGCCCCGACGGTGTCCGGGCGGTAGTCGGCCAGGGCCGTGACGGCGGCGGAGAAGCCGCGGTGCATGTTGGTGCCGTGGTCGGCGTCGCCGATGGCCGAGTCGAGCTGGGTGAGGTGGTCCTTGTGCTGGTCCACGGCGGCTGCGATGGCCTGCACCCAGGTGCGGGCGAGGTCGGTGTCCACGGGGTCTCCGTTCATGGTCGGTACGGGGCTGGCAGGCGGTGGGGTGAGCCGGGGGCGGGGCGGACGCGGAGGGTGCGGTCCGGGCGGGCGGACAGCGGGAAGGACCCGGCCCGGCCCTGGCGTCGCACGTGGCCCGCCCCCGGCTCGGTTCAGATGCCCCAGCGCAGGGCCGAGGTGTTCACAGGCGCGTCCCACAGAGACAGCATGTCGGCATCGGCCCTGCACACGGTGAGGGAAACACCCGCCATGTCCAGGCTGGTCACGTAGTTGCCGACGAGGCTGCGGGCGACGGTCACGCCCTTGTCCGCGAGGGCGGCGGCGACCTCGCTGAAGACCACGTACAGCTCGATGAGCGGGGTGCCGCCCAGGCCGTTGACCATGACGACGGTCTCGTCCCCGGCGTCGAGGGGCTGGTCGGCGAGGATCGCGTCCAGGGCCACGGCCGCGATGTCCCTGGCCGGACGGAGCTTCTCGCGGCGCCGGCCGGGCTCCCCGTGGATGCCCACGCCGACCTCCATCTCGTCCTCGGGCAGGTCGAAGCCGGGCTTGCCGGAGGCGGGCGTGGTGCAGGCGGTCAGCGCGACGGCGAAGGACCGGGAAGCGGAGTTGACCCGCTTGCCCATGTCGGCGACCTCGGTGAGGCTGCCGCCCTGCTCGGCGAGGGCTCCGGCGATCTTCTCGACGAAGACGGTGGCGCCGGTGCCGCGGCGCCCCGCGGTCCAGGTGGAGTCCTGGACGGCCACGTCGTCGTCGACCAGGACGGTCTCCACCGTGATGCCCTCCTCGGCGGCCAGTTCGGCGGCCATCTGGAAGTTGAGGACGTCGCCGGTGTAGTTCTTCACGATGAACAGCACGCCCGCGCCGCCGTCGACGGCCTGGGCCGCCGCCAGCATCTGGCCGGGGACGGGAGAGGTGAACACCTCGCCGGGGCAGGCGGCGTCCAGCATGCCCCGGCCCACGAAGCCGCCGTGCAGCGGCTCGTGCCCCGAACCACCGCCGGAGACGAGGGCGACCTTGCCCGGTCTGGTCTGTGCGGCGCGGGCGATCACCTTGTTCTCAGCGTCGACCCTCAGGCCGGGGTGGGCTGCGGCGATCCCGGCCAGCGCCTCGGTCAGCACCGCTTCGGGGGCGTTGATCAGCTTCTTCACGACAGGGCTCCTTCAGTGGCTGCGACCGGCCTGGTCGCTGTCTCGGTGACGGCGGTGACGGCGCGGCGGGTGTTCAGGGCGACGTAGAGGAGACCGGCGGCAACCGCGCCGACGACTTCGGCGGCCAGGTAGACGGGCAGTTGTCCCCAGTGGACCGTGCCGCCGAAGAGCTCGCCGGTGATCATCGGGCCCAGCGTCCTGGCCGGGTTGATCGACGCCGCGGTGGCGGGCGCCACCGGGATGATGATCGCGAACACGCCGAGCCCGATCGCCAGTCCGGCGAAGCCGCCGGCCGCGCGGCGGTCGATGGCGCCGAAGACGATGAAGGCGAGGATGAAGGTGCCCACGGCTTCGGCGAAGAACGCCTGGCCGGGGCCGACTCCGGGGCCGTAGGCGGCGATGCCGAGACCGACGTCGACCGCCTTCTTCCCCAGCACGCCGACGATCGCGAGCGCTCCGAGGACCGCCCCGGCCACCTGGGCCGCGATGTAGCCGGGTACGTCTCGCCAGGGCATCTTCCTCGTCGCGGCCAGCGCCAGGGTGATGGCCGGGTTGATCTGGCAGCCGGAGACATGGCCGATCGCGTAGACCATGGCGATGACGGCGGTGGCGAACGCCAGCGAGATCATGCCCAGTTGCGCCATGGTGAACGGGGCGTCGCCGCCGACGATGAGCGCGGCGGGGACCGAGCCGACGCCGATGAACACCAGCACCGAGGTGCCCAGCATCTCGGCGACGAGCTTCTGTGGGTAGGTGTTTTCTTCCATGGAAGGCGCCCGGCGCCGAGCGACGGCTCGGGCGTCTCACCTCCTCCGCGTGGAGCGGGCTGTGAAGGGAGGTGGCCGCCAGGTGGTCGGGGTCGGGCAACCTGGCGGCCGCTCAGGGGAAAGTCGGCGGCTTGATATCTCCGACTGCAGAGCGTTCACTATGGATGAACGTTGTTCCGGAAATTAACTCCACGTTTCCGGCCTGTCAAGAGGTTCGGCAGCCCTCGCACTCCGGCGGCACGGGAAAGGCCCCTCGGCAGGTGCCGAGGGGCCGGGGCCGACGGGCGGGACGGGTGCGGACGACCGCGGCCGGACCGCGGGCCGGATCAGGTCATCGCGCTGCGCGCGGCCGCTCCACGGGGGGCGCCCAGGTCGCGGGAAAGGTTCCGGGCGGTCTCCCGGACCGCGACCGCAAGCTCCTGACGTGCGGATTCGGCGAGCAGCCGCTCGACGGGGCCGACGATGCCGAGGGCGCCGACCACCTCGCCGGAGCGGTCGAAGACGGGAGAGGCGATCCCCGCGTCCCCGATGGCGGACTCCTGGTCCTCGACCGCGTATCCCGTCCTGTGGACCTCCTTCAGCTGGCCGGCCAGCTCCTGGGGGTCGGTGATGCTGGCGCCGGTGAGCACCGCCGGTTCGCCCGCGAGGAGCCGCTCACGCTCGCCGGACGGGAGGAAGGCCACGACGGCCTTGCCCAGGGCGCAGGTGCTCCACGGGATGCTGGCGCCCACCTCGAGGATCTGCACAGCCCCCTCGGGACGGAACGCATGGTGCACCACCAGGACGTGGTCGCCGGTGAGCACGGCCACCCAGACCGCCTCGTTCGCCCGGTTCGCGAGCTGGTCCGCCCAGGTCAGCGACCGGGTCCGCAGCTCCTGGGTGTCCAGGTAGGCGTTGCCCAGCTGCACCAGGTCGGGTCCGAGCTGGTACTTCGAGCTGTCCCGGTCCTGCACCACCAGCCCCTCGGCCTCCAGCGTGCGCAGCAGCGCGTGAACGGTCGGCTTGGCCACGCCCAGGCGGTCTGCCAGCTCGGTCACTCCGAGCCGGGGACCGGTGGACGCGAGCTCCCGCAGGATCTGCACCGCCCGTTGCACCGCCTGCACCATCGAAAGTTCTCCTTGGTTCGCTATTGCTGAACGACGTTCCGAGATTTACGATAACTGTTCATGAGCACATCTGTCGGCATCGTACTCGTGTCCCACAGCGCGGAGCTCGCCGCAGGCCTTCGCCTGCTGGTGGAGCAGATCGGCTCCGACACGGTTCCCCTCGCCACCGCCGGAGGCACCGACGACGGCCGCATCGGCACCAGCTACGACCTCGTCCTCGACGCCCTGCGCAGCGTCGACCGCGGCGCGGGCGTCGTCCTCCTGCCCGACCTCGGCAGCTCCGTCCTGACCGCCCGCACCGTGTTGGAAGACCACCCCCGCCCGGACGTCCTGATCGTCGACGCCCCCTTCGTCGAAGGAGCCGTCGCGGCCGTCGTCACCGCCGCGTCCGGCGCCGACCTGAAGACCGTCGCCGACGCCGCCATGGAGGCCCGCCATGTCCGCAAGCTCTGACTCCACCGCCACGGGTGCCACGAGCGCCACGACCGCCTCCCCCCGTGAGACGGCCGTCGTCCTGCCCGCCCATCTGCACGCCCGCCCTGCGGGTCGACTCGCCCGCGCTGCAGCCGGGTTCACCAGCGCCATACAGCTGGAACACGCCGGCCGCACGGTCAATCCGACCGGTGTCCTCGCCGTGATGGGCCTGGGCGCCACGGCCGGAAGCACCGTGACGGTCCGCGCCGAAGGCCCCGACGCGGAACAGGCCGTCACCGCGCTGGCCGGCATTCTCGCCACCGCCGAGTGACCCGCTGCCACGCCACCGCTCCGGACGAGCCGCCGACTCCGCCATGAAGATCCGAGACGAGTGGAGGTGGCCGAGATGACCACCCTGGCCCTGCCCACGTCCGACACCGGCGTGGACCCGCCCCCGCGGGCCGAACACGTCTGCCCGGTTCCGCACATCCCGGAGGGCGTCTTCGCCGTACGCCGCCGCGCACGCGCGGTCCTGTCCCGCTGGGCCCTGCCCACGGGGACAGCCGACGACGCCCTCCTGGTGATCTCCGAGCTCATCACCAACGCGATCGCCCACGCACGGCCCCCTGCCGTGCTGCGGCTGTCCCTGTCCGGGAGCGGCGGCCGGCGGGCCCTCCTCGTCGAGGTCACGGACGCCGGGCCGGTACACCGGCCGCGCCCGTCCCCCGGTCCGCGGCCCGCCGCCCACGCGGAGCAGGCGGAGCAGGCCGAACACGGTCGCGGGACCGGCATCGTCGCCGCCGTCGCCAGGCGTCACGGCACGTCCCGCCGTCCCGGTGGAATCACCCGATGGGCGGAACTCTCCCCGGCGGACTGACCCGGGCGGTGCCGCCGCCACACGCCCCCGCGGCCCCCGCCCCGCCGGGCGGCCCGCCCACGCGAGAACCGCGGGACGAACCGCCGCGCGGCGGGTGTGACGCCCCGGAACGCCCCGCGTTCGGTGAACCACGCTGCCGCTGTAGGTTCTCACTTTCGGTATCATGCGCCGACGCTATGACCTGGAGGCTTCCCTCCAGTCTCACGACGTGTCGGCAGGCGGCTGTCTCAGATCGGTGTCATTTCCTCAGACTGTCCAGCGGGCTGCACCACTGCCAGGGGCGTCACGAACCTGCTTCGACACCCATCCGTTCCACCCACTCACGCACGGACACTGCTCGCTCGATACGGCCGACGATGTCTTTCTTGGACGCTGTGTCCAGGGTCTCCGGGATCTTGTCGAAGGTGCCGGGAAGGACGTCGAGCAGACCCAAGATCTGCTCTCCGGTGTTGACGGTCAACAGTTGCTGGCACCTCCACTGCAGCGGCATCTCGGGACGGTGCGCAAGCCGCTGCACGATCGTCGGGAACAGGTAGTGCGTCGCCTCCGCGGCGAGGTGCTCCCGGAGCCAGTCGACCGGGAGCCGCTGGCTGAAGCCATGCATGGCGGCCTCCTGGGCCAGGTCCAGGAGCTGAGCGGTGTCGGCGGCTCGGACGGTGCGGGGAAGGGGCGGGGCCATGTCGCGATGATGCCAAGAAGCCAGTGCGGCGCCGAGAGGTCAGCTGGGCCGGGATTCGATCTGCTGACGGGCAGAGCCCCAGACATCCTCGAACTCCTCGAAGGTGAGTTGTTCGGGGTCGTGGCCTTCCCATTCCGAGACGGGCAGCTCGGCGGTGATCCCGAACCTGCTGTCGTACTCATGCGGGTGGCCGGCGTCTTGGGCCCGCTGCCACTCAGCGAGAGAGGCGGCTGCGACCGGCGTCAGCTCGGGCCCTTCGAGTTCGACCTGCCGGGTCACCCAGCCGTCAGCGTCGATTTCGAAGTAGAACCAGGTGTCTTCTTCATCCCAGTAGCAGCGCATCCACGTTGTCACAGGACCATGATGGCGTTCGCGGTGCCATGCGTCCGAATGTCAGATGCATGTTCGACTGCGCTCGCCGGGGTGGAGGAAGGTGCGGTGGCTTGGGCCCCCTGGAGGGCGGAGGGGGATGCCGTGACGGTGGGCCCAGACGTTCATGGCTGAGACGCTGATGCCCTTCTCCCGGGCGAGTTCGGGAAGTGGACGCTTGCGGGACACGTACTGCTCGAACAGCCATGCCCGTTCGATGTTGGTGCGACGCCGTCCTTGAGGAGGCCGGACCGCGATGCCGTACTCGCGGGCGAGTCGGCTGATGGTCTTCAAGGTGAATCCGGTGCTCTCTGCGATGGTCTTGAACGACTGGAGTTCGACCTCATAGAGGTGCCTGAGTGTCTTGTCGGGCAATACGGCGCGAGCGGCGTGCATGACGCGGCCGGTGCCGTAGTCGCTGCGGCGCCGACGCGGCAGGCCGGGGGCCGGGTGCTGGTCCAAGCAGTGGTGGGCGGCTTCGGCGGTGGTGGCCAGGGCGCGTGCTGCCCGTCGCAGTGAGAGGTTGTCGACGCGAACGAGTCGGTGGAGTTGATGCAGGTCGATTCCGTGCGGGTCCGGACCGGGGAGGCTGAGGCCGACGAGCAGGTCGGCGGGGGGTTCCCAATCGGTCGGCTCGTGGATGCCGTTGTCGGTGAGGAAGGACTGGCCGGCTTGGTCCAGTGCTGCGGCGAGTTCGGGTGTCTGGACTTTCGCAAAGCGGGTTATCTCGATGCCGAACTGGTAGTCGTCCTCCCGCGCGACGGCAGGCGCGAGACGGACGGGGAGTCCGCTGAGGCGTTGGAACAGGATGCAGCGGGCCACCTTCCCGCGCCGGCCGAGGCCCGGAGTGACTCCGGCAGACCGGGCGATGGCCTGCCATTGTCCCTCGGGTAGCAGACTGTCGTAGCGGAGCCGTCGGCGGCGGGCGTAGTCAATGGGTCCGGGGTGATGGTCGAGATGGTCGGCAAGCCGGTCCAGTGCGACATGGACAGCGGGCCAGCACGGGTCGTCCTGCATGACTTGCAGGACGCGGGAGATCGTCAGCGCGTCGGTCGCCGAGCCGAGTGCGTGGGCGGCCTGGCGATGTTCGAGGTGGGTGCCGACCAAGAGAAGGGCCGCGGACAGGACTGATTGGAGAACCGGGAGTTGGATGGCCTGTTCCGGGCTCAGCCGCAGGGCCCAGGAACGCCAGAGCATGGAGGGAGTGCGGGCCGCGCGGGAGCCGGAGAGGGCGTCGCCGTTGGCAGGTCGTCTCGGAACTGTGTTCACCGTGCGGTAGCGAAGTTGGAAGCTGGGTCTGAGCGAGGGGCCGAGGGCGGCCAAGTGGACGGACTGAAGCACCGGGCTGATGTCCTGGCCCCATTCGTCGACAGTCGTCGTGCTGATCTGCGACCGATTTTCGCGCAGGTCGTCCAGGAGCGGCCGCATAGCGGCTCCCGCGCGGGCGAAGTCGGGTTGGGCGAGGACGTGCAGGGCGGCGGTGACCGCCAATGCGGTGCTGGCCGCGTGCGGGGGCGCCATGAACCCGGGACGGGTGGTCTTTCCCGGGGCGGTCGGTGCGTCCCGCCGGGTGGCGTCCTGGTGGGCGGTGACGAGGTCTCCGGGCAGCCTGTCGGCGAGTTCGGCCGGCGGAACATCGAGGGTGCAGGCGCCGAGCGCGCGGACGTCCGCGAGCAGGCGTGCCGCTGGTTGTAGATGGTTCGCGTAGACGCCGAAGTCCGCGCGGTCCGCGTCGATCGCGGCGAGGAGCCTGCGCTGAGCCGACAGCGCCGGGTGGGACTCGGGGAGGAAAAGTGTGCGCGCTGCGGTGAGGTCGCCCAGGCAGCGGACGCGCCTTCCGTTGCCTTGACCGGGCCGTGGGTTGCCGCAACGGCCGGGTTCCGGGACGAGGTAGCGCGAGGGCGGCTCTCGTCGTTGGGGGCGTTCGCATGCGGGGCAGTTGTCGGCCAGCATTCTGCGGTGCCGCGGGCAGGCGAAGGCCCAGCCCAGGCGCCACCACAGTTCCCAGCGTCCGCCGTTCGCGGCGAGGCAGTCGGGGCAGAACCGCGATCCTCGGCCGCGGCCCCAAAGGGCCGAGCGGTTCACCAATCCGGTCGCCGTGTCGATCATCAGCGCCGTGCCCTGGTAATGGGAGTTCGTCATTGTGTTGACCTGTCGCGTGCTGACGCCGGTGGCGAACGCGATGGCAGCGGCCTCCCGCGGCAGCAGGGTGATCCCGCGCTCTGCCGGCAGGGGACGGCCTTTTCGGGCGGGCAGGCCCAGCCCGGCCATGAGGTTCCCTAGCGGGGTGTGCAGCCGGTGCGCCAGCGCTTCGAGCCAGGAATCGAGGGCTTCGCCGGGCAGCGGTTCCAGCCTCAGCGGCAGTGTCCTCAGCCGCGTCATCACGCCTTCCTCATGCGGGCGGGCCGAGGCCGGCTCGTCAGCCGGTTCGCCTCAAGGGCCAAGGCAATTTCGCGTCGGGCGTGTTCGGATGCCTCGTCGTTCTTCACCGCGTCGAGAAGGGCGCGGGAGAGGTGTTCCGTGCCGGTGCGGACCGCGCGCTGGCACCCACGGTTGATCAAGGTCATCAACGACCCGATGTGGCCGGTGCTGCGAGCGAAGAGGTAGTCCGAGAGATCGTCGGCGAGCATCCCGGGGTGTTTGTCGGCGAGGACCACACGCTGTTCGAGAGTCAGCAGCATCTGCCGCCATTGAAGACGTCCCGGCTCGTCGTCGATCGTGAAAGGCGGCATGCCCAGCCTGGTGGTGCGGCGCCCGGTCTGGGCCAAAGCAGCGTCGCCGCTGGCGCCTCCCTCGCTGAACAGTCCCTTGCCAGCGAGCCCGACACCGATCATCACCAAGGTCACCGGGAACTCGTTGGCTATCCACTTGAGGTGGTTGCTGACCTCGACCCCGGTCGAATTGCCCCACTTGAGGAAGTGGAGGTCGTCGAGGACGAGGAGACGAACCTCGCAGGACAGCACACAGTCGAGAGCCTGCTGGCCCAATTGCGCGGTGGTTCCCCGGAACCGTCCCGGATGCCCGAAGAACTCCAGCAGGGCCCGGTTCAGATCCTTCATCCCGGTGTTGCCCGTCAACCCCACCCGGCAGACGGGCCAGCGTTCATCCCCGGCGGACGTGAACTCCCCTTGTTCCGCGATCTCGCGGCGGTGGAAGTCGCGGGCGAATGCCAGGACCGAAGTGGTCTTGCCCAATCCGGGAAAGGCGTCGATCGCCACGGCGCCCTTGGCTTTGTCGCCGTCTTGCAGGTTGCTGTCGACGATGTCCCACAAGTCTTCGTGCAGTTGGGCCAGTTGCGGGGTTTTGATCGGCCCGATATTGGCATGCCATAGCCGACGCAGCAGGTCGTACTCGATCCTCGCGGCGTCACCGAGCGCCTTCAGCGCAGTTCGCGTCAACGTCTCGGGCTGAATCCGGCGCCGGGTCCGAGCGAACTCCCTGAAGTCCTCCTTGCGGGACAGAGCCAGGTTCTCCAGGACCAGCGGAACGGCCGTGCTCACACGTCCTCCAAGGCATCGGCGTAGAAGTCGTTCTCCTCGGCGACGTCCTCCAGATCGGCCTCGTCGTCATCCCCCGTCTCCGTCACCACATCGGGTTCCTGCGGTTCCGTGGTCTCCTCGTCCTGACCGAGGGCCTTGCGTACGGACGGAAGCGAGACGACCATCTCCACCTCACTCTCCGGAAGTTCGATGGCGGCCTGCTCGCGCGAGAGCCGCAGGGCCATGCGCCGCTCGGCGATCGTGGTGCCCAGTCCGAGGTTCCACCGCTGAAGCAAATCGGCGACAGCGAGCCGGTCGTCGGGGAAGCGATACTTCGAGGCGGCCAGCTGCCGGGCGAATGTCAACGCGTCCTCGCTCAGTGGCATCTTGGCCGACGGTGCGTGCTCCCAGGTCAGGGTGTGCCATTCGCGGGTGTCGGGGTTGCGGAAGTAGATCTTGGTGATGTCGTCGGGGTCCACTTGGAACGGCCAGCCGTTCTTGACCGGACTGTCGTAGGGGCTGCGGACGCCCGGCTCGGGCAGGCCGGGTCCGCTGTAGCGGCGGCGGCCGATCTCGACCCCGTAGTGCTGGACCGTGCGCCACTTCGTCTGCAGGAACTCAAAGGCCAGGTCCCGGTCGCGGGGCGCTTCGATGTAGCCCGCCCGGGCCATGCCGTGCTCGAACATCTTCGCCGGGGACATCCGCAGCCCCGGCAGGCCCGGATCGACCAGGCTCGAGTGCGGTCTGCAGTGATAGACCACCGCGGTCCACTCCCAGATGATTGCCTCAAGCTCGTCGAGGAAGAAGAACGCGTCGTCCTCCGGACTCTCGCCCCGCGAGTGGATGTCGGGCCCCTTGTAGCCGGGCAGCACCTGCAGCAGTCCTTCCCGCAGGGTCCGGAAATAGCGCTCCACCGGGCCCTTGTCGCGGCCCGTTCGTAGCCTCGCCGGCTGAATCGAGATGCCCATCCGGCGGCAGACGCTGGTCAGATGCTCCGAGACGTAAACCTTGCCGTGGTCGACGACCAGCGTCTCGGGGACCAGAGGAGGCGAGGCGAGCCCCGGCCCGGTGACGCCCTCGACGTCGACCAGGACGGTGCGGGGGATGCCGTGCTCGGGCCAGACCGCGTGTCGCGGCCAGTCCCGCCCCGCCGGCCTCGGCCGAAACGACTGGAAGAGCACCGCGCTGACATCCACCGCCTTCGTCGAGACCGGCGTCAGCCGGATCCCCGTGATGCAGCGGGTGTACCAGTCCATCCCGACACTCAATTCGGCCTGAACCCACTTGAGCGTCAGCGGGTCGAATGCGAAGACGTCCAGGCGGGTGGAGTCCATCAGCAGGTACTCGCCCGGCCGTGTCGGCCGCAGCTTGCCGTACTGACCCTCCGGCCGACCTGCGATATCCCGGTTGCGCTTCGTACTCAGCCGGAACAGCGGATGTCGTCGCTCCAGCTCCTCCAGCAGCCGAAATGCCGTCGCCCGACTCGGCTGCGGCACCACACCCTCGCCGAACCGCGCGATCACCCGAGCCCGAGTCCGCTCGATCACCATCGTCCGCGACGGCCTCGACTGATCGGTGTGCTCGACCATCACCTCCACCGCGGTCTCCACCCACCGGTCATCGACCGCGATCTGCGACTTCCGAGTCGGCCCCTTCTTGGGCGCGAGGCCAGCCTCTCCGTGATCCCGGAACTCGGCAATCCACCGCTTCAAGGTGCGCAAGCCCACTCCGAGTTCGGAGATCTTCGCCGCGTATCTGGCCTCCAACGGCCTCTCCGGCGAGTACTCGGAACGAGGTTCCCCGTCGCGTGCGAGTTCGGGGCTGCCGGACCGATACCCCGTCAGCACCTCGCGAACGTGCTCAGCTCGTTCCAGGACCTTCCGCTTCTCCGCCTCGGCAAGCTGCCCGAGAACCACTGAGGCGATCTCACCCTCGTCATCCGCCGACGGCCCCGGACCGTCAGGACTGATCACAGCGCGGTCGGAGAACAGCAGTTCCTTGAGAGACAGCCTCAGAAGTCGCGCATGGCCATCCTTCAAGACCACTTCGTTGCCCGCCGTGGTTGCAGCCATCTCCACCACCTCGACGGACTCCCCGTCGTAGCGGAAGCGCGTACCGACTCCAACTCGTGCCGCAGCCCTGCTCACGCCGCCCTCCTCAGGGTGTGCGAAGGACTGAGCGGCCGGTCGAGATCGGTGACTAGAACCTGCGTCCAGAGCAAATGGTGCATAGCAGCACGGACTTGAGGCACCGGACGGTCCGGCAGACAGCCCGCGGCCTGCCCCAGAAGGAGCCCGTCAAGATCCGCATCCCGGAGCTCTTCCAGAGCCTCACGGCTGAACAGCCAGTCCCTGCGGTAACCCGCCAGGAACCGGATGTTCTCCAGCTCCACGGCCGGAGGCTCGCTCCAGACCTCGTACTTCCATCCCCGCGATTCCACCGCCCGCCGGGTCCAGCCGAAAGTGAACTCCACCTCCGGCTTGGACAACCGGTGCAGCGGCTTGACGTCGACGACCACCGGCACCTGCCCAGTGAGCAGGAGATAGTCCGGAATGTGCCGACGCACCTTCCCCTCCAGCACCGTCTTCAGCAAGAAGGGCTGGGCCACGATGCCGCGTACGGACGGATCGAAGTCAGCAAAGAGCAAGCGCGACAGTTCCAGGCGCGACTCGTAGATCACGTGATCGCGCATCGTTGCCGACCAGTAGGTGCCCGAGTAGTGCTTCTGGCCCTTGTACCAGCGAAACGTCCGCCACGGACGAGCCGACTGCAGGAGGTCGACAGGTGCCGTACTCCAGTCCCGGTCCTCCGCGAGAACACCACGCTGCTGACGGATGCTGACCGTCGCAGTGACGCTATCCATCGCACACCCCCAGCCCACGGGCGATACCCCGCACAGCCAAGGGTGTCAGCGGAACATCGGTGGGCGGAGCGAGCCGGAATCCCCCTCACCCAAAAGGGTGAACGCTTCGACCAGTGAGTCTCACGAAGATGGCATAAGTGCCACCGATGTGCCATCGGAGCTGAGATTGTGCCGCGAAATTTGAGACCCTACAGCCGCCCCGTCAGGTCTGTGCCATGTCCACGAAGCGGGAGTAGTGGCCCTGGAAGGCCACGGTGATGGTGGCGGTGGGGCCGTTGCGGTGCTTGCCGACGATGATGTCCGCCTCGCCGGCGCGCGGGGACTCCTTCTCGTAGGCGTCCTCCCGGTGCAGCAGGATCACCATGTCGGCGTCCTGTTCGATGGAGCCGGACTCACGCAGGTCGGAGACCATGGGTTTCTTGTCGGTGCGCTGCTCGGGGCCACGGTTGAGCTGGGAGAGCGCGATCACGGGGACCTCCAGCTCCTTGGCCAGGAGCTTGAGGTTGCGGGACATGTCGGAGACCTCCTGCTGGCGGCTCTCGGAGCGCTTGGAGCCGCCGGACTGCATCAGCTGGAGGTAGTCGATGATCACGAGTTTGATGTCGTTGCGCTGCTTCAGGCGGCGGCACTTCGCCCGGATCTCCATCATCGACAGGTTGGGGGAGTCGTCGATGTAGAGCGGCGCGGAGGACACCTCGGGCATCCGCCGCGCCAGGCGCGTCCAGTCCTCGTCGGTCATGGTGCCGGACCGCATGTGGTGCAGGGCGACCCGGGCCTCGGCGGACAGCAGACGCATCGCGATCTCGTTGCGGCCCATCTCGAGCGAGAAGATCACGCTCGGGAGGTTGTGCCGGATGGACGCGGCGCGGGCGAAGTCCAGCGCGAGCGTGGACTTGCCCATCGCGGGACGGGCGGCGATGACGATCATCTGGCCCGGGTGGAGGCCGTTGGTGAGGGAGTCGAGGTCGGTGAAACCCGTGGGCACGCCCGTCATCTCGCCGCTGCGGGAGCCGATGGCCTCGATCTCGTCGAGGGCGCCCTCCATGATGTCGCCGAGCGGCAGGTAGTCCTCGCTGGTGCGCTGCTCGGTGACGGCGTAGATCTCCGCCTGGGCACGGTTGACGATCTCGTCGACGTCGTCGTCGGCCGCGTATCCCATCTGGGTGATGCGGGTGCCGGCCTCCACCAGGCGGCGCAGGACCGCCCGCTCGTGAACGATCTCGGCGTAGTACTCGGCGTTGGCCGCGGTGGGGACGGTCTGGACGAGGGTGTGGAGATACGAGGCGCCCCCCACCTTGTTGATCTCGCCTCGCTTGGTGAGCTCGGCGGCGATCGTGATGGGGTCTGCGGGCTCGCCCTTGGCGTAGACGTCGAGGATCGCCAGGTAGATCGTCTCGTGGGCGGGCTTGTAGAAGTCGTGCCCCTTGAGGATCTCGACGACGTCGGCGATGGCGTCCTTGGACAGCAGCATTCCGCCGAGGACGGACTGCTCGGCGTTGAGGTCCTGGGGCGGCACCCGTTCGAAGGCCGGACCCGAGCCCTCCCATGCGTCCCGGTCGTGCTGCTCGTCGCGGGAGCGCGGCGCGTCACTCCGCCTGCGGGAGGCCGGGAGGCGGTCGCTCGGCCCGCTGTCGGCCCACGGGTCGTCCAAGGGCTCGGAAATACTCACCGAGCCACCTCCTCCCGTCCGCCGAGCGGACCTCACCGTGCCCCTCTGTTCTACGGCACGGCACCGACAAAACGAGAAGCCCAACTCCGTTTCTGGCGCGTCGGTTTTGTAGCGATTGCACGGTCGACGGATGGAGCGGGCGCCGGACCACGGTAGGCCCTCGGGCACCGTCAGCCAATCTGGTTATCCACAGGCCATGTGGACGACGGCCCCGATGCTGTGGAGAACTCCGCGAAACCTGTGCACGACCCGGTGGACAGGCCTGTGAACAAGCCCCCACCCGCTCCGAAAAGAACGCCTTGACCTGTGGTTTCCCTACCCACCGGCTGTGCAGGAGAAAAACTTCCCCAGTCGGCCCAAGATCAGGTCCAGCGCTGTGGGCAAGCACACCCACAGTGACGATCGGTAAGGGTCCCAAGTCGATTGCATCTCTTACCTGTGGATGATTACATTGACCGCCATGACCCACGCTCCAGCGCCGCCCCAGGCGGGCCCTCGCCGCCACGACCGAGAGATCCTCACGCTCGCCGTGCCGGCGTTCGGCGCACTCGTCGCCGAGCCCCTCTTCCTGATGGCCGACAGCGCCATCGTCGGCCACCTGGGCACCCCGCAGCTCGCCGGGCTCGGCATCGCCTCCGCCCTCCTCGCGACCGCCGTGAGCGTGTTCGTCTTCCTCGCCTACGCCACCACGGCCGCGGTCGCCCGCCGCGTCGGAGCGGGCGACCTCAAGGCCGCCATCCGCCAGGGCATGGACGGCATCTGGCTGGCCCTGCTGCTGGGTACCGCCGTCATCGCCGTCGCCCTGCCCACCGCGTCCCCGCTGGTCGACGTCTTCGGCGCCTCACCGACCGCCGCCCCGTTCGCGACCACCTACCTGCGGATCTCGGTGCTCGGCATCCCTGCCATGCTCGTCGTGCTGGCCGCCACCGGTGTGCTGCGCGGGCTCCAGGACACCAGGACGCCTCTCGTCGTCGCCGTCGCCGGCTTCGTCGTCAACGCCGCCCTCAACGCCGGCCTCGTCTACGGTGCCGGACTGGGCATCGCCGGATCCGCCTGGGGCACGGTCGTCGCCCAGTGGGGCATGGCCGCCGTCTACCTCACCGTGGTGGTCCGTGGCGCCCGGCGCCATGGAGCCTCGCTGCGCCCCGACGCCGACGGCATCAGAGCCTCCGCGACCGCGGGCGTACCCCTGCTGGTCCGCACCCTGTCCCTGCGAGCCGTACTGATGATCGCCACGGCCGTCGCGGCGCGTCTGGGCGACGCCGATGTGGCCGCGCACCAGATCATCGTGTCCCTGTGGGTACTGCTCGCTTTCGCTCTCGACGCGATCGCCATCGCCGGGCAGGCCATCATCGGCCGGTACCTCGGAGCCGACGACGCCGCCGGGGCCCGGGACGCCTGCCGCCGCATGGTGCAGTGGGGCATCGGGGTCGGTCTCGTGCTCAGTGCCCTCGTCGTCGTCACCCGGCCGGAGTTGCTGCCCCTGTTCAGCGGCGACCCCGCCGTCACGGACGCCGCGCTGCCCGCACTCGTCGTCGTGGCCCTCTGCCAGCCCGTCTGCGGAGTGGTCTACACACTGGACGGGGTGCTGATGGGTGCCGGGGACGGGCCCTACCTGGCCTGGGCGATGCTGGTGACACTGGCGGTCTTCGCGCCTGTCGCCCTGCTCGTTCCCGTGCTGGGCGGGGGGCTCACGGCCCTGTGGGGGGCCATGGCGCTGATGATGACGGTGCGCATGGCGACACTGTGGCTGCGCATGCGCTCGGGCCGCTGGATCGTGACCGGCGCGACGCGCTGACGTTGCCCTCCCGGCCCTCCCGGCCCTCCCGGTCCGCCCTACCCGCCTACCCGCCTACCCGCCCGTCTGACCGGCCCGGCCCGGTCCAGCCCCCTGCGCACGGTTCCGGGGTGCGCCGGGTATCCAGCCTCCCGGACGGTGTTCCGCTGCCGCCCCGGTCGCCCTGCCGAGGGTTCGGCGAACGACGTTTCACGTGAAACAGCCGTGTTTGCCGGAGAAGGGCGGATGGACACGCGGAAGGGGCCGCACCTGACGGACCCGGTTGGATCCCGACGGTGCGGCCCCTTCCTTCAGCTACACGAGCCGAGTGCGGTGATCAGCCCGCGACGACCTCGACGTTGACCTTGGCGGCCACCTCGGGGTGCAGACGCACGGACGTCTCGTGGGCGCCCAGGGTCTTGATCGGCGCGCCGAGCTCAATGCGGCGCTTGTCGACCTCGGGGCCACCGGCAGCCTTGATCGCCGAGGCGATGTCGGCCGGGGTGACGGAGCCGAAGAGCCGGCCGGCGTCGCCGGAGCGGACGGCCAGACGGACGTTCACACCCTCGAGCTGGGCCTTGACGGCGTTGGCCTGCTCGATGGTCTGGATCTCGTGGATCTTGCGAGCACGACGGATCTGCTCGACGTCCTTCTCGCCACCCTTGGTCCAGCGGATGGCGAGCTTCCGCGGGATCAGGTAGTTGCGAGCGTAGCCGTCCTTGACGTCGACGACGTCGCCCGCGGCACCGAGGCCGGAGACCTCGTGGGTCAGGATGATCTTCATGTTTCGGTCACCCTTCCCTTAGCGCGCGGTGGAGGTGTAGGGCAGCAGCGCCATCTCACGGCTGTTCTTGACGGCCGTGGCGACGTCACGCTGGTGCTGCGTGCAGTTGCCGGTCACGCGGCGGGCACGGATCTTGCCGCGGTCGGAAATGAACTTCCGCAGCATGTTCGTGTCCTTGTAGTCCACGTACGTGACCTTGTCCTTGCAGAAAGCGCAGACCTTCTTCTTAGGCTTGCGCACAGGCGGCTTCGCCATGGTGTTTCTCCTGTGTGATCAAGAAGTGTGGGTACGGCCCCCACCCCGGATCCGGGGATCTAGAAGGGGGGCTCGTCCGAGTAGCCGCCGCCGCTGCCGGAGCCACCGCCCCAGCCGCCGCCACCGCCCTGGTTGCCACCGGCGGGAGCGCCGGTCGCCCACGGGTCGTCGGCGGAGGCGCCACCCTGCTGCTGCTGGCCGCCGCCGGAGCCGCCGCCCCAGCCGCCCTGCTGCTGCTGGCCGCCACCGCCGCCGAAGCCGCCGCCCTGGGCACCGCGGCCGGCGGTCTTGGTGACCTTGGCCGTGGCGTTGCGCAGGCTGGGCCCGACTTCGTCGACGTCCAGCTCGAAGACCGTGCGCTTGACTCCCTCACGGTCCTCGTAGGACCGCTGCTTCAGCCGGCCCTGCACGATCACGCGCATGCCTCGCTGGAGCGACTCGGCGACGTGCTCCGCCGCCTGCCGCCAGACGGAGCAGGTCAGGAACAGGCTCTCGCCGTCCTTCCACTCGTTCGTCTGCCGGTCGAAGGTGCGGGGAGTGGACGCGACACGGAACTTCGCGACCGCCGCACCGGAGGGGGTGAAGCGCAGCTCGGGGTCATCGACAAGGTTGCCGACGACCGTGATGACGGTCTCGCCTGCCATGGGGGAACCTCTCGGCGGGTTTGCTGCTGGCTGCTTGCTACTCGAAACCCGAGATCAGCTGAGCGGGAGAGCTCAGTGGGTCTCGGGACGGAGGACCTTGGTCCGGAGGACCGACTCGTTCAGGTTCATCTGGCGGTCGAGCTCCTTCACGACCGCAGGCTCGGCCTGCAGGTCGATGACCGAGTAGATGCCCTCGGGCTTCTTCTTGATCTCGTACGAGAGACGACGACGGCCCCAGGTGTCGACCTTCTCGACCTTGCCGCCGCCATCACGGACGACGGAAAGGAAGTTCTCGATCAGCGGGGAGACAGAGCGCTCCTCGAGATCGGGGTCGAGGATGACCATCACCTCGTAGTGACGCATGTGGAACCCACCTCCTTCGGACTCAGCGGCCACGGTCGTTCCGTGGCAGGAGGGTTGTGATGCGCACGCACCAGTGCCGTCGGTTCTTCAGTAGAACAGCCCCCACTGACAATCGGGCTCTCGCAAGGAGATCCCGGGCCGCGGTCTGGGCAGACACCGGTGCAGACGGTACAGAGTACCCGCACACCGGCTTCCGGTTGAAATCAGTCCGCCGGGGCCGTCAATCTGTACACATCGGGTGTGTAAGGCGCTACGATGCGCCGCCTTCCGCAGGAGGTGCCCCATGGCACAGGCATTGCGACCCAACACCGCCGGCTCTCTGCTGGCCAGCGACGGCAAGCCCCATCCGCTCCAGGACACGCTGATGGCCGTGACCCTGGTGCTGGGGATCGTCTCCTTCGTCACGGCGATGTTCCACAGCCTCCATCTGCTCAGCTCCTGGACCGGTCTGGTGGGGATCTTCACCGGCGCCTACGGACAGTGGATCTCCGAGACCACCCGTGAGCGCTTCGGGCTGATCCTGGGCCTCGGCGCCTCGGCCGTCGGCTTCTTCCTCGGCATGGCACACGGGGGCCTGTTCGGCGGCCTCTGACGCACCGGGGCACAGCCCCCGCAGTGCCCCGGGCGCCGCCTCGCCCCGCTCGACGCGAAGCAGCCGCCCACGGGCGGCCGGATCCCCCCTCCGGCCGCCCGTCCGGCATGTCCGCGCGGCCGAAGGGAGCCTGCCGCCCCGCCGCCCCTCGGACGGCCCAGGCACCGGCAGGTGGCGACCGTGCCGACGGTGCGGGTCTGCACCCCCGTCAGGCGGCCCGGGCCGGCGGCGGCATGCCGTCCGGCCGGGCCGTCAGGGGTCGCACGCCCGGTCGGGCCGCGCGCCGGGCGCAGTAGGCTTCGCGCGAGAGCCGGAGCCCCTGTACCCATGGGGACACACCAGCCCGAGGAGCGCCCCGAATGAGCCTGACCCTGAGGACCATCAGCCGCGAGCAGCATCTGGCGTACATCCAGACCCTGCCGTCCGCGAGCCACATGCAGGTCCCGGCCTGGGCTGACGTCAAGGCGGAGTGGCGCTCGGAGAGCCTCGGCTGGTTCGACGACCGTACCGGGGAACTGGTCGGCGCGGGGCTGGTTCTCTACCGGCAGCTCCCGAAGATCAAGCGCTATCTCGCCTATCTGCCCGAGGGTCCGGTGATCAACTGGTTCGCGCCGAACCTCGAGGACTGGATCCAGCCGATGCTGGCCCACCTCAAGCAGCAGGGCGCGTTCTCCGTGAAGATGGGCCCCCCGGTGATCATCCGGCGCTGGGACGCCGCGTCCATCAAGCAGGGCATCCAGAACCCCGACGTGAAGCGGCTGCGCGACATCGAGGCCGACTTCATCGAGCCGCGCGCCTTCGAGGTGGCGGACAAGCTGCGCCGCATGGGCTGGCAGCAGGGTGAGGACGGCGGCGCCGGCTTCGGCGACGTACAGCCCCGCTACGTCTTCCAGGTGCCGCTGGCCAACCGCTCGCTGGAAGAGGTCCACAAGAACTTCAACCAGTTGTGGCGCCGCAACATCAAGAAGGCCGAGAAGGCCGGCGTCGAGGTCGTCCAGGGCGGCTACCAGGATCTTCAGGAGTGGCAGCGGCTGTACGAGATCACGGCCGTCCGCGACCACTTCCGGCCCCGCCCGCTGTCGTACTTCGAGCGCATGTGGTCGGCCCTCAACAGCGAGGACCCCAACCGGATGCGGCTGTACTTCGCCCGTCACGAGGGCGTGAACCTGTCCGCGGCGACGATGCTGATCGTCGGCGGGCACGTCTGGTACTCCTACGGCGCCTCGGACAACATCGGCCGCGAGGTCCGGCCGTCGAACGCCATGCAGTGGCGGATGCTGCGCGACGCCTACGCGCTCGGCGCCAGCGTCTACGACCTGCGCGGCATCTCCGACTCGCTGGACGAGTCCGACCACCTCTTCGGCCTGATCCAGTTCAAGGTCGGCACGGGCGGCCAGGCCGCCGAGTACCTCGGCGAGTGGGACTTCCCGCTGAACAAGCTGCTCCACAAGGCACTCGACATCTACATGTCGCGCCGCTGAGCGAGCACACGGCTGTCGCGCCACGGTCCGGGCCACAGGCTTCGGTACCGTCGACAGCCGGCATCCCTGAGACAGACCGCAGCAACGAGAAAGGTTCCGGGTCCGGCCATGGCGCTCACGCTCTACGTCGACACCGCGCGCTGGCGGGCGCACCACAAGCACGTCCAGGAGCAGTTCCCCGGGCTCGTCCCGGTCTGCAAGGGCAACGGCTACGGGTTCGGGCACGAGCGGCTGGCGGAGGAGGCCACCCGGCTCGGTGCCGACATCCTCGCCGTCGGTACGACGTACGAAGCCGCCCGGCTCAAGGACTGGTTCGGTGGTGACGTGCTGGTCCTGACGCCGTACCGGCGCGGCGAGGAGCCGGTGCCGCTGCCGGACCGGGTGATCCGCTCGGTGTCGTCGGTGGACGGCGTGTACGGGCTGGTGGGCGCACGCGTGGTGATCGAGGTGATGTCCTCGATGAAGCGGCACGGTGTCAGCGAGCAGGATCTGCCGCAGTTGCACGCCGCGATAGAGAACGTCCGCCTCGAGGGCTTCGCCATCCACCTGCCGCTGGACCGCACCGACGGTTCGGACGCGGTGGAGGAGGTCATCGGCTGGATGGACCGGCTGCGGGCGGCCCGGCTGCCGCTGCACACGATGTTCGTCAGTCATCTGAAGGCCGAGGAACTGGCGCGGCTGCAGCAGCAGTTCCCGCAGACCCGTTTCCGCGCCCGGATCGGCACGCGGCTGTGGCTGGGCGACCACGAGGCGACGGAGTACCGCGGCTCGGTGCTGGACGTCATGCGTGTCGCCAAGGGCGACCGTTTCGGATACCGCCAGCAGAAGGCGGCCTCGGACGGTTTCCTGGTGGTCGTCGCGGGCGGCACCTCGCACGGGGTGGGCCTGGAGGCTCCGAAGGCACTGCACGGCGTGATGCCGCGGGCCAAGGGTGTGGCCCGGGCCGGCCTGGCCACGGTCAACCGGAATCTGTCCCCGTTCGTCTGGGGCGGCAAGCAGCGCTGGTTCGCCGAGCCGCCGCACATGCAGGTGTCGATCCTGTTCGTGCCGGCGGACGCGCCCGAGCCGGCCGTCGGGGACGAGTTGGTGGCCCATCTGCGGCACACGACCACACAGTTCGACCGGCTCGTGGACCACTGACCGCCTCGTGGACCACTGACCGGCCTGTGGACCACCGGCCGCCGGTCCGTACGGACCGCTGACCGGCACCTGGGCCGCCGCTCCGCCACCGGGCCGGCCGCAGGTGCCGTAGGCGGCCGTGAGCCCGTCGCCGGCCACCGGACGGCACCGGCCCGGCCACGTGACGCTGCCGACGGCCGTACGCAGATGTCCCGCGTACGGCCGCTCGTTGCCCTGCCGCGCGCTCTGTTCGCTCAGAGCGAACGACCCTCGGCGTCCTGCTCGGCTCCGTCCGCCGTGGCGCCCGTCCCCGCCGCGCCCCAGGCCACCGGTGTGCCCGCATAGGCCGCATGCCGAGGGTGACGGGCCGCAGCCCCGAGGGCGAAGGCGTCGGGCGCGCCGTCGAGGACTCCGCCCGAGGGGTCGTCGACGCCGTCGCGGCGCACCACGTCGCGCTCCGGCAGAAGGATGTCGCGGACGACGACGACGCACAGGTACAGCGTCCCGGCCAGGTGCACCCCGATCGCCCAGTGGTAGCCGTCCGTCGGCAGGCCCTTGTGGGCGTCACCGCTGGTCGTGTACGCGAGATACATCCAGATCCCGAGGAAGTAGACCACCTCGCACGCCTGCCAGACGAGGAAGTCCCGCCACCTGGGCCGGGCCAGCACGGCCAGCGGCACCAGCCACAGGACGTACTGCGGCGAGTAGACCTTGTTGGTGAGGATGAACGCGGCGACGATCAGGAACGCCAGCTGGGCGAAGCGGGGCCGGCGAGGGGCGGCCAGGGCGAGCCCGGCGACGCCGGCGCAGCACAGCAGCATCAGCAGCATGGCGAGGGTGTTGACGGTGTCGGTGCTCAGCGGATGGTCGGAGTTCTGGGCCAGGATCAGCCAGAAGGACCCGAAGTCGACGCCCCGCTCCTGGCTGAAGCGGTAGAACTTCGACCACCCGTCGAAGGCGAAGAGCATCACCGGCAGGTTCACCACCAGCCAGGCCCCGGCGGCACCGGCGAGGGCCCTGCCGAAGTCGCGCCATCTGCCGGCCCGCCAGCACAGGACGAGCAGCGGCCCCAGGAGCAGGAAGGGATACAGCTTGGCGGCCGTGGCGAGCCCCAGGAGCACGCCGAACGCCAGGGAGCGGCCCCGTGACCACATCAGCATCGCCGAGGCCGTCAGAGCGACCGCCAGCAGGTCCCAGTTGATGGTGGCGGTGAGTGCGAAGGCGGGTGCGAGGGCGACGAGGAGACCGTCCCAGGGCCGTCGCGCGTGGGTGCGGCTGACGCAGACGGCGATGACCGCCGCGCAGGCCATCAGCATCCCGGCGTTGACCATCCAGTACCACTGCTCCTGGTCCTGGATGCTGCCGGTGCCGGGGGTCAGCCAGGCGGCGACCTCCATGAAGACGCCCGTCAGGACGGGGTACTCGAGGTACTCCATGTCACCGGGCAGCCGGTCGAAGTACGGCACAAGCCCGTCGGCGAAGCCACGCCCGTTGTAGAGGTGCGGAATGTCGGAGTAGCAGGCGTGGGTGTACTGCGAGCTGGCTCCGAAGAACCACCCGCCGTCGTAGCAGGGTGCCTTCTGGACCAGGCCGAGGGCGAACATGCCGATCGCCACGAGCGCGATGATCCGCACGGGGGTCCACCGGGTCGTCCCGAGCAGGGCATGCCGTCCGAGAGGCCCACCGATCAGTTCGCTGCCGTTCTCGGCGATCGGATCGGCCCGGGTCGGCGCCACCGGATCGGATCGGCGGGCTTGCGTTCGTTCTGCACTGGGCATGGGGCACATCCTGCCGTACAAGTCCGGGGGAACGGCGAGGGCCGCCGCACCCGGTGGGTGCGGCGGCCCGGTGTTTCACGTGAAACACGCACGGTTTCACGTGAAACACCCGTGTGGGGCGAAAGGGCGGCGTCGCGTGCGGGACGGGACGTGCGTGGCACGCGTCAGCCGGTCGGGCCCCCGAAGAGGCCGCCTCCGCCGTTGTTGCCGCCCCCGTTGCCGTTGCCCCTGCTGTCGCCGTCGGTCGGCGATTCCGTGGGTGACGAGGTCACTCCGCCGTCCGTACCGCCCGTGTCGGTGCCGCCGGTGTCCGTACCGCCGGTGTCGGTTCCCCCCGTGGTGGTGGTGTCGTCGCACTTCCACCACCTGGTACAGGTCTCGGTCGGCGTCGGCGACGGCTCGGGGAGACTCGGCGTCGGCGTCGGGGTCGGGCTGGGCTCCTCCGTCTCGGACGGCGTGGGAGTGGGCGTCGGGGTGGGCTCGGCGTTGACCACCTCACCGATCGGCTGCGGCGTCGGGAACCTCACCAGCGGCTGGCCCTCCATCGCATCCGCCATGTAGTCGTGCCAGATCTCCGAGGGGAACGAGGCGCCGTGGATGGAGGTCTGCTTGCCCGTGCCGTACATCGGAAGGAACTTGCGGTCCTTGACCTTCTCGTCGTCGGGGTAGCGGAACATGCTGACCGCGGTCGACAGCTGCGGGGTGTAGCCCACGAACCAGGCCGACAGGTTGTTGTCGGTGGTGCCGGTCTTGCCGGCCACGTCGCGGCCGGGCAGCTTCGCGTTGGTACCGGTGCCCTTGTCCACCACGGTCTTCAGCACGTCGGTGACGTTGTCGGCGACCTTGGAGGTGAAGGCCTGCTTCGTCTGCACCTTGTGGGTGAAGACCGTTCCGTCCTTGCTGGTGACCTTCTGCACCGAGTACGGCTCGCGCTGCTTGCCGCTGGCCGCGAAGGTGGCGTAGGACCCCGCCATGCGGATCGCGCTGGGGTCGGAGATGCCGATGGAGAACGACGGGAAGCCGGTGCCCGCCAGGCTCGACTCGCGCAGACCGGCGTTGACCGCGGCCTCCTTCACCTTGTCCAGGCCGACGTCCATGCCGAGCTGGACGAAGGCGGAGTTCACCGACTTCCGCATCGCCTCACGCAGGTCGATCTTGAAGTCCGGCGGAGAGCCCAACGACTCCTTGCCGTCGTTCTCCTGGAGCCACTCCTTGCCCTCCTCGTTGTGCCAGACCGACCCGTCGTAGTTCTTGATCTTCAGGTCGTTCTGGCCGCTGTACAGGCTCTTCGGCGAGGCGATGGTGCGCTCGTCCTGGGCCTGCACCTCACCGAGGTCGGGGTCCCGGACGCCCCACGTCATGGCCGCCGCGAGCACGAAGGGCTTGAAGGTCGAGCCGACCTGGGCTCCGGTTTCGTCGGCGTTGTTGGTGAAGTGCTTGGTGGCGTCCGTGCCGCCGTAGACGGCCTTGATCGCGCCGGTCGCCGGGTCCACGGAGGCCGCGCCGAACTGGACGTGGGTGTCCGTGTCGGGGCGCCGCTCGGGGTCGATGTTCTCCTTGCGGACCCGCTTGACGACACTCTCCAGGCTGTCGACCTTCTTCTTGTCGAAGGTCGTGTAGATCGACAGACCGCCCCGCTGGAGAACGTCCTGGGTGATGCCGGTCTCGTCGCTGTGGCTCGCGATGTAGCCGTTGGCGAGGTCGACGAGGTAGCCGACCTGACCGCTCAGCGCCGTGTTGAAGCGCGGGTTCTGGACCTTGGGCAGCTCGGTGTACTTGGCGCGGGTCGCCTGGTCCAGATGGCCGTACTCGACCATTTTGTCCAGCGTGTCCTGCATCTGGCGCAGTGCGCGCTTCTTGTTGGCCTCGGGAGTGGCCGCCTGGTCGATACTGACGGCACCCGCCGGGTCGAAGTACGTGGCGCCCTTCAGCGTGGCCGCGAGGAAGGCGCACTGGCCGGGGTTGAGATCGATGGCGTCCTTGTTGAAGTACGCGCGCGCCGCCGCCTGGATGCCGTAGGCGTTGCGGCCGTAGTAGGCGGAGTTGAGGTAGCCCTCCATGATGTCGTCCTTGGGGACCGACGTACCCACCTTGATGGAGACGAACAGTTCCTTGAACTTGCGCGACACGGTCTGCGACTGGTCGTTCAGCATCGCGTTCTTCACGTACTGCTGGGTGATGGTCGAGCCGCCCTGGGTGTTGCCGCCGCGGGCCATGTTGAACACGGCGCGGGCGATGCCCTTCGGGTCGATGCCGCTGTCGTCGCGGAAGGTCTTGTTCTCCTGGGAGATGACCGCGTTCTGCATCTCCCCGGGGATCTGGGACAGGTTGATGATCTGCCGGTTGGTCTCGCCGCCGGTGGCGACCATCTCGGAGCCGTCGGCCCAGTAGTAGACGTTGTTCTGCGCCGTCGCCGTCAGCTGCACGTTGGGCACGCTCACCAGCGCGTAGCCGACGCCCGCGACGGCGACCATGCCGCCCAGGAAGGTCAGGCCCAGGCCGGTGACGAGCTTCCAGGACGGCACCCAGCGCTTCCAGCCGTACCTGCCCGTGCGCGGGTAGTCGACGATCCGCCTGCGGCCCGGGGCGGCGTCCCGGTCCCTGCCGGCACCGGACGGGGCGCCGCGCCGACCACCGTGGCCGGGCTCGGGCGCGCGGCGGCGTCCGCCGCCGCGCTGGGCTGCGCGCCGGGCCGCGGCACGTCCGCCGTACAGGCTCTCCTCGCCTCCCGTTCCGTACGCGTCGGAAGGAGACCCGGTGGCGCCTCGCGGTTCCGCGCGGCGGCCGGAGGACGAGCCGGACTGGCCGCGCCGGGCCGCGGCGCGTCCGCCTCCCTGCGGCTGCGGCGGTTTGCGACGGTGCTCGCTCATCGAACGACTACTCCTCGGGCAGGCGCACCGTGGTGCGCCTGGAAACGGCGGCTGGTTTCCGGTCCCCCCGAAAGTACGGACGCGGTCGCTTCCGCACTCATCCGTACGACACCGGCAACCATGACGTTCCCCTGCGTCACACGGTTCCCGGCGGTATGCATGCCGCACAGACTACGCACCGCCAAAACCCGTCGGGCCCCGAAGTTCACCCCAAATCAGGCAACTTACTGCCGACGAATCAGTGATGTGACGCCGTTCACGACTCCCCCTCTTGTCGCACCAGCAAGGCCGTTCTATCGTGCTGATGTATCGAGTCGATACATCAGCACGGCATACGAACCGACACGGGGCCCGCTCGACGGGTCGCGGCAGAGAGGAGGCGACGATGAGCCGGCGTTCCGGGATCCTTGAGTTCGCCGTACTCGGCCTGCTCCGCGAATCTCCGATGCACGGCTATGAACTGCGTAAACGACTCAATACGTCACTGGGTGTGTTCCGCGCGTTCAGCTACGGGACGCTCTACCCCTGCCTCAAGACGCTGGTCGCCAACGGCTGGTTGATCGAGGAACCGGGGAGTGCGCCCGAGGACGCCCTCGCCGCCTCCCTCGCGGGCCGGCGCGCCAAGATCGTCTACCGGTTGACGGCGGAAGGCAAGGAACACTTCGAGCAGCTGCTCGCGCAGACGGGACCCGACGCGTACGAGGACGAGCACTTCGCCGCCCGCTTCGCCTTCTTCGGGCAGACCTCGCGCGACGTGCGCATGCGCGTGCTCGAAGGCCGCCGCAGCCGTCTTGAGGAACGCCTGGAGAAGATGCGCGCCTCGCTCGCGCGCACCCGGGAGCGCCTCGACGACTACACCCTCGAGCTCCAGCGCCACGGGATGGAGTCCGTGGAGCGCGAAGTGCGCTGGCTGAACGAGCTCATCGAGAGCGAGCGTGCCGGACGGGACCTCAGGGCCTCCGCCGACGGGAAGCCCGCTCAGCAGGACACCACCACTGGAGCGACGGGCGGCCTGCCCCGGACCGGGGAGACGTCCCGGCCGGATACGCCCGACGACACCGCCACGTGAAGCTCCCGCAAGGGCTTCACCTAGTACACACAGGGAGCAACCGGAATGGGTTCGGTTCGCGTAGCCATCGTCGGCGTGGGCAACTGCGCCGCGTCGCTGGTGCAGGGCGTCGAGTACTACAAGGACGCCGACCCGGCGTCCAAGGTCCCGGGCCTGATGCACGTCCAGTTCGGCGACTACCACGTCCGTGACGTGGAGTTCGTCGCGGCCTTCGACGTCGACGCGAAGAAGGTCGGCCTCGACCTCGCGGACGCCATCGGCGCCTCCGAGAACAACACCATCAAGATCTGCGACGTGCCCTCCACGGGCGTGACCGTCCAGCGCGGCCACACCCTCGACGGCCTCGGCAAGTACTACCGCCAGACCATCGAGGAGTCCGCCGAGACCCCGGTCGACATCGTCCAGACCCTCAAGGACCGGCAGGTCGACGTCCTCGTCTGCTACCTGCCCGTCGGCTCCGAGGACGCGGCGAAGTTCTACGCGCAGTGCGCCATCGACGCCAAGGTCGCCTTCGTCAACGCCCTCCCAGTCTTCATCGCCGGCACCAAGCAGTGGGCGGACAAGTTCACCGAGGCGGGCGTCCCGATCGTCGGCGACGACATCAAGTCCCAGGTCGGCGCCACCATCACGCACCGCGTCATGGCGAAGCTGTTCGAGGACCGCGGCGTCATCCTGGACCGCACGATGCAGCTGAACGTCGGCGGCAACATGGACTTCAAGAACATGCTCGAGCGCGAGCGCCTGGAGTCCAAGAAGATCTCCAAGACGCAGGCCGTCACCTCGCAGATCCCCGACCGGGAGCTCGGCGAGAAGAACGTCCACATCGGCCCGTCCGACTACGTGGCCTGGCTGGACGACCGCAAGTGGGCCTACGTCCGCCTCGAGGGCCGTGCCTTCGGCGACGTCCCGCTGAACCTGGAGTACAAGCTGGAGGTCTGGGACTCCCCGAACTCCGCCGGCGTCATCATCGACGCGCTGCGCGCCGCGAAGATCGCCAAGGACCGCGGCATCGGCGGCCCGATCCTCTCCGCGTCGAGCTACTTCATGAAGAGCCCGCCGGTGCAGTACTTCGACGACGAGGCCCGTGCCAACGTCGAGAAGTTCATCCAGGGCGAGGTCGAGCGCTAGAGGCGTTCGCCACCCACCGGGCCGGGAGGGTCCCCGCGGCAGTGCGCCACGGGGACCCTCCCGTATGTGAGGCTGTGCCCCATGGCCGTCGTCCGCGATCTCCGGGTGCTGCTGCGCTTCAGCGGCTTCCGGCAGCTGCTCGCCGTGCGGCTGCTCTCCCAGGGCGCCGACGGCGTGTACCAGGTCGGCCTGGCCACCTACGTCGTGTTCTCCCCGGAGAGGCAGACCTCCGCCGCCGCCATCGCCTCCGCCATGGCCGTGCTGCTGCTCCCCTACTCCCTGGTGGGACCGTTCGCCGGGGTCCTGCTGGACCGCTGGCAGCGCCGCCAGGTCTTCGTCCACGGCAACCTGCTGCGCGCCACCCTGGCGACGGTCACCGCCGTCCTGATGATCGCCCAGGTCCCCGACTGGCTGTTCTACGCCTCCGCGCTGTGCGTGACCGCCGTGAACCGCTTCGTGCTGGCGGGCCTGTCGGCGGCGCTGCCGCGGGTGGTGGACCGCGAGCGGCTCGTCATGGCGAACTCCCTGTCACCGACCGCGGGGACTCTCGCCGCGATCACGGGCGGCGGTCTGGCCTTCGTGGTGCGCCTGGCGGTCTCCGACTCCGACTCCGTGGTGGTGCTGCTGGGCGCCGGGCTGTACCTGTGCGGGGCCCTCGCCGCACTGCGCGTCCCTCGCCCCCTGCTGGGCCCGGACGGCGCTCTCGACCGGCCGCGGCTCGGCGCAACCCTGTCCGGCACGGCTCGGGACCTGGCCGCCGGGGTCCGGCATCTGGCGTCCCCGGCCCGCCGGGAAGCGGCCGAGGCGCTCGGCGCGATGACCCTCATGCGGTTCTGCTACGGCGCCCTGTCGGTGATGGTGCTGATGCTCTGCCGGTACGCCCTGACCTCCAGCACGGAGGACGGGCTCGCCCTGCTCGGACTGGCTCTCGCCGTGTCCGGGGCGGGGTTCTTCGCGGCGGCCGTGATCACTCCCTGGGCAGCGGTGCGGCTGGGCGCGGGCCGGTGGATCGCCGTGTGCGCGGCGGCCGCCGCCGTGCTGGAGCCCGCGCTCGGCCTCCCCTTCGCCACCGGGCCGCTGCTGGTGGCCGCGTTCGTCCTGGGCCTCACCACGCAGGGCGCGAAGATCTCCACCGACACGATCGTCCAGTCCGCGGTCGACGACGACTTCCGCGGCCGCGTCTTCTCCGTCTACGACGTCCTGTTCAACATCGCCTTCGTCGCCGCCGCCGGCGTGGCCGCACTGATGCTGCCGCCGGACGGCCGCTCCGTACCCCTCGTGCTCACCGTTGCCGCCCTCTACGGTGCCGTCGCGGTGGCCATGGTGCGGTTCGAACGCCGCTGAGCGTCGGGCCGTGTCGGTGAGGGGCGGTGTTTCACGTGAAACACCGCCCCTCACCGACACGGCCCGACGGCCTCTCCTCGCGAACCGGAACGCCGGAAGGGCGTCGTGTTTCACGTGAAACACGACGCCCTTCCTCTGGCCGGACTCAGGCGTCCCGCTGAGCCGCCCACCACTCCTCAAGGGCCTTCGTGGCTGCTTCCGCGCCCAGCGGGCCGTGCTCCAGTCGGAGTTCCAGAAGGTGCTTGTAGGCGCGGCCCACGGCGGGGCCGGGCTTGACCCCGAGGATCTCCATGATCTGGTTGCCGTCAAGGTCCGGGCGGATCGCGTCCAGCTCCTCCTGCTCCTTGAGCTGCTCGATCCGCTCCTCCAGTCCGTCGTACGCACGGGACAGCGCGACCGCCTTGCGCTTGTTGCGGGTCGTGCAGTCGGAGCGGGTCAGCTTGTGCAGCCGGTCGAGCAGCGGGCCGGCGTCGCGGACGTAGCGTCGGACGGCCGAGTCGGTCCACTCACCGGTGCCGTAGCCGTGGAAGCGCAGGTGCAGCTCGACCAGGCGCGAGACGTCCTTCACCAGCTCGTTGGAGTACTTGAGCGCGGTCATGCGCTTCTTCGTCATCTTCGCGCCGACCACCTCGTGGTGGTGGAACGAGACCCGGCCGTCCGTCTCGAACCGACGGGTGCGCGGCTTGCCGATGTCGTGCAGCAGCGCAGCGAGACGGAGGATGAGGTCGGGACCGTCGGTCTCCAGCCCCATCGCCTGTTCCAGCACGATCAGCGTGTGCTCGTAGACGTCCTTGTGACGGTGGTGCTCGTCACTCTCCAGCCGCAGCGCCGGCAGCTCGGGCAACACATGCGCCGCGAGCCCGGTGTCCACCAGCAGGGTCAGGCCCTTGCGGGGATGGTCGGACAGAATGAGCTTGTTCAGTTCGTCCCGGACACGCTCCGCGGACACGATCCCGATGCGCGCGGCCATCTCCGTCATGGCCGCGACCACCTCGGGGGCGATCGCGAAGTCCAGCTGCGCCGCGAACCGGGCGGCCCGCATCATCCGCAGCGGGTCGTCCGAGAACGATGCCTCCGGTGTGCCCGGCGTGCGCAGCACCCGCGCCGCGAGGTCGTCCCGGCCGCCGTACGGGTCGATGAACGTCTTCTCCGGCAGGGCGAGCGCCATCGCGTTCACCGTGAAGTCACGGCGGACGAGGTCCTCCTCGATGGTGTCGCCGTACGACACCTCGGGCTTGCGCGAGGTGCGGTCGTAGGCCTCCGACCGGTAGGTGGTGACCTCGATCTGGTAGCCGTCCTTCTGGGCGCCGACCGTGCCGAAGGCGATGCCCACGTCCCACACGGCGTCGGCCCACGGACGCACGATCTTCAGAACGTCCTCGGGACGGGCGTCGGTGGTGAAGTCCAGATCGTTGCCGAGCCGGCCGAGGAGGGCGTCCCGTACCGATCCGCCCACCAGAGCAAGGGAGAACCCGGCCTCCTGGAAGCGGCGGGCGAGCTCGTCGGCGACGGGAGCGACCCGCAGCGGCTCGGTCAGCGCGCGGTCTCGCTCAGGGGCAATGAGGTGGTCTTCGTTGGCGTTCGGCACAACAGAAGAGGGTACGTGGCCCCGGCGCCCGCGAGCGCCCCCATTACAGGGGAGGGCCGAAGGCGGGCGAGGCCGAGGGCGGGGACGCCCCCGCGACGCCTCGTATGTCCCGCACCGCACCCGTGTGACGCATCTCAAGGCAATCCGTATCCGTCCCGGCCAAGCGCCCATAAGGAACGGACATCGGCCGCCCGCCGATCTTGTGGAGCAGTCCGCGGCACCTACGCTCAGGGCGCATCGTTACCATGCCTGGACGCACACTGCGACGCGCACTGCGACGCACACTGCAGCGAACACTGCAGCACACCTTGCGACGACCACTGACGACGAGGACGGACGAGCGCGTGGCCGAGGCGGCAGACTTCCCGGGGACCCGTCCCTCACCTGCCCGCCGCCTGCTGCGGCGCACCGCCGCCGTGCTCGCCACCGCACCACTGCTCGCCGGTCTCGTCCACCTGGCCGCCGGCCCCGCGGAGGCCGCCGCACGGGAGGGGACGCGGAACTCGGCGCGAGCCGTCTCCGGCTCCAGTACCGTCTCCGTCGCCCTGGACTCGCTCAGCCCCGCGCTGCCCACCGAGGACGACACCCTCACCGTCTCCGGCACCGTCACCAACCGGGGCAAGCAGGCGATCACCGAAGGCCGTCTGGACCTGATGCTCGGCCCGGAGATCAGCACCCGGTCGGGGATCGACGACGCCTTCCGTCGCTCGGGCTACACACCGGGCGCGGACGGCTCGACGGCGGGCGACTCCCAGGAGCTTCCCCGGCTCGTCCCCGGGGTCGCGGAGCACTTCAGCATCTCCGTGCCCGTGGAGGACCTCGGGCTCGGCGCGGCCGGGGTCCACCAGCTCGGGGTGCGGATCTCCGGGCAGACCTCCGCACAGCCCTGGGAACAGGTGCTGGGCTTCCAACGGACCTTCCTGCCGTGGCAGGGCGACGGAGCGGACACCACCACCAGGACGACGTTCCTGTGGCCGCTGATCTCCGACGTCCGCACGACCGCGGAGACCGGCTCCAACGACAAGCAGACGCCGGTGTTCCTGGACGACTCCCTCGCCGAGCAGATCTCCCCCGGCGGGCGCCTGGAACAGCTCGTGGCCCTCGGCAAGGACCTCGACGTGACCTGGGTCGTCGACCCGGACCTGCTGGCCTCCGTCGACGCCATGACGGAGAGCTACGAGATCCAGGGTGCCGACGGCACCACCACCCCGGGACGCAGCCAGACCGCCGCCAAGCGGTGGCTGGCCGAGCTGCAGCGGGCGGTGGCCGGGGAAGAGGTCGTCGCGCTGCCCTTCGGCGACACCGACCTGGCGTCCCTCGCGCACAACGGCACCCGCGTGACCGGCTCGCTGAGCCACTTCAAGGAGGCCACCGACGTCGCCGCCGGCACCGTGGAGACGATCATCCATGTGAAGCCCTCCACCGACTTCGCCTGGCCGGTCAACGGCGCCGTCGATCCGTCGATCGTGAAGGTCGCCACCTCCGCGGGCGCCGACACCGTCATCGCGCGCAGCGACAGCCTCCGGGAGAACGCCGGACTCCCCTACACGCCGTCCGCGCCGCGCCCCATCGGAGGAGGCACCACCGCGGTCGTCGCGGACGCGCGGCTGTCGACGTCGTTCCAGGGCGATCTGACCACGGCGTCGGCCGACACCCTCGCCGTGCAGCGTTTCCTGGCGCAGAGCCTGTCGCTGAACCTGCAGACGAACCGCGAGCGCAGCATCGTGGTGGCCCCTCAGCGCATGCCGAGCGCCAGCCAGGCCCGGACGATGGCGCACGCGCTGAGCGCGCTCCAGCAGGGCACCTGGAGCGCGTCCCGGAGCCTCACGGACACCGCGGCGGCCAAGCCGGACCCGAACGCGACCACGACCGTGCCCGCCGCCTCGGCCTACCCCGCGTCACTGCGCAGGCAGGAACTGCCGCGCACGGCGTTCGAGCAGATCGCGGCCACGCAGCGCAAGCTCGACGGGTTCGAGGTGATCCTCACCGACAAGTCCCGTGTGGTGACGCCGTTCGGGCGGGCCATGAACCGCGCGATGTCCACCTCCTGGCGGGGTCACGCCGTGGCGGCGCAGAGCTACCGCAACGGCGTGGAGGGGTATCTCGACGACCTCGCGGCCCAGGTCGTACTGATCGACAAGTCGGAGACCAAGCTCTCCGGGCGCAGCGCCACCATCCCCGTCACGGTGCAGAACAACCTCGTGCAGGGCGTCGAGCACCTGGTGCTGCGGCTGAGGTCCACCAGCCCGAACCGCCTGGAGATCGGCGGCGAGGCCTTCAGCGATCAGCCGGTGTCGGTGTCCGGCGGGCACAGCCAGTCGGTGAAGTTCACCACCTCGGCCAACGCCAACGGCCGGGTCACCGTGATCGCGCAGCTGTTCACGGAGGACGGGCAGGCCTACGGCGACCCGGTCACCTTCGACGTGAAGGTCACCGAGATCACGGCCACGGTCATGCTGGTCATCGGCGGGGGTGTGCTGCTCCTGGTGCTGGCGGGCTTCCGCATGTACACCCAGCGCAAGCGCGCCGCCGCGCAGAACGGCCCGGACGGGACACACGGGGCGGACGACCCGGACGGCACCGACAGCACCGACAGCACCGACAGCACCGACAGCACCGATGGCAACGATGGCAACGGCGGCACCGACCTCCCGGGGGACGCGTCCGCAGCCGGCCCCGAGAACTCCCCGGGCCCCGAGAACCCGCAGCACCCCGGGGACCGTCTCACCGGGCAGGACGACGACGCCGCGACTCCGGACCGCAGCGGCCCGGCCGCGCGCACCGGGGCGGCCGGGGAATCGGGCCGGCGATCCGGGGCAGACGGGCCGGAGCAGCCGAGTGACCCGACCCCGGACACCGCAGCGGAAAGCCCGGACCCGTCCGGAACGGGTGAGAGAGTGGACCGTTGAGGATGTCGTGGCCGGTGGGCCGGGGACGATGAGGTGGGGTACACCATGAACGCGCCGTACGACGGTGACCGCGGCGGGGCCGCGGGCGGCTCGGGCCACCCCGAGGGCCCGCCGCCCGAGCACGGCCAGGTACCGCCGCAGCACCCCGCGGACATGTACCTCCAGGACGCCTACGCCCAGGACCCCTACCGGGACCGGGACCTCGCCGCCCAGGACCCGGTGTCCGAGGCGCTCTACGACCGCGCCGCGCACCCGCCGCCGCCCCCGGGCAGCTACCCGCAGCAGCCGCTGTACGCGCAGCCGCAGCAGGCGCCGTACGCGCCCGACCCGCGCGTGTGGGCGCAGACGCCGCCGCCCGAGCCGGACAGCGCGACCCAGCACCTGCCGTACGGCGACGACCCGCGCACCACCGAGTACGTCGGGGTCGACGACCTGGTGACGCAGGCCGGCGAGGAACACCACGAGCCGGACGCCTTCGCGCACCTCTTCCGCGACCAGCAGCAGACGGGTCGCCTGCAGGACCAGGCGGCCGTGCCCGGCCCCGCCCCCGCACCGCTTCCGGGCCGGGACCCTGCGGTGGACCACGGCCCGCCGCAGACGCCCGCCGCGCAGCCGCAGGCTCCCGTGCCGCAGTCCGCCGAGCCTCCCGCCCCGGCCGCGGCATCGGCCACGGCGGCGCGCAGAGGCGGCCGGGCGACGAGCCTGCTCAAGTCCAGCGCGGTGATGGCCGCGGGCACGATGGTCTCCCGCCTCACCGGCTTCATCCGCTCGGCGATGATCGTCTCCGCGCTGGGCCTGCTCCTCCTGGGCGAGTCCTTCCAGGTCGCGTACCAGCTGCCGACGATGATCTACATCCTCACCGTCGGCGGCGGTCTGAACTCGGTCTTCGTCCCGCAGCTCGTGCGGGCGATGAAGAACGACGAGGACGGCGGCGAGTCCTACGCCAACCGGCTGCTGACGCTGGTCATGGTGATCCTCGGGGTGCTGACCGTGGTCGCCATGCTCGGCGCGCCGCTGCTGGTGCGCGCCCTGTCGAACCCGTTGGCCTCCAACCCCGAGGCGTTCGACGTCGCGGTCACCTTCACCCGCTACTTCCTGCCCTCGATCTTCTTCATGGGCGTCCACGTGGTGATGGGGCAGATCCTCAACGCCCGCGGCCGTTTCGGCGCCATGATGTGGACGCCGGTCCTGAACAACCTCGTCATCATCGTGACGCTGGGCCTGTTCCTGTGGGTGTACGGCACCGCCGAGCACTCCGGCATCACGGTGGAGAACATCCCCGACCAGGGCGTCCGGCTGCTGGGCATCGGCATCCTGCTCGGTCTGGTCGTGCAGGCCCTGGCGATGATCCCCTACCTGCGCGAGACGGGGTTCCGGCTGCGGCTGCGCTTCGACTGGAAGGGGCACGGCCTGGGCAAGGCCGCGATGCTGGCCAAGTGGACGATCCTGTTCGTGCTGGCCAACCAGGCGGGCGCGCTGGTCGTCACCCAGCTGGCCACCGCCTCGGTCGTGGACACCAAGATCGACGGCACCGGGTTCAGCGCCTACGCCAACGCCCAGCTCATCTGGGGTCTGCCGCAGGCCATCATCACGGTCTCGCTGATGGCGGCCCTGCTCCCGCGCATCTCCCGCTCGGCCGCCGAGGAGGACGCGGGCGCCGTGCGCGACGACATCTCCCAGGGGCTGCGGACCACGGCCGTCGCGATCGTGCCGATCGCCTTCGGGTTCATCGCGCTCGGCGTCCCGATGTGCACCCTGATCTTCGGATCCTCCGGTGCGTCCGCGGCCACGAACATGGGCTACATGCTGATGGCCTTCGGCCTCGGCCTGATCCCGTACTCCGTCCAGTACGTCGTCCTCCGCGCGTTCTACGCCTACGAGGACACCCGCACCCCCTTCTACAACACCGTCATCGTGGCCGCCGTGAACGCGGGCGCCGCCGCCCTGTGCTTCCTGCTGCTGCCGGCCCGCTGGGCCGTGGTCGGCATGGCCGCCGCCTACGGCATCGCCTACGGCATCGGAGTGGGGGTCGCCTGGCACCGGCTCCGCAAGCGGCTCGGCGGCGACCTGGACGGGGCGCGGGTACTGCGCACATACGCCCGGCTGTGCATCGCCTCGGTGCCGGCCGTGCTGCTCAGCGGCGCGGCCTGTTACGGCATCACCCAGGCGCTGGGCCACGGCTTCATCGCCTCCCTGGCCGCACTGCTGGCCGGTGGCGCTCTGCTGCTAGGCGTCTTCTACGTGGGTGCCCGCAGAATGCGCATCGAGGAACTCAACTCCATGGTCGGCATGGTGCGCGGGCGTCTCGGTCGCTGAAAAGGAGGAGGACTCGCGCAACCATCGTCCGTCCCTGTGTGTCGTGCACAGCGACGGACTGTGGGCACAATTGGATTCGGCGTCGCACGGCGCGCAACGGATGGGGAGGCAGACGACGGTGGCGGAACGGAGCAGGGCTGCCGTCGACGTGGCAGACACCAGCGGCGAGCAGCCGTTGACCGCCGAGGCGGACCAGGCGGACCAGTCCACGGCCGACGGGGCGGACCAGAGCGGGGAGCGGGCCACGGAGAACAGCGAGGCACAGGGGAGTGACGGGGCTTCGGGTCCTGACAGGGCCTCACCGCCCGAACTGCACAGCGGGCACAAACTCGCCAGGCGGTACCGCCTCGAGGAGTGCGTCACCCGTCTGGACGGATTCAGCAGCTGGCGTGCGGTGGACGAGAAGCTGCGCCGTGCCGTCGGCGTGCACGTCCTGCCCGCCGAGCACAGCCGCGCCCGTTCCGTACTCGCCGCCGCCCGGTCGTCGGCCCTGCTGGGCGACCCCCGCTTCGTCCAGGTCCTCGACGCGGTCGAGGAGAACGACCTCGTGTACGTCGTGCACGAGTGGCTGCCCGACGCGACCGAGCTGACCGCGCTGCTGGCGGCCGGTCCCCTGGAACCCCACGACGCCTACCAGTTGGTCAGCCAGACCGCCTCCGCCATGGCCGCGGCCCACCGCGAGGGCCTGGCGCACCTGCGTCTCAACCCCAACGCCGTGCTGCGCACCTCCAGCGGACAGTGGCGCATCCGCGGCCTCGCGGTCAACGCGGCGCTGCGCGGCATCAGCTCCGACACCCCCCAGCGCACCGACACCGAAGCGATCGGCGCCCTGCTGTACGCCTCCCTCACCCAGCGGTGGCCGTACGAGAGCGACGCGTACGGCCTGTCGGGGCTGCCCAAGGACGTCGGCCTCATCGCCCCCGACCAGGTGCGCGCGGGCGTCCACCGCGGGCTGTCGGAGCTCGCCATGCGGGCGCTGGTCAACGACGGCGCGACCGCGTCCCGGCACGAGGCCGCCTGCACCACTCCGGAGGAACTGGTCAAGGCGATCGGCGAGATGCCGAGGATCCGGCCGCCGGAGCCGGCGTTCGCCGCGCCTCCCGAGTACCAGCGCACGACCTACCAGCAGGGCAGCTACGGCCGCCCGGCGCCGCACCCCGGCGCCGCACAGCCGGTTCCGGCCCCGCCGCCACCCCTGCAGACCGGTACCGGCAGGATCCTGAAGTGGGCCGTGTCGGCGCTGCTCATCGCCGCCCTGGGCCTGGGCAGCTGGCAGCTCGCGGACGCGCTGATGGACCGGGGCGGCAAGCCCCCGGAGACCAACAAGACGCAGACCACGGACGACGGCGAGAAGAACAAGCCCGAGAAGCCGCAGCCCGTGGCGATCCAGAACGCCCGGGACTTCGACCCGTTCGCCTCGGACCAGTCCGAGAAGCCCGGTGACATAGACAAGGTCTACGACAGCGCCCCGGGCACCTACTGGCAGACCGACTACTACCTCAGCGCCCGCTTCGGCAACCTCAAGTCCGGCGTCGGCGTCATCCTCGACCTCGGCAAGGTCCAGCAGGTCGGGAAGGTCTCGGTCACCTTCGTGGGCAGCACCTCGGTCGAACTGCGTGCCGCCGAGGGGACCGCCCAGCCGCAGAGCTTCGACGCGTTCACCAAGGTGGCCGACGGCACGGGCGCCACCGTCGACCTCGAACCGGGCAAGAAGCTCACGTCCCGGTACCTGCTGGTCTGGCTGACCGAACTGCCGCTGCAGTCGGACGGCAAGTACCGCGGCAGGGTCGTCGACATCAAGGTGACCAGCTGAGAGGAGGGGGGTGGGGGCGTGCGCAGCGAGCGGCAGGTGCCACCGGACGGGGCGGAGGAGACCGACGAGGCCCTGCTGGCCCGGCACGTCGCCGGTGACCCCGACGCCTTCGGCGAACTCGTGCGGCGCCATCGCGACCGGCTGTGGGCCGTGGCGCTGCGGACGCTGGGGGACCGGGAGGAGGCCGCCGACGCCGTGCAGGACGCGCTCGTCTCGGCGTACCGGGCCGCGCACACCTTCCGGGGGAAGTCCGCGGTCACGACCTGGCTGCACCGGATCACGGTGAACGCCTGCCTCGACCGGGTCCGCAAGGCCACCTCGCGCAGGACGGCCCCGGTCGACGACACCGAGCGCCTGGAGCAGCTGCTGGAGCCGCACGAGTCGGCTTCGGCACCCGCGGAGCGCAACGACCTCCACCGGCAGCTCATCGAGGCGCTGAGTACGCTGCCGCACGATCAGCGGGCCGCCCTCGTCCTGGTGGACATGCAGGGCTATCCCGTCGCCGAAGCCGCCCGCATCCTCGATGTGCCGACCGGAACGGTGAAGAGCCGGTGCGCGCGCGGCAGAGCCAGGCTGCTGCCGCTGCTCACCCATCTGAAGCCCGGGCACCCCACGGACGGCGCAACACCGGGCGAGGAGCGGAACCGGACGCACGGGACATCCGTCCCACCGGCAGCGGGACCGCGATCGGCCGGCCGGCGTACTCCCGGACCGAGCGACTCAGCCACAGTGAAGGGCGGAGGTGGGCGAGCGTGACTTCCACGACGGACACGGCCGGGCACCCGGACGTCGCCGAGCTCTCCGACTTCGGCGAGGGGCTGCTCCCACCGTCCCGGAGCACCGTCGTACGGCGCCACCTGGGCACGTGTGCCCTGTGCTCGGACGTCTACGCGTCTCTGGAGGAGATCAGAGACCTGCTCGGCACTCTGCCGGGCCCGTCACGGATGCCCGCGGACGTGGCCGGCCGTATCGACGCCGCTCTCGCGGCGGAGGCCCTGCTCGCCTCGACGGCAGGAGCCGGGCACTCGGCTTCCGGGCCCGTCGCAGCGCCCGATGGGGGAGTCCACGAAGCCTCGCAGGAAGCCCCGCTCGACACCGGACACGCAGCCGAGGCGGCCACGGTCACCGAGGCGGCCGGGGCTGCGGCGCCCGAGGAGACGGACCGGAACGCCGAGCCTCCCGGACCACCCGTCGCGGACGGGCCGGCCGCAGCTTCCTCCCCGTCGTCGGCCACGCGGTCCCTGTCCGGCCCTCCTGCCGCGGCCCGTGCCGGCGTCGCGGGGAGTGGTGCGCCCTCGCCGCACGGCGCCGGCCATGTTTCACGTGAAACACCGGCTCCGCCCGACCGCCCCGCCGGCCGTCCCCGGGCCACGACGGGCCCCGGCCGCACAGTGACCCGCTCCAGCAGACGCAGGGTCGCCTTGCTGGGTACGGCCCTCACCGCCGCCGTCGCCGTCGGGGTCGGCTCCTTGCTGGTCTCCTCATGGCGCGGCGACTCGCCGGCCGGCTCACCGGAGCGGGGGGAGCGTGCCGCCATGGCGGACACCTTCGCCGCGGGGACCCTGGAGCGGACAGTGGACGGTCTTCTGGGCACCGAGGAGAGCGCGAGCAGCGGTTCGCGCACCCCGCGCCTCGGAGTCGAGAATGCCGCTCCCCAGGACGATCCGCAGGTGCTCCGGGGGATGGCGGTTCCCGCCTGTGTGCGCCAGGGCCTCGGCCGCACGGAACCGGCGCTCGCCACCGAGGAGGGTGTCTACAGCGGTCGACCGGTGTGGCTCGTCGTCCTGCCCGATCCCACGGACAACAGCCGGGTCACTGCCTACGTGGTGTCCGCGGAATGCGTGGCTCAGGATTCCGCGGACAAGGCCGAGGTCCTGCTGAAGGACACCTACCCGCGTCCATGAGGCTCCTCGCCCCTGAGTCAGGTGTGCTGCCGGGCCTCACCCGGTCGCCTGCAGCACGCGTGGGCCGCTCCTTCGTGTGCCCGGACACAGCGGGAATGCGCGCCCCTTAGGATCCGTTGGGTGGGGTGAGACTTCCGAGAGAAGCTGCCCCGGTCGAACGACGCAGTCCAGAGACGAGGAATCAAGCCGTGAGCGACGTCCGTAACGTGATCATCATCGGCTCCGGGCCCGCCGGCTACACGGCGGCGCTCTACACCGCGCGCGCGTCGCTGAAGCCCCTGGTGTTCGAGGGTGCCGTCACCGCGGGCGGCGCGCTGATGAACACCACCGAGGTGGAGAACTTCCCAGGCTTCCAGGACGGCATCATGGGTCCGGAGCTCATGGACAACATGCGGGGCCAGGCGGAGCGCTTCGGCGCCGAGCTGGTTCCGGACGACATCGTGACGGTCGACCTGACCGGGGAGATCAAGACGGTCACCGACACCGCGGGCACGGTCCACCGGGCCAAGGCCGTCATCGTCGCCACGGGCTCCCAGCACCGCAAGCTGGGCCTGCCCAACGAGGACGCGCTCTCCGGCCGGGGTGTCTCCTGGTGCGCCACCTGTGACGGCTTCTTCTTCAAGGACCAGGACATCGCCGTGATCGGCGGCGGCGACACCGCGATGGAGGAGGCCACCTTCCTCTCGCGCTTCGCCAGGTCCGTGACCATCGTCCACCGCCGTGACACCCTGCGTGCCTCCAAGGCCATGCAGGACCGGGCGTTCGCCGACCCGAAGATCAAGTTCGTCTGGGACAGCGAGGTCGCCGAGATCCAGGGCGACCCGAAGCTTTCCGGTCTCAAGCTGCGCCATCTGAAGACCGGAGAGCTCTCCGAGCTTCCGGTGACCGGTCTGTTCATCGCGATCGGCCACGACCCGCGCACCGAGCTGTTCAAGGGCCAGCTGGACCTGGACGAGGAGGGCTACCTGAAGGTGGCCGCTCCGTCGACGCGGACGAACGCGACCGGTGTCTTCGGTGCCGGCGACGTCGTCGACCACACCTACCGCCAGGCGATCACCGCCGCCGGCACCGGCTGCTCCGCCGCCCTCGACGCCGAGCGGTTCCTCGCCGCCCTCGCGGACGAGGACGAGGCCGAGCCCGCGACCGTCTGACACTCACCCTTCCCCACCCCACGCACAACCACTTAAGGAGCCCCACGTGGCCGGCACCCTGAAGAACGTGACCGACGACTCCTTCGAGACGGATGTCCTCAAGAGCGACAAGCCCGTTCTGGTGGACTTCTGGGCCGCCTGGTGCGGACCGTGCCGCCAGATCGCCCCGTCCCTGGAGGCGATCGCCGCCGAGCACGGCGACAAGATCGAGATCGTCAAGCTGAACATCGACGAGAACCCGGCCACCGCTGCCAAGTACGGCGTCATGTCCATCCCGACCCTGAACGTCTACCACGACGGTGAGGTCGCCAAGACCATCGTCGGCGCCAAGCCGAAGGCCGCCATCCTGCGCGACCTCGAGGACTTCATCGCCGAGTGACGCCGTTCGTCCGAGACGCGTCGACGTTTCACGTGAAACACGGAGAGGGCCGGCCCCAGAAGGGCCGGCCCTCTCCGTGTGTGCACGGCGGTATGCGGCACGCTGTCACAGGGGCCGCAGCACCGGCTCCTTCTGCACCACGCCCAGCAGCCGGTCCAGCGCCATCTCGACGTCTTCCTTCCAGGAGAGCGTGGTGCGCAGTTCCAGCCTCAGCCGCGGATGGACGGGGTGCGGGCGGACCGTCTTGAAGCCGACGGCGAGGAGGTGTTCGGCGGGCAGCAGACAGCCGGGCCGTTTCCACCGCGCATCCCCGAACACCTCGATCGCCCGAAAGCCGCGCCGCAGCAGATCTTTGGCCACGGTCTGCACCATCACTCTGCCGAGCCCCTGCCTCTGGTAGCCGGGCAGGATGAAGCCCGTCATCAACTGGACGGCGTCGGGCGAGACCGGGCTCGTGGGGAACGCCGCCGAGCGGGGAACGTAGGCCGGGGGCGCGTAGAGGACGAAGCCGACGGGGACGTTGTCGACGTACACGACTCTTCCACAGGACCCCCAGTCCAACAGAACCGCGGAGAGCCATGCCTCCTTCTCCTCCGCCGCCGTACCCGCGCCTACCGCGGTTTCCCCGCTGACTGGGTCGAGTTCCCAGAAGACGCACGAGCGGCAGCGTTGTGGAAGGTCCTGGAGGTTGTCCAGGGTGAGCGGTACGAGCCGACGCCCCATGAAGGCTGTTCCTCGCTTCCTGCGCCCGCGGCATCACGAGCGGCCGTCAGGGCACTGTGTTCTCTGAGCAGGCCGACCACAAACCCGCCGACGGCGCCCAGGCCAAGTCCCGCGCTCAGCAGTCCAGTCCGGCTCATCGTTCGCACGGCCTCTGCCTCCCCTGAGAGGTAATGCCAGGTTGATGCGCCTTTCCCGATCGCATCGTATCCACCCAGCGATTCGCTCGATACCGGCAAAAAGCAAAGAGCGAGCCGTGTTCCGGTACACACCGGACACGACTCGCTCATCCGCGAACGGACGCGGTCGGAACTCAGTTCTCGGCGTCCTCGGCGTCCTCGGCTGCGTCGAGCAGGCTCTTCTGGAGAACGGGGCCCTCCCCGGGTGCCAGGGTGCCGAGGATGCGCTCAAGATCCTCCACCGAGGCGAACTCGACCGTGATCTTGCCCTTCTTCTGTCCCAGGTCGACCTTCACCCGTGTCTCGAAGCGGTCCGACAGACGGCCCGCGAGATCGGACAGAGCCGGGGAGAGCCGGGTGCCGGCCCGGGGGCCCTTGGCCCGCGGTGCCTTCTGCGGCCGCGACCCCATCAGCGTGACGATCTCCTCGACCGCCCGTACCGACAGCCCCTCGGCGACGATCCGGTGAGCGAGCCGGTCCTGCTCCTCCGGATCGTCCACGGACAGCAGAGCCCGGGCATGGCCCGCGGACAGCACCCCGGCAGCGACCCGGCGCTGGACGGTGGGTGACAGCTTCAGCAGCCGCAGGGTGTTGGACACCTGCGGGCGGGACCGGCCGATACGGTCCGCGAGCTGGTCGTGGGTGCAGTTGAAGTCCTTCAGCAGCTGATCGTAGGCGGCCGCCTCCTCCAGCGGGTTCAGCTGAGCCCGGTGGAGGTTCTCCAGGAGCGCGTCCAGGAGAAGCTTCTCGTCGTCGGTGTGCCGCACGATCGCGGGGATGGCCTCCAGGCCCGCCTCACGGCACGCCCGCCAGCGTCGCTCACCCATGATGAGCTCATAGCGCCCGGTCCCGACCTGACGGACGACGACCGGCTGGAGGAGACCGACCTCTTTGATGGAGGTGATCAGTTCGTACAGAGCGTCCTCGTCGAACACCTCGCGCGGCTGCCGCGGGTTGGGCGTGATGGCGTCCAGCGGGATCTCCGCGAAGTGGGCGCCGATGGGAGCCGCAGGGGCGTCCGCCGGGGCAGGTTCCGGGAAGTCCTCTGTTTCACGTGAAACAGGCGGCAGAGTGGCCACCTTCGCGGCTGCCACGCCACGCTCGGTCAGCAGGACCGGCGCCGGTGCGGAGGCCGCGGCCGAGGCACTCCCCACTTCGTCGGCAGCCGGTGTCTTCTCCGTGGATGCCGCGGGGATCAGTGCGGCGAGCCCACGGCCCAGTCCCCTTCGTCGCTCGCTCACTGGATCCCCTCCACCATGCTCGGGTTGTTCTGGGCGCCGATGTGGGCGCGCGTCGGGTCGTAGCTGACCCCCACGCCCTTCAGCGCGATCTCTCGTGCGGCTTCAAGATAGGACAGCGCGCCGCTCGATCCAGGATCGTAGGTCAGTACCGTCTGGCCGTAGCTCGGCGCCTCGGAGATGCGCACCGAGCGGGGGATGCTGGTCCGCAGCACCTCCTCGCCGAAGTGGTTGCGTACCTCGTCGGCGACCTGCGACGCCAGGCGTGTCCGGCCGTCGTACATGGTGAGCAGGATCGTCGAGACATGCAGGGCTGGGTTGAGATGCCCCCGCACCAGGTCGACGTTCCGCAGCAGCTGCCCCAGTCCCTCCAGCGCGTAGTACTCGCACTGGATGGGGATGAGAACCTCCTGGCCCGCGACGAGGGCATTGACGGTCAGCAGTCCCAGCGAGGGCGGACAGTCGATGAGGACATAGTCCAGAGGCTGCTCGTAGGCCTGGATGGCCCGCTCCAGCCGGCTCTCCCGGGCCACCAGCGAGACCAGCTCGATCTCCGCACCGGCGAGATCGATCGTGGCCGGGGCGCAGAAGAGGCCCTCCACGTCCGGGACGGGCTGGACCACATCAGCGAGCGGCTTGCTCTCGACCAGAACGTCGTAGATCGACGGGACCTCGGCGTGGTGATCGATACCCAAGGCCGTGGACGCGTTGCCCTGTGGGTCGAGGTCGACCACGAGGACCCGGGCACCGTGCAGAGCCAGGGAAGCAGCGAGATTGACGGTCGTCGTCGTCTTGCCGACCCCGCCCTTCTGGTTGGCGACGACGATGATCCGGGTCTGCTCGGGCCGTGGCAGGCCCTCCCCGGCGCGCCCCAGAGCCTCGACCGCCAGCTGGGCGGCACGACCGATGGGAGTGTCGTCCATCGGGGGCGGTGTTTCACGTGAAACATCCTCCCCCAGCGACTCGGTACGGGGACCAGGGACCGGATCGGTCATCGGTCCCGCGATGTTGGCGTCGGACCGCAAGGATTCACTCTCCTCGACTTCAGGCTCGCAATGAACAGAGCCTCCCATGTCTTCGGGGTCGTGAACCAGTGAGGCTGTGGCTTCTGTGGAGAAATCCACCTCTGTGGATACCTGAGATCCCGGTTCGAGTGAACGGGAACGCCTGTCGGGCGAGCCAAGGGGCTTACGGTCGCGAGGTTCGGCCGCGGCGCGGCCCCGACTGATGATGCCGTGCAGCAGGGAGCGACGTTTCACGTGAAACACGATGCACAGCACCGACGGCCGAACTGTCGCGACACTCCGTAATGCGCAGCTTTGGCAGCTTATGTGGAGTACGCGTCAACGGCGACGGCGTGCCCGGCCCGTGCGGGCGGCCTTCGCCCGTTTGGCCGCGAAGCGGACACCCCCCGGGCTCTCGCCGACCTCCACCCGGACGACCGTGGACAGCGGGTCGACGACGCCCTCACCCACCTGGAGGACGGACGTACCCACGGCACCCAGCTTGCTGAGTGCCGTGGCGGCGCTCCTGAGCTCCTCCTCGGCGGTGTCTCCCTTGAGCGCGAGCATCTCCCCGTACGGCCGCAGCAGAGGGACACCCCAGGTGGCCAGGCGGTCCAACGGGGCCACAGCGCGTGCGGTGACCACATGCACCGGAGGCAGCTTGCCCATGACCTCCTCGGCCCGGCCGCGGACAACGGTGACATGGTCCAGGCCCAGCAGCTCCACCACCTCGGTCAGGAAGGTCGTACGCCGCAGCAGCGGCTCCAGGAGCGTGATCTTCAGGTCCTCGCGCACAAGCGCGAGAGGAATCCCCGGGAGGCCGGCGCCGGAACCGACGTCGCAGACCGTGACGCCCTCGGGCACGACCTCGGAGAGCACCGCGCAGTTCAGCAGGTGCCGCTCCCACAGACGCGGCACCTCGCGCGGCCCGATCAGACCACGCCGCACTCCGGCCTCGGCCAGCAGCTCGGCATACCGGACCGCGTCCGGGAAGCGAGCGCCGAACACCTCACGTGCCTGCTCGGGCGCAGGGGGGAGCTCCGCTGCCTCCGTCACGAGGGACCGTCCTTCCTTACGCATCGGCGCGACGGCGCCGACACCACCACCGTCACAACAACCATCAGAACTATCAGGCTGACAAAACTGGGCCCCGTCTGCGCTGCAGACGGGGCCGATGGATCGTGTGGACCGGTCAGGCGGGCAACACGACGACGAAGCGCTGGGGCTCCTCGCCCTCGGACTCGCTGCGCAGCCCCGCCGCCTTGACGGCGTCGTGCACGACCTTGCGCTCGAACGGAGTCATCGGCTTCAGCCTCACCGGGGAGCCGGTGTTCCTGGCCTCGGCCGCGGCCTTGGCTCCGAGCTCGGCGAGCTCGGTGCGCTTCGCGGCCCGGTGGCCCGCGATGTCCAGCATCAGCCGGCTGCGGTCACCGGTCTCCCGGTGCACGGCCAGGCGCGTCAGTTCCTGGAGCGCTTCGAGTACCTCGCCGTCCCGGCCGACCAGCTTCTGCAGGTCGCGGCTGCTCGCGTCGCTGATGATCGAGACAGAGGCGCGGTCGCCCTCGACGTCCATGTCGATGTCGCCGTCGAGATCGGCGATGTCCAGCAGACCCTCAAGGTAGTCCGCCGCGATCTCGCCCTCCTGCTCCAGGCGGGTCAGGGTGTCTGCACCCTCGGCAGCGGCGGAGGTGGTGCCTTCCGTCACGGGATGGGCTCCTTCTTACTTCTTGGACGGGGACTTGGGACGCTGCGGACCCTTGCGCTGCCCGGACTGAGCCTTGCTGCGGGTTCCGGCGCCGGGCTTGGCCGCGGCCTTCTTCTGAGCGGCCGGAGCGGAGTCCTCGGGCGTGTCGGACTTCTCCAGCGAGGTGGGCTCGTCGGAGGCCTTCTGGCCGCCGGACTGCCGCTGCGCCTTGCTCTGCCGCTTGGGCTGCTGCCGCTTGGCGGGCGCGGTGGTCGTCGTCGGGCCGTCCTCGGTGACGGTGGCGACGGTGCCCTCGCCCTGCACCACGGTGCCGTCGGCCTGGGCCGCGAGGCCGGCCTTGCCGAGCCCGGTGATGAACTTGCGCTCGTAGTCGTTGCGGTCCCGGCCCTTGGCGACGATGGCCTTGACGATGGCCCTCTCACGGCGGTTGCGCGTCTTGCCGTGGTGCGTGACGTGCTTGTGGAGACGCTCCAGGTAGGCGGCCTGGGCCTTGGAACCCGGGGTCGGGTTGTTGTGGATGACGTACATCTGCTGGCCCATGGTCCACACGTTGGTGGTCAGCCAGTAGACGAGGACACCGACCGGGAAGTTGATGCCGAAGACGGCGAAGATGACGGGGAAGACGTACATCAGCATCTTCTGCTGCTGCATGAACGGCGTCTTCACGCTGGTGTCGACGTTCTTCGTCATCAGCTGGCGCTGCGTGTAGAACTGCGACAGCGACATCAGGATGATCATGACCGCGGTGACGACGCGGACGTCGGTGATGGAGGAGCCGAGCGCCTCCACCTTGGCCGCGCTGTCGGTGAACTTGGCCGCGAGCGGGGCCCCGAAGATGTGGGCCTTCTGCGCGCTGTCCAGCAGCCGCTCGTCGATCACGCCGATGGTGTCACCGTTGGCGATGCCGTTGAGCACGTGGTACAGGGCGAAGAAGAACGGGGACTGGGCCAGGATGGGAAGGCACGAGGAGAGCGGGTTGGTGCCCGTCTCCTTGTACAGCTTCATCATCTCTTCGGACTGGCGCTGCCGGTCGTTCTTGTAGCGCTCCTGGATCTTCTTCATCTCGGGCTGGAGCGTCTGCATGGCCCGGGTGGCCTTGATCTGCTTCACGAAGAGCGGGATCAGGCAGATCCGGATGAGGATCACCAGGGACACGATGGACAGGCCCCAGGCCCAGCCCGTATCAGGCCCGAAGATCGCACCGTACAGGCTGTGGAACTGCACGATGACCCATGAGACGGGTGTCGTGATGAAGCTGAAGAGGCTGGCAATCGTGTCCACTAATCATGCTCCTTGGACATGGGACGGGGTCTCGGCGGCCGGGCTGGACGGTCCGGGCGAAGCGGGTCCGTCGGTGGCCGGTTCGGCGGAGGGCCCGCCCTTGCGTGCGCGCCAGGCGTTGCGCAGCAGTTCGTGCCATCGCGGGCGCTTGCGCGGCGGGACGTGGTCCACACCGCCCAGCGACCACGGGTTGCACCTCAGGATGCGCCAGGCGGTCAGCGCCGTGCCCTTGACGGCACCGTGCCGGTCGATGGCCGTGTAGCCGTAGTGAGAGCACGACGGGTAGTACTTGCACACCGGCCCGAGCAGTGGACTGACGGTCCACTGGTAGAGCTTGATCAGTGCCAGCAGCGGGTACTTCATCGCGCGCCCCCTCCCAGGAGCCGCTCCAGGGCGGCGTCCAGGTCTCGGGCCAGCTGTTCATGGTCGGCGTCGCCCGCACCGGGCAGCGCTCGTATCACTACCAGGCTACCGGGGGGCAGCTGGGCCACTCGGTCACGCATCAGATGACGAAGCCTGCGCTTGACCTTGTTGCGGACGACGGCGCCGCCCACGGCCTTGCTCACGACGAAACCCGCACGGGCCGGAGGAGCGCTCTCCCCAGGCGCGTGCGGGTCCGTTTCACCGCTTCGAAGGTGGACGACGAGCAGCGGGCGTCCGGCCCGGCGTCCTCGTCGTACCGCGGTCGCGAAGTCCTCGCGCCGCCTCAGCCGGTTCTCGGTGGGCAGCACGACGGCATGACCTGACCGGGATCAGGCGGACAGACGGGCGCGACCCTTGCTGCGGCGGGACGCCAGGACGGCGCGGCCGGCACGGGTCCGCATCCGCAGCCGGAAGCCGTGGGTCTTCGCGCGACGACGGTTGTTCGGCTGGAAGGTGCGCTTGCTCACTCGGGGGCTCCAGAAAGAATCGGTAGTGGCGGGGTGCCGTCCTGGCTGTCACCGTGCGCCCACGAGTAGCTCGCGTTAACGCCCGAGTGCACCGCTTTCCGATCACCTAGACGCGATCTGTGCCCATCGGAGGCAGGCGGCAGCAGCCATCGACAACTCGACCTGGTTACGGTACGCGCGGCTACGCCATCCGGTCAAACCAGGGACCGGTGGGAGACACTGTCCACAGCCTGGGGACAACAACTTGAACCGTACCGGCCGCGCTGACTACCGTGGCTGGACTCCGATTCGTTCCCTTGTCCCCCGCACAGCGGGTTTGTACCTCCCGCCCCACCCCCGACCTACATCCCGATCCGTCCCGCACACCACACGTTCGTGGGACCTGTGAGAGAGCGTGCCCTGTGGCTGACGTACCTGCCGATCTTGCCGCAGTGTGGCCGCGCGTTCTCGAGCAGCTCCTCGGCGAGGGGCGCGGGCAGGGCGTCGAGGTCAAGGACGAGCACTGGATCCGGCGCTGCCAGCCGCTCGCGCTGGTCGCGGACACCGCGCTGCTGGCCGTACCGAACGAGTTCGCGAAGAACGTGCTGGAGGGCCGGCTCGCGCCGGTCGTCAGCGAGACGCTCAGCCGGGAGTGCGGCCGCCCGATCCGCATCGCGATCACGGTCGACGACTCCGCGGGCGAGCCGGCCGCCCCGCCGCCGGGCAGCCAGGCGCCCGCGCGCCGCGACGAGCCGGAGCCCGCCCCGTACGAGCGGCACGAGCACTACGGCCGGCATCGCGCCGAGCCGCTGCCGGGCACCGGCGAGCAGCTGCCCACCGCCCGCCCCGCCTACCCGGCGGAGTACCAGCGCCCCGAGCCGGGCGCCTGGCCGCGTCCCGCGCAGGACGAGTACAGCTGGCAGCAGCCGCGGCTGGGCTTCCCCGACCGCGACCCGTACGCGGCGCGCGACAGCTACGCCGACCGCGACCCGTACGCCTCCCCCTCCGCACAGGACTCCTACGGCTCGGCGGCCGCGGACTACCGGCCGCAGCCGCCGGAGCGGCCGTCGTACGACCCGTCGCGGCCGGAGTTCGACGGCGGCGGGCGCGGGGACCGTGCGGACCGCGGGGACCGTGCGGACCGTGCGGACCGTGCGGACCGTGGGGACCGTGGGGACCGTGGGGACTACGAGCAGCGCGACGCCCGCCGCGAGCTGGCCGAGCCCCACACGGGCCCGGGCCCGGGCCCGGGACACGGTGCCGCGCACCGCGGTGGGGGACCTGCGGGCTCGGGTCCGGGCGGCACCGGTCCGCTGGGCACCCGCACCGCGCCCGGTGGCGGTCCGGGGGAGCCCACGGCACGCCTGAACCCCAAGTACCTCTTCGACACGTTCGTGATCGGCGCGTCCAACCGCTTCGCGCACGCCGCGGCGGTGGCCGTGGCGGAGGCGCCCGCCAAGGCGTACAACCCCCTCTTCATCTACGGGGAGTCCGGGCTCGGCAAGACGCACCTGCTGCACGCCATCGGGCACTACGCGCGCAGCCTCTACCCCGGCACGCGCGTGCGGTACGTGAGCTCGGAGGAGTTCACCAACGAGTTCATCAACTCCATCCGCGACGGCAAGGGCGACAGCTTCCGCAAGCGCTACCGCGAGATGGACATCCTGCTCGTGGACGACATCCAGTTCCTGGCGGACAAGGAGTCGACGCAGGAGGAGTTCTTCCACACCTTCAACACGCTCCACAACGCCAACAAGCAGATCGTGCTCTCCAGCGACCGGCCGCCCAAGCAGCTGGTGACGCTGGAGGACCGGCTGCGGAACCGTTTCGAGTGGGGCCTGATCACCGACGTCCAGCCGCCCGAGCTGGAGACGCGCATCGCGATCCTGCGCAAGAAGGCCGTCCAGGAACAGCTCAACGCCCCGCCGGAGGTGCTGGAGTTCATCGCCTCCCGGATCTCGCGGAACATCCGCGAACTGGAGGGGGCGCTGATCCGGGTGACGGCGTTCGCGTCGCTGAACCGGCAGCCGGTGGACCTGGGCCTGACCGAGATCGTCCTGAAGGATCTCATCCCCGGCGGGGAGGACTCCGCCCCGGAGATCACCTCCACGGCCATCATGAGCGCCACGGCGGACTACTTCGGGCTGACCGTGGAGGACCTGTGCGGCACCTCGCGCGGGCGGGCGCTGGTCACGGCGCGGCAGATCGCCATGTATCTGTGCCGTGAGCTGACGGATCTGTCCCTGCCGAAGATCGGCGCACTGTTCGGCGGCCGGGACCACACCACGGTCATGCACGCGGACCGGAAGATCCGCAACCTGATGGCCGAGCGGCGCTCGATCTACAACCAGGTCACCGAGCTCACCAACCGCATCAAGGCCGGCTGACGCCCCGGGGCACGAGGCGTGCCCCTCGCGGCCTCCGGGCCTCCGGACCTCCAGACCTCCCGCACGGGGCCCCGGCGTCCCCCCGGCGTCCCCCGGCCGCCCGCGGGAGAACCTCGGCCCCCTGGCTCGCCGACGGCCGGCGCCGGGTCTCCCGAGCCGTCGAGGCGCCGGGTCGCCGGGTCGCCGGGTCGCCGAGCAGCGGCTCGGCCCGCCCCGGGCGGTCCGCCGGCGCGCCGCTCCTTCCTGGTGCCCGGCACGGCGCCTCGGCAACTCGGCGCCTCGGCGTGGCTGCGCCCCGTCGCGCCGGAGCCCGGGCTTCCCCGTGGCCCGCCGTTCCGGCGCCCGGACGCTCCGGCGCAGGGTCGCCCCGGCGTCCTGGTGCCGCGGCGTTCCGGTGACCCGAGGTCCGCCTCCCGGTGCCCCGGGGTGCGGGCCCGTCGGCACTCGCGGCCGCCCAGCCCGGGAGCCCTCTGCCGGGGCCTCTGACGGACCCGGCGGCGCCTGCGCAGAGCCACCCGGAGACCGTGCGGCGGCGCTCCGGCGGCCCCGCGCAGGCGCCCCGCACCGCGTCCCGCGACGTCCTTCCCGTCTCCGCCGGGTCATCCCGTGTTCGAATTCAGGCCGGGTTACGGCCACTCTCCACAGATTCGGCCACTTTCTTCCGTCCACACCCTGGGGACTGCCGAGTTGTCCCGAACCGTGTCCACAGAAGGCCCTGTTGAAGGACCATCAGACCAGGTCACCTGCCTGTGGATTCGTGGACGAAGGTTCTCCACAGACTGTGGAGAACTCTTCCGTCCACACCCTGTGCACAAGGTTTTCCACCGACAACCCACAGGCTGAGGACGGTTGTCCCCAATGATCCCCGGCTTCTCCACACGTCTGTCCACTGTTCGGCAACGCGGCGCACCCGCCCACCGGGTCGAGTGAAAGGCGTCACACGACGTTGCCCGGTTGCCTTGTGGGAAAGACGCGTAAAGCTGGGGACGACGCTGGGGAGAACTCGGCCCCTCCTGTGCACGGGGTGTGCAGAACTTTCCGTTCTCCACAGAAGGCCCCGGTTGTCCACCGCCTCCGCCCACAGGGTCCGTGGATAAAATTTCGGCGCTGACCTGCGAAAACGAAGTTATCCACGGTATCCACAGGCCCTACTACTACTCCCGACCAGAGAGAGTCCGGGAATCGCTTTGAAGCGGGGGCTGTGCACAACTCGCCCTCCGGCGCCCGACCGCGCCTCGTCACGACTTGACCCCGAGGGGCACCAGCTGTCAGTGCCGTGCGTCAGACTGGTCCCCGGTGTCCTTCCCGTCCCAGGGGCCCGCGACACCGAGACAGACGACGAAGCGAAGCAGGGCGAGAAGCGCCGGCAACAGCAGGAGGCGGCTTACGGTGAAGATCCGGGTGGAACGCGACGTACTCGCGGAGGCAGTGGCCTGGGCGGCGCGCAGCCTCCCGGCCCGTCCGCCGGCGCCTGTCCTCGCCGGCCTGCTGCTGAAGTCCGAGGACGGCCAGCTGAGCCTGTCGGGCTTCGACTACGAGGTGTCCGCGCGGGTCAGCGTCGAGGCGGAGGTCGAGGAGGAGGGCACCGTCCTGGTGTCCGGCCGGCTGCTGGCCGACATCTGCCGGGCGCTGCCCAACCGTCCGGTGGAGATCTCCACAGACGGTGTACGGGCGACCGTGGTGTGCGGCTCCTCCCGCTTCACCCTGCACACCCTGCCGGTGGAGGAGTATCCGGCGCTGCCGCAGATGCCCACCGCGACCGGCACCGTCCCCGGTGAGGTCTTCGCCTCCGCCGTCTCCCAGGTCGCCATCGCGGCAGGCCGGGACGACACACTGCCCGTCCTCACCGGTGTGCGCATCGAGATCGAGGGCGACACCGTCACCCTGGCCTCCACCGACCGCTACCGCTTCGCCGTCCGCGAGTTCCTGTGGAAGCCGGAGAACCCGGAGGCCTCCGCCGTCGCCCTGGTGCCCGCCAAGACCCTGCTGGACACCGCCAAGGCCCTCACCAGCGGCGACAGCGTCACCCTGGCGCTGTCCAGCTCGGGCGCGGGCGAGGGCCTGATCGGCTTCGAGGGGGCCGGCCGCCGCACCACCACCCGGCTGCTCGAAGGCGACCTGCCGAAGTACCGCACGCTGTTCCCGACGGAGTTCAACTCCGTCGCGGTGATCGAGACCGCTCCCTTCGTGGAGGCGGTCAAGCGTGTCGCCCTGGTCGCCGAGCGGAACACCCCGGTGCGGCTGAGCTTCGAGCAGGGCGTGCTGATCCTGGAGGCCGGTTCCAGCGACGACGCACAGGCTGTGGAACGGGTCGACGCCCAGCTGGACGGCGACGACATCTCGATCGCCTTCAACCCGACCTTCCTGCTGGACGGCCTGAGTGCGATCGACTCCCCGGTGGCGCAGCTGTCCTTCACCACCTCCACCAAGCCCGCGCTGCTCAGCGGCCGGGCCGCGCTCGACGCGGAGGCGGACGAGGCGTACAAGTACCTGATCATGCCGGTGCGGCTGAGCGGCTGAGCGGCTGCCCCGTCCGGCGGGTGCGCGGCGTCGTCCACAGGCTGGGGGGGGGAAGAGTTCCCCGGCCTGTGGGAAAGCCCCAGGTGAGGCCGTGGATGCGGGGTCACGTGTGAGCGCGTGGGCCCACAGGTGTGCGTGACCGTCCAGGGTTAGGCTCGGACAAAGGTACGAAGGTGCCTCACACGCCACAGCAACCTAAGGAACAACTGATGGAGCTCGGTCTCGTCGGCCTCGGCAAGATGGGCGGCAACATGCGCGAGCGGATCCGCCGCGCGGGCCACACCGTCGTCGGATACGACCGCAACCCCGACCTCGCCGACGTGGGCAGCCTGGAAGAGCTGGTGGGCAAGCTCAGCGGCCCCCGGGTCGTCTGGGTGATGGTTCCGGCCGGGGACGCGACGCAGTCCACCATCGACCGGCTCGCCGATCTCCTGGAGCCCGGCGACGTGGTCGTCGACGGCGGCAACTCCCGCTGGACGGACGACGAGAAGCACGCGGGGGAACTGGGCGCCAGGGGCATCGGCTTCGTCGACGCCGGTGTCTCCGGCGGCGTGTGGGGCCTGGAGAACGGCTACGCCCTCATGGTGGGCGGCGACGCCGCCAACGTGGCCCGGGTCCGGCCGGTGTTCGACGCGCTCAAGCCGGAGGGCGACTTCGGCTACGTCCACGCCGGCCGGGTCGGCGCCGGCCACTTCGCGAAGATGGTCCACAACGGCATCGAGTACGCCATGATGCAGGCCTACGCCGAGGGCTGGGAACTGCTGGAGAAGGCCGACTCCGTGGACAACGTCCGCGAGGTCCTCCGCTCCTGGCAGCAGGGCACCGTCATCCGCTCCTGGCTGCTGGACCTCGCGGTCAACGCCCTCGACGACGACCAGCACCTGGACAAGCTGCGCGGCTACGCCCAGGACTCCGGGGAGGGCCGCTGGACGGTGGAGGCGGCGATCGATCACGCCGTGCCGCTGCCCGCGATCACCGCGTCGCTGTTCGCGCGGTTCGCCTCCCGCCAGGACGACTCGCCGCAGATGAAGATGATCGCCGCGCTGCGCAACCAGTTCGGCGGCCACGCCGTCGAGCAGAAGTAGCCCGTCCGGAAGCACGTCCGAGCGCACGGACGACGCCACACGCACACGCCATCAGGGGACCGAGGGAGGCCGGCGAAAGACCATGCACGTCACGCACCTGTCGCTGGCCGACTTCCGTTCCTACCAGCGGGTCGAGGTTCCGCTCGACCCGGGCGTGACCGCGTTCGTCGGCCCCAACGGACAGGGCAAGACCAACCTGGTCGAGGCCGTCGGCTACCTCGCCACCCTGGGCAGCCACCGCGTTGCCTCCGACGCGCCCCTGGTCCGCACCGGGGCCGACCGGGCGGTGATCCGCGCCCAGGTGCGCCAGGGCGAACGCCGCCAGCTGATCGAGCTGGAACTCAACCCCGGCAAGGCCAACCGCGCCCGCATCAACCGGTCCTCGCAGGTCAGACCGCGTGACGTGCTGGGCATCGTACGCACCGTGCTGTTCGCGCCGGAGGATCTCGCGCTGGTCAAGGGCGATCCCGGGGAACGGCGCCGGTTCCTCGACGAGCTGGTCACCGCCCGCTCCCCCCGGATGGCGGGCGTGCGCTCCGACTACGAGCGGGTCCTCAAGCAGCGCAACACCCTGCTCAAGACCGCGGCGCTCGCCCGCCGGCACGGCGGCCGCCGCACGGACCCCGCCACCGGGACGGACCTGTCCACGCTCGACGTGTGGGACCAGCACCTCGCACGCGCCGGCGCCGAGCTGCTCGCCCAGCGCCTCGACCTGATCGCCGCCCTCCAGCCGCTGGCCGACAAGGCGTACGAGCAGCTGGCCCCCGGCGGCGGGCCGGTCGCCCTGGAGTACAGGCCGTCGGCGCCCGGCCCGGCGCACACGCGCGAGGACCTCTACGCCCAGCTCATGGCCGCGCTCGCGGACGCCCGCAGGCAGGAGGTCGAACGCGGCGTCACCCTGGTCGGCCCGCACCGGGACGATCTGCTGCTCCGGCTCGGCCAGCTGCCCGCCAAGGGCTACGCCTCGCACGGCGAGTCCTGGTCCTACGCCCTGGCCCTGCGGCTGGCCTCCTACGACCTGCTGCGCGCCGAAGGCAACGAGCCGGTGCTGGTCCTCGACGACGTGTTCGCGGAACTCGACGCCCGGCGCCGGCAGCGGCTGGCCGAGCTGGTGGCCCCCGGCGAACAGGTCCTGGTCACGGCGGCGGTGGACGACGACGTACCGCAGGCGCTGGCCGGCGCCCGCTACACCGTGGCGGACGGCACCGTGGAGCGCCGGTGAGCGGCCCCGGGCCCGTTCCGGGAAGGGAGCGGCGATGACAGCGTCCGAGCTGGGCGGAGCGGCCGAGCCGTCGGGGGTCGACCTCGCGCGGGTGGCGCTGCGCGCGGCGAGGGAGGCGGCACGCGCGCGGGGCGACGCCGCCCTGCAGAAGAAGCAGGCCCGGCGCGGGGGCCTGCGCTCCGGCGCACGCGCCGACGGACGGGACCCGATGCCCCTCGGGCCGGCGATCAACCGGCTCATCAGCGAGCGCGGCTGGGAGACGCCGGCCGCCGTGGGCGGGGTGATGGGCCGCTGGCCGCAGATCGTCGGCGAGGACCTCGCCAAGCACTGTGTGCCCGAGCGGTACGACGAGGACGAGCGGGTGCTGACCGTGCGCTGCGACTCCACGGCGTGGGCGACCAACCTGCGCCTGCTCGCGCCCACCCTGGTGGCCCGTCTCAACCAGGATCTCGGCCAGGGGGCGGTCCGCCTCCTGAAGGTGCTGGGCCCCGGCGGCGCCCCGCGCCGCTACGGCCCGCTGCGCGCCCCGGGCAGCACCGGCCCGGGTGACACGTACGGCTGACCCGCCTCGTCGGCCGGCCCGCCCGCCCCGGCCCGCCCGCTCCGGCCCGTCGCCGCGGGCGGGTCGGCAGGCTGCCGTCAACCCCGTCACCCCGTCACCCCGTCAATCCCATTAATCCGATCAATCTGTCAGCCCCGTCAATCCGTCGGTGGTGTCGGCCATGTCGGTCGTGCAGGCCGGGGCCCGCCCGCCGGCGCGGCCCGGGCTCGGCGGTGCGCCGCGCACCTCCGTTCTCCCGTCCCACGGAACCAGGACCGGGAGACGCGCACCCCTGTCCGCAGCGTCGCCCCCCGCCCCGCGGCCGCCCCGCCCCGCCGGCCGTGCCGCTGCGCCTCAGCGCCCCTGCTCACCCCCGTGGCGCACGTCCTGCGGACTGTCCGCACAGAGGTGAGCGACCTCACAATCGCGGCCACTGAGGCGTCCTTTGTCCACAGGTTTGTTCGGTTTGTCGTACAACCGCACAGGGGTGCGCATCACGGGTGGGCCCCGGAGTAGCGATGGGTTGACGGGCCGAAGCGCTGAGTGGCTCCGTGAGCCTCTTGGAGCCCCCATCCGCATATCGGGACCCGGCCGAGACCGGTTCAGGGCGGCACATGAGGACTCAGGCACCGGCAAACCCCCATCACTGTCAGTCCTACCGGTAGACTGGAAGACAATCCCGCCCCTCACAGAGGGGGACGCCCGGGAGAAGCTGAGCAACGCTGATCAAGGCTTATCAACGCAACATGCCGCAGCCGCTCCGGCAACCGCCGACGAGCTCGGCTCGTGCTGTGCCAGAAAGGGCGCTTCGTGGCCGATTCCGGCAACCCCAACGAGAACATCCCGTCCACCGACGCCGACGCGGCCAAAGCCCCGAACGGCGAGGTCACAGCGTACGACGCCAGCGCGATCACGGTCCTCGAAGGTCTGGACGCGGTCCGCAAGCGGCCGGGCATGTACATCGGCTCGACCGGTGAGCGAGGTCTGCACCACCTGGTGCAGGAGGTCGTCGACAACTCCGTCGACGAGGCCCTCGCCGGGCACGCGGACACCATCGACGTCACGATCCTCGCCGACGGCGGCGTGCGTGTGATCGACAACGGCCGTGGCATCCCGGTGGACATCCACCCCGTCGAGAAGAAGCCGGCCGTCGAGGTCGTCCTGACGGTGCTGCACGCGGGCGGCAAGTTCGGCGGCGGCGGCTACGCGGTCTCCGGCGGTCTGCACGGCGTCGGCGTGTCCGTCGTCAACGCGCTGTCGACCAAGGTCAGCGTCGACATCAAGCGCGACGGCTTCCGCTGGACGCAGGACTACAAGCAGGGAGTCCCCACCGCCCCCCTCGCCAAGCACGAGGCGGTCGAGGAGTCCGGCACGACGGTGACCTTCTGGGCCGACCCGGACATCTTCGAGACCACGGAGTACTCCTTCGAGACGCTCTCCCGGCGCTTCCAGGAGATGGCGTTCCTCAACAAGGGCCTGACGATCCGGCTCACCGACGAGCGGGAGTCGGCGAAGGCCACCTCCGGCGCCGACGAGGCGGGTGCCGACGAGAAGGCCGAGGTCAAGGCCGTCGCGTACCACTACGAGGGCGGCATCGTCGACTTCGTGAAGTACCTCAACTCCCGCAAGGGAGAGCTGGTCCACCCCACGGTCATCGACCTGGAGGCCGAGGACAGGGACAAGCACCTCTCGGTCGAGGTCGCGATGCAGTGGAACAGCAGCTACACCGAGGGCGTCTACTCGTTCGCGAACATCATCCACACGCACGAGGGCGGCACCCACGAGGAGGGCTTCCGCGCGGCGCTCACCAACCTCATCAACAAGTACGCGCGGGACAAGAAGCTGCTGCGCGAGAAGGACGACAACCTCACGGGTGACGACATCCGCGAGGGCCTGACCGCGATCATCTCGGTGAAGCTGAGCGAACCGCAGTTCGAGGGCCAGACCAAGACCAAGCTGGGCAACACCGAGGCGAAGACCTTCGTGCAGAAGGCCGTCTACGAGCACCTCAGCGACTGGCTGGACCGCAACCCGGTCGAGGCCGCCGACATCGTCCGCAAGGGCATCCAGGCGGCCACCGCGCGTGTGGCGGCCCGCAAGGCGCGGGACCTGACCCGCCGCAAGGGCCTGCTGGAGACCGCGTCGCTGCCGGGCAAGCTGTCGGACTGCCAGTCCAACGACCCCGTCAAGTGCGAGATCTTCATCGTCGAGGGCGACTCCGCCGGCGGCTCGGCCAAGTCCGGCCGGAACCCCGAGTACCAGGCGATCCTCCCGATCCGCGGCAAGATCCTCAATGTCGAGAAGGCGCGGATCGACAAGATCCTGCAGAACCAGGAGATCCAGGCGCTGATCTCCGCCTTCGGCACGGGCGTGCACGAGGACTTCGACATCGACAGGCTCCGGTATCACAAGATCATCCTGATGGCGGACGCCGACGTCGACGGCCAGCACATCAACACCCTGCTGCTGACGTTCCTGTTCCGCTTCATGCGGCCGCTGGTCGAGGCCGGGCACGTGTTCCTCTCGCGCCCCCCGCTGTACAAGATCAAGTGGGGCCGTGAGGACGTGGAGTACGCCTACTCCGACCGGGAGCGCGACGCCCTGATCGAGATGGGCCGCCAGCGCGGCAAGCGCATCCGCGAGGACTCCATCCAGCGCTTCAAGGGCCTCGGCGAGATGAACGCCGAGGAGCTGCGCGTGACCACCATGGACCAGGAGCACCGGGTGCTCGGCCAGGTCACCCTCGACGACGCCGCCCAGGCCGACGACCTCTTCTCGGTCCTGATGGGCGAGGACGTCGAGGCCCGCCGCCAGTTCATCCAGCGCAACGCCAAGGACGTCCGCTTCCTCGACATCTGAGTCGGTCTCAGCTGACCGCACCAGGAAGGACCCCCACCAGCAATGACCGACGAGAACACTCCTGTGACGCCGGGCGAAGAGGCTCTGGCGCTGCGCGTCGAGCCCGTCGGGCTCGAGACGGAGATGCAGCGCTCGTACCTCGACTACGCGATGTCCGTCATCGTCTCCCGTGCGCTGCCGGACGTCCGTGACGGCCTCAAGCCCGTGCACCGACGCGTGCTGTACGCGATGTACGACGGCGGCTACCGACCCGAGCGCGGCTTCTACAAGTGCGCCCGTGTCGTCGGCGACGTCATGGGCAACTACCACCCGCACGGCGACAGCTCCATCTACGACGCCCTGGTGCGCCTCGCGCAGCCGTGGGCGATGCGCATGCCGCTGGTCGACTCCAACGGCAACTTCGGCTCCCCGGGCAACGACCCGGCGGCCGCCATGCGCTACACCGAGTGCAAGATGGCGCCGCTGTCGATGGAGATGGTCCGCGACATCGACGAGGAGACCGTCGACTTCACGGACAACTACGACGGCCGCTCCCAGGAGCCGACCGTCCTGCCGTCCCGCTTCCCGAACCTGCTGATCAACGGCTCGGCCGGGATCGCGGTCGGCATGGCGACCAACATCCCGCCGCACAACCTGCGCGAGGTCGCCTCGGGCGCCCAGTGGTACCTGGAGAACCCCGAGGCCTCGCACGAGGAGCTGCTGGACGCGCTGATCGAGCGCATCAAGGGCCCCGACTTCCCCACCGGCGCGCTCGTCGTCGGCCGCAAGGGCATCGAGGAGGCGTACCGCACCGGTCGCGGCTCCATCACCATGCGGGCGGTCGTCGAGGTCGAGGAGATCCAGAACCGCCAGTGCCTGGTGGTGACGGAGCTGCCCTACCAGGTCAACCCGGACAACCTCGCGCAGAAGATCGCCGACCTCGTCAAGGACGGCAAGATCGGCGGCATCGCCGACGTCCGCGACGAGACCTCCAGCCGCACCGGCCAGCGCCTGGTGATCGTCCTGAAGCGGGACGCCGTCGCCAAGGTCGTGCTGAACAACCTCTACAAGCACACCGACCTGCAGACGAACTTCGGCGCCAACATGCTGGCGCTGGTCGACGGCGTGCCGCGCACGCTCTCCCTGGACGCGTTCATCCGTCACTGGGTGCAGCACCAGATCGAGGTCGTCGTCCGCCGTACGCGCTTCCGGCTGCGCAAGGCCGAGGAGCGGGCGCACATCCTGCGCGGCCTGCTGAAGGCCCTGGACGCCATCGACGAGGTCATCGCGCTGATCCGGCGGAGCGACACCGTCGAGATCGCCCGGCACGGCCTGATGGACCTGCTGGAGATCGACGAGATCCAGGCGAACGCGATCCTGGAGATGCAGCTCCGCCGCCTCGCGGCCCTGGAACGGCAGAAGATCGTCCAGGAGCACGACGAGCTCCAGGCGAAGATCGACCAGTACAACCGGATCCTGGCCTCGCCGGTGCGCCAGCGGGGCATCGTCAGCGAGGAACTGGCCGCGATCGTCGAGAAGTACGGCGACGACCGCAAGACACAGCTGGTGCCCTACGACGGCGACATGTCCATCGAGGACCTGATCGCCGAGGAGGACATCGTCGTCACCGTCTCGCGCGGCGGCTACGTCAAGCGCACCAAGACGGACGACTACCGGGCGCAGAAGCGCGGCGGCAAGGGCGTACGCGGCACGAAGCTGAAGGAAGACGACATCGTCGACCACTTCTTCGTCTCCACCACCCACCACTGGCTGCTGTTCTTCACCAACAAGGGCCGGGTGTACCGGGCCAAGGCCTACGAGCTGCCCGACGCCGGCCGGGACGCGCGCGGCCAGCACGTCGCCAACCTGCTGGCCTTCCAGCCCGACGAGGCGATCGCCGAGATCCTCGCGATCCGCGACTACGACGCGGTGCCCTACCTGGTCCTCGCCACCAAGGGCGGCCTGGTGAAGAAGACCCCGCTCAAGGACTACGACTCCCCTCGCTCCGGCGGAGTCATCGCCATCAATCTGCGGGAGCGCGAGGACGGAACCGACGACGAACTGATCGGCGCCGAACTGGTCTCGGCCGAGGACGATCTGCTGCTGATCAGCAGGAAGGCACAGTCGATCAGGTTCACGGCCACGGACGACGCGCTGCGTCCGATGGGCCGTGCCACCTCGGGTGTGAAGGGCATGAGCTTCCGCGAGGGGGACGAGCTGCTCTCGATGAATGTTGTCCGACCGGGTACGTTCGTGTTCACTGCCACCGACGGCGGGTACGCGAAGCGGACCGCCGTCGACGAGTACCGCGTCCAGGGCCGCGGCGGCCTCGGTATCAAGGCCGCCAAGATCGTGGAGGACCGCGGTTCGCTCGTCGGCGCGCTGGTGGTCGAGGAGACCGACGAGATCCTCGCCATCACGCTGTCCGGCGGCGTGATTCGTACGCGAGTCAACGAGGTCAGGGAGACGGGCCGTGACACCATGGGCGTCCAACTGATCAATCTGGGCAAGCGCGATGCCGTGGTCGGCATCGCACGCAACGCCGAGGCGGGGCGCGAGGCGGAGGAGGTCGACGGCGACGTGGCCGTCGACGAGACCGCCGAAGGCACCGCGCCCGCCGGCACGGACGAGGGCGAGGCGCCCTCGTCCGAGTAGCACGAGGAGAGAGTCATCGTGAGCGGAGCCACGGGCGCCGGACCGTCCGGTCCTTCGGCGGGCACCCCCACCGGAACGGACGACGGCGGCCGTGGGCCGGCCGCTCAGAGCGCGCACGGCGCCCAGGGCAGGCACGGCGCCCACGGCACCGGTGGCGCGAGCACATCCGTGACCACATCCTCGTACGACACTCATGGATCCCAGGGGGGAACTGTGACGGACACCCGAGGCCCGCACACCCAGCAGTACGCGGCTGGAGCGGGCCCGGCCGCACCCGGCGCCGACGTGCAGACGGCGTCTCCGCTGCCGGGCGAACGGCAGCCACAGCAGCAGGCGGGGCCCTACCACCCGCCGCAGGCCTACCCGGCCGAGGGCGCCTCCACGAGCGGCGGCGTGCGCCGGCCGCGCACCGGGGCACGCACCACACCGCGGGTGCGCAAGGCACGGCTGCGCGTGGCCAAGGCCGACCCGTGGTCGGTGATGAAGGTTAGCTTCCTGCTCTCCATCGCGCTGGGCATCTGCACCGTCATCGCCTCGGCGGTGCTGTGGATGGTCATGGACGCCATGGGCGTCTTCTCCACGGTCGGCGGCACCATCTCCGAGGCCACCGGCTCCAACGAGTCCAACGGCTTCGACCTGCAGTCCTTCCTGTCGCTGCCGAACGTCCTGATGTTCACCACGATCATCGCGGTCATCGACGTGGTCCTGGCGACGGCCCTGGCCACCCTCGGCGCCTTCATCTACAACCTGTCCGCCGGCTTCGTGGGCGGTGTGGAGCTGACGCTCGCCGAGGACGAGTGACGGGCCCGGGTAACCGATTTTGGGACTGCGCCGGTCGTGCGCTAATCTTCAGGGGTCAGCGCGCGGGACACACCGCACAGCGCGGCGGGGCTATAGCTCAGTTGGTTAGAGCGCATCCCTGATAAGGATGAGGCCACAGGTTCAAATCCTGTTAGCCCCACCAGCGAAAAGGCCCCCGGATCATTGGTCCGGGGGCCTTTTGACGCCATCACTTGACACCATCGCTTGACACCAACAGCGCCGGTCAGCCGATGAGCGGATCTTCCAGGAGGTCGGCGAGCAAGCATGCCGACAGTTCCCGCTCGCTGTCGCCGACCACGTGCGTGTACACGTCCATGGTCATGCTGATCCGGCTGTGCCGGAGGATCGCCTGAGCCATCTCGGGGTGCACCTTCAGGAAGGCGAGCAGGGTCCCGCAGGTGTGCCGGGCGAGCCGGACCGTGATGCGGGGGACGCCGGCCCGCTTCACGAGCCGATCGAAGGTCCGCGAGAAGCCCACGGGGTCGATCATGCCGCCATGCTCCGAGGAGAAGATCAGGTCATGGCCGGGCTCCTGCGACCAGTGTTTCACCGGCGATCTTCCGTTCCAGCTCTTGCCGCTCCCGGCGCTCTTCCAGGGCGCGGGCGCAGAACTCGGGCAGAGGCAGCAGCGCCTGTGACGACTCGGTCTTGAGGTCCTTGAGGACCAGGCCCTCACCCTTGACCCGCTGCACCTGCTTGACCGGGGTGGACCGGCGAGCCTCGAAGTCGATGTCCTGCCAGCCTAGGGCGTGTTTCGAAAGTCCCGCCTGCCTGGCGGCGTCTGGCACGCACGCTCGCCGCGTTGTCGGGCTCGCCCCGATACATCCAGGGTGCCCAGGCCGGGCAGCGGCCGGCCCCGGCGCAGACCACTGCGGGTGCGGGGCGACAAGGCGTACTCGTCCCGCGCGAACCGGGCCTACCTGCGAAGACGCGGGATCCGGTGCACCATCCCGGAACCGGCCGACCAGATCCGCAACCGCAAGCGCCGTGGCCGGTCCGGTGGCCGTCCGCCGGCTTTCGACCGCGAGGACTACAAGTCCCGCCACGCCGTCGAGTGCGGGATCAACAGGCTCAAGCAGCACCGGGCCGTCGCGACCCGCTATGACAAGCTCGCCGTCCGGTTCGAGGCCACCGTCCAGATCGCGGCGATCCACCAGTGGCTGTGAGCCACCGGCCCGGCGCACAGCCGTGCCATCCTGGCCGTCAGCTCGATCAGCACTGCACAAGGGGAGGGCCCGTGGCCGCCGAGTACTACTGCGCCGACAGCGAGAACGGCGACCACATCGACGACCCCTCCGAGGACGCCTTGTTCATGCTGATCGGCGACCTGAACGGGACGGACAACACCTTCGTCGTCATCCAGCCCGACGAAGACGACCCCGCCTGGTTCGCCTCCGTCGCAGTCCTGGACGAGGGCGGATACGAAGTCGTCCGCCGCGACACCACCCGCCGCGAACACGACGTCACCGTCGAGGCCAACCGGGATCGCATCGCGGGCGACCTCACCAAATGGCTAGCCGCCCGCGCTTCCTAAAACACGGCCTAGGCCCAGGACCTCAGTGCGGCGGAGGCCGAGAACGCGTGAGCGTGCGGTGCGGATGTACCGCGCTTCCGAGCCGAAGCCCGTCATCCGCCGCATGGCGGAGGAGCTGGGTGTGCACCACGGGGCTCTGCGCAACTGGATCCGTCAGGCAGAGGCCGACGCCGACGAGCGAGGCGACATGCTCACCACCGCCGAACGTGAGGAGCTGGCCGCCGTCCGCACGGAGAACACCCAGCTCAAGCGCGCGAATGAAGTCCAGCTGGTCAGCCACTCCCGCACAGCGGGGCCGAACGCGGCGCTTACGCGTCCTCTTGCAAGTGATGTCATGGTCATGAACTCTCAGGACCGACATGGACGGTTCCGAGCGCCTCTGTGTACGAGGCATGAGCTTCCGGACATACCCGTAGGCCCGTGAGCTGCCCGCGGACGGTCCGGGCACCGGCCCGCCGGCTCGGGCGCCGGCCCGTCGGCTCGGGCGCCGGCCCGTCGGCTCGGGCGCCGGCCCGTCGGCTCGGGCGCCGGCCCGTCGGCTCGGGCGGCTGTCCGTCGGCCGGGGGAAGCCCCGTCGGCCGGGCGGTGCTGTCGTTGGTTGCATGCGGTTGGCGTGTGGCCTGTGGTGCCGGAGCGCGTGAAGGCCCGGCCGCCGAAGGGGGCGGCCGGGCCTTGCCCATGGGTGTTGGCGCACATCAGAGGCCGTGACGACATGGGCGCGTCACGGAGCGGGCGTTGTGCGGTGAGGCGGTGACAGCACAAGGGGCTGAACGGATCGACGGGTCTGGTGCGTGGGGCCGGCGGACCGACGGCGAGGTTCCCGGAGAGCTGGGGGCGGCTCGGCCGGGGTGGGCCGGGGGCGCTGGGACCGGCCGCGAAGGGGGCCCTGCCCGGGCGGTGGCCGTTCCGGTGCGGCCTGGTCCGTGTGGTGTCTGTTGCGCGTCGTGCCTGGTCCGGGTGGGCCTGGCGGGACCTGTGGTGCCTGGTGGCGCCGGGCCTGGGGCCGGGCTTCGGCTGCCGGTGGCGCTGGTGCCGGTGGAGCCGTACGGCACGGAACCGGCGGGGGGTCCGGGGCGTGACGTGGTGGGGGTCTGCGTCCGGCTGTCGTGTGGTGCGACCGCGGACCGGAGAGCGGTGGTGCTGCCGTGCACCTGTACGGCCGGCGCGTGCCGTGTGACCTGCCCGCGCGGAGACGCGGAGGCGGTACGGGCAACGCTGCGGAGGTCATCGCTGGAGGGGCGTCGTGGTGGTGGTCGCGGCCGCTGCGCCGGCGGGGTGCGCGCGGGTGGGGCCGGTGGCACCGCCGTCGGCGTCCGGGGCACAGGAGTCGCTGTCGGCGGCCGTCGATCCCGCGGCCGACTCCTCCGTCTCGGCCGGCGCGAGGTGGCGGCACGTGGGGGTCTTGCCGTGGGCCTCCGCGCGGATGCGCTGCTTCATCGTCGGCGGCAGTGATCTGGTGTGGGCCGGCGCTGCCCACGAGGGCATCGCGCCCTGCGGCAGGACCGGGTCGCCGCTGTTGCGGGCGGTCCCGGTCTGGGGTACCGAGGGGGTCGCGGCGGCCGGGCCGGCCGTGGTGGCGACGAGTCCCAGCGCCGCGCACAACGCCAGGAAGGCGGTGGCGAAGGCGGTCCACAACTGCATGACCTTGTTCCGGGCCATGGATCCTCACTTTCGGATGGGGCGATTTGCGTACTTTCCTCATGATGTGTATGTGGGCCTCGAAGTGGTGGACCTCCACCCGTGGCGCGTCGATCGTCGGATGAACACCACTCGGACGGGTGCACGCGTACCTGAAATGGCCGTCACGGAATGCCCCAGATCAGCCGGAGAGGCCGGAAGACAGTCGAAATGTCACGTTCCGTGGAGGTGTGATCACCCTCAGATCGCAGCGGCCGGTCATCGCCGACTGCGCTGAGCCGGAGCGGAGTTGAGGCCGGACGCAGGTCACCGATCGATATCGGTCGGTGTGTATAGTCGGGCGCCAGAGGTCCCTTACGTCAAGAAAGACGAGGTCGCGCGGTGAAGAAGCTTCTCCTGGTCGCACTGGCCGCCATCGGCGGGCTCCTCGTGTACCGCCAGATCCAGGCGGATCGCGCCGAGCAGGATCTGTGGACGGAGGCGACCGACTCCGTGCCCACGGGTTCCTGAGTGCCAGCACTCCAGATTCCGAACAGACCCCGGCCGCCCGCGCGGCCGGGGTTTTGTGTGTCCGGGCCGCGCGGCAGGATGGGCCCCGGCCGACGAGGAGGGGTGGCACGGGATGGCGCGGCGTACGGGGTGGTGGCCGGCTGGGGCGGAGGGCGGCCGTGTCCCGGCCCGGGTGCTCCGGCGCGCGCCCTGGAAGCCGGGAAAGCCCCGGACGCTCCGGACGCCTCGGGGGTCCCGGGTGCCGTGGGGTGCACGTACGCGGGCGGCAGCCTCACTCGTGGGAGCCGTCACCGTGCTGGGCGCGGCGACGGTGGCGTACGCGCCGCCCGCACCGGCCGCTGACCCTGCGGACGGCTACGCCTTTGTGGACGGCGCCCGCCGGGTCAGCGCGGCCGAGAACAGCACCGGCGCGGAGCGCCTGGAGCTGGGGGCCGCCTACCGCAGCGGTATCGCGCGCGGCGGGCAGGCCTACTTCCGGATCGCACTGGACGCGGCCTCCGACGCGTATGTCGCCGTGACCGCGGTTCCGCCGCCGGGCACCGAGGTCTCCGTGCTCGACGGCCTGAAGGTGTCCGTGCAGGACGTCGACGGCGGTGTGTGCGACCAGGACACCGAGACCTTCGGCAGTGTCCGGAGCGCCCGCCCGCTCACGGCGTGGAGCATGCGGGAACTGACGCCCCGTCGCACACGTTGTCAGAACGCAGGCACGTACTACGTCGTCGTCGAGTCGGTCCGCGCCCAGAGCTCAGGCGCGGCGTCACTTGAGGAAGGGGGAACCTCCGGGGCCGGGGCGCCCGGGACCGAGGACTGGGAGCTGGAGCTCGTCACCGTGTCGGAGCCGGCGCTGTCGCGGGGCGAGGCCACCGAAGCGCCCGACTCCTGGAACTCCGCCACGCCGACCCCTCTCACCGGCGAGCCGGAGAGCGTCGCCGGCGGCGCGGGCTTCACGCGGGCCACCCGCCTGGGGCAGGGAGTGTGGCAGGACGCCATCCGGCCGGGGCAGACCCTGTTCTACGCGGTACCGCTGGGCTGGGGGCAGCAGTTGTACGCCGACGTCGAGCTGGGCAGTTCACCCGACGGATCCGGCGCCACGGCCGGCGCCCTCGACCTGACCCTGTACAACCCGGCCCGTGGTCCCGTCGACCACGAACGCGCCGGCTACTACGGCCGTCAGCAGTCAGCCGAGCTGGACCCGCTGCCACCCGTCGCCCACGCGAACCGGTACGCCGTGACCTCCAAGGTGAAGGGCATGCGGTTCGCGGGGTCGTACTACCTCGCCGTGCATCTCGCGGACCAGGTGGCAGAACGTTTCGGCGACGGGCCCCTGGGGCTGACCCTGCGGGTGCGTGTGACAGGCGCGGCCGGACCCGGGCCGGACTACGCGGGGGAGCCCGTACCGAAGGGGGTGTTCGGGAGCGCGGGCTCACTGCCGGGCGGCTCCGCACGGGGCGGCGGCTCCGCCGCGGGACGGGGCGGAGCGGACGGGCCGATGACGGCACTCGCGGTGGGCGGGATCGGCGTCGGCACCACGCTGGTGCTCGGCCTCGCGGTGTGGACGCTCGTGGCGCGGAGGCGGGCGGCGGAGTAGGTGTCGGCCATGTCGGCTATGTCGGCGATGTCGGTGGGGTCGGCGGTAGGCACGGTACCGGCGGTGCAGGTCGCGTCGGGACGGGGCGGGCGCCGCCGCGCTGCGGCGGGCTGCGGGGTGGTGAGGCCCGTGGCGGCGGCCCCTTCCTCGCGGGACGGCACCGCTCGTCGTCGGTCGGACGCTGTGGCTGCGCGCTTCCCGTGACCCGTTGCCCGTCCCGGCCGGACCCGTCCCGGCCGGACCCGTCCCGGCCGGACTCCGTCCCGGCCGCCCGGGACCGTGGTGGCCGGGCGCGTCAGATGTGGGCCAGAGCCCAGAAGCCGACGACATAGCAGACGAGCGCGAGCAGCAGGACCGGGACGGTGACCGCGGGCGGCGGGCCGGGGCGTTGGCGTCGACGTCGGCGGCGTCGACCGTCGGCGCGCGGCGTGGGACTCGCCGACGGCGCTGTGCGCGCGGCGGCGGGAACCTGCGCGTCCCGCGCGGTGTACGAGGCCGTGGCGGCATCGCTCTGCGGCTGGAGCGGCGAGCTCGGTGGAGGCGGCTGGAGCGGCCGGGACGCGAAGGGGCTGCGGGCGGGGCCGTACGGGGCCGGAGGGCGGGCCGTGGACGCCGGGGGCACCGGCTGCGGTACGGCGGGTGCCGGGCGGGGGCGGGGCGGGCTGCCGGGAACGGGCGGATGCGAGGCCGTGTCCGGAGCCGCATCCGGTGGGAGGTGGGTCCCCGGGTGCGGCGGCCATGGGGGAGGAGGGGCGTTGGACGGCGTGCGGTCCGGAGCCCCGGGGGCGGGCGGGGTGCGAGGAGTGCCGGTGCCGGAGGGGACCACGTCCGGCGGCTGCGGAGGGGACGGCGGCGGGGAGAGGCCCTGCGGCGGGGCGGCCGGCGGCGGGGGCGGCAGGTGGAAGCTCCCGGTGTCCGACATGGAGACCGGCCGGGCGGACGAGGGCGGGCTGTCCGCCCGGCGGGGATCGCGGGGCGCGGAGCCCGTGCCGGCCCCGTCGGGGCGGTGTGGCGGGGACGGAGGTGAAGCGGCGGGGTCCCGGGAGGGCACGGGGGAATCCGTTCCCGGAGCGTCCTTCGGGCCGGGCGGCCGCCGCAGGGGCCCTTCGGGGCCGAATCCGGGTGGCAGCGGGCCGAGTTGGTCGAAGATCTCGATCGTCTCGTCGTCTGGAGCCTGTTCCGGCAGCAGTTCGGCCACCGAGGCCAGCGCCTTGCGGGCCCCCGTGGCCGTGCGGAAGCGCGCGTGCGGGTCCGGCTGGAGCAGAGTCGCCACGATCTGCCAGAGGGGCTCGGGGACGCCCCGGGGCGCGCCGGGCGTGCCGTGCGCGGTGAAGTGGTCGACGAGCGCCGCGGCGTCCGGCTTGGCCCCCTCCAGCAGGTACAGCGCGACCAGTCCGACCGCGAACAGGTCGGCGGGGAAGTCGGGTTCCTCGCCGAGGAGTTGTTCGGGGGCGAGGTAGCCGGGGGTGCCGACCACGAGGTTGGTCTCGGTCAGGCGCGGTTCGCCCAGCCGCATGGCGATGCCGAAGTCGGACAGGCGGAGCCGGGGGCGCGCCGTGCCGGTGGCCTCCAGCAGGAGGTTGGCGGGTTTGATGTCGCGGTGCACGACGCCCTCCGCGTGCACCGCGGCCAGGCCGGAGAGGAGCTGGTCCAGCAGCGTGGTGACGAGTGCGGGCGGCAGTGGTCCGTAGTCCCCGACGAGGTGCACCAGGGACCCTCCGGCGACCAGGTCCATGGTGAACAGGACCTTGTCGTCGTCGGCGGCCCAACTGGCGGGCGCGAGGACATGGGGGTGGTCGATCCGCAGCGCCTGCTCGCGGACGAACCGCAGCAGGGAATGGGCGTCACGCTGCTGGAGCACCTTGGCGGCCACGTAGCGGCGCCTGCGGTGGTCCCAGGCGCGCCACACGGCGCCGACGCCGCCGCGTCCGATCGGGTCGGCCAGCTCGTACCGGCCGGCGAAGACCTCACCCATCGTTGTGCGCTGCTCCTCCCCCTGCGGAAGACGCCTGTCCCGGTCCCCCCGGGGCGTCTGTCCCGGCCCCCAGGGCACTCACTCCCCCCGCTCCCCCGGTTACTCCCCCGGCAACGCGCCGGTACTCCCGCGGACGTCGGCCTGCGCGGTGGTCCCCCGCCGGATGGCGCGGCGCCGGCGCCGGTGCCGGCACCGATGCCGGGCAGTGCCGTGCGGTGTCGTGCCGGGGAGCCTGCGGCCGTGCCGGGGAGCCTGCGCCGGCACGGAGGGCGGAGGGTGCGGTGCACCGCCGGGCGCGGCCCCGTGCGGCCGGCGCAGACGCCCCCTCGTCTCTCGTCCGGCCGTCACACGTCGGCCGAGCGGCCTCAGCCACCGCCACCGTACGGCCCCGGCCCCGGCTCCGACCCCGGAACCCGGAGCCCGGAGCCTGGAGCCCTGGACTCGCAGAGCCACGGACTGTCCGGCGCGGGAGCCCGGAGCCGTACCGGCGTCAGTTCTGGTGCGCCTGGTAGTGGGCGACGGCGTCGGAGGTGCGGCCCGCGCCGTACACGCGGAGGAACTCGGCCAGTTCCGGGTGGGTGGGTGCCAGGGAGTCGGCGGCGTCGATGATGTCGCCGGCGGCCGCGACGGAGCGCAGCAGCGACTGGATCTCGCGGACGACGCGTTTGACGGTCGGGGCACCCGAGGTGCTCGACGTCTGGGTGACATTGCTCAGCACGGAACCCCCCTGCGACCTCTTGATCTCGTCCATGCGCTCGGTGGCCTCGGCGGCGCTGACGCTGCCGTCGGCGACCTGAGCGGCCAGCTCCTGGAGCTGCTGCACGCGTTGGACGACGGCCGGGTTGCCGATCTTCGCGCGCTGACCGCTCATCAGCTGGGACAGCATCGGCGCCGACAACCCCAGCACCCCCGCGAGACGAGCCTGGTTGAGGCCAAGATCGTCGATGAGCTTACGGAAGAGCGCCCCCAGTGGCTCCCCGTACCAGTTCCGCTGCAGTTCCCGCGCTCTCGCGGTGGCTTCCTGCTGTGCGGCATCCATTGCGTCTCCCCATCGCTACCCCTGAAACCGCGGTTCGCTGTAGCGAACCACGCCGAGCATCCTACGGAGAGTGGTCGGTCGCAGGGGAGCCCCAGTCTTTTTGCGAGATCCCCCGGATCACCCGGTACTCTGTTCCACAGCGCCCTCCCGGTACGCACGACCTCGGGGGACGCTCGTCACGGGGCCTTAGCTCAGTTGGTAGAGCGCTGTCTTTGCATGGCAGATGTCAGGGGTTCGACTCCCCTAGGCTCCACAAGTGAAATGCCCTCTGACCTGCGGAAACGCGGTTCCGGAGGGCATTTTTCGTGCCCACGAGTGGGCGCATCGGTGCCCACTGGAGGCGGGGGATGCCTTGAATCCCAACGGGTTCGGTGGATCTTGTCTCCCCTGTGGGTCCCCTGGGATCTGCGGGGCGAAGGGAGTGTCGGAGGGGGCTCCGGCGAACAGCCTGCTTGTGTGTAGACGTGGCCGTATACTCGCTTCATGTCCGATGCCATGATCCGAGTGCCGTCTGAGGTGCGTGACCGTCTCGCGGTCATCGCGGAGTCCCGGGGTACATCGATCCGCTCGCTGGTGCAGGAGTTCGCGGAGACGACGCTCACGGATGAGGAACGGCGCGAGCGTGCGGAACGGACACGCGCCTACCTGGCCGAGCACTTCGGTGTCGAGGTGAGTGACGAGGAGAGCGTGGCGATGGGTCGCAAGTTGCGCGATGCCTTCGCGGGACAGCAGGGCGCCGCCGCGTGATCCAGCACCACCTCGTCCTGGACGCACCCACACTGCTTGCCCTGGCGGGGAACCGGCAGGTGTCCGCGCTGGTCCACCGGGCCCACTTCGAGCCGGAGATGCGGCTGTGGGCTCCGGTACTGTCGATCCTCGAAGCGGACGCGGAGCATCTTGGCATCGCGGAGCACGTCGGCCAGCTCGATGTCATCCACACGGTCGACCTCGACTGTCCGGGCATGCTCACCGTCGCGCAGCTGCGCAGGGACGGCGTCCCATTCGGGATCGCGGCTGCCGTGCACGCTGTGCGCCATCTTCCCGAGTGGGGAGCGGATGCGCTGGTGGCCACGGTGTCGCCGAAGGTGTACGAGGGTCGGGGTGTGCCGGTCCTCGACCTCAACCGCTGACATCCGACGGCTTCGTCACTGCTGTGAGCGGGGCATTGAGCGGCTGAATTCGGACTTGGGCGACGTAAGCGATCTCGAAGAGGCGATGGAGCTGTATCCCTCCGCCAGCAGGACGTTCGGCTGCACGCGCATGGCGCTGAAGTCTGGGATCAGCTTCCTGGTGACCGGGGCACGGAGCGGCAGGGGCAGCTCGCCGACGCCGTCGACCTCGATGCGCAGGGTACGGGCGGGCATCTCGATGCGGGTGGTGAAGTCCCCGCGCCCCCTCGCGTCGCCGAGCAGTTCCGCCAGGTGTTGGCGTGCCCCTCGCCTCGTGGATGTCCCGTTCCCCTGCTGACCGGCGTGCTCTTGCGGCTGTCCTGAAGATGCTGGTGCCGGGGAGGAATCCGTACCCGGCCGCCAGAGAGGTCCAGCCGGATTCCCGGAGAGGAGCGGACCGGTGGAGCCGCCGCGCTCACGGCCGAGGTGCGGCGCGGCGGGATCCGTCGGTCCGGGCCGGCGGGAGCGCGACGGGCGTGCGGCCGCGTTCCGTCGGACGGCGCCGCCCGGCACCGGGCGGGGTCGTGCTCAGGCGGGCCGGGTGGGGGCCCGTAGCTCGACCTTGTATCCGCCCTGTGGGGTGGCTTCGGCGGTGAGGACACCGTCGAGCAGTTCGGCGCGTTCCCTCAGGCCGATCAGACCGTGGCGGGCGCTGGGCAGGGCGACGGGCGGGCGGGTGGGGGCTGTGTTGGCGACGGTGACGCCGAAGTGCTGCGCGTCGTGCCAGAGGCGAACCTCGGCGCGGGCGCCGGGGGCGTGCTTGCGCACGTTGGTGAGGGCTTCCTGGACCGTGCGGTAGACCGTGCGCTGGGCGGTCGTGCTGATGCCGGGCGGGAGCACGCCGGTCAGGGTGGCCTCGATGCCGCTGTTGGCGATCAGCTGCCGGAGGTCGGCGAGGGTGGGCTGGGGGGTGAGTTCGGTCTCCTTGCCGCCGGAGGCCCGCAGCAGGGCGACCATGTGGCGGAGTTCGTCGAGGGTGTTCGCGCTCAGGGTGCGGATGGCGCGGGCGCCGTCGCGGGCCGTGGGGTCCTTGGCGGCCACCTGCAGGGCTCCGGCCTGCACGGCGATGAGGCTGACCTGGTGGGAGACGACGTCGTGCATCTCGCGGGCCAGTTGGGCGCGCTCACGGGCGAGTACGGTCTGGGCGTACAGGGCGCGTTCGTGTTCGCGGGCCTCCTCGACCTCGGCGAGCTGGCGGGCCATGTCGTGTCCGGCCTGGACGAGCTGGCCGAACAGCACGGGGGCGAAGGACGCGGCCAGCGTGTAGACGAACTGGATGAGCGTCCAGGTCCGGTCGCCGCCGGAGAACGTGTCGGACAGGGGCCGGTCGAGGGTGTCCGCCGCCGCGTTCAGCAGGGCGCAGCCGGCCAGCAGCGGACGGTTGCGGGTGCGGGTGGCCAGTGTGTACAGGGCGGTGATCGGCGCGACGGCCACGTCCATGAACACGGTCATGGGCAGGGTCAGCAGGAAGACGGTCAGCGGGAGGCGCCTGCGCAGGGCCAGCCCGCCGCAGGCGACGGCGGCAGCGGCCCACATCACAGGGGTGCCCTCGCCGTAGAGGTTGATCCAGGCGTCGAGCGCGGCCAGTGCGACGAGGCCCGCGTCGACGGCCCGGGGCGGCACGCGCCGCCACGGCGTCCGGCCCGTGCTCACGGCCCGTCGTCCCCCGCCGTGCTGTCGCCCTGGTCGCCCTGGCCGCCGTGGCCGCCGTGGTCGCCCTGGCCGCCGAGCAGCCCGGCGCGCTCCGCGAGGAGCGCCGCCTGGACGCGGCCGGCGACCCGCAGCTTGGTGAGGATCGAGCTGACGTGGTCCTTGACGGTGCCCGCGCTCAGATGGATGCGGGCGCCGATGTCGGCGTTGGACAGTCCTTCCGCGATCAGGACGAGGACGTCACGTTCGCGGTCGCTGAGCAGGCCGACGCGTGCCATGTCCGCGTCCTGGGGCGCGCCTGCCCCCGGATGGCCGCGCAGCAGCGCCCGGGAGGCCTTCGCAGACATCACCACCCCGCCCGCGGCCAGGGTGCGTACCAACTGGCCGAGCTGTTCGGGCTCGGTGTCCTTCAGCAGGAATCCCGCGGCTCCCGAGCGCAGCGCGGTCAGGACGTACTCGTCGGTGTCGAAGGTGGTCAGCATCGCCACGCGCGGCGGTGCGGGCAGTTCCCGGATCTGCCGCAGGACGGTCAGGCCGTCCACGTCCGGCATGCGGATGTCGAGGAGCACGACATCCGGCAGCTCGCGCCGGATCACCTCGGCGGCCTGTGCTCCTTGCGCGGTCGCCACGACCTCGATGCCGTCGGAGGCGTTCAGGATCAGTTCGAACCCGGACCGCACCAGCGCCTCGTCGTCCACCACCACTACCCGGATCACCGGCGTTCCGCCTCACACTCGTTGCTCTGTCCGGTCTCGTCGCTCTGCCCGGTTCTCCGGCGGTCCGTACACCCGCATCGGGGCGTCCGCGTTCCCCTGCCGTGATCGCCTGCCGTCGACAGTACGTCCGGCACGGTTCGCGGTGGCGCGATCACCGTGCACACCGGACACCTGGCGGACCGGCTCCAGCCGTTCGGGGGGAGCGCTCCGGCCCGTCGGCGGGCAGGTGGGCGAGGGACGGCGGATGGTGGCCGCGGTCCTCGTCCGGTGGAATCGGTCCGTGGGTCCGCCCGACCGAGTCGGCGGGCCGAGTCGCTGCCCGAACCCTTTGAGGACCACCCATCCATGCCCCTCCTGTACCTGCGTCAGCCCGTCCGTGCTCTGCGCCGCTGTGCGGCCCGGCCCTCCGTGTCGTTCGGGGCTGTGTACGGAGCGGTGCTGGCCAGCTCCGTGGTGGCCGCCTCGACGGAGCGGGGGGAGGTGTCGGCCGGCGACCGGCTCAACAGCGTCCAGTGGCTTCTGGTCACGGCCGTCGCATCGGCCCTGGCGCACGGCTACGCGCATCTGATCGCCCTGCGCGGCGACCGTGCCCATCACGGTGTGCGTGCCGCGGTGCGGCTGTTGCTGTCGGAGTGGCCGCTGGTGCTGGCGACGGTGCCGACACTCGTCCTGCTGCTCGGCGCGGCCCGGGGGTGGTGGCCCTCGGCGGGCATCGAGTTCGTGGCCTTCGCCGTGAACGTGGTGCTGCTGTTCGCCTGGGGCCTGCTTGCGGCCCGCGCTGCCGGTCGCACGTGGGGCTCCGCCTTGAGGATCGGCACGGCGGACGCCTTGCTCGGGCTCGCGGTCGTCGTGGCCAACGCCGTCATCAGCTAGGGCGTGTTTCGAAAGTCCCGCCTGCCTGGCGGCGTCTGGCACGCACGCTCGCCGCGTTGTCGGGCTCGCCCCGATACATCCAGTATCGGGGCGACCCTCCGCCTTGCGATCGCACGCACCAGACGCCGCCAGGCCTGCCCTTCGGGCAGACGACGCTACTTTCGAAACACGCCCTAGCCGGTGCCGCGGCAGGACGGCCGGTTCGAGCAGCTCTCGCCCACCCCTACAATTGAAGAGTTCTGCAATTGATTAATTGCGGTGCTCCCTAGATCATCCAGTGTCCGGAGGCCGGAATGAGCGAAGCTGCCGAGGCGCTGCTGGCACGCGTACGCGCGGCTCGCGCCGGGCTGACGGCGGCCCTGGACGCCGCGGACGCGTACGCCGTGGCGGTGGCCCAGGACGAGTTGGACGACGCGGTACGGCTGGCGCGTCGGCACGGGCTCGACGTCGGCGTGCCGAGGGCGACGGAGGAGTGAGCGGAGAGGTGACCGGGATGCCGGTGCCGTTGTACGAGGCCAAGGCCGAGTTCTTCCGCATGCTCGGCCACCCGGTGCGCATCCGCGTCCTCGAACTGCTGCTGGACGGGCCGAAGCCGGTACGCGACCTGCTGGCGGAGATCGAGGTCGAGCCGTCGAACCTGTCGCAGCAACTGGCCGTCCTGCGCCGGTCCGGCATCGTCACCGCCGCCCGGACCGGCTCGACGGTGGTGTACGAGCTGGCCGGCGGGGACGTCGTGGAGTTGCTGGCCGCCGCGCGCAGCATCCTGTCCGTGCTGCTGGCGGGGCGGCGGGACATGCTGGCCGAGCTGCGCCGTTCGGAGGCGGCGCGATGACGGGCGGCGTCCTCCGGTTCCGGATGCCGTGGTCCCCGGGCGGGCGCACGGCGCACGTCGGGTGTGGACGGCTGGGCCGGGACAAGGGGAGGAAAAGGGACCGGGACAAGGGGAGGAAAAGGGAAAGGGGAGAGGTGCGGTGAGCGACGCCAGGGACGACAGGCCCCGTGACGCGGAGAGCCGGAAGGAGCGGGGCGTCGCGCTGCGCGCCTTCTTCTACATCCTGGGCACGCACCTGATCGCGGGCTTCGTGATGCTTCTGTTCTACCTCGGCCAGCACGCCCAGAAGTAGCGCGGCTTGCGTGCGGCGTCCCGCGGTCGCCGCACGCGCCCCGCAAGGGCCGAACGGCCCACAGACCCGGCCACGGTCGGCCCTGGTGCGCGCCCCGTGCGCCCGGGCACGATCGGAGAGGCCCGTGCGCGGCCTCCCGTGGTCGGGGCTGCCCAGGCGGCGGCCGGGGCTGCCCTGCCGCCGTGTCCGAGGACGTCTTCACCCGGGCCGTTGCCATGGTCGCTGGACGAGGGAGAAAGGACGGCCAGGGGTGATCGCTGTAGTGGGGCATCCCGATCTCAGCGCCCCGACGCTCGCGCTGCTGGAGGAGGAACTGCGGTCCCGGCTGGCCGGCCTCTCCAGAGCGGGCAGGGCCGGGCTGGTCCGCGCGGGCCGGGGGTTGCCGGTGGCGTTCGGGCGGGCCGCCCGCAGGGCGGGGCTGGCGCTGGTGACGGTGCTGCCGTCGTGCGACGGTGTGCCCGCGCAGCTGGCCGGGCCGGACCGCAGGGCCGCGGGTGAACTGCTGTTGCTCTCCGAGCAGGTGCGGCTGGTGGAGTACGACCCGGACGACCGCGGGGCCTGCATCGGCGCGGACGAGAGCCTGCTGCGTGCCTGCGGCCGTCTGCTGGCCGTGTGGGACGGCTCCCCGTCGAACGCGCGGGACGCGACGGCCCACCTGGTGGCCTACGCCCGCAGCCACGGAATCGACGTCGAGGTGCTGTGGCCTTCGGGAGCCGGGCACCGGACCCCGGGCGGGGTGCCGTCATGAGCACTCCGCTCCCGTCCTCGCGCTCCGGTCCGCGGATGGTCGAGCTGAGCCGGGAGGAGTCGCTCGGACTGCTGGCCGGCGTGTCCGTTGGGCGTGTCGGCTTCACGCACCGGGCCCTGCCGGTGATCCGGCCGGTCAACCATCTCGTGAACGGCGCCGGCGACATCGTCGTCCGCGCCCACGCCGGGGCGGCGCTGCTGTCCACCGCGTCGGTGTCGGAGGTGGTGGTGTACGAGGCCGACCGGATCGACGAGGAAACGCACACCGGCTGGAGCGTGCTGGTCACCGGCATTGCGAGCCGCCTCACGGATCCGCAGGCCCTCGACCGGTACCGCGCCGAGCTCACGCCCTGGATCGGCGGGGAGATGGAGCACGTGGTGCTCATCCGGTCCGAGCTGGTGACCGGCTACCGGCTGGTGCGCTGACCAGGGCCGCCGTGCGCGGGGCATCGGCACCGGTTCGAGCGGTGAGGTGCGGCCCCGGTGCTGGAGGTGCGGCATCGTCCGATGCCACACCTCCCCAGGACGGCGCTGGTGCCGCGGCGGGCGGCGTGCGCCCCGCCGCGACGCCGGGCACGCACGGTCGCCGCACCGCCCGCAGGCCCGAGTACGTGCCGTGCGAGGCCTTCCGGCCGGCCCGCCGAGAGCATGCGACGGACGCCGCTCCTCGACGGGCGGACCTCACCTGCCGCGACACTAGGGCGTGTTTCGAAAGTCCCGCCTGCCTGGCGGCGTCTGGCACGCACGCTCGCCGCGTTGTCGGGCTCGCCCCGATACATCCAGTATCGGGGCGACCCTCCGCCTTGCGATCGCACGCACCAGACGCCGCCAGGCCTGCCCTTCGGGCAGACGACGCTACTTTCGAAACACGCCCTAGGACGGCCGCTTCGCCTCGCCCTGCAGGTCGGCCAGCAGCTCGGCCTGTCCGGCGAGCACGCCGGACAGGATGGTCCGCGCGACCCGCAGGAGTTCCGCGACCTGCGGGCTCGTGAGCGAGTAGTACACGGTCGAGCCCTCCTTGCGGGTCACGACCAGATTCGCCCGGCGCAGCACGGCCAGCTGCTGGGACAGGTGCGCGGGCTCGATGCCGACCTCGGGGAGCATCTCGGCGACCGCGTGCTCCCGCTCGCTCAGCAGTTCCAGGACGCGGATGCGGGCGGGATGGCCCAGTGTCTTGAAGAACTCGGCCTTCAGCTGGTAGAGCGGCGTACTCATCGTGCCGTCCCCTCTCCGGCACAACACCACGGCCCCACCGGCCGGGACTCGGCGCATCGCATCCACCCACTCGTCAAGAACATGTGGTCCATCCTCGCCTGCGGTGCCGGCCGCGCCGAACCCGCGGGTAAGGAACCGGGCCGTCCGGTCCGACAGTGACGACCTCATGACTTGCCAACATTAGCAAGTCGTGAGGTCCTGTGCGGGGCGTGGGCGCGGATCGCTCCGTCGCGCGGTACCGGCGGGGTCCGGCCCAGGTGTCCGGCCTGCCGTCTCCGGCGCCGCCCGGCGCGGGCGCTCCTCCCCCGGCCCGCGTGTGTGCGCCCGGGCGCGACCCGGCCCTGCGTGCGGACCACCGCCGTGGCGGCGGACCACGGGGCGCTGCTGCCGTGGCGGCCGGATCACGGGGCGCTGCTGCCGTGGCGGGCGGACCACGGGGCACCGCCGCCGTGGCGGCCGGGCACGAAGACTCCCCGGCCTCGTCCACGCGGTCGCCACCGGGGCGGGAGCCGGGTCAGACCTTCTTGACCACGCCGGACTTGAGCTGCATGGCGCCGAAACCGTCGACCTTGCAGTCGATGTCGTGGCCGTCCACACCGTCGACCAGGCGGATGTTGCGCACCTTGGTGCCCGCCTTGATCCCGGTCGGGCTGCCCTTGACCTTCAGCGTCCTGACGACCGTCACGGTGTCGCCGTCGGAGAGCACGTTGCCGACCGCGTCCCTGACCGGCCTGCCGCCCGGGTCACCGTCCGGGGACTCCTCGGTCGGTGACCACTCGTGCCCGCACTCGGGGCACACCAGGAGCGCGCCCATCTCGTAGGCGTACGACCCGGAGCATGCGGGGCAGGGGGGAGGGTTCTTCTCACTCATGGCACAGGTGTCCTTCGGTAGGTGTGCGTCGGATGCGGGTCAGGCCGGCCAGCCGTCGGTGCGCCACGCCTGGTGTCCTTCGTCGGGGGCCGAGGGGCGCCGGGCGTGGGCGGCGAGTGCGGCGGCCAGGTCGCCGTGGACGGGGATGTCCGGGCAGTCGCCCTGCGGGACCAGCGAGCCGTCGGCGGGGATCGCGGCCAGTTCCAGGCTCCGGCCCGCCCCGGCGAGGCGGCGTGCGGCCTCGGTGATGGCCAGCTGGCCGTCCGCGGACCAGCTGCGCAGCTCGGTCAGGTCGAGGACGACCGGTCCGCTGCCACGGGCGACGACCCAGCCGACCGCGCCGGCGAAGCGGCGGACCGCCTCGGGGCCGAGGTATCCGGCGACGGAGAGGATACCGAGACCCTGCTCGCTGGTGTAGCGCCACTCGATGGTCATGGGGTGAACTTCCTTGCGGTGCGGCCCGTCGGGTCCGGTCGGTTTCACAGGGGGAGGGTGATCCAGATGCTCTTGCCCCGTCCGTCGGCGTCCGGGCGGACGACGGCGCTGCCGCCCCTGCCCAGGGTCAGCTCCATGACGGTGGCCAGCCCGCCGGTCCCGCCGCCGAACGCGCCGTACAGCGGGGGCTGGTGGGGGTGGCGGTCGTGCACGGCGAAGGCCAGACAGTCCGGGCCCGCCGCGTAGACGACGGTCAGCTGCGGGGAGCGGACGGCGGCGTGCCGCACGCTGTTGGTCACCAGTTCGCCGAGGATCAGCAGAGCCGGGTCCACGGCGGGATGGCGCAGACCGATGCCCCACTCCACCAGCGCCAGCTCGGCCGTCTCGCGGGCCATGCGCACGGCGGCAGGCGTGGCCGGCACGGTGAGCACGTGCCGGTGGGGGAGCGCTTCCAGTCGGGGGGACATCAGGCCTCCGCCCCGGACAGGCGGAAGCCGCTGACCCTCTTCGGGTGCAGCCGCAGCACCGTGTCGTGGGGGCCGTGCGCCCAGCCGGTGAGCGTACGCCGGTGGTGGGCCGCCTCGTCGGGGTCGGCGATCACCGTGGCGGGGCCGGACACCGTCACCGTCCAGCCGGTGCCCGCCGCCACCCGGATCTCGTCCACCTGGTACGCGACCTCCCCGGGTACGGAGGCCGCCCGGACGGGGGCCCGGACGATCAGGTGTCCGTACTCCCGGACATGCCGGGCGGGCCGTACGACGGTCTGCCCGCGCAGGGGATACACCAGGCGGCCCAGGCTGCTGCCCTCCACCAGCCACAGTGCCTCCGCGCCGGACATTTCGGCCATGCGCAGGGTGGCGGGGGGACGTTTCATCGCACGGGCTCCTCACTCGTCTCGGGGCCCTCGGCCTGCTCCGGCACGGTGGTCCGCGTCTGCCGGGCGGTGCCCGCGGGCAGGACTCCCTCCCGCGCGAGGTGGTCGCGGGCGGCCCGGATCGCCTGCGGTGTGGTGGCGTGGTCCCGGCCCTCGTGCCGCAGCGCCTCCAGCGCGCCGACGGAGTCGAGGACCCGGCGCTGGCCGGGACGTATCCCGGAGGCGAGGACGAGGATGCCGCGCCGGGCCAGCTTCTCCACGACGTCCTTGAGGACCAGCGCACCGGTGGCGTCCAGCGTCGACACCCGGGACATGCGCAGGATGACGACCCGGACGTCGGCGACCTCGGTCAGTTCCAGCAGGAAGCGGTGCGCGGCGGCGAAGAACAGCGGCCCGTCGATGCGGTAGGCGACGATGTGCTCGGCGAGCAGCGCGTGCTCCTCCGCGCTGTGGTCACCGCGGTCGAGGGGCACCTCCTCCAGGCGGGCCTGTCCGGCCACGGCTCGCAGGGCGAGAGCGCCCGCCACGGCGAGGCCGATGATCACCGCGTACACCAGGTCCAGGGCCAGCGTCGCGACGGCGGTGAGCACCAGGATCAGCGCGTCCGAGCGGGACGCCCCGGCCATCGCCCGGAGCGAGCCGACCTCGACCATGCGGATCGCGGTCGCCAGGAGCACGCCGGCGAGGGCGGCGAGCGGGATCTTCGAGACCACGGGCGCCGCCGCGAAGACGATCACGGCGAGGACGGCGGCGTGGGTGAGGGCGGCCAGCCGGGACCCGGCGCCGGTGCGGACGTTGACCGCGGTACGGGCGATCGCGCCGGTCGCGGGCACGCCGCCGAACAGCGGGGCCGCGATGTTGGCCAGGCCCTGGCCGAACAGCTCGCGGTCGGGGTCGTGCTGCTGGCCCACCGTCATGCCGTCCGCCACCGAGGCGGACAGCAGCGACTCCAGGGCCGCGAGCGCCGCCACCGCCGCGGCCGGCGCCAGCAGGGTGCCGAGCGAGCCCGCGTCCAGAAAGCCCAGCGAGGGGGCGGGGAGCCCGGCCGGGAGGTCGCCGATCGGCGCCGCGTCCAGGCCCGCGATCCGGACGACGGCCGTGGCCGCGACGACCGCGACGATGGAGAACGGCACGGCCGGCCGCCAGCGGGCGCCGGCCAGCATGACCGCGGCCACCGCCGCGGCGCAGCCGACGGCCGTCCAGTTCGGATGCCGGGCGAACTCCTCGACGGCCCGCCAGGCGACGGGCAGCACGCGGTCGCCTTCCGGCCTGGGCACGCCGAGGGCGTTCGGGATCTGCTGCAGACCGATCACACAGGCGATGCCCAGGGTGAAGCCCTCGACCACCGGCGCGGGTACGTACTTCATGTACCTGCCTGCTCTGAGCGCGGCCAGCGCGACCAGCATCACGCCGGCCATCAGCCCGACGGTCAGCACCGCGCCCGGTCCGTACCGGGCGACGATGGGCACCAGCACCACGGTCATGGCACCGGTCGGCCCGGACACCTGGACGCCGGACCCGCCGAACACGGCGGCCAGGGCGCCCGCGACCACGGCGGTCGCCAGGCCCGCCTCGGCACCCAGCCCGGAGGAGACCCCGAACCCGAGCGCGAGGGGAAGGGCCACGATCGCCACGGTCAGGCCGGCCAGCAGATCCCGCCGGGGGGAGCGCCGCATCTGCGCGAGGTCGGCGCGGGCGGGCAGGAGCGCGGTGAGGCGGGCTGCTGCCGCCCGGCTGATTCCCGCGATCATCGCGCGGCGGTCTCGGCCGCCCGGGGGCCGGCCTGCCCCGCGGGCTTCCCGGTGACGGACCGGTGAGCGGCCCGCGGCAGGCCGCGGACGCCGCCGCCGGCCGGCCGGCGGGCGACCGCGGAGCCTTGCCGCCGCGAGGCCGGGACACCGGACCGGGGCACCACCGCGGACTGCCGGGACAGCCCGGCCGGCTCCGTCTCGGCGGCCCCCGGCAGGTCCCGCGCCGGCCGCCGCCGGTGCCGGAGCAGCTCCCGGAGCGGGTCCGGCACCCGGATGCGTGCGGGATCCCCGAGCAGCCGGACGCACTCGGTCCTGACCTGGCGCAGCGGAACGGACACGACCCCTCGACTTCCCCTCTCGGCACTCCCGTCCGTGCGGACGGACACGGTTGCGCTGCGCCCGCGGCTACCGGTGGAGCGGGCACAGCAACCTCAGCATGTATGGACTTGCGAAATTTTGCAATTCAGACATCCGTCAGCACCCGTCCGCCCCGGCGTCCGCCCCGGCGTCCGCCCCGATGTCCGCACAGACGTCCGCCCCGGCGGACGTGCGGCCCGCGGCCGGCGGCGCGTCCCCGGCGGGCCGGGCCGTGTCACCCGTGCCCCCGGCCGGCCCGTGCCCTGTCACCCGTGTCCCCGGCGGGCCGGGCCGTGACCTGTACCCAGGTCCGATGTGGCCGTCGGGCCGCCTTCCTATCGTCGACCGCGTTGCGTCCGCACCAGGGCGCAGCCGAACAGGGAGGTAACGGTGGGTTTGAGGAAATGGCTCCCGGCCGCCGGGGCCGCGGTCGCGCTGGCGGCGTCGGGCGTGCTGGCCACCCCGGGCGCGGCGAGCGCCGACAACGGGGACAACAAGGCCGGCTGCGCCCGGGGCGAGATCTGCTTCTGGTACGACGGCGGCACGGTGTACCAGAAGCAGTTCTGGTACACGGCCAACCACGGCGGCAACAACTTCATGTACGCCAACCAGGGCACCTACCGGGTCTCGGACCGGCCGGTGCAGGACAACGCGCTGCAGGTCACCAACCGTGACACCGAGTGCCGGATCCGGGTCGGCAATCTCTCCGGCGGGGTGTGGACCTGGCGGGAGTTCCCGAACAACGGCGTCCGGTACCACCTCGGCGACGTCAACAACCGCAACGACCGGCACGAACGACTCTGCTGAGGCGTGCCGCGGAAGCACCGTCGTCCGCCCGCGGGCGGGGCCCCGCGGGCGTCCGGCGCGGTGCGCCGCAGGGCCCGGGGCGGGCCGCGTACGCCCGGTACGCGGACCGCCCCCGGCGACGCGGCCGGGCGCCGTGCCGGGCACCGCGGCCCGACGGGACCTTCGCGGCACGCCCCTTCACCACCCCCCACGGGACCGGATCCGGTCGCCGGGCGGGCCGGACCGGTCCCGCCCGGCACCCAGGGAGACGCCGATGCGAGAACGACGTACGGGAGCGGCCCTCGGGGCCGTGGTGGTCGCGGCGGTGCTCTCCGCGTGCGCGGCCGAGGCCGCCCAGGCTCCCGACCTGACCGCTGTCCCCACGGACAGGGTCGCCGACGAGATCTTCCGGGCCGACGACATCGAGCTGATCGAACACGTCAGGAACCGGCTCACCGCCGACTGCATGGACCGGCGCGGCTACCCCCAGCTCAAGCGGACCGAACCGGCCCGGCGGTCCAAGCCGTTCACCGACATGAACGTCCGGCCGCCGCTGTTCGCCACCCGCACCGACGCACAGGCGAGACTGCTCGGGTTCGGCGAGCACGAACGCCCCGCAGGCGCCGGAGTGCTCAGCCACGACCGGGACTTCGACAAACAGTTCGAGAAGTGCCGGGACGCCGCGGGCCGCAGGCTCGGGCCCGGGTTCTCCGAGGTCCAGAACCAGAGCTACCGGCTCTACAACGACGTCGCCGACGAACGCGACGCCCTGCTGAAGTCCCCCGAGGAGGCCGCGGTCACCGCCGCGGCCGTGCGGCCCCTGCTCGCCTGCGTCGAGGACATGGGCTTCGGCCAGCGGATCCCCGGCGCCCGGACGCTCGACAGCTTCGGGATCGGCCGGCCCGCCGGCCGCTACGAGGGCACCGAACCCCCGCGGCCGCAACGCGTTCCCGGAACCGTCGAGGTCCTCCCGGCCGTACCCGGGCGGCGCTATGTACCGACGGCCGAGGAGTCGCGGCTGGCCGTCGCGTCCGCCCGGTGCGCGCGCCGGACCGGGTTCGGGGAGAAGAGCGCCGCCCAGCGGGTCCGGATCCTGCGGAAGGCCGTCGCCGCACACGGCTCCGAGATCGCCGGACTGCGGCCGCGGGTCGAGGAACTGGCGAAGGCGGCGGCGAAGCTGGCCGGGCGGTGAGCGGGCCGGCCCTGGCGGCCAGGCGTCGCCGCGCGGTCCTGTCGGTCGCCGCGGCCGTCCTCGTCGCGACCCTGGCCCTGACCGTCGGGATCCTGGTCGGGCCCTCGGTACGGTCACCCGCGCAGGCGGTCGCGGACGCCGCCCCGCCCGCCTCCTCGCCGGTCACGGTCGCCGCCGAACGCCGGGTGCTGTCCGAGCCGGTCATCGCCCGCGGCACGGTCCGGCCGGGCACCTCGGTGAAGGTCACCGCACCGGCGGGGCTGAGCGGCGACACGGCCGTCGTCACCCGTGTCGCCGTGCGGGCCGGGACACCGCTGAAGGAGGGCGCGGTCCTCGCCGAGGTGTCCGGCGCGCCGCTGTTCGGTCTCGTCCTGCCCTTCCCGCTCTACCGCGACCTGGGCGGCGGCCTGCGGGGCCCGGACGTCGAAGCGGTGCAGACGGCGCTGCGGCGGCTCGGCACCGGCGTCCGGGTGACCGGAGTGTTCGACGCGGCGACCGGACGGGCGGTGGAGGGCTTCTACCGGGCCCGGGGCTACCGGCCGGCGCGTCGGGACGGGACCGCGGGGCTGCGCAGGACCGACGTCGTGGCCCTCGACCGGGCCGGCCGCACCGTCTCCGCCGTACGGGTCCGCGTCGGCAGTGTGCTGCGCGGCCCCGACCCGGTGCTGCTGGAACTGGACACCGCCGCAGTGACGGTGCGGGCCGCGGTGGACGGCAGGCAGCGTGCGCTGGTGCGGACCGGCGCCACCGCCGAGGTCGCCGACGAGACCGGGGGCGCGGCCGCCCGGGCCGTCGTCCGCAAGGTGGCCGAGCGGCCCGGGGCGGACGGCTACGCGGTCACCCTGGCCTTCACCGGCGACGCGCTGCCGCCCGGTGAGGACCGCACCGTCCTGGTGACCATCGAGCCCGCACGGAAGACCGGACCGGTGCTGGCCGTTCCGGTCGCCGCCGTGTACGCGCGCCCCGACACGGTCACGTTCGTGACGGTGGAGGGCCGGGACCACCGTCTCACCGACGTGGTGGTCGACACCGGCCGGTCCGCCGGAGGCTGGGTCCAGGTGACGCCGAAGCGGCCCGGCCTGGACGCGGGCACGCGCGTCGTCGTCGGCCGTCCGGCGGGGAGGGCCGGTGCGGACGAGGGGGACGGGCCGTGACCCCGGTGCTGTCCCTCAGATCGGCCGGCCGCAGCTACGACGACGGGCACGTCGTGCGCGCCCTCCGGCCGACCGACCTGGACATCGCACGCGGGGACTACGTCACCGTCACCGGGCCGTCCGGGTCCGGCAAGTCCACCCTGCTCAACCTGATCGGACTGCTCGACCGGCCCGACACCGGGACCTGCCGGGTGCTCGGGCGGGACACCGCGGGACTGTCGGAGGCCGAACGCGGCGCACTGCGCGGCGAGCTGTTCGGGTTCGTCTTCCAGGCCTTCCACCTGGTTCCCGGACGCACGGCGGTGGAGAACGTGGAACTCGGCATGCTCTACGGCCGCCGTCCGGCGGCGCGGCGGCGGGTGCTGGCCCGGGAGGCGATCGAGCGGGTCCGGCTGGCACACCGCGCCGACGCCGACCCGCGGACCCTCTCCGGCGGGGAGCGCCAGCGGGTCGCCCTGGCCCGCGCCGTGGCCGGGGACCCGCTCCTCCTGCTCTGCGACGAGCCGACGGGCAACCTCGACGGCGCCAACACGCGGAACGTCCTGGAGCTGCTGCGCCGGCTGCACGGTGCGGGCATGACCCTCGTGGTCGTCACGCACGACCCGGACGTGGCCGGGCAGGGGACCCGGCGGCTGCGCGTCGACGACGGTGTCGTACGGGAGGAGGCCTGATGTCCGGTGATCCGGCCCGGCCGGTACGGTCCCGGATGCGGGCGCGCGACCTGCTCACCGAAGCGGCCCTCTCCCTGCTGGCCCAGGCTGGGAGGTCGGCGCTGACCGCGGCCGGCGTCGTGCTGGGCTGCGCCGCGCTGGTCGCCGCCATGGGGCTCTCCGCCACCCTGTCCCGCCAGGTCTCCGACTCCTTCGACGTCGCGCGCGCCACCCAGGTCGTGGTGCGCCAGGCCGGGGACACCGGCGGTCCGGCCGCCGGGGCGGTGCCGCCGTGGCAGCGGCCGGCGGCGGTGGAACGGCTGCGGCGGCTGAACGGGGTGGACGCCGCGGGGCCCCGGCTGATCCTGCCCGAACGGCCGCTCACCCGCACGCTGTCCGCCGGGAAGTCCGCCACCCGGGCGAGGATCGCCGGGGTGGACGCCGGCGCCCTCGCCGTGATCGGGCCCCGTCTGGTGCGCGGCCGCGCCTTCGACGGGTTCCACGACCGGTCCGGCGCGCCCGTCGTGCTGCTCCCGGCCGGCCTCGCTCGGGAGCTGGAGATCGACCGCGTCGGTGTCGCCGTCTTCATCGACGACCGTCCCCACACCGTGCTGGGCGTGTTCGACGACGTGGCCCGGGAGCCGGCCACCCTGGCCTCGGTGGTCATGCCCTTCCGTACGGCCCAGGGCCTGGCCGGCGGCTCCCCGGCCGCGCCGCCCGAGCGCGACGTCCTCGTCCGGGTGCGCCCCGGCGCGGCCCGGACCGTCGGCGGCCAGGCCCCGCTCGCGCTGCTGCCGGAGGCCGCGGACCGGCTGGAGGCGGCCGCCCCGCCCGACCCCCTCACCCTGCGCCGCGAGGTCGAGGGCGGCGTCACCGACCTGGTCCTCGTCGCGTCGCTGATCGCCCTCGCGGTGGGTACCTTCTCCATCGCCACGGCGGCGACGGCCGGGGTCGCGGCCCGCGCCCCGGAGATCGGGCTGCGCCGTGCGGTGGGCGCCCGGCCGGTCCACGTCTTCGTCCAGCTGCTCACCGAGACGACCCTGCTGGGGGTGGTCGGCGGCATCGTCGGCAGCGCGGCCGGCGTCGTGACCGTGGTGGCCGTCGCCCTGGCGAACGGCTGGACGCCGGTGCTCGACGTGCGGACCGCGGTGCTGGCCGCGGCCGGCGGGGCGGCGACCGGACTCGCGGCCGGGCTGCTGCCGGGCTGGCGGGCGACGCGGGTGCAGCCGGTGGTGGCGCTGCGGCAGTGAGCCGGGGCGGACCGTCACCCGCCGCCGCCCTGCCGGGCCCCGCCGCGCCGGGCCAGCGCCACCGCGTGCGCACGGTCCCGGGCCCCGAGCTTCATCAGCAGGTTCGTCACGTGGTGCTTGACGGTGCGGACGCTGATCGTCAGGTCCTCGGCGATCTCGGCGTTCGCCGAGCCGTGGGCGATGTGCTCCAGAACCTGGCGTTCACGCGCGGTGAGGGACGCCGGGGGCGCGTACGGGGCCGAGGGCAGCCGGCGCAGCAGCCGGGCGCCCACGGCGGGGCTGACCCAGCGGCCGCCGGCCCCGACGACGACGATCGCGTTGGCCAGTTCCCAGGACAGGGCGGGACGCAGGACGACGCCGGCGACGCCGGCCCGTCCCAGCTCACCCAGCTCGGCGTCGGTCACGGACGGCGGGGCCACCAGCACCGCCGCGGGGGCGGACCGGCCGGCGGTCGCCGGGCTGTCGGTGACCACGACCACCGGGGCCCGCGGCCCGCCGGGCGGGTGGGTCCTGCCGTGCCGCACCACCAGCGACCGGGCGGCCCGCAGCGCCGTCTCGACCTCGCGGGACACGAACCGGCCCGCGAGTTCCGTCCTGACGATCAGGTGCGGCGAGCCGGGACGCCCCGGAAGCCCGGGCCGGGCGGGTGAGATCGGCTCGCAGTAGTAGTACACGGATGGTCCCCCTCGGCAGCCGCTGCGCGTCGTCGTCCGGCTCCAGGACTACCGGCGCCGGTGTTGTTCGCGTTCGGTCCCCTGGTGCCGAACACACAACTCCTGAAAAATCAGGTCCGCCGCGCACGCCGCGGCAGGCGGGAACGACGGGGGAGACGGGGAGGAGGGCCGGTGCCGCGCAAGGAGACGCCGCTCGGACCGGGAGACGGTCCGCTCGTGGAGTTCGCGGCGGATCTGCGGCGACTGCGGAGAAAGGCCGGCAGCCCGCCGTACCGGGAGCTCGCGAAGCGGGCCCACTACTCGATCTCGACCCTCTCCTCGGCGGCGTCCGGTCTGCGGCTGCCGACGCTGGCGGTGACGCTGGCGTACGTCGGTGCCTGCGACGGTGACCTGCGGGAGTGGGAACGCCGCTGGCGGGAGACGGCGGGGCGGCTCGGCGAGGAGCGGTCCGGCCCCGGCGGGGAGGAGCCGGAGGCGCCCCCGCCGTACGCGGGCCTGCGTCCGTTCCGGGAGCAGGACGCGCAGTGGTTCTTCGGCCGGGAGCAGGTGGTGGAGGAGCTGATCGGACGGCTGGCACGGCAGCGGTTCATCGTGCTGCTCGGGGCCTCCGGATCGGGCAAGTCCTCGCTGTTGCGGGCGGGCCTGGTGACGGGCCTGCGGCCGGCCGCGACGCCGGTGCCGCTGACCCCCGGACCCCGGCCGCTGGAGGAGTGCGCGGTACAGCTGGGCGCGCTGGCGGGGCTCACCCCGGGCGGGCTGTACGGGGAGTTACGGCAGGACCCGGCGAACCTGGGCCGTGTGGTGCGGCAGATCACCGCCCGCTCCGGCGGGCCCGGCGGGTTTGCCGGCCCGGTCGTGCTGGTCGTCGACCAGTTCGAGGAGGTCTTCACCCTGTGTCAGGACGACCGTGAGCGCGACGGTTTCATCGAGGCGCTGGTGGCCGCGGCCGGGGACCGGTCCGGCGACTGCCGGGTGGTTCTCGGTGTGCGAGCCGACTTCTACGCCCACTGCACCCGCAACCCCGTGCTGGTGGAGGCGATGCGTGAGGCGCAGGTACCGCTCGGGCCGATGAGCCTGGACGAGCTGCGGCGGGCGGTGGTGAAACCGGCCCAGCGGGCGGGGCTCACCGTGGAGGGCGCGCTGCTGGCGACCCTCACGGCGCAGGCGCACGGCCGCACCGGAGTGCTGCCCCTGCTGTCGCACGCCCTGCTGGAGACCTGGCACCGCAGACGCGGCAACCTGCTCACCCTCGCCGGTCTCGAAGCCGTCGGCGGCATCGAGGGCGCGCTGGTCAAGAGCGCGGAGGCGTTCTACACGGCCCTGGACGCCGAGCAGCGCGACGCGGCCCGCCGGCTCCTGCTGCGGCTGACCGCTCCCGGGGTGGGCACGGAGGACACCAAGCGCCGTATGACCCGCGCGGAACTGGACGAGGACCCCGTCACCGTCGCCGTGGTGGAACGGGCCGCCGCCGCCCGGCTGGTCAGCCTCGACGAGGACCGGATAGAGATCACCCACGAAACGCTGATCGGCAGCTGGCCCCGGCTGCGGGAGTGGCTCTCGGCCGACCGGGACCAGCGCCGCGCACACCGCCGGCTGACCGAGGCCGCCGAGGTGTGGGCGGCCGCCGGAGAGGACCCCGGCGCCCTGTACCGGGGGGCGCGCCTCCAGGCGGCCCGCCGGCTGGCGGACTCCGCCGACGTGGGGCTCAGCTCCCGCGAGCAGGCCTTCCTCGCGTCGAGCACCGCCGCGGAGGCGGCCGAGCTGCGGTCCGCCGTGCGCCGGACCCGGCGGCTGCGTGTCCTCCTGGCCACCCTGGGCGTGATGACGGTGCTCGCCACGGTGGCCACGGTGCTCTCGGTCCGGGCGAACGGGGAGATCACCCGGCAGCGCAACGACGCCGTCGCGCTGAACGCGGCCGCGGAGGCGGCCCGGACGTATCCGGCCGACCCCGCGCTCGCCGTCCAGCTCGCGCTCGCCGCCTACCGGCTGAGACCGCAGCGCACCACCCGCGACGCCCTGCTCAGTACGCTCATGACCACCTGGGCGGCGCACCGCGCGGAGGCCTACACGCTCGATGTGAGCGACGACGGCACGCTGCTGGCCGTGGGGAGCCGTGACCACACCGTCAGCCTGTGGGACGTCCGCGATCCCCGGCACCCCGTGCGGGCGGGCACGGTGACGGGGCACACGGACGCCGTGCAGGCCGTCGCGCTGAGCCCCGGGCGGCGGATCCTCGCCACGGCGGGCGCCGACCGGACGGTACGGCTGTGGGACGTCGCCCGGCCGGCGAGCCCCGCGGCGCTGTCGGTCCTGACCGGCCGGGGCGGCGGCGTCCGCTCGGTGGCCTTCAGCCCCGGCGGCCGTCTGCTGGCCGGCGGCTACCAGGACGGCACGGTGCGCCTCTGGGACATCGGGGACGCCGCCCGGCCGCGGCGCCGGGCGGTGCTCGGCGGGCACACGGACACGGTCCGGTCGGTGGCCTTCAGCGGGGACGGACGCCTCCTGGCCACGGCCGGCCAGGACGGGGCGGTCCGGCTGTGGGACCTCGGCGGTCCCGGCCGGCCTGCGTTGCGGGCCACCTGGAACGCCCATGAACTGAACGTCTTCTGGGCGGAGTTCCACCCCCGTGACCGCCTGCTCGCCACCGCGGGCGGCGGCCGGGAGGCGGTGCGGCTGTGGGACGTCACCGACCCGGCGCGGCCCCGACGGGTGGCGGGGATCACCGGGCACAGCGACGTCGTCGGCCAGCTCGCCTTCAGCCCGGACGGCCGCATGCTCGCCACCGCGAGCGACGACCGGTCGGTGCGGATCTGGGACGTCGGCACGCCGAGTGCTCCCCGTGACCGGGCCGTGCTCACCGCCTACACCACCGCCGTGATGGGGGTCCGCTACAGCCCGGACGGCAGCACGCTGCTGACCGGCGTCTTCGACGGAACCGTACGCCTGCTGCCGACCGACTTCGAGCGGGCCGTCGCCCACGCCTGCGACGGCGTCCGCCCGTCCCTCAGCCGGGGCTCCTGGCACCGCCACCTGCCGGACGTCCCGTACCGGCCGCCCTGCGGGTGAGCGGCGGTCCGACGCAGTGTGGGGCCGGTCCCGGCCCGGGACGCCCGTCGTCCGAGCCGGCGGATGATCTCGTCGTCGTCGCCGTCCGGCACCGCCTTGACTCCCGGCCGGCCGTGGATGAACTCCCTCCGGACGCCTTCGCGCTCGGCGGCGGCGGCGATGCGCTCGAACTCCTCGGCCAGCGTCTGCGGCCGACCCTCGGTGACGTTCACCACACGCCTCCCGCGGTCAGCCTGGTGCTGCGGCGGGAGTGTGTGCCGGGCGTCGCGGCGGGGCGAACGTCGCCTGCCGTGAACGTCGCCTGCCGTGTACGTCGCCTGCCGTGTACGTCGCCTGCCGCGGCACCGGTGCCGCGGCAGGCGGATCTTGCCCGGCGCGGCACCGGTCGCCCGCCGGACGTGGGCATGCCCGTCAGCGCTGCTCTTCCCCTTGCTCCTCCGCCTCCTTGGCGGCGACCTCCGGGTCGAGGACGTCGCTGCCGTCCACGGAGGTGAGGGAGTCGTCCTCGGAGACCTCGGTGGCGGCGGGGGGCTCGACCAGCCAGTCGGGGTTGGCCTGCTTGTCCCACCACTTCCAGACGGCGTAGGCCGCGCCCGCGAGAACGCCCGCCACGGCGAGGGCCTTCACCGCGCGGCCGGCCCGGGCGCGCCGCTCGTGGCGGCGGACCAGCCGGTGGATCTCCTCGGGGGTGACCTGGCCGCGCAGCGCGGCCAGCGCGGCGGCACCGCGTGCGGCCGCCTCGTCCCTCGCCGGGCCCGCGGCGGCCACGGCCTGTTCGATCCTCGGCCGGGAGTACTCGGCGGCCTGCCGGGAGTACTCGGCGGCCTGGCGGGCGGCGTCGCGGGTCAGCGTCGCGGCCTCCTGGGCAGCCTGGTCGACCTTGGGCGGCACATGGGTGCGCGCCTCCGCCAGACGGGGCGCCAGATGGCACTCGTACTGGGCGCGTGCCTGTTCGGCGGCCTGTGAAACCATCGGCGCGAGCCGGACGCGCGCCTCCTGTGCGTAGTGTGCCGCCTTCTCCTTGGCCGTGTCGGCGTAGGGCGCCACCACTTCCGCGGCGTGCAGCACGCTGTCCCTCGCCGAGCCGGTCGCGGCGCGCACGCTGTCGATGCGGGTCACGGGATCCTCCTCCTCGGTGGCGTACGGTATTTCGACTTTCCACCCTTTTACGGATCATGCCTGCTGGTGCGCCGGGCGGCACGCGAGGGCGGGCATATGGGTTCCGACGGATCTGATCGACCCCGGAGCGGACGAGAACAGTGCAACAGCAGCCTGTCGTCGACCATGCCACGGATTGCCGCGCCGCGCTGCGGAACAGCGGTGCCGGACGACGCGGGGCGCCGGGCGTGCGAGGATCGGGGGGTCACACGAAGACAACGGAAGGCAGATCGTGGCCGAGAAGCTCTACGCCACCCTGAAGACCAACCACGGCGACATCGTGGTCCAGCTGTTCCCGGACCAGGCGCCCGAGACGGTCAGGAACTTCGTCGAGCTTGCCCGGGGCGAGCGCGAGTGGGTCAACCCGGCCACCGGCGCGAAGTCCACCGAGAAGCTCTACGACGGCACGGTCTTCCACCGCGTCATCAGCGGCTTCATGATCCAGGGCGGCGACCCGCTGGGCAACGGCACGGGCGGTCCGGGCTACCAGTTCGGGGACGAGTTCCACCCGGACCTGCGCTTCGACAAGCCGTACCTGCTCGCCATGGCCAACGCCGGCCCGGGGACCAACGGCTCGCAGTTCTTCATCACGGTCTCCCCGACCGCGTGGCTGAACCGCAAGCACACCATCTTCGGTGAGGTCTCGGACAAGGCCGGCCAGAAGGTCGTGGACGCCATCGCCGCGGTGCAGACCAACCCGCGCACCGACCGCCCGGTGAACGACGTGGTCATCGAGTCGGTCGTGGTCGAGCAGCGCGAGGGCTGAGGCCGGTCCGGGACCGCCGGCCGGACCGGAGTCCGGCCGGACACCGGACCCGGTGGTCCGGTCGCACACCGGACCTGGTCGCACACCGGACCCGGCCGGGCTGCCGGACCCCGGCCCGTCCGGCCGGGTTCGCTACCCCACGGGAACCATTGGCCCCGCTCGTCCGTAAGGATGAGCGGGGCCTTCTCGGGCCGCCCCGCCCTTCCAGGGCGTGTTGCGAAAGTCCCCGCCCTGAGGGCGGACGACGCCACGTTCGCAGCACGCCCCAGCCGGACCGCCGGACCTCCGGACGCCGCCGGCCGACCCGACCACCGAGGTGACCAGACATGGAGCAGCAGACACCGGACGCCCAGCCCGTCCCGGTGTGCTACCGCCACCCGGACCGCGAGACGGGCGTGCGCTGTACCCGCTGTGACCGGCCGATCTGCCCCGAGTGCATGATCAGCGCGGCGGTGGGCTTCCAGTGCCCCGACTGCGTGCGCGGCGGGGAGGGCCGGGCGCGGGCGGTCGCCCCGCGGACCGTGGCGGGCGCCACCGTCGTCGGGGACACCCGGCTGGTCACCAAGATCCTGATCGGGATCAACCTCGCGGTGTTCATCGCGGTGCGGGCGGACTCCTCGCTGCTGCAGCACCTGGTGCTGTACGGGGCCTGGCCGCCGCAGCCGTTCGCGCCGGCCTCGGGGGTCGCCGGAGGCGAGTGGTACCGCTTCGTGACGTCGATGTTCGCCCACCAGGAGTTCTGGCACATCGGCTTCAACATGCTCAGCCTGTGGTGGATCGGCGGACCCCTGGAGGCCGCGCTCGGCCGGGCCCGGTACCTCACCGTCTACTTCGTCTCCGGACTGGCCGGCGGCGCGCTGACGTATCTGATCGCCTCCCCGTCGCAGGGCTCGCTCGGCGCCTCGGGCGCGATCTTCGGGCTGTTCGGTGCCACCGCGGTCCTCATGAGGCGCCTGGACTACGACATGCGCCCGGTGATGGTGCTGCTGGCGATCAACCTGGTGTTCACCTTCGGCGCCAGCAACATCGCCTGGCAGGCGCACATCGGCGGACTGGTCGCGGGTGTGATCACGGGCTACGCCATGGTGCACGCGCCACGGAAGCGGCGGACGCTGGTCCAGTACGGCACCTGCGCCCTGGTCCTGGCGGTGTCGGTGCTCCTGGCGGTGCTCAGAACCGTTCAGCTGACCTGAGAGCGATCGGTTGTCCACAGAATGTGCCGGCTCTTGCGCATGCTGTGGGCGGACGACGGCGCCCCCTGCGTCTCATCTGCGTTTTCGCAGGTGAAGCAGGGGGCGAAAGAGTGTTCGGAGGAGTGCCGCGCAGTCGTACCGGCGTCAACCCTCCATGAGTTATCCACAGATCGTAGTCTTTTCCCCAGGGGGATGTGGATACGCCGTCGGGCCTGTGGATAACTCGGTGGACAGTCCTGGGCAGAGCTGGCGGAGGAAGCCGGTGGGTGCTAAGGGAGAACCCGCGCGGGACGGTGCGGGGTACCCCCGCCGGTGCTGCGGTGCGCCGTCACTTCCACTGCGTGGAGACGCCGAACCCGGCCGCGATGAAGCCGAAGCCGACCACGATGTTCCAGTTGTCCAGGCCCTCGACCGGCAGCGAGCCGTCCGTCACGTAGAAGACGACGATCCAGGCCAGTCCGATGAGGAACATGGCCAGCATGACGGGCGCGACCCAGGCGCGGTTGGTGAGCTTGATGGCCTGCGCCTGCTTCGACGGCGGCGGCGTGTAGTCGGCCTTCTTGCGGATACGTGACTTCGGCACGAGGGTCTCTCCTGTCGATGCGCTGCGTGGCCGCGCAGGTTCCTTGGGTCGGGCTGGTGCGGTGTGCCGCGAGGACGCATCGGGTGACACATCTGGCGACACTGAGGGCTCCCCCGGACGTCCGTTAGCGTAGTGCTTCCGTGGCGCCGAAGGAGATAAGGGTACGTTGAGCAATTCTGCCGACTCCCCCCGGTCGGATTCCAGTGCCGACCGCCGGGGACGCTTCCGTCCCGTGCGTGTGCTCACGGTCGCCGTCTTCGCGCTCGCCGGTCTGATCTTCTTCACCAGCTTCAACACCGCCAAGGGCACCAACATCCGCACGGACGCCTCCCTGCTGCGGCTCTCCGACCTCATCCAGGAGCGCAGCCACAAGAACGGCCAGCTGGACGAGTCCAACGCCGCCCTGCGGGCCCGGGTCGACTCCCTCGCCGGCGCGGGAGACGGCGGCACCGGCGCGGAGAAGGACCGGCTGGCCGCCCTGGAGAAGCGCGCGGGCACCCGGAAGCTCACCGGCGAGGCGCTCACCGTCACCCTGAACGACGCCCCGCCGAACGCCACCGCCCGGCTGCCCGGCTACCCGGAGCCGCAGCCCGACTACCTGGTCATCCACCAGCAGGACCTCCAGGCCGTGGTGAACGCGCTGTGGCAGGGCGGCGCCGAGGGCATCAAGGTCATGGACCAGCGGCTGATCTCCACCAGCGCGGTGCGCTGCGTGGGCAACACCCTGATCCTCCAGGGCCGCGTCTACTCACCGCCGTACAGGATCACGGCTGTGGGCGACCCGGAGAAGCTCCGCGAGGCGCTCGGCGCGAGCCCGGCGATCCAGAACTACATGGTCTACGTCAACGTCTACGGCCTCGGCTGGAAAGTCGAGGAGGACGGGAGGGTGACGCTGCCGGGCTACTCGGGCACAGTGGACCTGCACTACGCCCAGCCCGTGGAGTGACGTCCCCCTGGAGGCGCCGGTGCGCGTCCTCGTGCGGTCCGCCAGCGAGCTCTGCATCACCGCCGGCACCCTGATCGTGCTCTTCGTCGCCTACCTGCTGTTCTGGACCGGCGTGCGCGCCGACGCGGCGATGGACGAACAGGTCGGCCTGCTGCGCGCGCAGTGGGCCCGGCAGCACGCGCCGTCCGGCCCGTCGCCGTCCGGCCCGTCCGGCGGCGGCAGCCCCGCCGCCGCCCGGCCCTACGCCGAGGGCCGCCCGTTCGCGATCATGTACGTCCCGCGGCTCGGCGCCGGCTGGCGCAAGCCGGTCCTCGAAGGCACCTCCGCCGCCACACTCGCGAAGGGCCTCGGCCACTACCCCGCCACCGCCCGGCTCGGCGGGAGGGGCAACTTCGCCGTCGCCGGACACCGCCGCACCCACGGCGACCCCTTCAAGGACTTCCCCCGCCTGCGGCCCGGGGACGCGGTGGTGCTGTCGGACGGCACCACCTGGTTCACCTACCGCGTCGACAGGGGGCCCTACCGCACCGTCCCCGCCGACGTGGCGGTCGTCGACCCCGTCCCGCGCGCCTCCGGCTACACCCGCCCCGGCCGGTATCTCACCCTCACCACCTGCGACCCCGAGTGGGGGCACAGTCACCGGCTGATCGTCTGGGCGCACCTCGACGGGACCCAGCCCGTGGACACGGGCGAACCGGAGGCCCTCCGCCGTTAATCTGGTGCGGGCGGCGTGAGTCTGGGCCGTGGCACGGACGGAAGGGACGGCATGTACGGCTGGATCTGGCGGCATCTGCCGGGCAACGCGTGGGTGAGGGCACTGATCTCCCTCGTGCTGGTCGTGGCGGTCGTCTACGTCCTCTTCCAGTACGTCTTCCCCTGGGCGGAACCGCTGCTTCCCTTCAACGATGTGACGGTGGACAACCAGTGAGCGCGCGCATTCTCGTCGTCGACAACTACGACAGCTTCGTCTTCAACCTCGTGCAGTACCTGTACCAGCTCGGCGCCGAGTGCGAGGTGCTGCGCAACGACGAGGTGGCGACCGCGCACGCCCAGGACGGCTTCGACGGCGTCCTGCTCTCGCCCGGCCCCGGCGCCCCCGAGCAGGCCGGCGTCTGCATCGAGATGGTCCGCCACTGCGCGGCCACCGGCGTCCCCGTCTTCGGCGTCTGCCTGGGCATGCAGTCGATGCAGGTGGCCTACGGCGGGGTCGTGGACCGTGCGCCGGAGCTGCTGCACGGCAAGACCTCGCCGGTCGAGCACGAGGGCAAGGGCGTCTTCGCCGGACTGCCCTCGCCCTTCACGGCGACCCGCTACCACTCGCTGGCGGCCGAGCCCGGCACGGTGCCGGCCGAACTGGAGGTGACCGCCCGCACCCGCGACGGCATCGTGATGGGCCTGCGGCACCGGGAACTCCCGGTCGAGGGCGTGCAGTTCCACCCCGAGTCGGTGCTGACCGAGCACGGTCACCGGATGCTGGCCAACTGGCTGGCCGAGTGCGGCGACGAGGGCGCTCCCGCCCGGTCCGCGGGGCTCGCCCCGGTGGTGGGCAGGGCCTCGGCGTGACCTCCGACTGGTACGGCCCTCAGGGGTACGCGGCGGCGGAGCAGCCGTACGCGCCGTACCCCTCCGACGTGCCGTACCGGACGGAGTCCCCGGCCGCGCCGGCGTCCCGGGCGGCGCAGGCGCCCCCGGCCCCGGGAGCGTCCCCGGCCGCCGCGCCGGTCCACCCGTACCCGCCGTACGGCCCGCACGGGACGGCCCACGACGCCGGCCGGGCGACGGCCCCCGACGCCCGCGGGGCGGGGGACCGCGGGCAGCACGCCGGGTACGGCGGAGGCCCGGCCGGTCACCGGGACGCCGCGGGCGGGCTCGACGACGCGACCGTGGCGCTGCGGACCGCGGACATCCTCGGCGCGTCCATACCCGGCCCGCCCCCGGGTGCGCCCTCCGGCGCGGTGGGGGCCCCGGAGGCGGCGGGGGAGGGCGCGACACCGGCGGGAGGCCGGGCGGCCCGCAGGAAGGCCGCCAAGGGGCGCCGCGGGCGGCACGGCGGCACCACCCGCCCCGCCGGCCCCGCCGGCCCCGGGGAGGCGGAACCCGGCCGTCCGCTGACCCGGATGGAGGCCCGCCGGCTGGCGCGCAGCCGCAGGCCCGGCCCGGCCGTCGTGGTGAGCCGGGCGATCGGCGAGGTGTTCATCACCACCGGCGTGCTGATGCTGCTGTTCGTCACCTACCAGCTGTGGTGGACGAACGTCCGCGCCCACGCGCAGGCCGGCAGCGAGGCCAGCGACCTGCAGAAGGACTGGGCGAGCGGCCGGCGCAGCCCCGGCACCTTCGAGCCCGGCGAGGGCTTCGCGATCCTGCGCATCCCCGACCTGGACGTGGTGGTGCCGATCGCCGAGGGGGTCAGCGGCAAGAAGGTGCTCGACCGGGGCATGGTCGGCCACTACGGCGAGGGCGACCTCAAGACCGCGATGCCCGACGCGAAGACCGGCAACTTCGGACTGGCCGGGCACCGCAACACCCATGGAGAACCGTTCCGGTACATCAACCGGCTCCGGCCCGGCGCCCCGATCGTGGTCGAGACCCGGGACACGTACTACGTCTACAAGATGACGTCGACGCTGCCGGTGACCCCGCCGAGCAACGTCAGCGTGCTCGACCCGGTCCCGAAGGACTCCGGATTCACCGGTCCGGGCCGCTACATCACCCTGACGACATGCACACCGGAGTTCACCAGCAAGTACCGGCTGATCGTCTGGGGCAAGATGGTCGAGGAACGGCCGCGCAGCGAGGGCAAGCCCGACGCGCTCGTCAGGTAGGCGCCGGCCGCGGTCAGTCGAGGGCGGGAGAACAGTGGCAGCGACCACCGAAGGCACCGGAGCGCAGACGGAGGCGGGCCGGCCGCAGCACCGGGCGGCACGCCGCCGGCCCGGCCCGATCGCCGCGGCCGTCAGCGTCCTCGGCGAACTGCTCATCACCGCGGGCGTGGTCCTCGGACTGTTCGTCGTGTACTCGCTGTGGTGGACCAACGTGCTCGCCGACCGCAAGGCGGACCGGGAGGGCGACGACGTCCGCGACCACTGGGCCCAGGACGCCGGCTCCGGCGGGCCCGGCGCCCTGGACACCAGGGACGGCATCGGCTTCCTGCACGTCCCCGCGATGGGCGGCGACGAGATCCTGGTGAAGAAGGGCACCTCCGCCGAACTGCTCAACGGCGGCGTGGCCGGGTACTACACCGAGCCGGTCAGGGCGGTCCTGCCCACCTCGGGCCGCGACGGCAACTTCTCCCTCGCCGCGCACCGCGACGGCCACGGCGCGAAGTTCCACGACATCGACAAGCTGCACGAGGGCGACCCGATCGTCTTCGAGACCAAGGACAGGTGGTACGTCTACAAGGTGTTCGCCACACTGCCCGAGACCTCGAAGTACAACATCGGGGTACTGGCGCAGATCCCGCCGGAGTCCGGCCGGACGAAGGCGGGCAAGTACATCACCCTGACCACCTGCACGCCCGTCTACACCAGCCGCTACCGCTACATCGTGTGGGGCGAGCTGGTCCGGGTGCAGAAGGTGGACGGCGAGCGCACGCCGCCGAAGGAACTCGGCTGACCGGCCCGCGCCCCGTTCCCCCCGCGCCCCGTTCCCCGCGTTCCCGGTTCCCCGCGTTCCCGGTTCCTGCTTCCCGGCCCGCGGCTGACCCGTCGTCGGCCCGGTCCGGCCCCCGCCGGCTCAGGCCCCCTCGACCCGCGGCGGTGTCCGCGGCGCCGCAGCCCGGCCTTCCGGCACAGAGCCCCGGCCCCCTGCGCTGAGGGGACCGGGGCTCCGTCCTGCGCGGGCCGGGCGGGCGCGGTAGCGGCCGGCCGGGAAGCGGCGGGTCAGCCGCGGGCCGGGCGGCGGGTCAGCCGAGACCGCCGATGAACCCGTCGCCGCCGCCGTCGCCGCCGTTGCCCCCGTTGCCGTTCCCGCCGTCGTTCTGGCCGAAGCTCACCGTCCTGAGGGTGATCTGCGTCCCGGCCGGGTCGTCGGTCTTCCGGTTGGGCTTCGGGCTCTGGTCGATGACGAACGCGTTGTCGCTGCTGTCGCCGTCGAACACGATGTCGGTGAAGCCCTGGGAGGCGAGGATCTGCTTGGCCTGGGCCACCGTGCGGTTGCGCACCTCCGGGACCTGCACCTCGTTCTTCTGCTTCTCGCCGATGTTGATGGTCACCGCGGAGCCCGGGTCGGCCTGCTCGCCCTTGCCCGGCACGGTGTCCACGACCACGCCGGCCAGGCTGTCGTCGTCGACCGGCACGTTGACGCAGTTGCCCTGGAGGTCGTTGGCCTCCATCTGGGCCTTGGCGGCGTCACAGCTCTGGCCGGTCACGTCCGGCACGGTGGCCTGCTCCTTCTCCTTGGCGACCGTGAGGGTGACGGTGGAGCCCTTCTCCACCTCGTCGCCCAGTGCGGGGTCCTGCTCCAGGACGGTGTCGGGGTCGGCCGTGGACGACTCCTCGTAGGTCACCTTGACGGTGAAGTTGTACTTGTCGCCCTCCAGGAGGGACCTGGCCGTCTCCAGGGACTTGCCCGTCACGTTCGGCACGGCGACCTTGGGCGCGCCCGTCGACACCACCAGGTTGACGGTCGAGCCCTTGTCGACCTCGGTGTTCGGCTTGACGTCCTGCTCGCAGATCTTGTCCTTCGCCGTGTCCTCGCACGGCTTGGAGGTGAAGGCGAGCTCCAGGCTGATGTTCTCCGCCATCTGCTGGGCTTCGCTCTTCGTGTGGTCGACGAAGTTCGGCACCGTGGCGACGCCGTTGTCCGCCCCGTCCCCGCTGAAGATCCATTTGCCGATCAGGACGGCCCCGACCAGGACCAGGACGGCCGCCACGACCAGCAGGACCGTGGAGCTGCTGGACTTCTTCTGGCGCCGCCGGTCGGGCCGGTCGTCGTAGCCGAAGCCGCCGTCGTCGGGGTTCATGGGGGGCAGCATCGACGTGGCGCCGGGCTCCGCCTGGCGCAGCGCCGTGGTCGCCTGGTCGTCCGGGTAGCCGCCGTAGCCGACCGAGCCCATCGCGGCGGTCGCGGCGACCGGCTGGCCGTCGAGGCAGGCCTCGATGTCGGCGCGCATCTCGTCGGCGGACTGGTAGCGGTAGTCCGGGTCCTTCACCAGCGCCTTGAGGACGATCGCGTCCATCTCCGGCGTGATCTCGGGGTCGAACACCGACGGCGGCTGGGCCTCCTCGCGCACATGCTGGTAGGCCACCGCGACCGGGGAGTCGCCGACGAAGGGCGGGCGGACCGTGAGCAGCTCGTAGAGCAGGCAGCCGGTGGAGTACAGGTCCGAGCGGGCGTCGACCTGCTCGCCCTTGGCCTGCTCCGGAGAGAGGTACTGGGCGGTGCCGATGACGGCCGCGGTCTGGGTCATCGTCATGCCGGCGTCGCCCATGGCGCGGGCGATGCCGAAGTCCATCACCTTGACCTGCCCGTTGCGCGTCAGCATGACGTTGGCGGGCTTGATGTCGCGGTGCACGATGCCGTTGCGGTGGGCGTACTCCAGGCCCTGGAGGATGCCGATGGTCATCTCCATGGCCCGCTCGGGCAGCAGCTTGCGGCCGCTGTGCAGCAGCTCGCGGAGCGTGGAGCCGTCGACGTACTCCATGACGATGTACGGGATCGAGACCCCGTCGATGTAGTCCTCGCCCGTGTCGTAGACCGCGACGATCGCGGGATGGTTGAGCGAGGCGGCCGACTGGGCCTCCCGGCGGAACCGGGCCTGGAAGGACGGGTCGCGCGCGAGGTCCGCGCGCAGCGTCTTCACCGCCACGGTGCGGCCCAGGCGGGTGTCATGGGCGAGGTAGACCTCGGCCATGCCACCACGGCCGAGCACGTGGCCCAGCTCGTACCGGCCGCCGAGGCGACGCGGCTCTTCCATAAGCTCCTACCAGCCCTCTCCGTGGGTCCCGATCCGCACACTCGTACGGTCGGAGGCTGCCGTCCGGGCCTACCGTACCCGGCTCTCCTTGTGCGACCTGGCCAAGCCCGTCACCTGATACAGGACCGGTACCGCAGCGTGCACCGATGCGAAGGGGGTGTGAGCGGGGTCACTTCTTGCTGTCGATGACCGCCTTCATCACGGACCGCGCGATGGGGGCGGCCAGTCCGCCACCGCTGATGTCGTCGCGGTTGGCCGCGCCGTCCTCGATGACCACGGCGACGGCGACCGGCGCGCTGCCGTCGGCGAGCTTGGCGTAGGAGATGAACCAGGCGTACGGCTTCTCGCTGTTGTTCAGACCGTGCTGGGCGGTACCGGTCTTGCCGCCGACCGTGGCCCCGTCGATCTTCGCGTTGCCGCCGGTGCCCTGCGGGTCGTTGACCACCGACTCCATCATCTCCTGGAGCTTCTGCGCGGTCTCGCCCGAGACGGCCTGGGACATCTCCTGCGGCTCGGTCGTCTCGATGGTGTCCAGGTTGCCGGACTTGAGCTGGTCCACCATGTACGGCCGCATCAGCTTGCCGTCGTTGGCGATGGCCGCGGTCACCATGGCCATCTGCAGCGGGGTGGCCCGGTTGGAGGCCTGCCCGATGCCGTCCATCGCGTTCTGCGGGCGGTTGTCCTCGGGGTAGATGCTCTCCGCCGCGCGGACCGGAATGTCCAGTTCCTTCTGGTTGTACCCGAACTTCTCCGCCTGCTCGATCATCTTGTCGCCGCCGACGGAGTCGGAGAGCTTCGCGAAGACGGTGTTGCAGGACACCATCAGGGCGTAGCGCAGGCTGGCGTTCTTGCACTCGCCGTGCTGGTTGGTGAGGTCGGTGGTGGTGTCCGGCAGCTGGTACGGGTCCGGCGTCTTGGTCTTGTCGTCGATGCCGGAGACCACGCCGTTCTCCAGGGCCGCCGCCGCGGTGACGACCTTGAAGGTGGAGCCGGGCGGGTAGGTCTCGCGCAGCGCCCGGTTCAGCATCGGGTCGTCGGGGTTCTTGCTCTTCTGCAGGTTCTGCCAGGCCTCGCCGTCCTTGTCGGAGTACCCGGTGATGGTGGACGGGTCGTAGGACGGGTAGGTGGCCATCGCCAGGACCTTGCCGGTGGACGGCTCCAGGGCGACGACCGCGCCCTTGCCGCCCTGCTTCTCCAGCCCCTCGAACGCGGCCTTCTGCGCGGCCCCGTTGAGCGTGGTGACGACGTTGCCGCCCTGCCGCTCCTTGCCGGTGACCATGTCCAGGGTGTTGCGGAAGAACAGCCGGTCGTCGGTGCCGGTGAGGAAGGAGTCCTCGACCTTCTCCAGCAGGCCGCCGTCGAACGCCTGCGAGGTGAAGCCGGTGACCGGCGCCCACATCTCGCCGTTCTTGTACGTCCGCTTGTACTTGAAGTCACCGCTCTTCGCCGCGGCCGAGCCGGTGATGGGCTGGCCGTCGACGATGATGTCGCCCCGCGGGTGCTCGTAGCGCTCGATGGCGACCCGGCGGTTGTTGGAGTCGGTGCGCAGGTTCTCCGCCTGGGCGAACTGCAGCCAGTTGTCGCGGATCATCAGTGCCAGGACGAGTAGTCCGCAGAAGATCGCGATTCGGCGCAGGGGCTTGTTCACGTCCGGCCTTTCCACAAGGTGTCGGGTGCGCCTGCTGCTGCAGAGCCTCGTTCTCGGTGATGCTGGCGCTGGTCCTCGGCCGCCCCACAGTGTAGAGGTACGGCCTGAGAGGGCACCGGGACGGTTGAGGCGCCCGCTCGGTCAGTAGACGTCCCGGGCCGCCCGCCGGTTCCCTTGCGGGGGCGGGCCCGGTGGCCTCGCCCCGGGGGCGGGACGCCGGCGGCGGGCGGTGCCGCCGTGGTGACCGGGTTCACGGGGAGCGGTGCGGCGCGTGCCGCTCCGGTCACGAGCCGGGGCGGACCACCTGGGTCATCTCGGCGTCCGGGTTGGGCGCGGGGGACGGCGCGGGCCGGCGCGCGGTGTCGCTGATCCTGAGCAGGATGCCGATCAGCGCCCAGTTGGCGATGACCGAGGAACCGCCGTACGCGAGGAACGGCATCGTCATGCCGGTCAGCGGGATCAGCCCCATCACACCGCCGGCCACCACGAACACCTGGAGCGCGAAGGCGCCGGACAGGCCGATCGCGAGCAGCTTGCCGAACGGGTCGCGGGCGGCGAGGGCGGTGCGCACGCCGCGCTCCACGATCAGCGCGTACACCAGCAGGACCGCCATCAGGCCGGCCAGGCCGAGCTCCTCGCCGAAGGTGGCGAGGATGAAGTCGGAGTTGGCGGCGAAGCGGATCAGCTCGGAGTGGCCCTGGCCCCAGCCGGTGCCCAGGGTGCCGCCGGAGCCGAACGCCCACAGCGCCTGCATGGCCTGCTCGGAGTGGCCGCCGATGCCCTGGCGGGAGAGGGTGTACTCGCGCATCGGGTCGAGCCAGGCGTCGACGCGCTGCTGGATGTGCGGCTCGAAGCTCGCCACGCCGACCGCGCCGGCCGCGGACATCAGCAGACCGAAGACGATCCAGCTGGTCCGCTCGGTGGCGACGTACAGCATGATGACGAACATCCCGAAGAACAGCAGGGACGTGCCGAGGTCGGTCTCGAAGACCAGGATGAGGATCGAGATCCCCCAGACCACCAGGATCGGGCCGAGGTCCCGGCCGCGCGGCAGGTACAGCCCCATGAAGCGGCGGCTGGCGAGCGCCAGCGCGTCCCGCTTGACCACCAGGTAGCCGGCGAAGAACACCGCCAGGACGATCTTCGCGAACTCGCCCGGCTGGATGGAGAACCCGGCGACCGAGATCCAGATCTTGGCGCCGTAGATGTTCTGGCCGAGGCCCGGCACCAGCGGCAGCAGCAGCAGGAACAGCGCGCCGACCATGGAGATGTACGTGTAGCGCTGCAGGACGCGGTGGTCCTTGAGGAAGATCAGCACGACGATGAACAGCGCGATGCCCATCGCCGTGTACAGCAGCTGGCGGGGCGCGGCGGTGCCGGCCTGGCCGATGGACTGCAGCAGCTTCGACTGGTCAAGCCGCCAGATCGCGACCAGCCCGAGCCCGTTGAGCAGCGTGGCCAGCGGCAGCAGCAGCGGGTCCGCGTAGGGCGCGAACCTGCGGACGACGAGATGGCCGACGCCGGCCAGCAGGCCGAGGCCCAGTCCGTAGGCCAGCAGTCCGGGCGGCACCTCGTCGTTGATGGCCAGGCCCACGTTGGCGTAGGCGAAGACCGGGATGACGACGGCGAACACGAGCAGGGCGAGCTCGGTGTTGCGCCGGCTGGGTGCGCCGACGGCGCCGATCGTGGACGTGTGGTGCGTCGACGGGTTGGTAGTGCTGCTGCTCATCGTGTGACGGGGCCTCTCACCGCTCGCCTACTGCTTGCCGCACAGCGAGACGACCTTCTGCTCTTCCTCGGACAGGCTCGGGCCGGGGCTGGGGGCGCTCGCGGACGGGGTCGGGGTCGGGGTCGAGGCCGACGGCGCCGGCGAGGACGGGGCCGACGGGGACGTGGCCGAGGGGGACGGCGACGCCTTGGACGTGAACGAGGCGGGGCTGGCTCCGGTGGCGCCGCCGGCCTGCCCCTCGCCGGTCTCGGCGTTGCGCTCGCTCTCGGCGGCGCGCCGCTCGGCCTGCTTGCGGCAGGCCGAGGCCTGCACCGACAGCTCGTCGATCTTCGCCTGGGCGTTCTTCAGGCCGCCTTCGGCGATCGTGGCCTTGACCGCCTTCTGCTGGTAGGGCGGCAGGTACTTGAGTTCGATCTCGGGGTGGTCCTTCTCCACCTCCGACAGGGACACCCAGGCCAGGTCCTGGCTGATGCCGCGGTAGAGGGCGATGTGCTCGCCGTTGGTGCCGACGTAGTACTGCGTCTGCGTCCAGCGGTAGCCGCCGTACAGGCCGGCGCCGACGACGGCGAGGGCGAGCCCGATGTACAGGGAGCGCTTGAGCCACTTGCGGCGGGGACGCTCCTTGACGAGGTCCTCGTCGCCGTATCCGAAGCCGTCGGCGGGGACGAAGCCGGTGACGTCGCCGGAGCCGGGCGGGCCGAACTCGCCGCCGCCGTGCTGCGGCCTGCGGCCGAGGCCCGAGGCGCGGCCGGCCGGGGTCTGCATGATGCCGTTGTCGTGCAGCGGGTGCTGGTTCTCGGCGACCGCGCCGACCACCACCGGCGCGTCGGAGAGCTGCTCGGCGAGGGTGTCCCCGGTGTCCAGGTCGAGGACGTCGGCGACGATGACGGTGATGTTGTCGGGGCCGCCGCCGCGCAGGGCGAGCTGGATCAGCTCGTGCACGGTCTCCTGCGGGCCCTGGTAGCTGGCGAGGGTGTCCTCCAGCGTCTGGTGGGACACCACCCCGGACAGGCCGTCGGAGCAGATCAGGTAGCGGTCGCCGGCCCGGACCTCGCGGATCGACAGGTCGGGCTCGACGTGGTCGCCGCTGCCGAGGGCCCGCATCAGCAGCGAGCGCTGCGGGTGGGTGGTGGCCTCCTCCTCGGTGATGCGGCCCTCGTCGACGAGCCGCTGCACCCAGGTGTGGTCCTGGGTGATCTGGGTGAGGACGCCGTCGCGCAGCAGGTAGGCGCGGGAGTCGCCGACGTGCACCATGCCGAGCCGCTGGCCCGTCCACAGCAGTGCGGTCAGGGTGGTGCCCATGCCCTCCAGCTGCGGGTCCTCCTCGACCATGTGGCGCAGCTGGTCGTTGGCCCGCTGCACGGCGGTGCCGAGGGAGGTGAGCACGTCGGAGCCGGGGACGTCGTCGTCGAGGGCGACGATGGTGGAGATGGCCTCGGAGGAGGCGACCTCGCCGGCGGCGGCGCCGCCCATGCCGTCGGCGATGGCGAGCAGGCGCGGCCCGGCGTAACCGGAGTCCTCGTTGCCCTCGCGGATCATGCCCTTGTGCGAGCCGGCGGCGAAGCGCAGTGACAGACTCATGCCCACCTCGCCCGTCGGCTCCGCATGCAGCCGGTCGTGTCGAGCCACACTGCCCACCCTCCGGTCGGGAGCGCGCCGGGGCCCGTGCTGCCGGCCGCCGCTGCGTGCTCGCTCCGCTCGCGCTCATTCATGATGTAGCACTACTTCCGCAGCTCGATGACGGTCTTGCCGATGCGGATCGGCGCACCCAGCGGAATCGGTGTGGCGGTGGTCAGCCGGGCGCGGTCGAGGTAGGTGCCGTTCGTCGAGCCGAGGTCCTCGACGATCCACTGGCCGTCGCGGTCCGGGTAGATCCTGGCATGCCGGCTGGAGGCGTAGTCGTCGTCCAGCACGATCGTGCTGTCGTGGGCCCGGCCCAGGCTGATGGTCTGGCCCTGCAGGGCGACCGTGGTACCGGTCAGTGTGCCTTCGGTCACCACCAGCTTGGTGGGCGCGTTGCGGCGGCGACCGCCGGAGGCGGGCTGCTGGCGCTGCTGGGGCGGCGCCTGGCGCGCGGCCTGCTGCGACCGGCCCGCCTCCCGCCGCGCCCCGCGCTGGGTGACCCGCGTACCGAACAGGTCGCTGCGGATGACCTGCACGGCCACGATCACGAACAGCCACAGTACGGCCAGGAAACCCAGCCGCATGACCGTGAGGGTCAGCTCTGACATTGCCCCCGGATCACCCTTCGGCTTGCCTATAGATAACGGTGGTGCTGCCCACGACGATTCGCGAGCCGTCGCGGAGCGTAGCGCGGGTGGTGTGCTGCCCGTCCACCACGATGCCGTTGGTGGACCCGAGATCCTGGATCGTCGGGGGCGTTCCGGTCCGGATCTCGCAGTGCCGGCGGCTCACGCCGGGGTCGTCGATCCGCACGTCGGCCTCGGTGCTGCGGCCCAGCACGAGCGTCGCGCGGGAGATCTGGTGGCGGGTGCCGTTGATCTCGATCCAGTAGCGGGTGCGGCCGCCGGCCGCGGGGGTGCCGGGGGCCGGGCCGTGTCCCGGGCCGGCCGCCGGCGGCGGGTAGCCGTAGCCGCCCGGCCGGGCGCCGGGCGGGGGTGCGGCGGGCATGGGCGGGGCGCCGCCGGGCCGGCCGCCGCCCGTGGCACCCGGCGGCGGGTAGCCGTAGCCGGCGGGGCGCCGGGGCGCCTCGGGGCCGGGCTGCGGAGGCTGCTGGGGCTGGCTGCTGGAGGAGGCGAGGGTGCGGCTGCGCACCCGGTACAGGCCGGTGTCGAGGTCGTCGGCCTTCTCCAGATGGACCTTGATGGGGCCCATGAAGGTGTAGCGCTGCTGCTTGGCGTAGTCCCGGACCATGCCCGCGAGCTCGTCGCCGAGCTGCCCGGAGTAGGGGCTGAGCCGCTCGAAGTCCGGCGTGCTCAGCTCCACGATGAAGTCGTTGGGCACGACCGTCCGGTCGCGGTTCCAGATGGTCGCGTTGTTGTCGCACTCCCGCTGGAGTGCTCCGGCGATCTCCACGGGCTGGACCTCGGACTTGAACACCTTGGCGAAGGTGCCGTTGACCAGACCTTCGAGACGCTGCTCGAAACGCTTCAGGACTCCCATGGGGCACCTCCTCCGTCGCTGTCGTCCTGTCGTGCTGCCGCTTCTTGCCTGGCTGTTTCCTACTGGTACTGCTTACTGATCGTATCCACGCAGCCGTGGATCGGCTGGTTCCCCCTGGTGAACCGGCCGGCAGGTGTCGCCGGGGGCCGACCGGGGGCGTCGGCCCGGAGGCCCGACCGTGGTGCCGGCCGGGGCCGGCGGGGGTGCCGACTGGTTGCCGGCGCTTTCCGACCGTTCCCCCCGCAAGGCCCGTTCGAACTCCGCGGGGGTCCGCTTCTGCCATGGATCGTAGAGGCGGTCACGGACCAGTGTCCCGCACGCGGCGGTGGTCGCGGTCCGGCTCCTGGGCGGACGGAGGGGACCGGTACACGGTTGATACGTGTCGATGACGGTCTCCGGGTGCTGTGACGGGCGGCGGGCAGGGAGCCCCCGGGGGAGCGGGGGCGCGGGGGGACGCCGGGCGCCCGGGGGGGGGGCCGAGGGGCTCCCGGGAGGGCCCGCGGCGTCGTGTGAGGTCCGGGGCGGTGCCCGGTGGAAAGGGATGTGAATCCACCCCGTCCAGCGTGCTAATGTTCTGGATGTCGGAAGGCGCCGGGACGAGAGGAACGGAGCCGGAGGACACACCCAATGCGCGGGTGGCGGAATAGGCAGACGCGCTGGATTCAGGTTCCAGTGCCCGCAAGGGCGTGGGGGTTCAACTCCCCCCTCGCGCACCGGACGAGACGGTCGTCATCGTGAAAGCGATGGCGGCCGTTTCGCGTTGCCGTGGCGGGGCCGGCGCCGGGTGCGCGGGCTTCCCGGGGCTTCCCGGGGCGTTCCGCGGTGCGGCGTTCCCGCGGTGCCCTGCCGCGCGTGGCCGTGCCGTGCGCCCGAGGTGCTGCGGTGCGCCGCCCGGCGCCGTGGTGCGGGCCGTGGTGCGGGCCGTGGTCGGCGCGGGTGTGCGCATACATACCCCTGCATCCCCGTGGCCCCCCGTGGCCCTCTGTGGCTCCGAGGCCTCCGTGGCCCCGTGGCCCCCGGTTGCGGCCCGCGCGCCCGGCGTCCCCGGCCGCCGGCGCCGGTGTGACGAAGGCCACGGGCGCGGGGGCCGGAGGCGGGGCGGGGACGGCCCCGGGCGGGGACCGCCGGGGGCGGGGACGGCGCACGGGGCGGAGTTGTCCACAGGATCTGACGGGTTTCGGCCACCGGCGGTACGGTCGGGCCTGGTCGATGTTCACGTCGGTGCGCGCGCAGGGGTGCGCGGCCGCGAGCACGGGGGAGGCGGTCCGAGTGGCCGAGGCCGGAGCGGAGCGGCGGCTGCCGCGGGTGCGGGGGTTCGCCGAGTGGCCGGGGGCTGCCTCGCCCCGCGAGGAGGGCAGGGAGCTGCGCCGCCGGGTGCCGCGGCACGAGCACGCCGGGCTCGACCCCGACCCGGCCCGCCCCGACGCGGTCGCCGCGGTGGAGGAGTCCGGCCGCGGGCGGCTTCCCGAGCTGACCCCGATACGGGTCGGCCGGATGGCGGCCACACCGTTCGCCTTCCTGCGCGGATCCGCGGGCCTCATGGCCCACGACCTCGCCCGCACGCCCATGACCGGCATCCGTGCCCAGATCTGCGGCGACGCCCACGCGGGGAACTTCGGCCTGTACGGCGACGCCCGCGGCGGCCTCGTGATCGACCTCAACGACTTCGACGAGACGGTCCCGGGCCCCTGGGAGTGGGACCTCAAGCGGCTCGCCGCCTCGCTCGTACTGGCCGGCCGGGAGGCGGGCGCCGACGAGGACACCTGCCGGGACGCCGCCCGGGACGCTGCGGGCGCCTACCGCCGCACCATGCGGCTGCTGGCGAGACTGCCCGTGCTCGACGCGTGGAACGCCATCGCGGACGAGGAACTCGTCTCCCACGCCGACGCCCACGACCTGCTCGGCACGCTGGAGCGGGTGATGGAGAAGGCGCGCGCCAACACCAGCGGGCGCTTCGCGGCGAAGTCGACCGAGCCGGTGCCCGGCGGCGGACGCCGCTTCCAGGACGCCCCGCCCGTGCTGCGCCGGGTCCGCGACGAGGAGGCCGCCATGGTGGCCGCGTCCCTCCAGGACTACCTCGCCACCGTCGCCGAGGACCGGCTGCCGCTGCTCGCCCGGTACGCCGTGCACGACGTGGCGTTCCGCATCGTGGGCACCGGCAGCGTCGGCACCCGCTCCTATGTCGTCCTGCTGCTCGACCACCGCGGGGAGTCCCTGGTCCTCCAGGTCAAGGAGGCCCGCCCCTCCGCGCTGCTGCCGCATCTGGCCACCGCAGGGCTTCAGGTGCCCGCCGCCGGGCACGAGGGCCGGCGGGTGGTGCTCGGGCAGAAGCGCATGCAGGTCGTCAGCGACATCCTGCTCGGCTGGACCACCGTCGACGGGCGCCACTACCAGGTGCGGCAGTTCCGCAACCGCAAGGGCAGCGTCGACCCCTCCGCACTCGCCGCCGACCAGGTCGACGACTACGCCCGCATGACCGGGGCGCTGCTCGCCCGCGCCCACTCGCACAGTGCCGACCCGCGTCTCGTCGCCGGATACTGCGGCAAGAACGAGCAGCTCGACGAAGCCGTCGCCGCGTTCGCCGTGGCCTACGCCGACCGGACCGAGGCGGACCACGCGGGGCTGGTGGCGGGTATCCGCGCGGGCCGGATCGCAGCCGAGATGGGGGTCTGAGGCCATGAGCGGAAGCGGAGCGTCCGCGGGACGGGAGGGCGTGGGGGCGTGGCCTACGCTGGTCGGGTGACGAGCTCGGAGAAGGCGCAGGAGCAGGGCGGGGCCGACGTGACCGGGACCACCGGGACGACGGGCGCGGCGCCCGGTGAGGCCGCGGCCGGAACCCGGCCGGCGGAGCCGGCCGCGCCGGCCGGCCGTCCTGAGCCGGACGAGACCGGTGGGGCTGCCGGGGCCGCTGAGTCCGCTGAGTCCGCTGGGACTGCCGGGGCGGATGGGGCGGCCGGTGCTGCCGGGTCTGCCGGGTCTGCCGGGTCCGCCGCTGAGGCATCCGGGGCGTCCGGTGCGCCGGAGGAGCGGCTGGAGCGGGCGGTGCGGGCCGCCGAGCAGGCGCTGATCGAGTTCGAGATCGCGGTGGAGACGTTCCGGGTCGAGGTCGAGAACTTCTCCCGGCTCCACCACCAGCGGCTCGGCCCGATGTACGCCCGGCTGGAGGAGCTGGACGCGCTGATCGCCGAGGCGCGCGCGGCCCGCACCGAGGACCCCGAGGACCTGCGCCGGGCGCAGGAGCTGCGCGCCCGGGTGCTGCCGATGCCCAGCGTCGAGGAGCTGTTTCACGGCTGGATGGACGGCGACGGGCTGTTCCCGGAGGCCTCCGCGATGCTCACCGACCGGCCCGTGCAGCCGCCGGCCCGGGTGCGCCCGAGCGAGGAGGCCCGCAAGCTGTACCGCGAGCTGGCCCGCAGGGCCCACCCCGACCTGGCCCAGGAGGACGGCGAGCGCAAGCGGCGTGAGGAGTTCCTCACCCGGGTGAACGCCGCCTACGCCCGCGGTGACGCGGAGCGGCTGAGGGAGCTGGCCGAGGAGTGGGCGAGGGGGCCGGAGCCGGAGGACCGGGGCCCGACCCGCGGCGAGGAGCTGTACGCCCGCCTGGACTGGCTGGCCCGGCGCAAGGAGATGCTCGCCGTGGTCGCCAAGGAGCTGGAGGAGAGCGCGATCGGCGGAATGCTCCGGCTCGCCCCGGACGACCCGGACCGTCTGCTGGACGAGATCGCCGAGCAGCTGCTGGCGGAGGTCGCCCAGCGGGAGGCCGAGCTGGCCGAGGCCCGGGGGTAGGGCGGCTCCGGGACGGCTTCCCTTTCCGAGCGAGCTGTGGGGAGGGGCTCGGGCGGGGTCGGGTAGCGTCGGGGCATGACTTTCCCAGGAGTGCCCACGGTCGGGATCGCGCAGCTCAAGGACGACGACTTCCTGCTGGACGTCCGCGAGGACGACGAGTGGCAGGCCGGTCACGCCGAGGGGGCCCTGCACATCCCCATCAGCGAGTTCGTGGCCCGGTACGGGGAGCTGACCGAGGCGGCTCCGCAGGACGGCCGCGTCCATGTGATCTGCCGCTCGGGCGGGCGCTCGGCCCAGGTCACCCGGTACCTCGTGCAGCAGGGCATCGACGCGGTGAACGTCGGCGGAGGCATGCAGGAGTGGGCGGCCGCCGGCCGTTCCGTCGTGACGGACGCGGGGCAGCCCGGCTTCGTCGTGTGAGCTCCCTGAGACCCGCTGAGTCCCGCTGAGTCCCGCTGGGATCCTCTGAGGTCCCCCGAGTCGCCCGCGGGGACGCCGTGCCCGGTGGGTCCCGTGGGGTGCACGGGTCCCGTGGGTCCTGTGCGGCCCCAAGTGTCCCGTGGACACGGGTGCCCGCTGCCCGCTGCCGGGATGCCGGGTGAGGGAGCCCGGACGGGCGGTGACGGGCGGTCAGCCGGAGAGCGGGTGGGCCGCCAGGAGGTCGCCGAGCGCGTCCTCGTGGGCGGCCGCCGGGCCCAGGGACAGCTCCAGGTGCTTGGCCCAGGCGTGGTAGCGGTGCAGGGGGTAGCTGACGTCGGCGCCGAATCCGCCGTGCAGGTGCTGGGCCGTCTGCACCACGCGGCGTACACCCTCCGCGGCCCAGATCTTGGCGACGGCCACGTCCCCGGAGACCGGCAGCGCCCCCGGCGCACCGCAGGACAGCCGCCAGGCCGCCTGCCACAGGGTGACCTCCATGGCGCGCAGGTCGATGTAGCGGTCGGCGGCCTGTACGGCGACGGCCTGGAACGTGGCGAGCGGGTGTCCGAACTGCTCCCGCCCGCCGGTGTACTCGGCGCTCATCCGCAGCACGCGCTCGCCCAGGCCCAGCGCGAGCGCGCAGGTCCCGGTGGCCAGCAGTTCCCGCAGCCACTCCCACGCCCCGTCCGCCGTGACGACCCGGCTCTCCGGCAGGCGGACCGCGTCCAGCCGCAGCTCGCCGAGCCGCTCGCCGGTCGTGGAGACCTGCTCGGCCAGAGCCGTGCCCGGACGGCCGCGCGGGACCAGGGCGAGCACGGTGCGGCCGGCCGGCGTGTGCGCGGGGACGAGGACGTGGTCGGCGTCGTAGGCCCACGGCACCGCGGTCTGGAGGCCGTCCAGCAGCCACTCCCGGCCGTCCCTGCGGGCGGTGACGGCCTGTTCGGCCGGGTCGTGTCCGGTGCGGCCGTGCGGGGCGACCGTCAGCACCACCTCGCCGCGGCCGGTCGCGGCGAGCAGACCCGCGGTCGGCCCGGGCTCCGCGAAGGCCTGGAGGCACGCTGCGGCCGCGCAGCTCTCCAGCAGCGGGACGCGTGCCAGCACCTTGCCGGACTCGCGCAGCACCCGGCAGAGCGCGACCGCGTCCAGGCCCGCCCCGCCGTGCTCCCCGGTGAGCAGCAGGCTCAGCAGGTCCGCCTCGGCGAGCCGGGCCCACAGCCCCCGGTCGAAGCCGGCCGCGACCGCGCCGGGGGTCAGCGCGGGGCTCGGCACGGAGTCGGGCGCCACGTCGGCGAACACCCCGAGAGCCGCCTCGGCGGCCGCTTCCTGCTCCTCGGTGAAGGTGAAGTCCACGGTCCCGGCCTCCCGACGGCTCCGCCGATCCGGCTCCGGCACCGGATCTGAATCTGACGGACCGTCAAGATAGGGCAGGGGGCGGGAGAAGGGAATGCGCGGTCCGGTGCGCGGCGGGCGCGGCCGGGGCGGCCGGCGCGCACCGCGGTGTCAGCGGTCGAAGTCCAGCTCCACCCGTTCCGTCGCCGGGTGGGACTGGCAGGCCAGCACATAGCCGGCTTCCGTCTCCTCCGGTTCCAGGGCGAAGTTGCGGTCCATGCGGACCTCGCCGGAGACCAGGAAGGCCCGGCAGGTGCCGCAGACCCCGCCCTTGCAGGCGTAGGGGGCGTCGGGGCGGTTGCGTAGCACCGTCTCCAGCAGCGACTCGCCGTCCTGCACCGGCCAGGTGCCGCCGCGGCCGTCGAGGCGTGCGGTCACCGTGCTGTGCGCGGGGGCGGCGGCGGTGCGGGGTCTGACGGTGTCCGCGCCGTCCACGTGGAAGATCTCCTCGTGGATGCGGGCGCGCGGCACGCCGAGGCCGCGCAGCGCCTGCTCGGCGCCCTGCACGAGCCCGTGCGGCCCGCACAGGAACCAGCCCGCCACCTCGTCCACCGGCAGCAGCGCGGGCAGCAGACCCGTCAGCCGCTCCTCGTCCAGGCGGCCCGTGGGCAGTCCGGCCTGCTGCTCCTCCCGGGACAGCACCGTCACCAGCTGGAGCCGCTCGGGGTAGCGGTCCTTCAGGTCGGCGACCTCCTCCAGGAACATCGTCGAGGCGGCCGTGCGGTCGCCGCGGATCAGGCAGAAGCGGGCCTCGGGCTCCCGGGCCAGCAGGGTGGAGACGATCGACAGGACCGGGGTGATGCCGCTGCCGCCGACGATCGCCGCGTACCGTCCGGGTGCCGGGTCCAGGGTGAAGCGGCCGGCCGGGGTCATCACGTCCAGTTCGTCCCCGACGTTCACCTCTTTGAGGGCGTACGTCGAGAACGCGCCGCCGTCCACCAGACGCACACCGACGCGCAGGGTGCGTGGGCCGTCCTCGCCGGGGCCGGGCGCGGGGGCGCAGATCGAGTAGGTGCGGCGGACCTCGGTGCCGTCCACCCGCCGGCGCAGCGCCAGGTGCTGGCCGGGGGTGTAGCGGTAGGCGGCGCGCAGCTCGGGGGGCACGTCGAAGGTGAGGGCGACGGAGTCGTCGGTGAGCCGGTCGACCGCGGCCACCGGGAGCGGGTGGAAGCGGGCCATCACAGCTCCTTGAAATGGTCGAAGGGTTCCCGGCAGGCCAGGCAGCGGCGGAGTGCCTTGCAGGCGGTGGCCGAGAAGCGGCTGAGCAGCTCGGTGTCGGCGGAGCCGCAGTGCGGGCACGTCACCGCTTCCGGGGCGGCCGGGGCGGCTCCCGTACGGGTGGGGCCGAGCGACAGCGGCACGGGTCCGCCGTCGCGGCGGACGCGCGGCGGCGCGATACCGAACTCCCTGAGCTTGCGGCGTCCTTCGGGCGAGATGTCGTCCGTGGACCAGGCGGGCGAGAGCACCGTGCGGACGGTGACCTCGCGCATGCCGTGCCGGTGCAGCACGCGCTCGATGTCGGCCGACATCGTCTCCAGTGCCGGGCAGCCGGTGTACGTCGGCGTCAGTTCGACCTCGACGGCGTCCGGGCCCTGCAGGTGCACGGACCGCAGCACTCCGAGCTCCTCCAGGGTGAGCACCGGCAGCTCGGGGTCGGGCACCGACCCGGCCAGCGCGAGGAGTTCGCTCTCCAGCGGGGTGAGGGTCACCATGACGCCCCCGGGTGGCTGCGGTGCAGGTGCTGCATCTCGGCCAGCATCCGGCCGAACGACTCGGTGTGCAGGCCCTCCCGGCCGGCCCCGGCGGTCCAGGCCCCGCCGCGCGGGCCCTCGGGGACGCTCAGGGTGGCCTGCCGCAGCACGTCCTCCACGGCGGTGAGCCAGGCCGCCTCCAGGGCGGCGCCGTCCACGTCCAGGCCTTCGACCGGGCGGAACATCTCGCCGGTGTACCGCCACAGCGTGTCGCAGGCGCGCTGCATCCGCGTGCGGCTCTCGTCGGTGCCGTCCCCCAGGCGCAGGGTCCACTGCCGGGCGTGGTCGCGGTGGTAGTCGACCTCCTTGACCGCCTTCGCGGCAAGCGCCGCGAACGGGCCGTCGCCCGAGGCCAGTTCGGCGTACAGCAGGTGCTGGTAGGTGGAGAAGAGGAGCTGGCGCGCGATGATGCCGGCGAAGTCGCCGCCGGGCTGCTCCACGAGCTGGAGGTTGCGGAAGGCACGCTCCTCGCGCAGGTACGCCAGCTCGTCCTCGTCGCCGGCCATCGACAGCAGCACGCGGGCCTGGCCGAGCAGGTCCAGCGCGATGTTGGCGAGGGCGACCTCCTCCTCCAGGACGGGTGCGTGGCCGATGTACTCGCCGAGGCGGTGGGAGAGCACCAGGGCGTCGTCGCCGAGGGCGAGGGCGGCCGCGGTCGTCGCCGCGGTCGCGGTCGGGGGCGTGCTCACAGGTGCTTCACCCCGTCCGGGATCTCGTAGAACGTCGGGTGCCGGTAGGCCTTGTCGGCGGCCGGTTCGAAGAACGGGTCCTTCTCGTCGGGCGAGGACGCGGTGATCGCGGACGAGGGCACGACCCACAGGGAGACGCCCTCGCCGCGCCGGGTGTACAGGTCGCGGGCGTTGCGCAGGGCGAACTCCGCGTCCGGTGCGTGCAGGCTGCCGGCGTGGGTGTGGGAGAGGCCGCGGCGCGAGCGCACGAAGACCTCCCACAGGGGCCAGTCGGTGGTGCTCATGCGTGCGCCTCCTCGCGCTCCCCGGTGAGCGGGGCGGTGTTCTCGGCGGTGCTGTCCGTGGTGCTGCCGGTGGTGCTCTCGGTGGTGCTCTCGGCGGTGTGCCGGGCGGTGGGATCCGCGGGGAGGGCACCGGCCGTGGCGGGGGCGTGCTTCGCGGCGTAGGCCGCGGCGGCCTCCCGCACCCAGGCGCCCTCCTCGTGGGCGCGCCTGCGCTGGGTCAGGCGCTGTTCGTTGCACGGTCCGTCGCCCTTGAGCACGCCCCAGAACTCGGTCCAGTCGATCGGGCCGAAGTCGTGGTGCCCCCGCTCCTCGTTCCAGCGCAGGTCCGGGTCGGGCAGGGTCAGGCCCAGGGACGCGGCCTGGGGGACGCAGATGTCGACGAAGCGCTGGCGCAGCTCGTCGTTCGAGTGGCGCTTGATCTTCCACTCCATCGACTGCGCGGAGTGCTGGGACTCGTCGTCGGGCGGGCCGAACATCATCAGCGAGGGCCACCACCAGCGGTCCACCGCGTCCTGCGCCATCGCGTGCTGCTCCGGGGTGCCGTTGCTCAGCGCCAGCAGCAGCTCGTAGCCCTGGCGCTGGTGGAACGACTCCTCCTTGCAGATGCGCACCATCGCGCGGGCGTACGGCCCGTAGGAGCAGCGGCACAGCGGCACCTGGTTGGTGATCGCGGCGCCGTCCACCAGCCAGCCGATCGCTCCGACGTCCGCCCAGGTCAGCGTGGGGTAGTTGAAGATCGAGGAGTACTTCTGGCGGCCGCTGTGCAGCTTGTCGAGCAGTTCGTCGCGGCCGGTGCCGAGGGTCTCCGCCGCGCTGTACAGGTACAGGCCGTGGCCCGCCTCGTCCTGGACCTTGGCCATCAGGATCGCCTTGCGGCGCAGCGAGGGCGCGCGGGTGATCCAGTTGGCCTCCGGCTGCATGCCGATGATCTCGGAGTGGGCGTGCTGCGCCATCTGGCGTACGAGTGTCGCGCGGTAGGCGTCCGGCATCCAGTCGCGCGGCTCGATCCGCTCGTCCGCGGCCACCGCGGCGTCGAAGGCGCGCTGGAAGGCTTCGGTCTCGGCGGCGGTGGCGGCAGCGGCGCCGGGGCCGTGCCGTGCCGGTGTGCCGGCCGTCCGATGCGCGGCTGCTGTCGCCATGAGATCCCCCTCGACCTGGGCTCCGTGCGGATTCTCCCGACCGATCGTTCGGTCCGTACGATCCCATGGTGGGTCGGGCGCCTTAAGGTGTCAACCGTTGTGGACAACCGGCGCGGCCCGCGACCGGGGCCACCCGGGCGGCGGCGGGTGAGGCCCCGCCCGGGTGGGCGCCTCACCGGGCGGGGGCCGCGGCTTCCGGCCGGAGGGCTGCGCGGGGCGGGTGGGGCTGAGTACCGTTCCGCGTGCGCGGGCCCGGTGCGGCCCGCGAGGGCCGGGGGACGGCGGGCACGGGCCGCGGCCCGTCCGCGCCGGGGGTTCGCCGCGACGACCGGGCCGCTCGATACGGCCGGACCCGGTCGTATGTCCGTATCGCTGGATGGCTGTACCGCTTGTGTCGCTTGTATCGCTTGTATCGCTTGAATCGCTGTACGGGGATCCCACCGGGATCTCACCGGACATCGGGGAATCGGAATCGGAATCGGGGCGTGATGGACGCGCACGGCGCACGGGAGGCGGGCGACGGGCGCACGCCTGCCCGCAACGGCCCGCCGGAGCCCCGGCAGGCCCCGTCGGCCAGGACCCCGGCCGCTCACCCGGCTCCCGGGCCCATGGCACCCGGGCCCCGGGCCGCCGGCCAGGGCACCGAGCCGGCGGCCGGGGAGCCGTCCGCCGACGGGCCCCCGGCCGCCGTGGATGCCCGGCCGGTCCCCGCGCCCCGGAGCGAGCCCGGTGCCGCCCTCGGCGGACCCTCCGGTGCCGCGGTGGTACGCGGTGCCGCCCCCTCCGACGGGCCCGGCGCAGGGGTGCCCACGGCGGGCGGCGCCGGGGCGCGGGCCCGGGCCGGGATCGGCGCGCTCTCCCCGGGGTACCAGGCCGGCGTGGTGCTGGCGCTGGCCGGGGTCGCGGTGGCCGTGTGCGTCCACCTCGGCATGGTGTTCCTGCACGTCGCACCGTCGAACACGGTGTCCAGGCGGCACGCCGCGACGATCGACGCGTGGGTGTACCCGGAGTTCGAGCAGAACTGGAAGCTGTTCGCGCCCAATCCGCTCCAGCAGAACGTCGCCGTCCAGGTCCGCGCCCGGATCGGGACGGCGGACGGCGGACGGCGTGTCACCGGCTGGCACGATCTGTCGGCGCAGGACGGCCGGGCGATCGACGCCAACCCGCTGCCCAGCCACACGCAGCAGAACGAGCTGCGCAGGGCCTGGGACTTCTTCCTCGCCACGCATGACGCGGACAACCGTCCGTCCGGGGAGCGCGGCCTGTTCGCCGAGTCGTATCTGCGCCGGATCGCGGTGCTCCGCCTGGACCGGGCCGGAGCGGTCCCGCCGGGCGCGGTCGTCGAGCGGGTCCAGGTGCGCTCCCGCACGGTGAACGTGCCGCCGCCGCGCTGGAGCGGGGAACAGGTGTCGCCGAAGCCGGTGCACCGGGTACTGCCCTGGTGGACGGTGTCGCGGGACGAGGCCGAGGGGGTCGTCGGGTGAACCGGTTCTCCCTCGCGGTGTCCGGGGCCATCGGCCGGGTCACGGAGGCGGCGCTGGGCCCGTACCAGACCGCGGTGATCCGGATCGGCTTCGCTCTGACCTGGCTGCTGTTCCTGCTGCGCGAGTTCCCCCACCGGCACGAGCTGTACGGACCCGACGGGCCGTGGAGCTGGGAGCTGGGGCGGCAGCTGGTGGATCTCAACCACGCGTTCACCGTGCTGGTGTGGTCGGACAGCCGCCTCTGGTTCGAGTCGGTCTACGTGCTCGCCGTGCTGTCCGCGGCCGGGCTGCTGCTGGGCTGGCGCACCCGGACGATGTCCGTGCTGTTCATGACCGGAGTGCTCTCGCTGCAGAACCGCAGCGTGCTCATGGGGGACGGCGGCGACAACGTCCTGCACCTGATGAGCATCTACCTGGTGTTCACGCGCTGCGGCCGGGTGTGGTCGCTGGACGCCCGCCGGGCGCGTCGCCGTGCGGCGGCGGGTGCGCGGGGCGAGCCGGCCGTGGACCGGGCGGGCCCGGTGCTGTGGGGGCTGGCCGGGCTGCTGCTGGTGGCGTCCACGCTGGCCGGGAAGCTCGGCGAGGACTGGCTGCTGGAGGCGACCGGGTCCGGCCGTACCGGACTGCCGGTGCTCGCGTGGACCTTCGTGGTGTCCGCGGTCAACGGAACCGGCGCCGTTCCGGCGCTGCTGTGGTCGGCGTGGGCGGCCCAGGGCCTGTGGTGGTGGGCCGGCCGCCGGGCCCGGACCGGGAAGGGGACGGGGCAGCCGCGGATCCTGCTCGACGTGGTGGCGAACCTGCTGCACAACGGCGCGCTGCTGGTGATCATGGCCGAGGCGTGCCTGATCTACGCGACCGCCGGCTGGTACAAGATCCAGGGCTCGCGCTGGCAGGACGGCACCGCCGTCTACTACCCCCTCCACCTGGACTACTTCTCGCCCTGGCCGGCGCTGAGCGATGCGCTCACCGCCAGCGGCACCCTGGTGATGCTGGTCACGTACGGGACCGTGCTGGCGCAGGTCGCCTTCCCCTTCACCCTGTTCCACCGGCGGGTGAAGAACGTCCTGCTCGCGGTCATGATCACCGAGCACGCGGTGATCGCGGTCGTGCTCGGACTGCCGTTCTTCTCACTTGCCATGATCGCGGCGGACGCGGTCTTCCTGCCCACGGCGTTCCTGTTGCGGGCGGACGCCGTCGCGGCCCGCGCGCGGGGGCGGCTGGTACGCGCCGCCGGGCGGGGCGGGCGCCCCGGACCCCGGGAGGGGCCGGAACGCCGGGAGGGGCCGGAACGACGGGAGGGGCCGGCCGGGGAGACGGAGGGGCACACGGCCCCGGCCCGGGCCACCCGGACGTAGGCTTCGCCGCATGAACGACCCCGCGGACGGCCCGTCGGCCGCCTCCCCCGCCCGCACCGGCTCCGCGACGGAGCCGGGTCCGCAGGGCGCCCCGGGCGAACCGGCCGGGGCCGGGAGCGCCCCGCGCGATCCCGGGGGACCCGGGGCGCGGGCGGCTCCGGACGCACGCGGCGCCGGTGCGGCGCCCTCGCAGGCCGCCGGTGGTCCCGCGCCCGCCGCCCCGGCGGGCGGCTCGCTGCCCGCCCGTGACGCCGTGGCGCGCTGGCGCCGGCTGGCCGCTGGTGGGGGCTGCGTCCTGCTGGACGGGTTCCACGCCCTCAAACACGCCCTGCGCTTCGGCGCCGAGGTCCCGGTCGCGGTCACGGCGGGCCGGGACGCGGCGCTGGCGCTGGCGGAGGAGCTGGCGCCGGATGTGCGGGAGACGCTGGAGGGGCTGCTGGCCGAGGTGCCGCAGCCGGTGTACGCGTCGCTGGTGCCGCGTCCGCACCCCACCGCCGTGGCGGCCCTGGCCGTACGGCCGCCGCGCGCGGCCAACCTGGCGCGGCTCGCCCGCTCCCCGCGGACCGCCCCGGTCGTGGTCCTCGACGAGCCGCGCAACCTGGGCAACGCGGGCGCGGTGATCCGGCTCGCCGCCGGGTTCGGGGTGACCGGCGTGGTCACCACCGGCACGCTCGACCCCTGGCACCCGACGGTCGTACGCGGCGGGGCGGGGCTGCACTTCGCGACCGCGGTGGAGCGCCTGGATCCGGCCGGACTGCCCGCCGGGCCGCTGTTCGCGCTCGACCCCGAGGGGGACGACATCCGGGGTGTGCGGCTCCCGGACGACGCCGTCCTCGCCTTCGGGTCGGAGCGCAGCGGGCTGTCGGACGCCGTACGCGCGCGTGCCGACCGGCTGGTGGCCCTGCCGATGCGCCCCCAGGTCTCCAGCTACAACCTCGCGACGAGCGTGGCCATGACGCTGTACCACTGGAGCCTGGGCGGCGCTCCGGGCCCGGTGCGCTGAGCGCTCCGCCGGGAGCGCCCGGTGTGACGCCGGCCGGCCGCGGCGCCCGGGTGGCGGGTCGCGCAGTACCCCGCGCCCTTCGGGGGCTGCCGCACCGCGGCGGGCCTCGCCCGCCGGCTCGGCAGGCGCCGCCCGGTGCGGCGGCCCCCGGCCGGCCCGGTGCCCCGGCCGCGGACCGGCCCGGTGCGGCGGCCGCGCCGGGCCGAGGGCGCGCGGGGGCTCAGGCCTGGCGGCGGACCTCGACCACGCGGAACCGGTTCGCCACGAACGCCCCGTCGCACAGGGCCGCGTTGGCCGCCGGGTTGCCGCCCGAGCCGTGGAAGTCGGAGAAGGCGGCGGTCTGGTTGACGTACACCCCGCCGGTGAGGTTCAGGGAGAGCTGGGCGGCCTCCTCCAGGCAGACCTCCTCGACCGCCCGCTCGGCCTCGCTGTCGGTGGTGTAGGCGCCGACGGTCATGGCGCCCTTCTCGCGGACCGTGCGGCGCAGCAGCTCCACCGCGGCGTCGGTGGAGTCGACGGCGACCGCGAAGGACACCGGTCCGAAGCACTCGCTCATGTAGGCGGCCTCGTCGTCCGGCTTGGCCCCGTCCAGCTTCACGATCACCGGGGTGCGCACGACCGCGTCCGGGAAGTCCGGGTTGGTGATCTCGCGGGAGGCCAGCGCGACCTCGCCGAGCCCGGCGGCGGCCTCCAGACGGGCCTTGACGTCGGGGTTGACGACGGCGCCGAGCAGGCCGCAGGCACGCGCGTCGTCGCCGAGCAGGCCGTCCACGGCGCGGGCCAGGTCGGCGGTGACCTCGTCGAAGGTCTTCGGGCCCTGGTCGGTGCGGATGCCGTCGCGGGGGATCAGCAGGTTCTGCGGGGTGGTGCACATCTGGCCGCTGTACAGCGACAGCGAGAAGGCCAGGTTGGCGAGCATCCCCCGGTAGTCGTCGGTGGAGTCGACGACGACCGTGTTGACCCCGGCCTTCTCCGTGTAGACCTGCGCCTGGCGGGCGTTGGCCTCCAGCCAGTCGCCGAACGCCGTCGACCCGGTGTAGTCGATGATCCGGATCTCCGGGCGGGTGGCCAGGGTCTTGGCGATGCCCTCGCCGGGGCGCTCGGCGGCCAGCGCCACCAGGTTCGGGTCGAAGCCGGCCTCGGCGAGCACCTCGCGGGCCGCCCGCACGGTCAGCGCGAGCGGCAGCACCGCACGCGGGTGGGGCTTGACCAGGACCGCGTTGCCGGTGGCGAGGGAGGCGAACAGCCCCGGGTAGCCGTTCCAGGTGGGGAAGGTGTTGCAGCCGATGACGAGGCCGATGCCGCGCGGCACCGGCGTGAACTGCTTGGTGAGCGCCAGCGGGTCCCGCTTGCCCTGCGGCTTGGTCCACTCCGCGGTGCCGGGGGTGCGCACCTGTTCCGCGTACGCGTACGCCACGGCCTCCAGGCCGCGGTCCTGGGCGTGCGGGCCGCCCGCCTGGAACGCCATCATGAAGGCCTGGCCGGAGGTGTGCATGACCGCGTGCGCGAACTCGTGCGTGCGCCGGCTGATCCGCTGGAGGATCTCCAGGCACACCGCGGCCCGCAGCTCCGCGCCCGCGTCCCGCCAGGCGCGCAGGCCGGCCCGCATGGCGGGCAGCAGCACGTCGAGGTCGGCGTGCGGGTAGGCGACGCCGAGCTCGATGCCGTACGGGGACCGTTCATCGCCCACCCAGTCGTCGGTGCCGGGCTGGCCCAGGTCCAGGCGGCCGCCGAGGAGGGCGTCGAACGCGGCCCTGCCCGCCGCGGCGTCCAGGCTGCCGTGCTCGCCGTACGCCTTGGGGTGCTCGGGGTGGGGGGACCAGTACGCGCGGGTGCGGATCGCTTCCAGCGCCTGGTCGAGGGTGGGCCGGTGCCGGGCGATCAGCTGGTGCGCGGTGAGTTCGGCGGCCATGCGGGACCAACTCCTTGGGTGGAGAACTCTTCGTTGAGCTCGTGGCGGAGCCCGTGACCTGTCCCGGAACATGGGCGGGAACAGGCGGTCAGAGTTAGAGTAACCGAACGATCGGTCGGTTCAAGGGGGTCCGCCGCATCTGTGGAGAACCCCGTGCGGGAGGATCGCGCCCATGACAGCACTCGACCTCAGCAGCCCCGTGGCAGTCGTCGGCACCGGCACCATGGGCCAGGGCATCGCCCAGGTCGCGCTGCTCGCGGGCCATCCCGTACGGCTGCACGACACGGCGCCCGGCCGCGCCCGGCAGGCCGCCGACGCGATCGGCGCCCGGCTGGACCGGCTCGTGGAGAAGGACCGGCTCACCGCCGCCGGCCGCGACGCCGCGCGCGCCCGCCTGCTGCCCGCGGCGGACCTCGCCGAGCTCGCGGACTGCGCGCTGGTCGTCGAGGCGGTCCTGGAGCGCCTCGACGTCAAGCAGGACCTGTTCCGCGCACTGGAGGACGTCGTCGCGGACGACTGCCTGCTCGCCACCAACACCTCGTCCCTGTCGGTCACCGCGATCGGCGGCGCCCTGGCGAACCCCGGCCGGTTCGTCGGCCTGCACTTCTTCAACCCGGCCCCGCTGCTGCCGCTCGTCGAGGTCGTCTCCGGGTTCGCCACCGACGTCACCTCGGCCACCTGCGCGTACGAGACCGCCCGCGCCTGGGGCAAGACGCCGGTCGCCTGCGCCGACACCCCCGGCTTCATCGTCAACCGCATCGCCCGGCCCTTCTACGCCGAGGCCTTCGCCGTCCTGGAGGCCCAGGGCGCGGACCCGGCCACCATCGACGCCGTGCTGCGCGAGTCGGGCGGCTTCCGGATGGGCGCGTTCGAGCTGACCGACCTGATCGGGCAGGACGTCAACGAGTCGGTGACGCACTCGGTGTGGCGGTCCTTCTTCCAGGACGTGCGCTTCACGCCGTCGCTCGCCCAGCGGCGCCTGGTGGAGTCCGGCCGGCTCGGCCGCAAGAGCGGGCACGGCTGGTACGACCACGCCGACGGCGCCGAACGCCCCGAGCCGCACACCGCGGAGCCGGCCGAACCGCCCGCCTACGTCGTCGTCGAGGGCGACCTGGGCCCCGCGGGTGACCTGCTCGCCCTCATCCGGGAGGCGGGCATCCAGGTCCGCGAGGAGGACGAGGACCACGGCACCCGCCTGGTGCTGCCCGGCGGCGGCCAGCTGGCCCTCGCCGACGGCCAGACCTCGGTGGAGTTCCGCGACGTCGTCTACTTCGACCTCGCCCTGGACTACCGGCGGGCCGGCCGCATCGCGCTCTCCGCGTCCCAGGACACCGCCCCGCGCACGCTCTCCGAGGCCGTCGGCCTGTTCCAGGCGCTCGGCAAGAAGGTCAGCGTGATCGGTGACGTCCCCGGCATGATCGTGGCCCGCACGGTCGCCCGGATCATCGACCTCGCGCACGACGCCGTCGCCAAGGGCGTGGCCACCGAGGAGGACGTCGACACCGCGATGCGCCTCGGCGTCAACTACCCCCTGGGTCCCTTCGAATGGAGCCGCCGGCTGGGCCGGAACTGGGCCTACGCCGTCCTCGACGACCTGCACCTGCGCGATCCCTCCGGCCGCTACGCGCCGTCCCTGGCGCTGTACCGCCACGCGTACGCCTCCGACAAGCGGGAGGGGAGCACCTCATGACCACCGCCAGGCGTGACACCTACACCCCCGAGACCCTGCTGTCCGTGGCCGTCCGGGTCTTCAACGAACGCGGCTACGACGGCACGTCCATGGAGCACCTGTCCAGGGCGGCCGGCATCTCCAAGTCGTCGATCTACCACCATGTCGCCGGCAAGGAGGAGCTGCTGCGCCGCGCGGTGAGCCGGGCGCTCGACGGGCTGTTCGGGATCCTCGGCGAGGAGCACGCGCGCGGGGGACGCGCCGCCGACCGCCTGGAGTACGTCGTCCGGCGCATGGTCGAGGTGCTGGTCGCCGAGCTCCCCTATGTGACGCTGCTGCTGCGGGTGCGCGGCAACACGGACACCGAACGGTGGGCCCTGGAGCGGCGCCGCGACTTCGACCACCAGGTCGCCGAACTGCTGAAGGCGGCCGCGGCGGACGGGGACGTGCGCGGCGACGTGGAGGTCCGGCTCGCCACCCGGCTGGTCTTCGGCATGATCAACTCGATCGTCGAGTGGTACCGCCCCGACGGGCGCGGCGGCACCGAGCGCGAGGTGGCCGACGCGGTGGTCCTCCTGGTCTTCGGCGGGCTGCGCCGGGACGGCTGACCGCACCGGCCGCGGCGGGCGGCGGGGCCGCGCCGCGTCGGCCGGTGAGGCGGCGGCGGGGCGGCCGGTGAGGCGGCGGCGGGGCGGCCGGTGAGGCGGCGGCGGGGCGGCTGCTGAGGCGGCCGGGGTGCGCCCAGCGGACGGTGAGGCCGGGGTGCGGGATCGGCCCAGCGGACGGTGAGGCCGGGTGCGGGATCAGCCCAGCGGCTCCAGGTCCTCCTCCTCGAAGACCAGCAGCGTCCGGCTGCTGAGCACCTCCGGTATCGCCTGCAGCCGGGTGAGCACCAGCTCGCGCAGCGCCCGGTTGTCTGAGGTGTGCACCAGCAGCAGCACGTCGAAGTCGCCGCCCACCAGCGCGATGTGGGAGGCGCCGGGCAGCTGCCGCAGCTGTTCGCGCACGGTGCGCCAGGAGTTCTGGACGATCTTCAGGGTGATGTACGCCGACGTGCCCTGGCCCGCGCGCTCGTGGTCGACCCGCGCCCCGAAGCCGCGGATGACGCCGTCCTCCACGAGCCGGTTGATGCGCGCGTAGGCGTTGGCGCGGGAGACGTGCACCCGCTCCGCCACGGACCGGACCGAGGCGCGCCCGTCGGCCTGCAGCATGCGCAGGATGTCCTGGTCGACGGCGTCGAGCGGACGCGGCGGCGGAGCGGCCCCGGCGTCCGCCGCCTCGGCTCCCTCGGCCATTTGTTCAGATGCCATGTCCCCCCGCCTCCCTATCATGGACGTACTGCATCCATCTCAGGCTGTGGAGAACCGATTGTCCACAGCATGGCGGTGCCTGTAGCCAAAATGTGCCGACGACCGAACAATCGGTAGGTGAGGCGCATCACAGACGCTGCGCCTCCTAGCCGCTCCCACGAGGAGGTGCCGTCATGACGGTCATGGAGCAGCGGGGCGGGTACCGGCCGTCGCCGCCGCCCGCCTGGCAGCCCCGCACGGACCCCGCGCCGCTGCTGCCGGACGCCGAGCCCCACCGCGTCCTCGGGACGGACGCGGCCGCCGAGGCCGACCCGCAGCTGCTGCGCCGGCTGTACGCGGAGCTGGTGCGCGGACGCCGGTACAACGCGCAGGCCACGGCCCTCACCAAGCAGGGCCGCCTCGCCGTGTACCCGTCCAGCACCGGCCAGGAGGCCTGTGAGGTGGCCGCCGCGCTGTGCCTTCAGGACCGCGACTGGCTCTTCCCCAGCTACCGCGACACCCTCGCCGCGGTCGCCCGCGGTGTCGACCCGGTGCAGGCCCTCACCCTGCTGCGCGGCGACTGGCACACCGGCTACGACCCGCACGAGCACCGGGTGGCCCCCCTGTGCACCCCGCTGGCCACCCAGCTGCCGCACGCCGTGGGCCTCGCCCACGCCGCCCGGCTGAAGGGCGACGACGTGGTCGCCCTCGCCCTGGTCGGCGACGGCGGCACCAGCGAGGGCGACTTCCACGAGGCGCTGAACTTCGCCGCCGTCTGGCAGGCTCCGGTCGTCTTCCTCGTGCAGAACAACGGCTTCGCGATCTCCGTGCCGCTCGCCAAGCAGACCGCGGCCCCCTCCCTGGCCCACAAGGCCGTCGGATACGGCATGCCGGGCCGACTGGTCGACGGCAACGACGCGGCCGCCGTCCACGAGGTCCTCGCCGAGGCCGTGCGCCGTGCCCGTGAGGGCGGCGGACCGACCCTGGTGGAGGCCGTCACCTACCGCATCGACGCCCACACCAACGCCGACGACGCCACCCGCTACCGCGGCGACGCCGAGGTCGAGACCTGGCGCGACCACGATCCGATCCTGCTGCTGGAGCGGGAGCTGACGGAGCGCGGACTGCTCGACGAGCAGACGGTGAGCCGGGCCCGCGAGGACGCCGAGGCCATGGCCGCCGCACTGCGCGAGCGCATGAACCAGGACCCGGTGCTGGACCCCATGGACCTCTTCGCCCACGTCTACGCCGAACCCACCCCCCAGCTCCGCGAGCAGCGGGCCGGGCTGCGGGCCGAGTTCGAGGCCGAGGCCGACTCCCGGGAAGGGGCCACGCGATGACCACCGTCGCCGTGAAGCCCGCCACGATGGCGCAGGCGCTCACGCGCGCGATGCGCGACGCGATGGCCGCCGACCCGTCCGTGCACGTCCTCGGTGAGGACGTCGGCGCCCTCGGCGGCGTCTTCCGCGTCACCGACGGCCTCGCCGAGGAGTTCGGCGAGGACCGCTGCACCGACACCCCGCTCGCCGAGGCCGGCATCCTCGGCACGGCCGTCGGCATGGCCATGTACGGGCTGCGCCCGGTCGTCGAGATGCAGTTCGACGCCTTCGCCTATCCCGCGTTCGAGCAGCTCATCAGTCATGTCGCCCGCATGCGCAACCGCACCCGCGGCGCGATGCCGCTGCCCGTCACGATCCGCGTCCCGTACGGCGGCGGCATCGGCGGCGTCGAGCACCACAGCGACTCCTCCGAGGCGTACTACATGGCGACTCCGGGGCTCCATGTCGTCATGCCAGCCACCGTGCCCGACGCCTACGGCCTGCTGCGCGCCGCGATCGCCTCCGACGACCCGGTCGTCTTCCTGGAGCCCAAGCGGCTCTACTGGTCGAAGGACTCCTGGAATCCGGACGACCCCGAGACCGTCGCCCCGATCGGACGCGCGGTGGTGCGCCGCACCGGCCGCAGCGCCACCCTCATCACCTACGGCCCGTCCGTGCCGGTCTGCCTGGAAGCGGCCGAGGCGGCGCGCGCCGAGGGCTGGGACCTGGAGGTCGTCGACCTGCGCTCCCTGGTGCCGTTCGACGACGAGACGGTCTGCGCCTCGGTGCGGCGGACCGGACGAGCCGTCGTCGTGCACGAGTCGGGCGGCTTCGGCGGGCCGGGCGGGGAGATCGCGGCCCGCGTCACGGAGCGCTGCTTCCACCACCTGGAGGCGCCGGTGCTGCGGGTGGCCGGATTCGACATCCCCTATCCGCCGCCCATGCTGGAGAAGCACCACCTGCCCGGCGTCGACCGCATCCTGGACGCCGTCGCGCGTCTGCAGTGGGAGGCGGAGAACTGATGGCACAGGTGCTGGAGTTCAGGCTGCCCGACCTCGGGGAGGGGCTCACCGAGGCGGAGATCGTCCGCTGGCTGGTGCAGGTCGGTGACGTCGTCGCCGTCGACCAGCCGGTCGTGGAGGTCGAGACGGCCAAGGCGATGGTCGAGGTGCCCTGCCCCTACGGCGGTGTGGTCACCGCCCGGTTCGGCGAGGAGGGCACCGAACTGCCCGTCGGGGCACCGCTGCTGACGGTCGCCGTCGGCGCGGCGGCCCCCGGCGACGGGGCCGGAGCACCCGGCGGCGCGGCCCCGACCCCGCACCCGGCATCGCACCCGGCATCGCACCCGGCGTCGGGCGCGGCGTCGGGCGCGGCGTCGGGCGGGGCGCCGGGCGTGGCATCGGGCGTGGCATCGGGCGTGGCGCCGGCTCGCGGGCAGGGCTCGCCCGAGGGATCGGGCAACGTCCTCGTGGGATACGGCACGAGCGCGCCCCCGGCACGCCGCCGCAGGGTGCGCCGGACAGCCCCGGCCGAGGCGCCCCCGGCACCGGGAGCCGACACCGCGGCTGCTCCCCCGGCACCCGCCGCGCCGGTGGCCGTGGACGCCACGGGCCCTGTCCCGGTGATCTCCCCGCTGGTTCGCCGCCTCGCCCGTGAGAACGGGCTGGACCTGCGGAAGCTGACCGGCTCCGGGCCCGAGGGCCTCATCCTGCGGGCCGACGTGGAGAGCGCGCTGCGGGCGGGCACGCGGGCGGGCCGCGCCGGGCAGGCCGACGGGGTGCACCCGGCCGGCGCACCGGTCACGGCGCCCGCCGCGTCTCCGGTCCGCTCCTCCGCCCACGCGGGGGTCCGCATCCCGCTCAAGGGGGTGCGCGGTGCCGTCGCCGACAAGCTCGCGCGCAGCCGGCGCGAGATCCCGGACGCGACCTGCTGGGTGGACGCCGACGCCACGGAGCTGATGCGGGCGCGGACCGCGATGAACGCGGCAGGCGGGCCGAAGATCTCGCTGCTCGCCCTGCTGGCCCGGATCTGCACGGCGGCCCTCGCCCGGTTCCCCGAGCTCAACTCCACCGTCGACCCCGAGGCCCGGGAGGTCGTCCGGCTCGACGAGGTGCACCTCGGCTTCGCCGCCCAGACCGACCGCGGTCTCGTCGTGCCGGTCGTCCGGGACGCCCACGTCCGGGACGCCGAGGCACTGAGCGCCGAGCTGGCACGGCTCACCGAGGCCGGGCGGTCCGGGACCCTCACACCGGCGGACCTGACCGGAGGCACCTTCACCCTCAACAACTACGGGGTGTTCGGCGTGGACGGCTCCACGCCGATCATCAACCACCCCGAGGCCGCGATGCTCGGGGTCGGCCGGATCGTGCCCAGACCGTGGGTGCACGAGGGCGAGCTGGCCGTCCGGCAGGTCGTGCAGCTGTCGCTCACCTTCGACCACCGCGTCTGCGACGGCGGCACGGCGGGCGGCTTCCTGCGCTATGTGGCGGACTGCGTGGAGCAGCCGGCCGTCCTGCTGCGCACGCTCTGACGAGGGCCCTGCCGGGACCCGCGCGGTCCCGCCAGGGCGGAGGCCCTGGGCCGGGGCCTCCGCCCTGCCCCGGGCCGGCGCCCCGGCCCAAGGGGCGGACCGGTGTTCCCGCAGGCCCGGCCCGCCCCGCATACTCGGGACGTGAGCGAGAACGCGCCCATCGACCCGGGCCGGGATCCCGGCGGGGAGCCCGGCTATGACGCCGTGGTCCTGGCCGGCGGCGCCGCCCGGCGGCTCGGCGGCGCGGACAAGCCCGGGGTGCGGGTGGGCGGGCGCGCACTGCTCGACCGGGTGCTCGACGCCTGCGCGGACGCCGGGACCACCGTCGTGGTGGCGGCGGCGCGCCCGACGTCCCGGCCGGTGCGCTGGGCGCGCGAGGAGCCGCCGGGCGGCGGTCCGCTCGCCGCGCTCGACGCCGGGCTGCGCCATGCGGCCGCACCCCATGCCGCCGTGCTCTCCGCGGATCTGCCGTTCCTGCGTGCGCACACCCTGCGCGCACTGCTGGCCACGGTGCGGGCGGACGGCACCGACGGGGCCCTGCTCGCCGACGCCGGGGGACGGGAGCAGCCGCTGGTGGCGGTCTACCGGACCGCGGCCCTGCGCGAGGGGCTCGCCGCGCTCACCGCCGAGCACGGTTCCCTGGCCGGGCTGCCGCTGCGGCGGCTCACCTCACGGCTCGCTCTGAGCCGCCTCACCGACCCCGTTGCGGCGTTCGACTGCGACACCTGGGACGACATCGCCGCCGCCCGGGTCCGTATCAGGGAGCATGAGCACGTGTTGGATGAATGGATCTCCGCAGTCAAGGACGAGCTGGGCATCGACCTGGACGTCGACACCGCCACCCTGCTCGACCTGGCCCGCGACGCCGCGCACGGCGTGGCCCGGCCGGCGGCGCCGCTGACCACCTTCCTCGTCGGCTACGCCGCCGCCCGCGCGGGCGGCGGCCCCGAAGCGGTTGCCGAAGCCTCCCGCAGGGCGACCGCCCTGGCCCTGCGCTGGGCCCAGGAGGACGCCGCCGACGGCACTCCCGCGACCGGCAGCGGCACCGGCAGCGGCACCGGCAGCGGTCCGGACGCCGGATGACCGCCCGCGGACTCGGCCAGGACGCCGACGACCTCGACGTCGAGGAGGCGCTCGCGCTGGTGAGACCCGTGGGAGGCGGCACCTCGGCGGTGCCGCAGCCGTCCGGCGGAGGCGGTCACCGGCCGTCCGGGCGGCCGCGGGCCACCGTCTGGTCCGAGGCCCGCGCCGTCGCCGCCCGCGCGGCACGGCGCAGCCCGCGCCGCGCCCCCGAACCGGCGCCGCTCGGCGCCGCCCTCGGTCTCGTCCTCGCCGAGCCGCTCACCGCCCTCACCGACCTGCCCTCCTTCGACACCTCCGCGATGGACGGCTGGGCGGTCGCCGGGCCCGGCCCGTGGACCGTACGGGACGAGGGCGTCCTGGCCGGACACACCGCGGCCGGCCGTCTGGACGACGGCGAGGCGGTCCGGATCGCCACCGGTGCGCGCATCCCCCCGGACACCACCGCCGTGCTGCGCAGTGAGCACGGCCGCGAGGACGGCGGCGGCCGCCTGCACCCGACCCGCGAGGTCGTCCACGGCCAGGACATCCGCCCGCGCGGCCAGGAGTGCCGCAGCGGCGACCAGCTCCTGGCGGTCGGCACCCTGGTGACCCCGGCCGTGCTCGGCCTGGCCGCGGCCGCGGGCTACGACACCCTCAGCGCCGTCCCCCGCCCCCGTGCCGAGGTGTTCGTCCTCGGGGACGAACTGCTCACCGAAGGCCTGCCGCACGACGGCCTGATCAGGGACGCCCTCGGCCCGATGCTGCCCCACTGGCTGCGTGCGCTGGGCGCGGAGGTCGTCGCCGTGCACCGGCTCGGCGACGACGCCGAATCCCTGCACCGGGCTGTCACCGGCAGTGACGCCGACCTCGTCGTCACCACGGGCGGCACCGCGGCCGGCCCCGTCGACCACGTCCAGCCCACCCTGCGTCGTATCGGCGCGGAGTTCCTGGTGAACGGGGTGGCCGTGCGCCCCGGGCACCCCATGCTGCTGGCCCGTACCGGGGAGGCACAGCACCTCGTGGGCCTGCCCGGCAACCCCCTCGCGGCCGTCTCCGGGCTTCTCACCCTGGCCGAGCCGCTGCTGCGGACACTCGCCGCCCGCCCGGCGCCCCAGCCGTACGCGATGCCGCTGCGTGACGCCGTGCACGGGCATCCGCACGACACCCGCCTCGTGCCGGTCGCGCTGCGCGCCGATCACGCCGTACCGCTGCACTACAACGGTCCGGCGATGCTGCGCGGGATCGCGGTGGCCGACGCCATGGCCGTCGTACCGCCCGGCGGTGCCGCGGCGGGGCAGGACGTGGAACTGCTGGATCTGCCGTGGGCGACCGCGGGGACCGGTGTGTGCCTGACCTGACCCGCTGGGTGCGCATGGCCCGCTGGGTGCGTCTGACGTGACCCGCTGACGGGCCGGGAGGAACTGGGTGAAATCGGTAGGAACTTGGAGAGATAGGGAGGGACTGGGAGGAAGGCGATGCACGGGTGTTTCACGTGAAACGTCGCCGACCGGGTGTGTTTCACGTGAAACACACCCGAAAGCACCATGCCCCAGCCGTCGCGCGGCCGGTGCGGCGTGTGCAGGCCGTTCTTCCGCGGCCGCCGGCCGCCGGTCGCCAGCCGCGGGCCGGTCGTGGTCACTCCTCCTCGATGGTTTCGGCGCGCCGCACGGTGACCACCCGGTCGCCGGGACGCAGCGGCGCGGCACGCTCGTCGGTGTAGTCCAGCACCTGGCGCCCGCGTACGACGGCCATGACCAGGTCGGCACAGGCGCTGGGCGACCGGCCCGCCTCGTCGGCCGTCACGGGCCGCTCGACCAGATCGAGGCCGGTGCCGAGGGTCATCAGGTCCTCCAGGGTCCGGGCGACCACCGGGCTGACCATCGACACGCCCAGCAGTCGGCCGGCGGAGCTGGAACTGGTGACGACGGTGTCGGCGCCGCTCTGCCGGAGCAGGGGCACGTTCTCGTCCTCGCGGGCGGCCACCACGATGGTCGCGTGCCGGTTGAGCTGGCGCACCGTGAGGGTGACCAGGGCGGCGGTGTCGTCCCGCTGGGGAGCGACGATGACCCGGGCCGCGGAGTTGGCCTCCGCCTTCAGCAGCGTCTCGGACCGGGTGGCGTCCCCGGTGACCGACACCAGCCCGTCGTCGCCGGCCGAGGTGGCCGCCTTGCGCTGGGCGTCCACGACCACGATCCGGTCCTTCGCCACCCCCTGGCCGATCAGCGTGCGGACCGCGTGCCGCCCCTTGGTCCCGTACCCCACGACCACGATGTGGTCGCGGGTGCGGGCCCGCCAGCGGTGGATGCGCACCTGCTGGCGGGTGCGCTCGGTGAGCACCTCCAGCGTGGTGCCGACCAGGATGATCAGGAAGACCACCCGCAGGGGCGTGATGAGCAGGATGTTCACCAGCCGCGCGGTGTCGCTGACGGGCGTCACGTCGCCGTAGCCCGTGGTGGAGAGGGTGACCGTGGCGTAGTAGGCCGCGTCCAGGAAGCTGACGGACCCGTCGGCGTTGTCGTTGTAGCCGGCGCGGTCGAACCAGACGATCAGCGTGGTCAGCGCCAGCACCGCCAGAGCCAGGGCGAGGCGTCGTATGACCTGCTGGAGCGGGGGCATGGCCGTCCCGGTCGGCATCACGATGGAGCGTCCGGCCTCGGCGTCGTCGCGGGCCTCGACGCGCGAGCGGTGCCACAGCGACCGGAACAACGAGTACCTCGTCGTCCCGGCCGGTGCCTTCTGGTCGTGCTTCATCGCGTGCCCCCACGGTTGTGATCGGGAAAACTCTGCACCATGGTCGCGGGGCGGGTCACGTGCGCGTGCGCACAACACGTCCCCCCGCGGGATTCAGTCGAGGAGGCCTTGTGCGTGACCACACCGTCGTCGTCGGATTCGGTACGAAGGGACGTACCGCGATCCGGACCGTCTGCGCGGCGGGGCTGCGGAAGAACCAGGTGGCCGTGATCGACCCGAGCGCGAAGGCGGTCGCGGCCGCGGCGGCGGAGGGCTTCGAGGCGGTGGTGGGGGACGCCACCCGCAGCGATGTGCTGCGCCAGGCCGAGGTGCAGCGCGCGAAGAAGATCATCGTGGCGACGCAGCGGGACGACACCGCCGTGCTGGTGGTGCTCACCGCCCGTCAGCTCAACCCGTCGGCGACGATCGTGGCCGCCGTCCGCGAGGAGGAGAACGCCCCGCTGCTGCGGCAGTCAGGAGCCGACGAGGTCGTCACCGGCGCGAGCGCGGCCGGACGGCTGCTCGGGGTGTCCGCCCTGAGCCCGGCCGCGGGCCTGGTCATGGAGGACCTGATGCGGCAGGGCAGCGGCCTGGAGATGATCGAACGGCCGGTCACCAAGGCCGAGTCGGGGCATCCGCCGCGCGAACTGCCGCAGCCGGTCGTCAGCGTCGTCCGCGGACACCGGGTGCTGGCGTACGACGACCCGGCCGTCGGTGTGCTGGAGCCGACGGACCGGATCGTGGTGATCGTGCGCGCCCAGGAGAGCGGCGCCGCGGGTGGCTGAGCGGCGGGTGGCTGAGCGGCGGGTGGCCGGAGCGGACCGTTGAGCGGCCGCCCGGCCGGGTAGGGTCGCCCGCCCGGAGCGGGACGGCGGCCCGCCCGGGTACGGCGGGCCGCCCGGCGGGGGTGTCACTTGCGGTTGTACAGCCGCATCGTGACCGGGCCGAAGACCAGCACGAGCAGCACGGCCCAGCCGAGGGACCAGGCGACGTCGGCGGCCGGCCAGTGACCGGCCATCAGCTCGCGCACGGCGGAGGCGAGGTGGGTGACGGGACTGTTGTTGACGAAGGCCTGGAGCCAGCCGGGCATGGTGCGGGGGTCGACGAACACGTTGGACAGGAACGTCAACGGGAAGATCACCATCATGCTGACGCCCATCACCGACTTCTCGGAACGCAGCAGCAGCCCGAACATCGTCCAGATCCACGAGAACGCGAACGAGAACACGATCAGCAGCGCCACTCCGGCGGCCACGCCGCCCACCCCGCCGTCCGGGCGGTAGCCGAGGAGCAGGCCGACCGCCAGCATCACGGCGGACGCGATCGTGTAGCGCAGGGCGTCACCGAGCAGGTAGCCGACCATCGTCGACGGCCGCCAGATCGGCAGGGACCGGAAGCGGTCGAAGACGCCCTTCTCGATGTCGGTGTTCACCGAGACGCCCGTGTACATGGTGATCATCACGACCGACATCACGAGGATGCCCGGCAGCAGGAACTGGATGTACTCCTTCGGCGATCCGGCCAGCGCCCCGCCGAAGAGGTACGTGTACATCAGCACCATCATGATCGGGAACGCGGTGACGTCGAAGAGCTGCTCCGGCACGTGCTTGATCTTCAGGATCGCGCGCCAGCCGAAGGTCAGGGACGCGGACCAGGCACTCGGCCGGGCCGGGCGCTGACCGGCCACGAGCAGCGCGGCGAGCGACTCGGCGCTGACGGGGGCGAGTTCCCGGGTCTCGGTGGTGGACGTGGTGCTCATGCCGCTGCCTCGCCTTCGGTGTCGCGCGGAGTGCGGGGCGCTCGGGTGCCGTGCCCGGTCAGCGCGAGGAAGACCTCGTCCAGGCTGGGCTGGCCGAGGGAGAAGTTGTCGACGGTGATGCCGCCGCGGGCCAGTTCGGCGAGCGCGCGGGAGGCCTGCTCCGCGGCGCTCCGGCCGTCCGCCGCGCCGGTGCCGGCCCGGGCCGTCAGCGCGACGGGGTCGGGTTCGAGCTGGACGTCGGCGTCCAGGGCCAGCCGCAGGACGCGCTCGGCCTCCGGGCGCTGTGCCGGGTCGCGCAGCCGCAGGTGGACCGATCCGGCACCGACGGAGGCCTTCAGTTCGCCCTTGGTGCCCTCCGCGATCACCCTGCCCTGGTCGATCACCGCGATCCGGGACGCCAGCTGGTCGGCCTCGTCCAGGTACTGCGTGGTCAGCAGGACGGTGGTGCCCTGGGCGACCACGGCCCGCACGATGTCCCACACCTGGTTGCGGCTGCGCGGGTCCAGGCCCGTCGTCGGCTCGTCGAGGAACAGCAGGTCGGGCGTGTTGAGGATGGACGCGGCGATGTCGATCCGGCGTCGCATGCCGCCCGAGTAGTTCTTGACCTGTCGGCCGGCGGCCTCGGTGAGCCCGAAGGCCTCCAGCAGCTGGGCCGACCGCTCGCGCGCCGCCTTCCTGCCGTGACCGAGGAGCCGGCCGAGCAGCACCAGGTTCTCGGTGCCGGTGAGGTCCTCGTCGACCGACGCGTACTGTCCGGTGAGGCTGACCCGGCCGCGTACCGTGTCGGCCTCGCGTACGACGTCGTGGCCGAAGACGTGGGCCTCGCCGCCGTCCGGCCTGAGCAGCGTGGCGAGCACCTTGACGGTGGTCGTCTTTCCCGCGCCGTTCGGGCCGAGCACGCCGTAGACCGTGCCCGCGGGCACCGCCAGGTCGACTCCGTCGACCGCTCTGGTCTCGCCGAAGGTCTTGACCAGGCCCGCGGTCTCGATGGCCAGACCGGACGTCTGCTGGCTCATGGTGGGTCGTCCTTCCGCGTATGGGGTTACGCAGGGGAGACCTTCACGGTGCCGCAAATTCATCGCAGGCGCATCGGGATTTCCCCGGGGACGGGGCGTGCCCGCGCCGGCGGCCGCTGCGGGCACGCCCCGTCCCGCGCCGACGGTGTCCCCGGGCCTGCGGCGACGGGCCCGGGACGCGGGCCGTGTGGCCGGCGCCCGGCGCGGGACCCGGGTGCGGCGGGCGCCGGACCCGTGGTGCCGGGCGTGCGGTGACCGGGGTGGGAGGAGGGGCGCGGGGCGCGGGGCGCGCGGTGCGGGGGCGGCACGGGCGAGTAGCGTCCGGTGCATGCATGCGATCACGATTCCCGGACCCGGCGGTCCCGACGCACTGGTCTGGGCGGAGGTGGCCGACCCGGTGCCCGGACCGGGCGAAGTGCTCGTCGACGTGGCGGCCAGCGCCGTCAACCGGGCCGACATCCTTTCGAGCGTAGACCCAAAGTCCGACTCTGTGAGTGCGTGATTACGGACAGCAGCACCCGCAGACGAAGGGGACGGCAACACCATGACCGACCGGCCGACGAACCCCGCCCGACCGCGCGGCGTAGAGGAGCTGGCGGCGGCAGTGCCCATGCCGGACCTTGAGCCCGTGGCGCATCCTGACTGCCGCGTGTGCTTCGCGGCGGACCGGGGCCGGACGGTCGCACGGACACAGGGGGCACCCCAGCGCGTTGCCGACTTCAACCGGGTGATCACTGGGCACCCGCACCGGGCCGACCAGGGCGAGGGGGCGGAGCGGTGACCGCGAACGCCCCGGAACGCTCGCCGCATCCCCGACCGGATGACCAGCCGGACGACGAAGCACCTACCGGCAACACGTTGGCCGAACGGGTGGAGGAGTTGGGGGCTGCAATTGAAGAGCACTTCAAGGAACTGGCAGGCGCTGATGGGACACCGATTCCGACGCTTTCGCGTTGAGGCAGACTGCGAACCCGACGCAGAACCCCAGACGCACGCCATGCAGTGCGCCGTATGCGGCGAATCCCCTTCACGCGCTGCGGGGCCCGTGTGGGCCGTCGTGTGAGAGTCTGGGGACCGTGGCGACTCAGCGAATGTCATTCGATGATCTACCGTCCCCCGTACTTGCTGGGGTTGAATCTCGCGCCGGGGAAATCATCAAGACCGAAACGGTACGGCAAGGCTTCAATAGCGAAATCGCGGCGCGAATCTTCACCGCTGGCGGTTCCTTCTTCGTCAAGGGCTTGAGAACCGACCACAAGCGCGTATGGACTCAGCGCCGGGAAGCCGAAGTAAACCCGTACCTCCGAGGAATCGCGCCCGCGCTTCTCTGGCAGGTGGAAGACGCCGGATGGGTGCTCCTGGGGTTTGAGGTACTGGACGGCCACCACGCCGACTACTCGGCAGGTTCGCCGGACCTCCCCAAAGTGGCCGATCTTCTGTGCCGACTGGGGGAAGTCCCCTGCCCCGAAATCGAGTTGCGGCAGGCGGAACAACGTCTTGAGGGGTACGCGGCCAAGCCGTCCGACGTTGCGCACTTCGCGGGCAACTCCCTGCTTCACACAGACCTGAACAACGAGAACGTCATGGTGGACGGCTCCGCCTTTCTCGTTGACTGGGCTTGGGCAACACGCGGTGCCGCATGGTTGGACGCTGCCCACTGGACGGTGTGGCTCATGGCGGCAGGCAAGCAAGAGCCCCAGTCGGCCGAAGCATGGGCGGCACGTGTTCCCGCGTGGCAGACGGCAGCACCGGAAGCCGTGACGGCTTTCTCGCTGGCGACCGCGAATCTGTGGGAGGAAATCGCGGGTGCCGACCCGGACCCGTGGACGGCCACTGTCCTTGACGCTGCCCGACGCTGGGCGGAGTACCGGAAAGCCGTCTGAACGCCCCTCAGCGGCCCCGTCCGTGTATCGGCCCCGGTGACGCATGGGCGGGGCCTTTGTCGTAGGTAGCGTGAGCCCATGCATGCGATCACGATTCCCGAACCCGGCGGTCCCGACGCACTGGTCTGGGCGGAGGTGGCCGACCCGGTGCCCGGACCGGGCGAAGTGCTCGTCGACGTGGCGGCCAGCGCCGTCAACCGGGCCGACATCCTCCAGCGGCGCGGCTTCTACGACCCGCCGCCCGGCGCCTCGCCCTACCCCGGCCTGGAGTGTTCGGGGCGGATCGCCGCGCTCGGCCCCGGCGTCTCCGGCTGGTCCGTCGGCGAGGAGGTGTGTGCGCTGCTGGCGGGCGGCGGGTACGCCGAGAAGGCCGTCGTCCCGGCCGGCCAGCTGCTGCCCGTGCCCAAGGGCCTGTCCCTCACCAGCGCGGCCGCGCTGCCCGAGGTCGCCTGCACGGTCTGGTCGAACGTGTTCCTGACGGCCCACCTGCGGCCCGGCGAGACGCTGCTCGTGCACGGCGGTTCCAGCGGCATCGGCACCATGGCGATCCAGCTCGCCAAGGCCGTCGGCGCGAAGGTCGCCGTCACGGCGGGCAGCGCCGAGAAGCTGCGGCGGTGCGCCGCGCTGGGCGCCGACGTCCTGGTCAACTACCGGGAGCAGGACTTCGTCGCCGAGATCGCCGAGGCCACCGACGGCGCCGGGGCCGACGTCATCCTCGACAACATGGGCGCCGCGTACCTGGACCGCAACATCCAGGCCCTCGCCGTCAACGGCCGCCTCGCGATCATCGGCATGCAGGGCGGCACCAAGGGCGAGCTGAACATCGGCGCGCTGCTCCACAAGCGCGCCGCGGTCACCGCCACCTCGCTGCGGGCGCGCCCGCTGGAGGAGAAGGCCACCATCGTCGCGGCCGTCCGCGAACACGTCTGGCCGCTGATCGACGCCGGGCACGTGAGCCCCGTGGTCGACCGCGAGCTGCCGATGAGGGACGCCGCGGAGGGACACCGGGTGGTCGAGGAGAGCGGGCACGTGGGCAAGGTGCTGCTGGTCGCGGACTGACGCGGTCAGGGCCGGCCGGCCGGCCGGGCCGCGGGCCGTGGGCCGAGCGTCCGCACGGCCGGCGTGCCCGCCCGGCCGCGGGGCCGTCCGCGGGAGTGGGGCCCTATGCGGGAGTGGGGCCGTACGCCGCAGTGGGGCCGCTGTGCGCCGGGCCCGGGGTGGACGCCCGCCCGTACGCGTACGGCCGTACGGGCTATCCGCGTCGCAGCCGCAGGCCGACGAAGGCCAGGCCCAGGCCGAGGCCGATCAGCACCAGCCCGCTGCCGAGCGGCAGCACCTGCAGGACGGGTTCGGCCGGTTCGACGGCCCGCCCGCCCGCGGGCGGCGTGGCGGCCTGCCGGGCCGGGGGCGCCGAGGGCCATGCGGTGGGGGCCTGCGGCAGGGCGGCCCCGGAGCCGTCCTCCTCGCCCGCGGCGGGCGCCGACGGGACGGTGTCCGGGTCGCGTCCTGCAGCCGCCCCCGGCGGGGTCTCCCCGGCCGGTCCCGTGTCCGGGGAGACCCCGGGGGTGTCCTGGGCGCCCGCGGGCCCCTCGGTCCGCACCGCGGCGCCGCCGTCCGTTCCCTGCGCGGTCCGCCGCTCGTCCGTGCCGGAGCCGGTGTCCTCCCGCGTGACCGCTCCGTCCGGTGTCCGCTGCGCCCGTCCGGGTGTCCGGCCGGTCTCCTCGATTCCCGTCCCGGGGTCCGCGTCCTCCTTGTCTTCCTTGTCTTCCTTGTCTCCCTTCCGCCCGGGCAGCCTCCGCCCTTCCCCGGCCCGGCTCCCGGCCCGGGACGGATCGCCGGACGGCGCGACGACGGGGCCGGCGGACGGCCCGTGCGGGGCGGACCGGTGAGTGGTGGGAGGAGCGGAGGCCGGTCCGTGAGCGGCGGGCGGGGACGCGGTGGTGGCGCCGTGACCGGAGACCCCGGGCCGGGCGGGCCGGGCCGAGGACGCGGCGGGGTCCCCGCCCGGGCCGTTCCGGGCGGGCGGCGCGACGGTGTGCGCGGCGGTCCCGCCGGCCCGGCCGCCGGGTCCCCCGGGCCCGGCGGGCCCGGCGACGGCGGCCCCGGGGACCGCGACCACGCCGGCCACCAGGGCGACCGGCACCACCCCCCACACCCTCACCCTCCACGACCAGCGACTCACCCCTCCAGGCTCACACCGGCTCCCCGCCCCGGCATGTCGGACTCCGCCACCCTGCCGACCCGCCGCCCAGCCGAGCGTCGCCGCCGAGCCCCGGCCGGTCCCGCCCGGCGGCCCCCGCCCGCCCCGGCGCCACGCCCCCGCCACGCCCCCGCCAGGACGCCCGCCAGGACGCCCGCCAGGACGCCCGCCAGGACGCCCGGCGGGTGCCTCGCCCCGAACCCCCGCCCGGGAAAACGGTGGATCACCCTCCACGGGGGGCACCACGATGATGAGCTGTAGGGGTGCGAGAGAATGGCGGCATGGAGATGCCGAGAAACGAAAGGCCGCCGGAGAAGCCGCAGATCCTGGTCGTGGGCCAGGACGGGATGGCGCTCAGCGGCGGCAACGGAGACGAGGACTCCCGCGAGATCCCGGTGACGGAGCAGGTCGAGCAGCCGGCCAAGGTCATGCGGATCGGCAGCATGATCAAGCAGCTGCTGGAGGAGGTGCGGGCGGCGCCTCTGGACGAGGCCAGCCGGGCCCGGCTCAAGGAGATCCACCGCAGTTCGGTGAAGGAGCTGGAGGACGGCCTGGCACCGGAACTGGTGGAGGAACTGGAGCGCCTCTCCCTGCCGTTCACCGACGGCACGACCCCGTCGGACGCGGAACTGCGCATCGCTCAGGCGCAGTTGGTGGGATGGCTGGAGGGGCTCTTCCACGGCATCCAGACCACGCTGTTCGCCCAGCAGATGGCCGCGCGGGCCCAGTTGGAGCAGATGCGCCGCGCGCTGCCGCCGGGCGTGGGCCACGAGGGCGACGAGCAGGGCATGACAGGCGGCCGCTCCGGCGGGCCCTACCTCTAGCTGGGGCCGCCGGTACCTCCGGCACCGCTGGTACCTCCGGCACCGCTGGTACCTCCGGCACCGCTGGTACCTCCGGTACCGCCGGTACCCACCGCCGGTACCCACCGCTGGGACCGCACCGCCGGTGCCCGCAGGACCGCCCCGTTCACAGCGGGCCGGTCGAGGCCCACCGCGGTCCGTCGCGTGCCCCCGACGGGGCGCGGGGAACCGCGCGACCGGCCACCGCGGTGCCGCGGTCGGCCCGCGTCGTACCGCGGCGTCTCCCGGTGAAGGAGCCCGGCTGTCACCGGTCCCCGGCCCGGACCGTGCGCACTGCGCGGCGCCCGCCGCAGACCGGCGCCGGGCACCCCGGCGGCCGGGCACCGGCACGGCGCCCTCGCCGCGCCCGCCCCACGGACGGGCCCGGCCGCATCACCGCGCGGCCGGGCCCGTCCGTGGGGCCTGCCCGTCAGGTCCGCACCCGGGGCGGACCCCCGGCGGCCGCGGCCCCGCCCGGTGGCGTCACCTCACCCGGCGGGGTAGCCCGTGGAGACGTTCAGCTGGATGTCGCCGGGGTCCGCGGGATCGACGTCCGTGCCGGCCGCGGGGAACTGCTCCAGGACGGTCCCGTCGCCCCACGTGTTGTTGTCGACGTCCTTCTTGGTCAGTTTCCAGCCCGCGGCCTGGAGGCAGGACCGCACCGAGGTGATGTCCTTGAACCGGAAGTCGGGCAGCACCACCTTGTCCGGGTCGTCGTAGGACTCGGACGGCGCGGTGCACTGCGTCGGGTCCATGGTGCGGGAGGTGTCCGGGGCCCGGTAGCCGTCCTTTGGGGAAGCGGACGCGGACACCGAGGCGCTCTCCGCGCCGGCCTTGCCCGCGTCGCCGTTCCGGCCGTCGCCGCCGTTCATCGCCAGCACCGCGACCAGACCGCCGACGGCGAGCACGGCGACCGCGGCCGAGCCGACGATCACCGCGCGGTTGCCGCCGCCTCCGCGGCCGGGCGCGGACGCCTGCTGGGGGCTGACGCCGTACGGCGGCGGCGTCGCCGGCCCGTGCTGGTGCGCCGGGGGGCCCGCGGCGGCGTACGGCCCGCCGTAGCCGCCCTGCTGCGGGTAGCCGTACGCCGGTGACGGCGCGGACGGACCCGACGGCGCCGGGGCCTGTCCCGGAGCAGGGCTCTGCCCCGGAGCCGGGGTGCTGTACGGGTTCGGGGCCGGAGCCGGCTGATACGGCGTCTGCACCGGTCCGGGCGGCGCCGGGGCGGCCTGGTCGACCGGCGGGAACACGGAGGCGCCCACACCCGCCCCGCTCGCGGCCGGCGGGCCGGGCACGATGCTCGGCGCGGCCGGCTGGAGGGAGGCGGCGACCCGCAGGCACTCGTCGCGCATCGCGACCGCGGTCGGGAAGCGTTCGCCGGGGTTCTTCCGCAGCGCGCGGGCGATCAGCGCGTCCACGGCCGGCGGCAGCGCGCGGTTGACGGAGGAGGCCGCCACCGGCTCCTCCTGCACATGCGCGTAGACGATGGCCAGCGGCGCGTCCGCGTCGAACGGCAACCGCCCGGTGACCAGTTGGAACAGCATGATGCCGACCGAGTACAGGTCGGAGCGGGCGTCCACGCCGCGGCCGAGGGCCTGCTCCGGGGACAGGTACTGCGGGGTGCCCACGACCATGCCGGTCTGCGTCATGGAGGTGACGCCCGACTGCATGGCGCGCGCGATGCCGAAGTCCATCACCTTGACCACGCCGCGCCTGGTCACCATCACGTTGCCGGGCTTGATGTCGCGGTGGACCAGCCCCATCTCGTGGCTGATCTCCAGCGCGGCCAGCACGTCCGCGGTCACCTTCAGCGCCTTGTCGGCGGGCATCGCCCCGTGCTGCCGCACGTCCTCGGCGAGTACGGAGCCCAGTGGGCGGCCCTCGACGTACTCCATGACGATGTACGGCGTCGTCATGCCGTCCACGTCGTCCTCGCCGGTGTCGAAGACGGAGACGATGTTGGTGTGGGTGAGCTTGGCCACGGCCTGCGCCTCGCGGCGGAACCGCTCGCGGAACGCGGCCTCGCGGCCCAGTTCGGTGTGCAGCGTCTTGATCGCCACCTGGCGGTCCAGGACACTGTCGTAGGCGAGGTGCACCGCGGCCATGCCGCCCTGGCCGAGCAGATCACGCAGCTGGTAGCGGCCGCCGGCCACCGCGCGTGCCGTGTAGCGGTCCTGTGCGCCGTCCTGGCTCATCGTCTAGCGTCCCCCATCGGCGCCGGCAGCGGCGGCTCGGCGGCCCGCGGCTGCTGTGCTCCCCGTGATCGAAATGAGTTGATCCCGGCCAAGTCTGCCCCAGGGCACCGACACGTCAAGCGCGGTGCCCGTTCCGTGACCGTACGCGAAAGAACCGTCGCGGAAGCGTGACAGCGGCCGTACGGGCGGCTCACAGGATTTGCGCCACGGCCGGAAACCACGGTTTCATGGCCGGTCGGTCTCCTGCCCGCGACGGCGCCGTCCCGGGCTGCCGGCCCGCGCGGAGGCTGTAGCGTGGCCGACGGAGACCGTGACAACACCGCGCGCACCGCGGGCAGAAACGACGGCGAGGACTGATGGCACAGCAGCAGCGCGCCCAGGGCCCGTCCGACCCCGAGGCGACTGGCGGCGGCATGTCGGACGCGCCGGACGCCTGGGGCAACGGAGGGCTCGTCGGGGACGGCCGGTACCGGCTGACCCGCAGGCTCGGCCGGGGCGGCATGGCGGAGGTGTTCGCCGCCGAGGACGTGCGGCTCGGCCGCACCGTCGCCGTCAAACTGCTCCGCGCCGACCTCGCCGAGGACCCCGTCTCCAAGGCCCGCTTCACCCGTGAGGCGCAGTCCGTCGCCGGGCTCAACCACCATGCGATCGTCGCCGTGTACGACTCCGGCGAGGACCGGATCGGCGGCCAGTCGGTGCCGTACATCGTGATGGAGCTGGTCGAGGGCCGCACCATCCGCGATCTGCTGCTCAACGCCGAGGCGCCCGGCCCCGAACAGGCGCTGATCATCGTCTCGGGGGTGCTGGAGGCGCTCGCCTACTCGCACCAGCACGGCATCGTGCACCGCGACATCAAGCCCGCGAACGTCATCATCACCCACAACGGTGCCGTCAAGGTGATGGACTTCGGCATCGCGCGCGCCCTGCACGGCGCGTCGACGACCATGACGCAGACCGGCATGGTCATGGGCACGCCGCAGTACCTGTCCCCGGAGCAGGCCCTCGGCAAGGCCGTCGACCACCGCTCCGACCTCTACGCGACCGGCTGCCTGCTCTACGAACTCCTCGCGCTGCGCCCGCCGTTCGTCGGCGAGACCCCGCTGGCGGTGGTCTACCAGCATGTGCAGGACATCCCGGTGCCGCCGTCCGAGGTCTCCGACGCCTCGCCGCCGGAGCTGGACGGCCTGGCGATGCGCGCGCTCGCCAAGGACCCCGACGACCGTTTCCAGACCGCCGAGGAGATGCGCGGTCTGGTGCAGTACGCGCTGCAGATGCTCTACGACCAGGGTGGCCACACCGGCACCTGGAACACCGGGCCCGTGATGCTGCACGAGAGCGGGCCCACCGCGGCGATGGGCATGGCCGGCACGACCGTCATGCCGCACGCGACGGACGCCTCGGGCACCACGCAGATCGCCCAGCCGATCCTGCCGCCCTACGGCCACGGCGACGACGGCGGTTTCGAGGGCAACGGCAACCGGGGGAGCGGCCGCGGCAAGCTGTGGATCCTGGCCGTCCTCGCGGTGATCGCGATCGCGGCCGGGGTCGCGCTGGCGCTGCAGAAGGGCGACGGCGGCGGAGCCGGGACCGGGACCTCGCCGACCCCGACGGTGTCGCAGAGCACCGAGGAGGAGACGGCGACCGACGAGCCGACCGACGAGCCGACCGAGGAGCAGCCCACGGACGAGCGCACCGACGACAACGGTGGCGGCGGCTGGGGCTGGACCCCGGACCCGACGCCGACGTGGACGCCGTCCAGCACTCCGACGGAATCGCCGAGCACCGAGCCCACCGACACCGAGCCGACGGACACCGAGCCCACCGACACGGAGCCTACGGACACCGAGCCCACGGACACCGAGCCGACGCCTCCCGCGCCGACCGAGACCGGTGGCGGCGCCGGCGGTGGTGCCGGCGGCGGTGGGGGTGCCGCCGGCGCGGGCACCACGGGCGGCTGAGGCGGCCGACGGCCCCTCCCGGCCCTGGCGTCTTGCGCCCTCTCCGCCGGTGTCTCGCGCCCTCTCCGCTGCTCCGGCCGTCTCCCGGCTGTCTTCCGGCCCGGCTGTCTTCCGGCCGTCTCCCGGCCCGGCTGTCTTCCGGCCGTCTCCCGGCCCGGCCTGCTGACGGCCCGCCGCCGGAGCTCGGCCGGCTCGCTCGCCGTACGGGGGCCACGCGCGCGTGCGGTCCCGCACGGACTCGCCCGCCCAGCCGAAGGCCCCGCTCTCACTCGTCTCACTCGGATGTCCCCCGGGCGGAGCAGCGGCGCCCGCCCGGCCGCGCGCATGAGCTGCGGGCGAACCCGAAGCACGGGGAAGGCCCGAAGCACGGGGAAGGCCCGAAACACGGGGAAGGCCCGAAACACGAGGCAGGTCCGAGACACAGTGAAGGTCCGAGACACGGAGCAGGTCTGATCCGGCACGGGCAGGTCTGATCTCTGATCCGGCAACGCGTTCCGCGGCAGGCGGCACACCTTCGCGGCGCGGTGCGCGGGGCACCGGGAACCGGCGGAACGGCCATGCAGAGGGATTGTCGATTACTGACCGGTTGGTTCAGTCAATTGATGACCGACTGGTTGGTTCAATTCGTTCCCGTCGTTCCCGTCGTTCCGGTCGTTCCGGTCGTTCCCGCCTGCATCCGCGCCACATATGCGGCGGCCTGCGCGCGTCGCTGCATCCCCAGTTTGGACAGCAGGCTGGAGACGTAGTTCTTGATCGTTTTCTCCGCGAGGTGCAGCCGCGCACCGATCTGCCGGTTGGTGAGGCCTTCCCCGATCAGTTCGAGGATGCGGCGCTCCTGCTCGGTCAGACCCGCCAGCCGGTCCGCCCCGCGGCCGCCTCCGGCGCGCAGCCGCTCCAGCACGCGCGCGGTCGCCGCCGGGTCCAGCAGGGACCTCCCGGCGGCCACGTCGCGGACGGCGGTCAGCAGCTCCTCGCCCCGGATGGCCTTGAGCGCGTATCCGGACGCCCCGGCCATGATCGCGTCGAAGAGGGCCTCGTCGTCCGCGTACGAGGTCAGCATCAGGCACCGGACGCCCTCCTCCGCCGAGCGGACCTCGCGGCAGACCTCCACGCCGCTGCCGTCCGGCAGCCGTACGTCCAGGACCGCCACGTCGGGCCGGGCGGCCGGGATGCGCACCAGCGCCTCGGCGGCCGTGCCCGCCTCGCCCACCACCTCGATGTCGTCCTCCCCCGAGAGGAGCTCGCTCACCCCCCGCCGGACGACCTCATGGTCATCCAGAAGGAATACCCGGATTTTTCCGTCTTCGCGCACAGGGTCAGTGTCACACGGCCCAGGTGGCCCCGCTTCGGAAGGACTCTTCCCGCAACCTGGGTCACCGGGATAACGTGCCGTTGTTCCGGCCCCCTGCAAGGCTGTGACCAGGAGATGTTTCCCGGCCTTCGCGATTTACTTGGAAATCCAATCAAAATCGCAGGTCAGGAGGGGTTTCACAGAAATGTGAAGCACTGGGTAACGTGCCTTGTGCAGGGTGCTCGCCGGGGCACCTGTCACGCCTGTCCCCGCCCGCGCCGCACCCACCCCGTGCGTCCGCGGAGAACGCAGGTGAGCCGCCCCCCAGGCACCTGAACCGGAGCCAGGGGGACCCCAGGCACCCGGCGAACCCGGGCAGCCGGACCGACGGAGGAGCACACGTGAGCGTGGAGAGCACGGCCGCGCGCAAGCCGCGAGGCGGCGCCGGAAGCAAGGCCGGCAGCACCGGCACCAAGCGGGCCACCCGCGCGGGCGGCAGGAAGAGCACCGAGCCCGGGCTCGTGCAGCTGCTGACACCCGAGGGCGAGCGCGTCAAGAACGCCGACTACGACGCGTACGTCGCCGGCATCACCCCCGAGGAGCTCCGCGGCCTCTACCGCGACATGGTTCTCACCCGGCGCTTCGACGCCGAGGCGACCTCCCTGCAGCGCCAGGGCGAGCTGGGCCTGTGGGCGTCGCTGCTCGGCCAGGAGGCCGCCCAGATCGGCTCCGGCCGCGCCACCCGCGAGGACGACTACGTCTTCCCGACGTACCGCGAGCACGGCGTCGCCTGGTGCCGCGGCGTCGACCCGGCCAACCTGCTGGGCATGTTCCGCGGCGTGAACAACGGCGGCTGGGACCCCAACAGCAACAACTTCCAGCTCTACACGATCGTCATCGGCTCCCAGACCCTGCACGCCACCGGCTACGCCATGGGCATCGCCAAGGACGGCGCGGACTCCGGGGTCATCGCCTACTTCGGCGACGGCGCCTCCAGCCAGGGCGACGTCAGCGAGGCGTTCAACTTCGCCGCCGTCTACAACGCCCCGGTCGTGTTCTTCTGCCAGAACAACCAGTGGGCGATCTCCGAGTCCAACGAGAAGCAGACCCGTGTGCCGCTGTACCAGCGCGCCCAGGGCTTCGGCTTCCCCGGCGTCCGCGTCGACGGGAACGACGTGCTGGCCACGCTCGCCGTCACCCGATGGGCCCTGGAGCGCGCCCGGCGCGGTGAGGGACCGGCCCTGATCGAGGCGTGGACGTACCGCATGGGCGCCCACACCACCTCCGACGACCCCACCCGCTACCGCCACGACGACGAGCGCCAGGCCTGGGAGGCCAAGGACCCCATCCTGCGCCTGCGCCGGTTCCTCGAGGCCGAGAACCACGCGGACGAGGGATTCTTCGCGGAACTCGAAGCCGAGAGCGAGACGTTGGGCAAGCGAGTGCGCGAGGCGGTCCGCGCCATGCCGGACCCGGACCACTTCGCCATCTTCGAGAACGTGTACGCGGACGGGCACGCGCTCGTCGACGAGGAGCGCGCCCAGTTCGCCGCCTACCAGGCGTCGTTCGCGGACGTGGAGGGGGTCTGACATGGCAGCGGAGAAGATGGCCCTGGCCAAGGCGCTCAACGAGTCGCTGCGCCGCGCCCTGGAGGCCGACCCCAAGGTCCTCGTCATGGGTGAGGACGTCGGCAAGCTCGGCGGCGTGTTCCGGGTGACCGACGGACTGCAGAAGGACTTCGGTGAGGAGCGGGTCATCGACACCCCGCTCGCCGAGTCCGGCATCGTCGGCACCGCCATCGGGCTCGCCCTGCGCGGCTACCGCCCGGTGGTGGAGATCCAGTTCGACGGCTTCGTCTTCCCGGCGTACGACCAGATCGTCACGCAGCTCGCGAAGATGCACGCCCGCTCGCTCGGCACCGTCAGGCTGCCGGTCGTCATCCGCATCCCCTACGGCGGCGGCATCGGCGCCGTCGAGCACCACTCGGAGTCCCCCGAGTCGCTGTTCGCGCACGTGGCGGGCCTGAAGGTGGTCTCCCCGTCGAACGCCTCCGACGCGTACTGGATGATGCAGCAGGCCATCCAGAGCGACGACCCGGTGATCTTCTTCGAGCCGAAGCGGCGCTACTGGGACAAGGCCGAGGTCGACACCGAGGCCATCCCCGGCCCGCTGCACCGGGCGCACGTCGTGCGTGAGGGCACCGACCTGACGCTCGCCGCCTACGGCCCGATGGTCAAGACCTGCCTGGAGGTCGCCGCCGCGGCCGCCGAGGAGGGCAAGTCGCTGGAGGTCCTGGACCTGCGCTCGGTCTCCCCGCTCGACTTCGACGCCGTCCAGGCCTCGGTGGAGAAGACCCGCCGCCTGGTCGTGGTGCACGAGGCCCCGGTGTTCTTCGGCTCGGGCGCCGAGATCGCCGCCCGGATCACCGAGCGCTGCTTCTACCACCTGGAGGCCCCGGTGCTCCGGGTCGGCGGCTACCACGCCCCGTACCCGCCGGCCCGCCTCGAGGAGGAGTACCTGCCGGGCCTGGACCGGGTGCTCGACGCCGTCGACCGCGCCCTGGCGTACTGAGGAGAGGGGCGTGACGACGATGACTGACGCGTCCGTACGCGAGTTCAAGATGCCCGACGTGGGCGAGGGACTCACCGAGGCCGAGATCCTCAAGTGGTACGTCCAGCCCGGTGACACCGTCACCGACGGACAGGTGGTGTGCGAGGTCGAGACCGCCAAGGCGGCCGTCGAACTGCCCATCCCCTACGACGGTGTGGTGCGTGCGCTGCACTTCACCGAGGGCACCACGGTCGACGTGGGCACGGCCATCATCGCGGTGGACGTCTCCGGCGGGGCCGCGCCCGCGGAGCCCGCCCCGGCCGCCGCCCGGCCGGCCCCGCAGCAGCAGCCGCAGCAGGAGCCGCAACAGGAGCCGCAGCAGGACGAGTCCCGGCCGCAGGCCCGCCAGCCGGTCCTCGTCGGGTACGGCGTGGCCGCCAGCTCGACCAGGCGGCGCCCGCGCAAGGGCCCCGAGGTGGCCTCCCCGGCGGCGCCCGCACAGGCCGTCCAGGCCGTCCAGGCCGTCCAGGGCGAGCTGAACGGCCGGGCCCCCGCGGCTCCGGCGCCCGCGGCTCCGGCCGCCCCGGCGCCGGAGCGGCCGCTGGCCAAGCCGCCGGTGCGCAAGCTCGCCAAGGACCTCGGCGTCGACCTGGCCACGGTCACCCCGACCGGCCCGGACGGCATCATCACCCGCGAGGACGTCCACGCCGCGGCGGCCCCCGCGGCGCAGCCGGCCGGCCCGGCCCCCGAGGCCGTCCCGGCGGCCGCCGGGACCGCCCCGGCGGCCGAGGGCACCGCCCGGGAGACCCGTGTCCCCGTCAAGGGCGTGCGCAAGGCGACGGCGGCGGCGATGGTCGGCTCGGCGTTCACCGCGCCGCACGTCACCGAGTTCGTCACGGTCGACGTCACCCGCACCATGAAGCTCGTCGAGGAGCTGAAGCAGGACAAGGACATGCAGGGCCTGCGGGTCAACCCGCTCCTGCTGATCGCCAAGGCCCTGCTGGTCGCCATCAAGCGCAACCCGGAGGTCAACGCCTCCTGGGACGAGGCGAACCAGGAGATCGTGCTCAAGCACTACGTCAACCTGGGCATCGCCGCGGCCACCCCGCGCGGCCTGATCGTGCCGAACGTCAAGGACGCGCAGGACAAGACGCTGCCGCAGCTGGCCGAGGCCCTCGGCGAGCTGGTGTCCACCGCGCGCGAGGGCAGGACCTCGCCCGCGGCGATGCAGCAGGGCACGGTGACCATCACCAACGTCGGCGTCTTCGGCGTCGACACCGGCACCCCCATCCTCAACCCGGGCGAGTCGGCGATCCTCGCGGTCGGCGCGATCAAGCTCCAGCCGTGGGTGCACAAGGGCAAGGTGAAGCCGCGTCAGGTGACCACCCTCGCGCTGTCCTTCGACCACCGCCTGGTCGACGGCGAGCTCGGCTCGAAGGTCCTCGCGGACATCGCGGCGATCCTGGAGCAGCCCAAGCGCCTGATCACCTGGGCGTGAACCGGCAGCACACCTGACGAAGGGGCCCCGCCGCCCGTCGGGGCCCCTTCGTCGTGCCCCGGCGCCGGGTGCGCCGGCCCGCGTGGCGCCGCCCGGCCAGGTCCTCGCCGTGCCGGGCCGCGGGGTCAGCCGAGGCGGGCGAAACCGTGGTTGAGCAGCTTCGTCGCGTCCGACTTGCGGGTGGTGGCGCTGGTCGAGGACAGCACGGTGCCGTAGACCGTCCTGCCGTTGCGGGTCGCGGCGAACACGAGGCAGTAGCCGGCCACCTTGCCCGAGCCCGTCTTCACACCGGTCGCGCCCGCGTAGGAGCCGAGCAGCGGGTTGGTGTTGGTCCAGGTGGGCATGGTCCGCACCCCGCCGGTCCGGGTCACCGTCTTCGCCGTGTACTTGCGGGTCTTGACGACCGCGCGGAAGGTGCTGCTCGACATCGCGCTGCGGGCGAGCTTGGTCAGGTCGCGCGGCGTGGAGTAGTTGGCGCCGTTGCTGATGCCGTCGAACGAATCGAAGTGGGTGTTCTTCAGGCCCAGGTTCTTCGCCGTGGTGTTCATCTTGCCGATGAACGACTTCACCCGGGCGGCCCGCGTGCTGCCGGTGCCGAACTTGTCGGCCAGCGCGTACGCCGCGTCGCACCCGGACGGCAGCATCAGCCCGTACAGCAGCTGGCGCACGGTGACCTTGTCGCCGACGATCAGCCGGGCCGAGGAGGCGTTCTTGGAGACTATGTAGTCGCTGTACGCCTTCTGGACGGTGACCTTGGCGTTCAGGTCGAGGCGCGGCTGCGACAGCACCACCCTGGCCGTCATGATCTTGGTGGTGGAGCCGGTGGCGCGCCGGGTGTCGGCGGACTTGGCGTAGAGCGTCGCGCCCTTCGCGTCGCTGACGTAGCCGCCCTTGGCGGCGATGGCCGGCGCGGCGGCCGCCTGCGCGGGGGCGGCGACGACCGCGCCGGCGGTGATCACGGCGCCGGCGGTGAGGCCGACGGTGACGGCCCGGCGGATCCGGGCGCCAGAAATGCTGCTCATCAAGAGGATTACCCCGAATGGTTAGGTGAAGTCCCTTTGGGTGCGGCCGCGTGGAGAGGGGTCGACAGGGCTGCACGGGTGAGACTCACCACCGGGGCGGAAGGTTGCGCACCGGATCGCGTCGCCCCCGCGCGGGGGCGACGTGCCGTCCGGGGCCGCCCCCGGCCGGTGCCGGGGAAGAGGGGCCTGCCGCCGTCCGAGGCACGGCGTTCTGGCCGCCGTCCGCATCGTGGACCGGGCGCTCGATGCGTACGTGTTGTATCTATCCTGTCGGCATGTCCTTGGCCGTGAAGCATCCCCCCGCCGCCGAACGCGTCTACAGCCACGTCAAGCAGGGTGTGCTCGACCGCCGCTACGAGGGCGGCACCCTCCTCACCGAGGGTGAACTCGCCTCCGCCGTGGGCGTCTCCCGCACTCCGGTCCGCGAGGCGCTGCTGCGACTGGAGGTCGAGGGGCTGATCAGGCTCTACCCGAAGAAGGGGGCCCTGGTCCTGCCCGTCTCGGCGCAGGAGATCGCGGACGTGGTCGAGACCCGGCTGCTCGTCGAGGAGCACGCCGCACGCAAGGCGGTCCCCGCGCCCCCCGGGCTGGTCGAACGGCTGGAGGCACTGCTGGAGCGGCAGGAGCGGCAGGCCGCCGCCGGCGACCTGGCCGCCGCCGCCGTCACCGACCGCTGCTTCCACGCCGAGATCGTCCGCAGCGGCGGCAACGAGATCCTCTCCCGCCTCTACGACCAACTCCGGGACCGCCAGCTCCGTATGGGGGTGGCGGTCATGCACTCCCATCCCGACCGCATCGCCAAGAACATCACCGAGCACCGGGAGATCCTCGACGCGCTGCGGGCCGGGGACGCCGAGACGGCGGTCGCGCGCGTCCACCGGCACGTGGGCTGGTTCTCGCATCTGGCCCGCGGGGAGGTGCGGTGAGCGCGACCGCACCCGGCCTGCCGGGCGATCCCCCCGGCGGCCGGCGCGCCGTCGCCGTGTGGGGCATCGGCGTCTGCGTCTACTTCGTCGCCGTCATCTTCCGCACGTCGCTGGGCGTCGCCGGGCTCGACGCGGCGGACCGCTTCGGCGTGAACGCCTCGGCCCTGTCGACGTTCTCCATCCTGCAACTGCTGGTGTACGCGGGCATGCAGATACCCGTGGGCCTGCTCGTGGACCGGCTCGGCACGAAGAAGGTGCTCGCTCTGGGGGTGGTGCTGTTCACCGCCGGGCAGCTGGGGTTCGCTCTCTCCCCGACCTACGGTTCGGCGCTCGCCTCGCGCGCGCTGCTCGGCTGCGGCGACGCGATGACCTTCATCAGTGTGCTGCGGCTCGGCTCGCGCTGGTTCCCCGCCCGGCGCGGCCCGCTGATCGCGCAGCTCGCCGGGCTGGTGGGCATGGCCGGCAACCTGGTGTCGACGCTGCTGCTGGCCCGGCTGCTGCACCGGCTCGGCTGGACGTCCGCGTTCGCCGGCAGCGCGCTGGCCGGCGTGCTGGTGCTGGTGCTGTTGCTGCTGTTCCTCCGGGACCACCCCGAGGGCCATGAGCCGGAGCCCGTGCCGCACCGGGGGGCCGCGTACGTGCGCCGCCAGATCGCCGCGTCGTGGCGGGAGCCGGGGACGCGGCTGGGGCTGTGGGTGCATTTCACCACGCAGTTCCCGGCGATGGTGTTCCTGCTGCTGTGGGGGCTGCCGTTCCTGGTCGAGGCGCAGGGCCTCACCCCCGCCTCCGCGGGCTCGCTGCTGACGCTGGTCGTCCTCTCCAACATGGCCGTGGGTCTCGTCTACGGCCAGACCGTCGCCCGGCACCACGGCGCGCGGCTGCCGCTGGCGCTGGGGACCGTGGGGGCGACGGCCCTGCTGTGGGCGGTCACCCTGTACTGGCCGGGGGACCGGGCTCCGCTGTGGCTGCTGGTCGTGCTGTGCGCGGTGCTGGGGGCGTGCGGGCCGGCGTCGATGATCGGCTTCGACTTCGCGCGGCCGGCGAATCCGCCCGAGCGGCAGGGCACCGCGTCCGGCATCACCAACATGGGCGGCTTCGTCGCCTCCATGACGACCCTGTTCGCGGTGGGGCTGCTGCTGGACGCGACCGGAGGCGACTACCGGGCCGCCTTCTCGGTCGTGTTCGTCCTGCAGGCGCTGGGGGCCGGGCAGATCCTGCGTCTGCGGCGGCGTGCGGCCCGCCGCGAACGGGAACGCCTGGTGGCCAGCCGCGTGTCCTCGGTCCACGTGCCGGTCTAGGGCGTGTTTCGAAAGTCCCGCCTGCCTGGCGGCGTCTGGCACGCACGCTCGCCGCGTTGTCGGGCTCGCCCCGATACATCCAGTATCGGGGCGACCCTCCGCCTTGCGATCGCACGCACCAGACGCCGCCAGGCCTGCCCTTCGGGCAGACGACGCTACTTTCGAAACACGCCCTAGGTAGCTGGTGTTAAGCGGGGCTTCCTGGGCGTGCGGTGTCGTCACTGGGGCGTCAGGGGCGTGTCGCCGGGGCGGTGCTCCGGGCGGCCCGTGGCCTGGTCTTGAGGCTGTTGAGGGTTTGGTGCGTCCGGGTGCGGTCGTTCGTGTGTGCCCTGGGCCTTGCTGGCCGGTCAGCCGGTGGCGATGGCCCAGTTTCCAGCGGCTGTGGACATGATTCCGAGCACGCCGAGCCGCGCGATGTTGGCGGCGGCGGCCAGCAGGGAGAAGTCGGCGGCGACCTTGGCCCGCCCCCGCACCCGGGCCCGGCGTCCGCCGTGTCGCCGCCGCATGAGGTGGGCGATCTTGCGTTCGACCTTGGGCCGGGTGGCCCGGTAGGTAGCCAGCCAGGCCGGGTCGGCGCTGCGTGCCCGGCCGCGTGCCAGGTGTTCCTCGTGCGGGCCGATGGTGATGACGCGTCCGTCCCTGGCGGTCGTGCACTGGGCCGCGAGCGGGCAGGCGGCGCAGGCGGCCTTGAAGCAGGCCGCCCCACGGCCGTCGGACTTCGGGCGGATGGGGACGGTCACCTGGTTCGGGCAGGTGACCTGCCCCGCCCCCAGGTCGACGGTGAAGGCGTCCTTGGAGAACCGTCCGCCGGGCGCGTTGGCGGCCTGCACTTTGACCATCACCTCGACGCCGGCCCCGTCCAGCTCGGCCAGCAGCGGTCCGGTCCCGTAGGCGGCGTCGCCGTAGACCTCGGCCCGCTCACCCGCGGCCCCTTCGTTCGGGGCGGGCGCGTTCAGGACGTCGGCCAGCAGCTCGGCGGCGGGCTCGGCGTCGCCGGCGTTGCCCGCAGTGACTGCGGTTGCGGTGATGACCTCGCTGTCGGGGTCTTCGGCCACGTGCCCCTTGTAGCCGTCGAAGGACCGGTTGACGGTTTTGTGCCCGTGCCGGGCCTCGGGATCGACCGTGGAGATGACCCGGTCCGTGGCCACCTTCCGGGCAATCCGGAACACTCCGTCACCGTCCTGGTCCAGGTCCTGGCCGAGCACGGTGGCCAGCAGGCGCGCGGCCTGGTCCGCCTCCGGCTCCAGCACCCGGCCCTCCAGCACGGCCAAGAGCGCGTACCCGTCCCGGGCCCGCGAATCGATCAGCGCCTCCCGCTCACCGGCGTCCGTCCAGTCGATGACCGGCTTGGCCGTGTCGGTGTAGGCATCGCCGCTGGTCAGTTGCGCCCGCAGCTCGGCCCGCAGCCCGTGATCGGCCGCCCGCAGCAGGCCGCGGACGGCCGAGCGGATCAGCGTGATGGTGTCCTGCGTGGCCACGGCGTCATAGACCGGAGCCGAGTCCAGCACCCGCCGACGACCCACCAGCCCGGCCTGGGCGGCCACGTCCACCGTCCGCTCGAAGATCCGGTCCGGGCGGGCGGACGCGGCCAGCCGCGCGCGCATGTCCACCAAGACGGTGTGCACGAACCCGGGATGATCGAAGTCCAGCCCGCCGGCGGCGTACTTCCAGCGGACATCGAATGCGAACCGCTCGACCGCTTCACGGTCGGACAAGCCTTCCAGGCGCTGCAGGACCATCACGACCGCCACGATCACCGGCGGCACCGACCTGCGGCCGTCCTCGGCGAACAGATCGGCGAACATCTCATCGGGGAACAACGCCCGGCACTCGCGGTGCAGCACCGCGTAGATCGAGTTCGGCGCCAGCCGACCCTCGCAGAAACCCGCCGTGGAGGAGAGCAACCCCGGCTGCATCGGGGTCCGGCCCACTGCCATCGCTCAACCTCTCCCCACACCCAGCGACCAACACCAAGCAGCCTGGCACACGTTGAAGAACCGACGCGAGCTCACACGATTAACACCAGTCACCTAGTGCCGTGGCAGGCGACGTGTGCCCCGTGGTGACGCCGCCCGGCACGCACGCTCGCCGCACCGCGGCAGTGCCTGCCCGTGCCGGTTGTTCCGGCGGCCCGGAGGGGCGGGCCGTGCGGGCCCGGTCGCGGCGGGCTGTGCGAGGGGCCGCTACGGGGTGACCGTGAAGTTCCTCAGGATCGTCGCCGTCAGCTCCGGGTCGCCCTCCGCCTTCACCCGGTCGGCCACGGCCTCCGGGGCGACCCGCCCGCAGGCGAGGCGGACGTAGGTCTCCCAGTCGAGGGTGAAGGAGGCGGCGGGGCCGAGGGCGGGGGCGGTCTCCAGGGTGCCCCGGCCCTGGATGTCCACCCGGACGGTGCGCAGGAACTCGACGGGCCCCTGCACGTCGAAGACGACGGCCGAGCTGCGCGGAGCCTGCGCCCGGCCCGCGATCACCTCCGGGAGGGCGTCCAGCAGCACGTCACGGGCGACGTGCGCGCCGGGGGAGTCGAGGTTGCCGGGCCGGCCGAGGGCGGTGCGCAGGTCCTGCTCGTGCACCCACGCCTGGAAGGCGTGGCCGCGCATGGACTCCTCCAGCGTCAGCTCCGCACCGAGCGGGCCGCGCACCGTGGCGCCGGGGTCGCGGGACTCGTTGCGCAGCTGGCGGTTGCGGCGGATGACCGTGTACTCCAGCTCGGAGGTCATCTCCGGGGCGGTGTGGTGTCGGCGGACGTCGACCTGCATCTCCATGTAGCGCTGGTGGTCGTTGGTGACGTGGAACAGGTCGCGCGGCAGGGTGTGGATGGGCCGCGGGTCGCCGAGCATCTCGCAGTCCAGGCCGATGACATGGGACACGACGTCGCGCACGGACCATCCCGGGCAGGGGGTGCGCCGGTTCCAGTCCGCCTCCACCAGTCCCTGCACAAGCTCGGATATCGCGTCGATGGAGTGGGTCCAGGCGTCGGCATAGGGCTGGAGGGCGGGATGGAGACTCACGGAACGGACCCCTCGGCGGTCGGTGCACGGGCAGGTGGTGGCGGTTGCCAGTGGGAGGTGGCGGCTGTCGGCGGGCGTCTGGGACTCTTTTCGGCTCTCGCCTTCGCTCGAACCGGGGAGACCCCCAAGTTACGCTGCTCCGAGGCACCCCGGCAGTGCTTTCGTGTGACGATCGTAGGCCCCCGGGGGGACGGTTCGACGGCCAGGACGGTGGTACTGTGCGCGTTTCCCTTCTTCAGATTGCCGTAGACGAGGGCGAATCGGTCGCTTCCCGCAGGGAGCGGGCCGCGGCCATGGTGCGGGAGCAGGCCGGTTCGGCGGACCTGGTGGTGCTGCCCGAGCTGTGGACCACGGGCGCGTTCGCCTACGAGGACTTCGGGCGTGAGGCGGAGCCCCTGGAGGGGCCGACGTACGAGGTCATGGCGAAGGCGGCGAGCGACGCGGGTGTCTGGCTGCACGCGGGGTCGGTGCCCGAACGGGACCCCGACGGGCCGCTGTACAACACGTCCCTCGTCCTCTCCCCCGCCGGTGAGCTCGCGGCCGCGTACCGCAAGATCCACCGGTTCGGCTTCGACCAGGGTGAGGCTGTGCTGATGAGCGCGGGCAGTGAGCTGGTGACGGTGCGTCTGCCGCGCACCACGCTGGGGCTGGCTACCTGCTACGACCTCCGTTTCCCCGAACTCTTCCGTGGGCTTGTCGATGCGGGTGCCGAGATGCTGGTGGTCCCGGCGGGGTGGCCCGAGCGGCGGCGGGCCCACTGGACGCTGCTGGCTCAGGCCCGGGCGGTCGAGAACCAGGCGTACGTCCTTGCGTGTGGAACGGCCGGGGTGCATGCGGGGGTTCCCCAGGCGGGTCACTCGATCGTGGTGGATCCGTGGGGGGAGGTGCTCGGCGAGGCGGGGCCCGGCGAGGAGGTCCTCGCCGTGGAGGTCGACCCCGCGCGGGTCGGACGGACCCGGGAGCAGTTCCCCGCGCTGAAGGACCGGGTGCTGGGGGTGCTGGGGGTGCTGCCGCCGGCCCCGTGAGCACGGCCTTCCCGGGGGCGTCGTCGTTGCCGCACGGTTCCGCGCACCCTGTGACGGGGTGGGCCGGGCTCCGGGGCGGGTGCCGTGCCGCTGTGGCCTGCCGCGCCCCGGCACGCTCCTCGGGGTTTGTGCGAGGGTGCGGTGTCCCGCGGTCCGGTTGCCTGCGGGGTCAGTCCCGGGCCTTCTCCGAGAGGTGGATGGTGCAGACGGCCACGGCGACGAGGAGGGCCGGGTCGGCGTCTTCGCGGACGACGTCCACGCCGTAGGTGTCGCGGATGTGGAGCCATCTGCGGGAGACGACGGCGAGCAGTTCGCCGTCGTACTCCACGACGAACTCCCGGTCGGCGATCCGGCCGCTCACGTCGAGTTCGGTCGTGCCGTCCGCCAGGGACACCCGGTAGTGGTTGCGCAGCAGCGACAGCCGCTTGCGCCGGATCGTCGCGAGCGGCTCGCCGTCCCGCTCGATCACCATCGTGTCGCGCAGGGCGAGCACCTTCTGCCGGATGTCGATCAGTACCCGTCCCCGGGTGTCCTTCAGCTCGAAGGTGTCCCGCAGCCGCATGGCCTTGCCGTCGACGAGGAACACCTTGCTTCCGCGGTCGTCCTCGATCCAGTAGTCGTCGCCGAAGCCGAGGAGCCGTTCGCGTACCTGGAGTCTCATGTCACGACGGATTCCCCGGCGGCCGCTCCGAAACGCCGCCGGTAGGCCGACGGGCTGAGCCCGGTCTCCCGGCGCAGCCGGGCGCGGAGGTTCGCGGCGGTGCCCAGGCCGCTCTCACGGGCGACCGCGTCGAGGCGTTCCTCGCCGCGTTCGATCAGGCGGCAGGCCAGGGCGACGCGCTCACCGGTCAGCCAGGCCAGCGGCGTGGTGCCCAGTTGCGCCTGGAAGCGGCGGTGCAGGGTGGCCGGGGACACGGCGGCGCGGGCCGCGAGGTCCGTGACGGTGAGGGGCTCGCCGAGCCGTCCCTGCGCCCAGGCCAGCAGCGGGCTGAGGGACGTGTCGGGTACCTGCGGCACCGGGCGTTCCACGAACTGGCGCTGGCCGCCGTCCCGGTGCGCGGCGAAGACCAGGCGCCGGGACACCGCGTTGGCGATCTCGGCGCCGTGGTCGCGGCGTACCACGTGCAGGCCCAGGTCCAGGGCGGAGGCGCTGCCGGAGGCGGTGAGGATCTCCCCGTCGTCGACGAACAGCACGTCCGGCTGCAGCAGCACCCGCGGGAAGCGGGCGCGGAAGGAGTCGGCCCACATCCAGTGGCAGGCCGCCCGCCGCCCGTCCAGGATCCCGGCCTCGGCCAGGGTGAACGCGCCGGAGCAGAACCCGAGCAGCCGGGCGCCGCGGGCATGGGCCCGGCGCACCACGTCGAGGACCTCGGCGGAGCGGGGCCGGTCGGTGTCCGGGCGGTTCGGCACGATCAGGGTGTCCGCCTCGTCGGCCGCCGCGAGGCCGTCGACCCCGGTCAGGGTGAAGAACCCGTCCCTCATCCGGGTACGGCTGTCGGCCGCGCAGAGCCGCAGGTCGTAGAGCCGTCGTCCCAGCTCGGGCCGGTCGAGGCCGAAGATCTCGATGGCGCAGCTCATCTCGAACGGGTTGGAGTTCTCGTCGACGACGAGGACGATCCGGTGCGGCCGGCCGGTCCGTCCGGGCTCGGGCGGGGTGTGAAAGGATCGTTGCGGCATATGCGATTCCTAGCACTCGCGGCCGCCGGACGCCACCGCGAGGATCGACGCATGACCAAGCACCCCGCCGCATCCATGCCCCCCGCCGAGTCCGCGGCCCCCGCGGAATCCATGCCTCCCGGTGGATCCGTGGCGTCCGCGGATTCCGTGCCTCCCGCCGGATCCGTGGCGTCCGCGGATTCCATGCCCTGTGCCGAGTCCGTGGCCTCTGCCGAGTCCGTGGCTCCCGGCGGGGCCGTGCCTCCCGGCGGGGCCGTGCCTCCCGCCGGGTCCGTGGACCCTCTGCAGCCCGTGTCCCTCGCCGCCGCCCTCGGCTCCTTCACGCAGCGGTGGAGTCCGCGCATCGTCACCACGGTGAACGACTACGACGTGCGCGTCGCCAAGGTCGAGGGCGAGCACCTCTGGCATGTGCACGATGACACTGACGAGTTCTTCCTGGTGCTGCGGGGCGAGCTGCGGATCGGGCTGCGCGAGCCGGCGGGCGAGCGGACCGTGGTCCTGCCCGCGGGCTCCGTCTTCACCGTCCCGCGCGGCACCGAGCACAGGCCCTTCGCCCCGGTCCCCACGGAGATCCTGCTTCTGGAGCCCACCGGCACCTCCACCGTCGGCGACCGCCACGAGGAGGTTCCGGCGCACGTGGACGCCACCACCGGGCACGCCCTGCGGTGAGCCACCCCCCGTGGCCGTCGCGGTATCCCTCCCGGCGGCGGTGCGCGATGCTGCTGGGCCGGCGAAGGGGAGGGACTGGAGGATCCGGGCCGCAAGTGGCGTCGTGGGCAGGCCGTTCGCGGCCCTTTTCCTCCCCTTGCAGTCGGGGATGGTGGGTGGTGGTGGGTGGTGGTGGGTGGCGGGTGGTGGGTTGGGGGGTGCGGCTACTGGTGGAGGAAGGCGGTCAGGGAGCGGGTGAGGAGGCGGGGGTCCTCGGTGCCGCAGAGTTCGCGGGCGCTGTGCATGGAGAGGATCGCCACGCCGATGTCGACGGTGCGGATGCCGTGGCGGGCCGCGGTGATCGGGCCGATCGTGGTGCCGCACGGCATCGCGTTGTGGGAGACGAAGGTCTGGAAGGGCACGCCCGCCGCCTCGCAGGCCGCGGCGAACACGGCACGGCCCGAACCGTCCGTGGCGTAGCGGTTGTTGACGTTCACCTTCAGGATCGGCCCGCCGTTGACGCGCGGGTGGTGCGTCGGGTCGTGCCGCTCGGCGTAGTTGGGGTGCACGGCGTGGCCGGTGTCGGAGGAGAGGCAGACCGTGCCCGCGAAGGCCCGCGCCCGGTCCTCGTACGATCCGCCGCGCGCGAAAAGGGAACGTTCCAGCACGCCGCCCAGGAGCGGGCCGTCCGCGCCGGTGTCGGACTGGGAGCCGTTCTCCTCGTGGTCGAACGCGGCGAGTACCGGGATGTGCGGGAGGTCCGCGCCGCCCGCCGCGGCCGCGGTCAGCGCCACCACTCCGGCGTGCACCGACAGCAGGTTGTCCATCCGCGGGCCGGCCAACAGCTCCCGGTCGCGGCCGAGGTAGGCGGGCGGCTCCACGGAGTGGGTCATCAGGTCCCAGCCGACGACCTCGGCGGCCGGGACGCCGGTCTCCTCCTCCAGGAACGCGATCAGGTCGCCGTCGTGGACGTCGTCGCCGAGCCCCCACACCGGCTGCAGGTGGCGCTGCTTGTCCAGCTTGAGGCCGTCCGACGAGACCGAGCGGTCCAGGTGGATGGCCAGCTGCGGCACCCGCAGCAGCGGCCGGTCGACCGTCACCAGGCGCGTCGACCCGTCCCGCAGGGTCAGCCGGCCGGCCAGGCCCAGGTCGCGGTCGAGCCAGGAGTTCAGCAGCGGGCCGCCGTAGACCTCCACGGCCACCTGGCGCCAGCCGTGCGCGCCGGTGTCGGGCTGCGGCTTGACCCGCAGGTTGGGCGAGTCGGTGTGCGCACCGATGATCCGGAACGGCGTGTGGGACGCCGCTCCCTCGGGGACGTACCACGCCACGAGGGCGCCGCCCCGCGTGACGTACTTGCCGCCGCTCGTGCCGTCCCAGGCGTCCGTCTCGGCGACCTGCCGGAACCCCGCCTTCTCCAGCTTCTCCGCCGCGCTCGCCACGGCGTGGTACGGCGTCGGGCTGGCCGCCAGGAAGGCCATCAGGTCGTCGGTGTGGCTGCGGTCGGTGCGTGGGGGTTGGGTCATGGGGTTCACCTTAACGACGGACGAGGGCCCGCTCCCCTGCTCGGGGAGCGGGCCCTCGTCGAGGCGGGTGCCCGGTTGCCGGAAGTGTCCGGACAGGTCGGGAAGAGGCCCGGGGCCCGAGCCGGAACGGCCCGGAACGGCCCGGAACGGCCCGGAACGGCCCGGGGCGGACCCGGGGAGCGGTACCGGAGGCGGAACCGCGGGTGGGGGGTGGCGCCCAGAACTAGAACGCGGCTTCGTCGAGCTCCATGAGGTCCAGGTCGGCGGTCCCGGAGAGCTTGCGGGCGAGGGTCACGCCCGGCAGGACGTTGGCCGCGAAGAACTTCGCCGCCGCGATCTTGCCGGTGTAGAAGGCCTTGTCCTTCGCCGAGGCCGTCTGGAGCTTCTCCGCGGCCACCGCGGCACCCTTGAGGAGCAGGTAGCCGACGACGACGTCGCCCGAGGCCATCAGCAGGCGGGTGGTGTTCAGGCCCACCTTGTAGATGTTCTTGACGTCCTGCTCGGTGGCGGCCAGGTCGGTGAGCATCAGGCCGACGATGGCCTCCAGCTCCACGGCCGCCTTCGCCAGGTGCTCGCGCGCGCCGGCCAGCTCGTCGCCGCCGGTGCCCAGCGCCAGGAACTTCTTGATGTCCTCGGCGAGGCCGTTCAGGGCGGCGCCCTGGTTGCGGACGATCTTCCGGAAGAAGAAGTCCTGGCCCTGGATCGCCGTGGTGCCCTCGTACAGGGTGTCGATCTTGGCGTCGCGGATGTACTGCTCGATCGGGTACTCCTGCAGGAAGCCGGAGCCGCCGAAGGTCTGCAGCGACTGCGCGAGCTGCTCGTAGCCCTTCTCGGAGCCGTAGCCCTTGACGATCGGCAGGAGCAGGTCGTTCAGCGCGTGCTCGGCCTTGGCGTCCTCGCCGGTGGCCTCCTTCACGGCGATGGAGTCCTGCACCGAGGCGGTGTAGAGCACCAGGGCGCGCATGCCCTCCGCGTACGCCTTCTGCGTCATCAGCGAGCGGCGCACGTCGGGGTGGTGGGTGATGGTCACCTTGGGCGCGGTCTTGTCCATGAACTTCGCCAGGTCGGGACCCTGGACGCGCTCCTTGGCGTACTCCAGGGCGTTGAGGTAGCCCGTGGAGAGGGTGGAGATCGCCTTCGTGCCGACCATCATGCGGGCGAACTCGATGATGCGGAACATCTGGCGGATGCCGTCGTGCCGGTCACCGATCAGCCAGCCCTTGGCGGGGTGGCGGTCGCCGAAGGTCATCTCGCACGTGTTGGAGGCCTTCAGGCCCATCTTGTGCTCGACGTTGGTGGCGTAGACGCCGTTGCGCTCACCGATCTCGCCCGTCTCGAAGTCGAAGAGGTACTTCGGGACGAGGAAGAGGGACAGGCCCTTGGTGCCGGGGCCGGCGCCCTCGGGGCGGGCGAGGACGTAGTGGAGGATGTTCTCCTCCATGTCGTGCTCACCGGAGGTGATGAACCGCTTCACGCCCTCGATGTGCCAGGAGCCGTCCTCCTGCTGCACGGCCTTGGCGCGGCCGGCGCCGACGTCCGAACCGGCGTCCGGCTCGGTGAGGACCATGGTGGAGCCCCAGGTCCGGTCGACGGCGATCTGGGCCCACTTCTTCTGCTCCTCGGTACCCTCCTCGAAGAGGATGCGCGCGAACGCCGGGCCGGAGGAGTACATCCACACGGCCGGGTTCGCGCCCAGGACCAGCTCCGCGTAGGCCCAGATCAGCGACGGCGGCGCGGTGGTGCCGCCGATCTCCTCGGGCAGGCCCAGACGCCAGTACTCGGAGTCCATGAAGGCCTTGTAGCTCTTCTTGAAGGACGGCGTGACCGGCGCGGTGTTCGTCTCCGGGTCGAAGACCGGCGGGTTGCGGTCGGCGTCGGCGAAGGACTCGGCCAGCTCGTTCTCGGCGAGCCGCGTCAGCTCCTCCAGGACGCTCCTGGCGGTGTCGGTGTCCATCTCCTCGAACGGGCCGGTGCCGTACAGCTTGTCGCGCCCGAGTACTTCGAAGAGGTTGAACTCGATGTCGCGGAGATTCGACTTGTAGTGCCCCATGGCGACGGCTCCGTAGAGAGAGATCGGCGAGGCATCGGTTCCTCGCACCTGATTCACGATTCACGTACCAACAAGTGGATACGATGATGCTACCCGCCAGTAATAAGATGCAACCCCCGGCGGCCCGAGTGTGAGAAGGGTCTACTCGGTACCCTTGCGGCCATGTACGGATACGGCCAGCCCATGGACGGGGGCGCTGCTCAGCAGCAGTACGCCGCACCGCAGCAGCACATGCCCGGCGGGGCCGGCGGTTACGGTCAGCAGCCGCCGCTGTACCCGGAGCCGTCGCCGCCCTCGCTCGCGGACGCCGTGCGGGCCTTCACCACGGGGCAGATGCCGGGGGAGGACTTCCAGCAGGTCTTCGCCACGTCGAAGGTCTACTGCCCCCGCGGCGACAACCCCGGGTTCCTCGCCCTGCACAACACCCAGCAGCCGGTGATCCCCATGTTCACCTCGCTGAAGGAGCTGCGGCGGTACGCGGGCAAGGAGTCCAAGTACTTCGTGATCACCGGCGCCGAGGTGATCGACCTGCTGCCCACCGGGTACGGCTTCGTCCTCGACATGGAGGGTGAGCACCGGATCGTGTTCGACGCGAAGGCCGTGGAGCAGATGGTCGAGTTCGCGATGCGGCGGATGTACGGCTGAGACTCTTGCCCCGGTCGTGGTCGTGGTCCCGGTTGTGGTTGTGGTCCCGGTCGTGGTTGTGGTCCCGGTCGTGGTTGGGGTTGTGGTCCCGGTTCGGGTCGTGGTCCCGGTCGTGGGGCTGGGGCTTGCCTGCCGCGTGTTGTGGTTGTGGTTGCGGCTGTGGGTGTTTGCCGGGCGCTGTTCCGGTTTCGGTGCGGCGCTCTCTCTTTGGTGCGGCGCTCTTGAGGGGGAGCGGTGCTCTCGCTGTGGAGCGGTGTTCACCCGCCTGTTCGCCGGTGTGTCGGCGCCGTCGCCTTACGGAGCGCCGCTCTCGAAGTAGAGCACCGCTCTCGTCGAGGTAGAGCACCGCTCTCGGGGCGGAGCGCTGCTCTCGCTCCGGTCGCTCCGGTCGCTGCGGTGCCCGTCGGTGTGTGAGCACTGTTCTCGCATCTGCCTGCCGCTCTCGCGCAGGAGCACTGCTCTCGCTTCATAGCGTTGGTCCTGTCTCGGAGCACTGTTCACGCGGCAGATCGCTGCTCGCGTCGTAGAGCGCCGCTCCCTCATTGGATCGCCGCTCGCATCTCGGAGCGCTGCTCGCGCACCAGGGCATCGCTCCCGCCGCAGAGCACTGCTCGCCGTCGCAGAGCACTGCTCGCCGTCGCAGAGCACTGCTCTCGCCGCAGATCGCTGCTTCCACCCCAGATCCCAGATCGCTGCTTCTGTCGTGGAGCACTGCTCGCGCGCCCGAGTGCCACTCCCGCCACAGAGCACTGCTCGCATCTCGGAGCGCTGCTCTCGCCCCAGATCGCTGCTTCTGTCGCAGAGCGCTGCTCGCGTCGTAGAGCACTGCTCGCGTCCGAGGTTGCCACGCTCGCGGGGCACGTGGTGCTGCTGTCTCAGGTTCGCCGCGCCGCCTCCGTCCGGTCCTCGACGTGATCAAGGCCGGTTCTCGCGCCCCGGGGGAATGCCCCTCGGGGCTTGCGCGTTGGGAGGGGTAGCAAGAAGTTCAATCGTCAACTAAAATCGAGGCACAAGGAGGTACCGACATGCCTGCAGTGACCGTCGAGAACCCGCTGATGCTGGCCCGCGTGACCGCGTCGGCCGACGCGGTGGCACGTCCCGTGCTCGCCGTCACCACCGCGCCGAGTGGCTTCGAGGGTGAGGGCTTCCCCGTGCGCCGTGCGTTCGCGGGGATCAACTACCAGTACCTGGATCCGTTCATCATGATGGATCAGATGGGCGAGGTGGAGTATCAGCCTGGGGAGCCGAAGGGCACGCCGTGGCACCCGCACCGTGGCTTCGAGACCGTCACCTACATCATCGACGGGATCTTCGACCACCAGGACTCGCACGGCGGCGGCGGCACCATCACCAACGGCGACACCCAGTGGATGACCGCTGGTTCCGGCCTGCTGCACATCGAGGCCCCGCCGGAGCACCTGGTGGTGTCGGGCGGGCTCTTCCACGGCCTCCAGCTGTGGGTGAACCTGCCGGCCCGGGACAAGATGATGGCGCCGCGCTACCAGGACATCCGCGGCGGCAACGTCCAGCTCCTCACCTCCCCCGACGGCGGTGCGCTGCTGCGGGTCATCGCCGGCGAGTTGGACGGCCACGCCGGTCCCGGCATCACGCACACGCCGATCACGATGATCCACGCGACGCTGGCGCCGGGTGCGGAGATCACCCTGCCGTGGCGGGAGGACTTCAACGGGCTGGCGTACGTTCTGGCGGGGCGGGGCAAGGTCGGCGCCGAGCGGCGCCCGGTCCGCCTCGGGCAGACCGCGGTGTTCGGCTCCGGCTCCTCGCTGACCGTCCGCGCGGACGAGAAGCAGGACTCCCACACGCCGGACCTGGAGGTCGTGCTGCTCGGTGGCCGTCCGATCCGCGAGCCCATGGCGCACTACGGCCCGTTCGTCATGAACTCCCAGGACGAACTGGTGCAGGCCTTCGAGGACTTCCAGAAGGGCCGGCTGGGTGAGATCCCCGCCGTGCACGGCATGGACGCGAGCGGCCCGCGGGTCTGACCGGCGGTCCTGTGCGCGGGCGGCGGGCGGCGGGCGGCGGGCAGGCCGTCCACCCGTCGCCCGCCCCTCCCAGGCCGGTCCTGCTCCGGCTCGTCCTTCCCCGGTCGGTGCTCCGGCTCGTCCTTCCCCGCTCGTGCTCCGGCTCGTCCACCCCGCTCGTGCACCGGCTCGTCCTTCCTCAACCTGCCCTTCCCCGGCCCGTCCGGCCCCGGTCCGTCCACCGCGCTCGTGCACCGGCGCTGGCCCGTCCGCCGCACCGTGCACGCCCCCCCGTCCGTCCGCCCCCGTGTCGCCCCCGCCCTGCCCTCGCCCCCGCCCCGCCCCCGCCCTGCCCCCGCCCTCGGCCGGCCGGCGAGCCGGGCGTCCGGGGCGGCGGGGTGCCGGAGCGGGTCTGACGCGGTGTCAGGCGGTGTCACCCGGGCGGGCCGTCCGCGCAGGACAGCCCGGCCGGGGCGTGGTCCGCTGGACGGGTGCAGGACGACTCCGCAGCCCTCCTCCCCCGTCCGGCCCGCCGGGTCGGCGCCTGGTGTCTGCTGGCGCTGCTCGTCGCGGGGGTCGGCTGGGTCGGGGTGCAGCTGTGCGTGGAGTTCCGTACGGCGGTGGTGCCGGTGCTGCTCGCGCTGCTCGGTACCGCGCTGCTGCGGCCGCTGCACCGGCGGCTGGTCAGCGCGCACGTGCACCGGTCGCTGGCCGCCGCGCTGACCTGTGTCGCCGTGGTCGCCGTCGTGGGCGGCGCGGTGTACATCGTCGTCGCCGCGCTCATCGAGACCGGTGATCAGATCGTCGCCTCCCTCAGGGAGGCGGCCCGGTCGGTCGCCCGGCACTTCGGGGCGGCCGGCACCTCCCTCGGCGACCTCGCGGCCAACGCCCGCACCCTGCTGTCCCGGTTCGGCAGCACCGCCGCGTCCGGGCTGATCAGCGGGGTCAGCGTGGTCGGCGAGAGCATCGCCATGGCCGTGCTGGCGCTGCTGCTGGTCTTCTTCTTCCTGCGCGACTCCCACAAGGCCGCCCACACGTTGCGCTCCCTCGCCCCGCAGGGCGGCGCGGAGGTGCTGGAGGCCATCGCGCGGCGGGCCTTCCGGGCCGTCGAGGGGTTCATGCGCGGGACCACGTTCATCGCCGTCATCGACTCGGTGTGCATCACCGCCGGGCTGCTCGTGCTCCAGGTGCCGGGCGCGCTCGGGCTCGGGGCGCTGGTGCTGGTCGGCGCCTACATCCCGTACCTCGGCGCGTTCATCTCCGGCGCGGTGGCCGTGCTGGTGGCGCTCGCCGACCGGGGGTTCGTGATCGCGCTGTGGGCGCTCGGGGTGGTGCTGGCCGTGCAGGTGCTGGAGGGGCATGTGCTCCAGCCGGTGATCCAGAGCCGGACCGTGCAGATGCACCCCGCGGTCGTCATGCTCACCATCACCGCGGGCGCCTCCGTCGCGGGCATCCTCGGCATGCTGCTCGCCGTGCCGCTGACCGCGGCGGCCTTCGGGGTGCTGCACGAACTGCGGTCCCGCTACGGGGCCGCCGGGCCGCCGTCCGCGGAAGCGGCCGGGCCTCCGCCCCCCGGGCCGGGCGGTCCGTCGCCCCCGGACCCGGCGGGGCCGCCGTACGCACCGGGTCCGCCGTCCGGGCCGCCTGCGCCGCCGCCTCCGTCCGGGCCTCCTCCGTCCGGGCCGCCTCCGTCCGGGCCTCCTCCGCCGTCCGCGCCGTCCGCGCCGTCTTCGTAGAGGTCGAACCAGATGCTCTTGCCCTCGCCGCGCGGCTCGACCCCCCACGCGTCGGCGAGCAGCCCGATCAGTACCAGGCCGCGCCCGGAGGAGGCCAGCTCGCCGGGGTGGCGCTTGTGCGGGAGGTCGTCGCTGGTGTCGGAGACCTCCACCCGCAGGCGGCGCGGGCCGTGCCCGTCGACCTCGGCGACCAGGAGCGCGTCGGCGTCGGTGTGGACCAGGACGTTGGTGAGCATCTCCGACACCAGCAGGACGGCGGAGTCGAGCTGGTCGGGGGAGGCCCAGTCGTGCAGCAGCTCCCGCAGGTGCTGCCGGGCGGCCGCGATCCGCTCGGGCTCGGCCTGCGCCACGGTCAGCATGGTGCGCCGGACCGACGGCGCTGCGGCCGTGCCGGCGGGCCCCGTCCCGCAGCCGCAGCCTTCGCCGGGCCGGCACAGCAGCAGGAAGGCGATGTCGTCCTGGCGCCGGTCGGCCAGCGGACCCGGGGTGTGGTGCGAGGACGGCCCGTGCACGGCCTGCACCAGGTCGTCGGCGAGTTTCTCCAGATCGCCGCCGTGCTGTTCCAGGATGCGTCGGACGCGGGTCCAGCCGGTGTCCAGGTCGTGCCCGCCGGTCTCGAACAGGCCGTCGGTGCAGATCATCATGATCTCGCCCGGTTCCAGGGTGAGCCGGGTGGTGGGGTAGTCGGTGTCCGGGTCGATGCCCAGCGGCAGTCCGCCCGCGGTGGAGCGCATCAGCACCGTGCCGTCCGGCATCCGGATCACCGGGTCCAGGTGGCCTGCGCGGGCCGCCTCCACCACCCCGCGGACCGGGTCGACCTCGACGTACAGGCAGGTCGCGAAGCGCAGGTCGGTGCGGTCGTCGCCGGAGTGGGTGATGCCGTGGAGGAAGCGGGAGGCGCGGGAGAGGACGGCGTCGGGGCGGTGTCCCTCCGCCGCGTAGGCACGCAGCGCCGTCCGCAGCTGGCCCATCAGGCCGGCGGCCCGTACGTCGTGCCCCTGTACGTCGCCGATGACCAGGGCGATCCGGCCGCCGGCGGAGGGGTCGCCGCCGGGCAGCGGGATCAGGTCGTACCAGTCGCCGCCGACCTGGAGGCCGCCGCCGGTCGGGATGTAGCGGGCCGCCACGGACAGGCCGGGGATCTCGGGGCCCAGCGTGGGCAGCATGGAACGCTGGAGTCCGTCGGTCAGCTCCCGCTCGGACTCCGCCGCCCCGGCCCGTGACAGCGCCTGGGCCAGCATGCGGGCCACGGTCGTCAGGACCGACCGCTCGTCCGGGGTGAACGCCACCGGGCAGGTGAAGGCGGCCATCCAGGCGCCGATCGTGCGCCCGGCGACGGTCAGCGGCAGGAACGCCCACGACTCGCGGCCGAACTGCTGGGCCAGCGGCCAGGTCAGCGGGTAGCGGCGGCCGTAGTCCTCCGGGGAGGCCAGATAGACGGCCCGGCCGGTGCGCACCACGTCGGCGGCCGGATAGGCGGTGTCCAGGGACATGTGCGCGAAGGGGCCCTCGTCGCCGGGCCGCTGTCCGTGGTGGCCGATGACCGTGAGCCGGTCGCCCGACACCCCGAACACCGCCAGCCCGTCCGGGGAGAACCCGGGCATCGACAGCCCCGCCGCCACCCGCAGCACCTCCGCCGTGGAGCGTGCCTCGGCCAGGGCCCGGCCCGCGTCCAGCAGGAACGCCTCCCGGGAGCGCCGCCAGTCGCCGGTCACGGTGGAGCGGTTCGCCGAGGTACCCGGTGCGGGCTCGGTGACCTCCTGGAGGGTGCCGATCAGTTCGTAGGAGTTCCTGGCGGGGTCGTAGGTCGGCTTGGAGCGGCTGCGGACGACCCGGACGGTCCGGCCCTGCTCGTCCATGATCCGGATCCGGACCTCGGCGAGGGTGCCCTCGGAGACCGCGAGCTGGACGATCCCGGTGATCTCGTTCCAGTCCACGGGGTGCAGCCGGGACCGGACCTGGGGCTCGGTGAGGGTCGCCTCCTCGGCGGGCAGCCCGAGCAGCCGGGCGGCCTCCGCATCCACTCTGACCAGGCCGGTCGACGTGTCCCAGTGCCACAGGCCGGTCGCGAGAGCGGCGAGAACCTGCTCCACGGCAGGCAGGGGCTCACCAGTGCGCATTGCCCCACTTTAAGAAAGAGTGTTCGCTTCCTGCCACCGAAGGGGGTGCGGACGGATGCGGCGGACCTTCCGCGGCCGGCGGGCGGGCCTCCCATCCGGGCACCCGCCACGGGGTCCGGAAAGGGGGCCCGGATCGGAGGCCCGTAAAGGAGGGAAGCCGATCTCCGCGTGCCCGGTACCCTGGGGTTGTTTCACGTGAAACGTGCTCCCGGTATACGTGCCCCCGATCCGCGAAGGCTGGATGAACGACGATGCATCGGTACAGGTCCCACACCTGCGGCGAGCTCCGCGCCTCTGACGTCGGCACCGACGTCCGGCTGAGCGGCTGGCTGCACAATCGGCGCGACCTGGGCGGCATCCTCTTCATCGATCTGCGGGACCACTACGGCATCACGCAGCTCGTCGCCCGGCCCGGTACGGCGGCCTACGAGGCCCTGGACTCCCTCTCCAAGGAGTCGACCGTCCGCGTCGACGGCAAGGTGGTCTCCCGCGGCGCCGAGAACGTCAACCCCGAGCTGCCCACGGGTGAGGTCGAGGTCGAGGTCGGCGAGGTCGAGCTGCTCGGCGCGGCCGCCCCGCTGCCCTTCACGATCAACGCCGAGGACGGCGTCAACGAGGAGCGGCGCCTGGAGTACCGCTTCCTCGACCTGCGACGCGAGCGCATGCACCGCAACATCATGCTGCGTACGGCGGTGATCTCCGCGATCCGCCACAAGATGACGGCGCTGGGCTTCAACGAGATGGCGACGCCGATCCTGTCCGCCACCTCCCCCGAGGGCGCCCGCGACTTCGTGGTGCCCTCCCGCCTGAACCCGGGCCGGTTCTACGCCCTCCCGCAGGCCCCGCAGCAGTTCAAGCAGCTGCTGATGATCTCCGGCTTCGACCGCTACTTCCAGATCGCGCCCTGCTTCCGCGACGAGGACGCCCGCGCCGACCGCTCGCCGGGCGAGTTCTACCAGCTCGACGTGGAGATGAGCTTCGTCGAGCAGGAGGACGTCTTCCGGCCGATCGAGCAGCTGATGACCGAGCTCTTCGAGGAGTTCGGCGGCGGCCGCCACGTCACCTCGCCGTTCCCGCGGATCCCGTTCCGCGAGGCGATGCTGAAGTACGGCTCGGACAAGCCCGACCTGCGGGCGCAGCTGGAGCTCGTCGACATCACCGACGTGTTCGAGGCGAGCGAGTTCAAGGCGTTCGCGGGCAAGCACGTGCGGGCCCTGCCCGTGCCGGCCGTCCAGGACCAGCCGCGCAAGTTCTTCGACCAGCTCGGCGACTACGCGGTCGCGCAGGGCGCCAAGGGCCTGGCCTGGGTCCGCGTCGGCGAGGACGGCGCGCTGTCCGGCCCGATCGCCAAGTTCCTCACCGAGGAGAACGTCAAGGTCCTCACCGAGCGCCTCGGCCTGGAGGCCGGGCACGCGGTGTTCTTCGGCGCCGGCGACGTCGACGAGGTCTCCAAGATCATGGGCGCGGTCCGTGTCGAGGCCGCCAAGCGTGCCGGCCACTTCGAGGAGAACGTCTTCCGCTTCTGCTGGATCGTCGACTTCCCGATGTACGAGAAGGACGAGGACACGGGCGCGATCGACTTCTCGCACAACCCGTTCTCCATGCCGCAGGGCGGCCTGGAGGCCCTGGAGACCCAGGACCCGCTGGACATCCTGGGCTGGCAGTACGACATCGTCTGCAACGGCGTCGAGCTGTCCTCGGGCGCGATCCGGAACCACGAGCCGGAGATCATGCTCAAGGCCTTCGAGATCGCCGGCTACGACCGCGACACCGTCGAGGAGAAGTTCGCGGGCATGCTGCGCGCGTTCCGCTTCGGCGCCCCGCCGCACGGCGGCATCGCCCCCGGTGTCGACCGCATCGTGATGCTGCTCGCCGACGAGCCGAACATCCGCGAGACCATCGCCTTCCCGCTCAACGGCAACGCCCAGGACCTGATGATGGGCGCGCCCACCGAGCTGGAGGAGGCCCGGCTGAAGGAACTGCACCTCTCGGTGCGGGTGCCGCAGCCGAAGTAGGCCGACCGCGCGGAGGCGCCCCGGACCTCGGGTCCGGGGCGCCTCCGCGCTTCCCGGGCCGGTCCCGTGCCCCCGCACATGATCCTGACCGGGGGACGTGTCGCCGCTTCTTCCACCGCCGACAGCGTCAGCCCCACGTCGTCACCGCATCCGGTTCAACGGGCGTTGTCGGCCTGTACCCGAGCACTTCCTGGCCGACGGAACTGACGGTGCGGGACGCCGACCACACACCGCCCGAGCATCCTCACATCACCGTCGAGAGGCTTGAGCGCACCGAACACGGCCGTTTCCTGAGACCTGCAGCCATGCCGCCTTCGCGGAGTTCGGTGATACGGCCGGGGACGTTGATCTCCTGATCGCGGCCCTGGCTTCCCGGAGCCGCTTCACACAGGTCCTGCCACGCTCGAAGGGGAGACGCGTCCCCGAGGATCGTCGTTCTCATGCTAGGCGTCGTCCGGGGGATCGGGTCGGCAGTCGCGGCACCGGCCGGAAGCCGACGGGGTGCGGAAGGGACGGTCGCAGCCGTCGCAGGTCTGACGCGGGGGCCGGGGCCCGGGAGCGGGCGGGGCCGGGGGACGGAGCGGCGGCAGGGGCGGGAGCTGGGCGGTGAGGCGGTGGGCCAGGAAGGCGGCCGGGCGGATCAGGGGTTCCCTCGGGAGGCCGTCGGCGAGGGCGTGGCGCACGGCGGTCGGGCTGACCTCGCGTTCCAGCCAGGAGACGACTCCGGGGGCGAGGTGCTCGGCGTCGGTGGCTGACAGGAGCAGGCGGGGGTCGAGCCGGCGGAGGCCGGAGAGGACGTCGAGGGCCTTCCGCAGGAGCTCGGGGGAGGTGTACGACGGTTTCGGCACGTCGGGGAGGCGCTTGCGGGGCGGTGGCCGGTCCGGTGCGCCCGGTGCCGCGCGCCGGGTGGGCCCGCCGGAGGGGGCGGCCGGGGCGGACCGGTGCCCGGGCCGGTTGCAGGAGACCGTGCGGGTGACGATCCGGCCGGTGCGCGTGCGCTCCCGGTCGCGGCGGAGGTAGCCGTGGGTCTCCAGCTCGCGCAGGGCGGCGGCGATACGGGTGGGACCTTCGGGGAAGCGGCCCGCGAGGGTCTTGATGTCGACGGCGGTGCCCGGACGCACCGACTGGATGTAGGTCGCCAGCCCGATGGCGAGGAGGGACAGCTCCTGGTGCTGGGCGAGGTGGTTGCCGATCACCGTGAAGTTCTCGGTGTGGCGGGCGTTGTCGTGGACGACGCCGGATGCGGACCGCGCGTGGGGGTGGTTTTTGCCCGAGATACGGGACTGGGTGTGCGGGGGCGCGCTAGGGTTCTGGTTGTCCATCGGGAAGCGGCTTTCTTCCTCGGTGGTCAGGCCCTCGCAGGGATCGCTACTCCCGGCGGGGGCCGTCGCATGTCCGGCGTGGTCGATGTGCTGCTGCGGTGAGCGTAAGGCAGGCAACCGGGCCCGAATCCAGCCCGGTTGGGCATATTCACTCGCGGGAGTGAGTTTGCCCGGCGGGAGGGAGGGGTGGGGCTTGGCGGGGTTCTTTGTCCCCAGTGGGTACTTCACAGGGAGCGCAGGCCGGACCGGAGTGCGAGGGATCGGGCTCCGGTGACTCCGCTGCCGGGAGGGTGAGTTCGGCCCAGACAGTCTTGCGAGGGTGCAGCCCCTGAGCGACTCCCCAACGGTCGGCGAGGGCGTCGACGAGCAGCAGGCCGCGGCCGGACTCGTCGTCCGAGGCGGCCTTTCGCGGGTCCGGCAGACGGCTCCCGCGGGTGTCGCTGACCTCGATGCGCAGCGTCGCGCCGACGACGTACAGCAGGAGCCGGAAGCTCCGGCCGGGGACCCTGCCGTGGGTGGCCGCGTTGTTCGCCAGCTCGGCGACGATGTGCGCGGCCGGGTCCGACGGGAGTCCCCAGGCGGTCAGTTGCCGGGTGGCGAGCAGCCGGGCGAGACGGGCGCCGCGCGGTGTGGGCGACAGCAGGACGCTGAAGTTGCGGATGTGGCTGTCGGGTTGGGGCGTTTCTGGAATCACGTCACTCAGCGTGGCCGGATGCGCTTAGCGTGAGTAGTGACGACTCCGTTGCGTACGGTGACTGTCCGGGTCTTGTCCGGTGGTGTCCGGGCCTGTCGGGCCGGTGCGCGCGGGTAAGGGCGCCGCGGTACGCGGTGGTTCGGCGAAGGGGTGCGCATGTCGGTGGACGGTGAGGTACGGCTCAGGACCGAGGCGGACGAGCCGGGCTGGGAGGTGGATCCGGACGACGAGTGGGGCGTGGCCGTGGTCGCCACCGTGGGACGGCAGTTGAAGCTGCGGCGGGAGGCGGCGGGGATGCGGGCCGCCGAGTTCGGCGACGCGGTGGGGTACGGCGAGGACCTCGTCTACAAGATCGAGGGCGGAAAGCGGATTCCCCGGCCGGAGTATCTGGACAAGGCCGACGAGGTGTTGGGGGCGGGTGGCCTGATCTCCGCGATGAAGGAGGACGTGGAGAAGGTCCGGTATCCGAAGAAGGTGCGCGATCTGGCGGACTTGGAGGCGAAGGCGTGCGAGATCGGAGTGTACGTCGGGCTCAGCATCCATGGCCTGTTGCAGACCCCGGAGCATGCGCGAGCCTTGTTCGAGGTATCCCAGTCCTTCTACTCGGAACCGGAGCTGGAGCGACTGGTGGCCGCTCGGATGGGGCGAAAGTCGATCTTCGAGCGCTCCCCACGGCCAGCGCTCAGTTTCGTCCAGGAAGAGGTGACGCTACGCCGACAGGTGGGAGGCACAATGGTGTGGCGTCAGCAACTCGCGCACCTGCTCGAAGTCGCCCAGTTGCGCAACGTAACCCTCCAGGTGATGCCGACGGACTCTGGGGCGCATCCTGGGCTGAGTGGCAAGATCGAGGTGCTGAAGTTCGAGGACGGCACGGCGACTGGGCGCTCCGACGGTGCATACAACGGCCGTCCGACCTCTGACCCGAAACAGCTTCGCCTCCTTGAGCTGCGATACAGCACCATTCGGGCACAGGCTCTCACCCCAAGGGAGTCGCTGGCCTTCGTCGAACAACTGCTGGGAGAGACATGTTCCGCGTGATCGCCACCGGGGACGACTCCGAACTGGCCTGGTTCAAGAGCAGTTACAGCGACGGCCCCGAGGGCGACTCCTGCGTCGAGATCGCGGCCGCCCTCGGCACCGTCCACGTCCGCGACTCCAAGTACCGCGAGGCTGGTCCCCGTCTGGTGCTGGCTTCGGGAGCCTGGGCGGAGTTCGTGGCGTATGCGTCGGGGGGCTGACGCCCCGGGCGCGCCCCGGGCCGGGTTGTCGTAGGGCGCGGGGCGTTCTGGTACGCCTCGGAACAGGGTGTCCGGCGGGCTCAGGAAGGTCCTGCCGTGGTCGAGTATCGAGCAATTGCTGGGAGAGACATGATCCGCGTGATCGCCACCGGAGACGCCTCCGAACGGGTGTGGTTCAAGAGCAGCTACAGCGATGGCAATGAGGGCGACTCCTGCGTCGAGGTGGCCACTACCCCCGGCATCATCCACGTCCGTGACTCCAAGTACCGCGAGGCTGGTCCCCGTCTGGTGCTGGCTTCGGGAGCCTGGGCGGAGTTCGTGGCGTATGCGTCGGGGGGCTGACGCCGCGGGCGCGCCCCGGGCCGGGTTGTCGTAGGGCGCGGGGCGTTCTGGTACGCCTCGGAACAGGGTGTCCGGCGGGCTCAGGAAGGTCCTGCCGTGGTCGAGTATCGAGCAATTGCTGGGAGAGACATGATCCGCAAGGCCTCCGCCGGGGACGCCTCCGAACGGGCGTGGTTCAAGAGCAGCTACAGCGACGGCACCAACGGCGACTCCTGCGTCGAGATCGCGGCCGCCCTGGGCACCGTCCACGTCCGCGACTCCAAGTACCGCGAGGCTGGTCCCCGTCTGGTGCTGGCTTCGGGAGCGTGGGCGGAGTTCGTGGCGTATGCGTCGGGGGGCTGACGCCCCGGGCGTGCCCCGCGCCTGGTTGTCCGCAGGCGCGGGGTGTTGCCGTAGCGCCTCAGCGCAGGGTGTCGGGCCCGGGAGGGAGCCTGTCGTAGCCGGCTTCCGTCACCGGGCCACGTACTGGGTGAGGATGGCCTGGACCTCGTAGATGTCGACGCCCTTGGTGAAGGTCTTGGTGATCGGCATCTGGGCGCCGGAGACCCAGATCTTCAGCTCGGCGTCCAGGTCGAAGGTGCCGGCCGTCTCCACCGCGAAGTGGGTGATGCTGCGGTAGGGGATGGAGTGGTACTCGGTCTTCTTGCCGGTGATGCCCTGCTTGTCGATCAGGATCAGGCGGCGGTCGGTGAGCAGGATGGTGTCGCGGATCAGCAGGTAGGCGGCGTGCACCTGCTCGCCCTGGCCGAGCAGCCGGGCGTAGTCCTGTGCGGCCTGCGCCGGGTCGATCGGGTGCGCGTTGCCGAAAAGAGCCATGGAAAGGAACCCCCCACTCGGATGTCGTGCGAGCGTGTCTGCCGCATGATCACGGCCAGGTATACCGGCTGGGCGGGGGATCCGAGAAGGGCTGTTACGCGGCTGTTTCGCCGCCGAAGCGCTCCTTGTACGCGGCCAGGTCCTCGTCCGTCAGCTTCGCGAAGAGCACCGGCGGCACGGTGAACGGCGTGCCGGCCGGGACGGAGGTCAGGGACCTCGCCTCGTCGGCGGAGACCCAGGTGGCGGTGTCGTCGGCGAGGGCGAAGGCCCGGCGCATGGCGGCCGAGCTCGCCGGGATGAACGGCTCGGAGACCACCGCGTACAGGTGGATCAGGTTCATCGCGGTACGCAGGGTCAGGGCCGCCCCGTCCTTGTCGGTCTTGATCTCCAGCCAGGGGGCCTTCTCCTCCAGGTAGGAGTTCCCGGCCGACCACAGGGCGCGCAGCGCGGAGGCCGCCTTGCGGAACTGCAGGGCCTCCATCTGCTCCTCGTACTCGGTGAGCAGCCGGGCGATCTCCTCGCCGAGGCGCGCCTCGGCCTCACCGGGCGTGCCGCCCTGAGGTACGTCGTCGCCGAAGCGCTTGCGGGAGAAGGAGAGCACCCGGTTGACGAAGTTGCCGAGGGTGTCGGCGAGGTCCTTGTTGACCGTGGCCGTGAAGTGCTCCCAGGTGAAGGAGGAGTCGTCGGACTCGGGCGCGTTGGCGATGAGGAAGTAGCGCCAGTAGTCCGCCGGGAGGATCTCCAGCGCCTGGTCGGTGAAGACGCCCCGCTTCTGCGAGGTGGAGAACTTGCCGCCGTAGTACGTCAGCCAGTTGAAGGCCTTGACGTAGTCGACCTTCTTCCACGGCTCGCGCACGCCCAGTTCCGTCGCCGGGAACATCACGGTGTGGAACGGGACGTTGTCCTTCGCCATGAACTGCGTGTAGCGGACGTCGGTGTCGACGTCGTACCACCACGACTTCCAGTCGCGGTTCTCCGGGTCCTGGTCGGACCACTCCTTCGTCGCGCCCAGGTACTCGATCGGGGCGTCGAACCACACGTAGAAGACCTTGCCCTCGGCCGCCAGCTCCGGCCAGGTGTCGGCCGGGACGGGCACGCCCCAGTCGAGGTCGCGGGTGATGGCGCGGTCGTGCAGGCCCTCGGTCAGCCACTTGCGGGCGATGGAGGAGGCCAGGTGCGGCCAGTCGCCCTCGTGGCGGGAGACCCAGGCCTCGACCTCGTGCTGCAGCCGGGACTGGAGCAGGAAGAGGTGCTTGGTCTCGCGCACCTCCAGGTCCGTGGAGCCGGAGATGGCCGAGCGCGGGTCGATCAGGTCGGTGGGGTCCAGCACACGGGTGCAGTTCTCGCACTGGTCGCCGCGGGCCTTGTCGTAGCCGCAGTGCGGGCAGGTGCCCTCCACGTAGCGGTCGGGCAGGAAGCGGCCGTCGGCCGGGGAGTACACCTGGCGGATCGCCCGCTCCTCGATGAACCCGTTCTCGTGCAGCCGGCGGGCGAAGTGCTGGGTGATCTCCACGTTCTCCGGGCTGGAGCTGCGCCCGAAGTAGTCGAACGCGAGTGCGAAGCCGTCGTAGATCGCCTTCTGGGCGTCGTGCGCCTGCGCGCAGAACGCGTCGACCGGCAGTCCCTGCTCCTTGGCGGCCAGCTCGGCGGGCGTGCCGTGCTCGTCCGTGGCGCAGATGTAGAGGACGTCGTGACCGCGCTGGCGGAGGTAGCGGGAGTAGACGTCCGCCGGGAGCATGGACCCCACCATGTTGCCCAGGTGCTTGATTCCGTTGATGTACGGAAGGGCGCTGGTGATGAGGTGTCGAGCCATCGCGGCTGCTCCCAGGTCTGGCCGGTGTACGAACGGTGAAATCGTATCCGACACGGGCAGGCCGCCCCCTTCCCTTTTCAAGGGGTGGAAGGGGGCGGCCGCCGGGTCCGGAACGAGGTGTTCTGTCGGGGTTCGCCGTCGGCTTCCGGTGGGCCTGCCGTCGGCTCTCGGTCGGCCTCCGGTCAGGGCTTCCAGGTCGCCAGTACGCCGGTGTAGAGCTCGGCGTCGGTGAGCTCGCGGGGCGTGGGGCCCGCGTGGAAGAACGACGTGTTGCCGGTCTTCAGCTTCCGCAGGTAGTCGAACGCCTTGTTGTCGTGCTCACCGAACGCGACGAAGGAGAAGAACACCTCCGGGTGGCTCTTCGCCGCCCCGGTGAGGGCCTGCGTCGCCGGGGTCTTGGCGTCCGGCGCGCCGTCGGTCTGGAACACCACCAGCGCGGGGGTGCCGGGCGCCGCGTTCTCCCCGTGGTGGGCGAGTACGGCGTCCACGGCCACGTGGTAGCTGGTGCGGCCCATCCGTCCCAGCCCGGCGTGGGTGTCGTCGACCCGGGTCGCGTGCTCGGCGAGGGTCAGGTCGGTGGTGCCGTCGACCTCGGTCGAGAAGAACACCACGTGGACGGCGGTCGCCCCGGGGTCGAGGTGCGCGGCCAGGGCCAGCGTCTGGTCCCCGAGGGCCTGTGCCGAGCCGTCCTTGTAGTAGCCGCGCATGGACGCCGACCGGTCGAGAATCAGGTAGACCTTGGCGCGGGCGTCGCCCAGACCGTGCGCGTGGAGGGTCGCCGCCGCGGCGTCGTAGGCGGTGCGGAGGGTCTTCGGGACCGTGACCGGGGCGGAGGCCGGGGCGGGGGCCGGGGCCACCGCCGGAGTGGCCGCCGGGGCGGCCTCCTCCGTGGTCCCGTCCGCTGTCGCGGGCTCCGGCGCGGCGGCCGGTGCCGGTGCCTCGTCCGCCGTGGCGGGGGCGACGGCCGTCTCGTCCTCCGACGCGGGGGCGGCCTCGGCCGGTGCCGGTGCCGGTGCCGGTGCCGGGTCCGCCTGCGCCTGACCGGCGGCCTGCCCGGTGGCCTCCTGCCGGGCCGTGCCCTCCTCGACGACGGCCACGATCTCGGCCAGCGCCGCCATGTCGGGCTCGAACGCCGGTTCGGCCGTGGCCTCCGGGGCGGCCTCGGCCGTCGCCCCGGAGGCGGCGGGCACCTCGGCCTCAGGCTCGGCCGCGGCGGGCTGCTCCTCCTCGGCGGCCGGCTCCTCCTCGGCGGCCTCGGCGGCGGCCGTCGCCCGGGAAGCCGCCTCCCGCACAGGCGCCTCGGCCGCGACCGGCGCCCCTTCAGCGACCGGGTCCTCGGCCGTGACCGGCTCGGACTCCTCCGTCACGGCCTCGGGCGTCGACGCCGCCTCTGCCGCGGGCGTCGCCTCGGGCGTCTCCGCAGCCGCCGTCGGCTCGGCCTGCCGTTCCTCGGCTTCCGGCTTCTCCACCTCGGCCACCTGCGGCTTCTCGGCCTCCGCCTCGGGCGTGGACTCGGCCTCTGCCGCGGGCGTCGCCTCGGGCGTCTCCGCAGCCGCCGCCTCGGCCTCCGCAGCCGTGACCGGCTCGGACTCCTCCGTCACGGCCTCGGGCGTCTCCGCAGCCGCCGTCGGCTCGGCCTGCCGTTCCTCGGCTTCCGGCTTCTCCACCTCGGCCACCTGCGGCTTCTCGGCCTCCGCCTCGGGCGTCGACTCCGCCTCCGCCTCGGGCGTCGACTCCGCCTCCGCCTCGGGCGTCGACTCGGCCTCCGGCTGCTCGGCAGCCCGATCCACCACGGGGTCGGCCACCGCCGGGTCCGGCGCCTGGGGTGCCTCGGCCGAGGCGGTCTCCGTCCCGGTCTCCGACTCGGTCCCCGCCTCGGGCGGAGCCGCCTCGGCCGTCGGGCTGCCGTCGGCCGGACGCTCGTCCGCCGGTGCCGACGGCTTGGGGACGGCCACGTTGTCGAAGGCCGCCGAGACCAGCTCGTGCTCCCCCGGCCCGGTACCGGACGCTGGGGTGCGGGGCTCGGGGACCTGGGCGGCCGCGGCCGGTGCGCCCGAGGTCTGCTCGGGGACCCGGGCGGAGCCCTGCCCGGAGTGCTGCCCGGCGCCCTGTCCGCCGTCCTGCCCGTCGGCCGGTGCGGGGGCGGTGGCGTCGCCGGCCGGCTGCGCGGGCGCCTGGGGCGCACCCTCCGGCTCTGCGGGCCGGGAGGTGCGTGACCGGCCGAATGCGTTCCGCAGGAGAGTGAGAATGCCCATGTGCGCAACCCTTCGCGTGAGTTGTTCCCGTCGATCCCTGGCCAGGACGGACACGTAAGGTTAGCGGGACCGTGTGCGGATCTTGGGGAGGGGCGGGCAGGCGTCCGCCGGTGCCGTCGACCGCCACGCCGGATCGATCTCAACTCCCTTTCAGATGTGTCGCGTTCACCACGGGTTAACGCAGCGTCCCCGCTCCGGCACACGGATGCTCCTAGCGTCCCTGACGCTGAATCCAAGGGGAATCCAGGGGAGAACGAAGTGCGCATGCAGTTGCCGATCATCCGGACCAACGATTCGCATCCCGGCGGTCGATCCGCCCTGACCTGCCGTTTCCGCTGTGGCGACGCCTGTTTCCACGAGGTGCCGAACACCAGCGCCAACGAGTACGTCGGTGACGTCATCGCCGGCGCGCTCAGCCGCCGCTCCGTGATGCGTGCGGCCGCGGTCGTCACCGCGGCCGCCGCCGCGGGCACCGCCGCCACCGTGTCCGCGCCGGAGGCCGCCGCCGCGAGCCGCTCCGGCCACGGTCACGGCCATGGCCACGGTCACGGCCACTCCCACCACCACAACCGCGCCGCCCGGGGCCTGCGCTTCGAGCCGGTCCCGCCGAACACCGCCGACCAGGTGACGATCCCCGAGGGCTACGCGCAGAACGTCGTCATCCGCTGGGGTGAGCCCATCCTGCGCGGCGCACCCGCCTTCGACCCGGACCACCAGACCGCCGCCGCCCAGGCCGGACAGTTCGGGTACAACTGCGACTTCCTCTCCCTGCTGCCGCTGCACGGGGAGTACAACCGCCAGATCCTCGTCGCGAACCACGAGTACACCGACGAGGTCCTGATGTTCGCCGGCTACGACTCGGACAACCCGACCCGGGAGCAGGCCGAGATCGCCTGGGCGGCGCACGGCCTGGCCGCCGTCGTCGTCGAGGGCAACCGCCGCGACGGCAAGCTCGTCCCGGTCGCGCGGCACCACCTCAACCGCCGGATCACCGCGACCTCCGAGTTCCGCCTGACCGGCCCGGCCGCCGGTTCGGACCTGCTGAAGACCTCCGCCGACCCGACCGGCCGCAAGGTCCTCGGCACCCTGAACAACTGCTCGGGCGGCACCACGCCGTGGGGCACCACCCTGCACGGCGAGGAGAACTTCAACCAGTACTTCGCCAACGGCAGCAGCGCCACCGACAAGCGCTACGGCATCGGCACCGGCGCCACCGGGCGCAAGTGGGAGCGTTTCGACCGGCGCTTCGACCTCGCCCAGGAGCCCAACGAGGCGCACCGCTTCGGCTACGTCGTCGAGTTCGACCCGTACGACCCGACGTCCACGCCCCGCAAGCGGACCGCGCTGGGCCGCTTCAAGCACGAGGGCGCCACGGTCCGCCTCACCCACGACGGCCGGCCGGTCGTGTACTCCGGTGACGACGAGCGCTTCGACTACTTCTACAAGTTCGTCGGCTCGAAGAGGATGAGGCGCGGCTCGTCCCGCTCCGCCCGCGAGCACAACCTGACGCTGCTCGACGAGGGCACCCTGTACGTCGCGAAGCTGACCGGCGACTCCCCGGCCATCGAGATCGACGGCTCCGGCAGGCTCCCGAGCGACGGCGAGTTCGACGGCTCCGGCGAGTGGATCCCGCTGGCCACCGCCACCGCACGCGGCGCGGTCTCGCACGTCGAGGGCATGACCGCCGAGGAGGTGTTCGTCTTCACGCGCCTGGCCGGGGACAAGGTCGGCGCGACGAAGATGGACCGCCCCGAGGACATCGAGCCGAACCCGCACACCGGCAAGGTGTACGTGGCGCTCACCAACAACAGCCGCCGCGGCACCGCCGGCAACGCCCCCGCCGACGAGGCCAACCCGCGCACGGCCAACAAGCACGGGCACATCCTGGAGCTCACCGAGCGCTGGAACCGGGCCGACTCGACGAGGTTCGCCTGGCAGCTGTTCCTGGTCGCCGGCGACCCGGAGGACCCGGCGACGTACTTCGCCGGGTTCCCCAAGGACCAGGTCAGCCCGATCTCCTGCCCGGACAACGTGGCCTTCGACCCGCACGGCAACCTGTGGATCTCCACGGACGGCAACCAGCTCGGCTCGCACGACGGCCTCCTCGGCGTCGCCACCCGCGGTGCGCGCCGCGGTGAGCTGAAGCAGTTCCTGACCGTGCCGGCCGGTGCCGAGACCTGCGGCCCGATCGTGCAGGACCGCCGTGTGATCGTGGCCGTGCAGCACCCGGGCGAGCTGGACGGCGCGACCGCCGAGCAGCCGCTGAGCGCCTGGCCCGACGGACCCGGCAGGATCAACCGGCCGGCCGTCGTCGCCGTCTACCGCAAGGACGGCTGCGACATCGGCGTGTGACCGCCGGCCCGGGGACGGCGGCCGGCCGTCCCCGGAGGTCCTGCGCCCTCGGCGCGGCTGCGGCCTCAGCGCGGTGAGGCGATCGCGCGTGCCGCCGCGACCTCGTGGCGCAGCGGTTCCAGGACGCTGTCCGCCGGGCCCGTGAGGTCCGTGCGGACGGCGACCAGGACCTCCGCCGCGCGGACGCCCGCCGCCAGCTCCCGCAGCTGCCCGGCGATCTGCGCGACCTCAGCCTCGGACGGCGGGGCGGCTCCGTGCCGGACACGGACCCGCGCCGCCGTCGTGGCGTCCACGATCCGCTCCACGGCGACGACCAGCGGCCACCAGGCCGCGGCCCGCCGTCCGGTGGGCGGCGGCTCGGTCAGCGCGCGCTGGAACTCCGTACGGACCACCGACAGGTCGCGGTACAGGCGCCGCCGCATCCGGGCCCGGCCGCCGGCGTCGGCGGGCCGCGCGAACGCCGTCTCCACATAGCGGGCGGTGTCCGCGACGGCGTCCGCGAGCCGGTCGCCGACCCGGGTGTGCCAGCTCTCCGGCCACAGCAGATAGCCCGCGACCAGGGCGATCGCGCAGCCCATCAGGGAGTCCCCGAGCCGGGGCAGCAGCAGGCCGGTGCCCTGCTGGTTCAGGGTGTCCGACAGCAGCAGGATCACCGGGGTGATCGCCGCGGTCTGGTAGCCGTACCCGCGCGGGGTGAGCACCGGGATCAGGGGCGCCAGTACGAGCATCACCGGTACGTCCCACCAGCCGCGCGGCACCTCCGCGAGCACGGCCGCCGCGACCAGCAGCCCGCCCACGGTGCCGAGCGCCCGCAGCAGGGCGCGCGAGAACACCGAGCCGAAGTCCGGCTTGAGGACGAACGTGATGGTCAGCGCCACCCAGTACGAGCGCGGCACGTCGATGATCGACACCAGCACCTGGGCGATGCCGATGCACAGGGCGAGCCGCAGCCCGTAGCGCCAGGACGCCGCGGAGAGCGTCACGTTGCGGGCGGCGCGGGCGGCCCGCACCCGCAGCGCGGCCGGGCGGCCGAGCCGGTCGTCGATGCCGCGGAGGTCGACGTCCGGGGCGGTGACGACCTCGGCGGTGTGCCGCAGCGCGTGCTCCAGGGCGCGGCTCGTCTCGTCGGACGGTCCGGGGAGCCCGAGCGGCATCGGCCCGGTGGTTCCGGCACGGACCGCCTCGGCGAGGCGGCCCACGGCCTGCGGGACCTGCGGCGGCAGCGGCTCGCCGCGCAGATGGGCGGCCGGTGCGGCCTCCACGACCGGGATGAGGGAGTTCAGCTGGGCGAGCAGCCGGGTCAGCTCGGGGCTGCGGCCGTGGTGGCGGGCGCGCCGGGCGAGCACCAGGTCGTAGGACTCGTTCAGCGACCGGGTCACGGCGTGCCGGGCGTTCTCGTAGCTTCCGGTGCCGCAGGCGGCGAGGAGGCCGGCGACGGCCTGGTAGGCGTCGGCGACGGCGGACCGCTCGGGCACCCCGGACCGCAGCGGCCACGCCAGCAGGGCGAGCGCCAGCACCAGCAGTCCGCCGCCGGACATCAGCAGCGGCGCCAGCCACCACGCGCCGGGCAGCGGCAGACCCGCCCCGATGACCGCGTTCAGCAGCAGCAACAGCCCCGACACGGAGGCGACGGCCCCGATCGTGGAGATCATCCCGGAGACCAGGGCGACGCCGGTGACGGCGGCGACGGCGGTCCAGCCGTGCCCGTAGGCGAGCGCGCCGAGGGTGATGCCGACCGCGCCGAAGGCCTGCGGGACGGCGATGTTCAGGATGCGCATCCGGTACGCGTCCGCGGTGTCGCCGATGACCCCGGACAGGGCGCCCATGGAGGCGAGCGCACCGTACGCGGGCCGGCCGGCGGCGAGGCCCAGCGCCAGGGGCAGCGTCAGCGCGATCGCGGCCCGCGCGGCGGCCGGCTTGTTGACGGGGGCGGCCGGCTGGGGCCGCAGGTTCCGCACCAGCCAGTCGGGAGGGGTGAGGCCGATGGGGAACTCGCGGGACATGCGCCCATTATGAGCCGCCCGTTCCGAGCCACCCGTTTCGGGCCACCCGCTCCGAGCTGGTGGTTCCGATCCGTCGGGTTCGATCCGCCGATCTCGATCCGCCGATCTCGATCCGCCGAATCTCGGGCCGCCCGCCCCGCCCCGATCCGCCCGCCCCGATCCGCCCGTTCCGATCCGCCCGTTCCGATCCGCCCGTTCCGATCCGTCGGTTTCGGGCCGTCGGTTTCGGGCCGTCGGTCTCGGGCCGCCCGTTCCGAGCCGCTGCCGTGATCCGCGTGAGGTTCCCCGTGCCCGGCGCGGCCGGCCCACCGGCTGCCGGGTTACGGCGGCTGGACCGGTCGGCCCCGAGGGAGGCGCTCCGGGGCGGGCCCCGTCACGGGTCCCGGTGGGGTCGGCCGTCGCCGTGCGGTGTGTATCCCGGCCGGGGCGGCGTCCCGGTGCCCCGGGAGGGGTCGGGGGTCTGCGGGCGCGGCCGGCCGAAGCGGGGCCGGGGTGCGGCGGGGGTGAGGCTGCGCCGGCCGGCGGTGCCGGTGAGGCGGGTGGCGGCGGCCGCGGTGAGGCCGAGGGCCAGCAGCAGCCAGGACGCCGTGCGCAGGGACTCGGTGAGGGCGTCGTACACGGCGCCCGCCGCCGCGGCCGACACCCCCTCGGGCAGGTCGGAGACGGTGAGGTGGCGTCCCACGGCCACGGCGACGCCCAGCAGCGCGCCGCCGAGGGCGGTGCCGAGGGCCGTGGCGGTGACGGCGCGGCGGCGGCAGGTGGCCACGGTGATGCCCGCGGCGGCGAGCAGGACGGCCGCGCCCGGGAGCCATACGGCGGCGAACTCCATCACCTGAAACCCCTTCCGCAGATGTGGCAGTTCACCGGCCGGCACCACCGCGACCTGCCGGTGCGTGACGGGGATGTGGCGGGCCAGCGGCACATGATCGGCCGTCAGGCGGTGCTTCACGCGGGCCGTGACGGCTGCCAGGTCGATGGTGACGGGCCCGGTTCCCTCGCCGCGCAGGGCGCGCAGTACGGCGTCGTGCGCGGACCGGTTGGCCTGGTCCCAGCCCGCGCGGAACGCGGCGGTCCCGGTGAAGGACCGTACGGCGTCGCGGAGGTAGGGCTGTTCGGTGTCCCCGTGCAGTTCGTGTGCGAGGCCGTCCCCGACGGTGTCCGCCACGGCGTCCTGGACGGCGGGGTCGCCGGCCAGCGGCGCCATCGCGTGGACGTAGCGCCCGGTGTCCGCCAGGCCGTACGCCGTCCAGGCCGCCAGCGCGCCGAACGGCAGCAGCAGGCAGGCCAGGGCGATGAGGGCCGCGGACAGGGCGGTGCGGAGGCGGGGGAACACGCTTCCAGACAAGGAGCCTGGGGCGGCGGGCGCGAACGGGGTGCGGCCGTACGGGCGCACCCCGGAGGGCGCCGTCCGGCCGGTCGCCGACCTGGAAGCGTGCCCCGAACTGGGCGTTCGTGCCTCAGGTGGAGGCTTCACCCGAACGGGTGTTTCCTGGTTCTGGGGAGAGGAGGCCGACCACGCGCACCACTCCGGCTCTGCGGACCCTGACCGCGGTCCTGCTCGTGAGCGGAACCCTCGCCGTGAGCGCGGCGGGTGCCACGGTGGCGAGCGCCTCGGGTTCCTGGAGCCGGAGCGCGTCCGGAGCCTCGCCGGGCGACCGGGAGTCGGTTTCCGTCGCCTGGTGAGTGGAGGGATGAGGGAAACGTGAACCCCGGCCCGCCGGGGTTCACGTGTGTGTGCCGTGCCCGGCCCGCCGGGGTGGGTGTGCGTGTGCCCGGCCTGCCGGCGTGGGTGTGTGTGCCGTGCCCGGTTCGCCGGGGTGCGCGTGTGGGTTCTTCGGGGTCAGGGGATGCGGTGGCCGGCCGCGTCCTCGTGGGTGTAGTAGCGGTAGAACAGCACGACGAAGGTGACGGCCGCGATCGGCAGCGACATGCCCACCGACCGGAGGATGCTCGCGCCGGTCTGCGCGTAGAGGAAGCCGAAGGCGCAGCCCGCGAACACGGCCCAGAGCACCGCGTGCAGCTCGCGCCGTACGAACGGGGCGGCCATGCGTACGGCGGTCCACAGGACGATGAACGCGATGGTGCTGACGAAGCCGAGCAGGACGTTCCAGCCGGTGATGGCGCCGCCGCTGCGGTTGTTGGCCGCGGCCCAGTAGCCGTAGACCAGTCCGAGTGCGACGGGTGTCGCCCAGTTCGCGATCTCGTGGGTGCGCGCGCTGAACACGTCGGGCAGTCCGGCCGGGCCGGCCGGGCGGCCCCTGCCGAGCGCGGGTGCCGCATGAGCCATGGGAGCACTCCTCTCTCTCCTCGCCCCCCGGATTCCAGAGCACACCCCGGCCAGGCCGACGGCAAGTCGGTGCCGGGCGGTCGTGGCCGCCCGGCGGGGGCCGGGCCGCCGACCGGATGCGAGGGCGGGGCGGGCGTGCTTCGCTGGGGCCGTGAGCGGTGATGGCGCTGGACCCGTGAGCGGTGCCGGCGCGGGACCCGTGAGCGGCGGCGCCGGGCGGCCCGGGAGCGGCCGGAGCGGCGGGCACCGGCTGCTCGACCGCTACCCCCGGGCCCGGCGCCGGGACGTCCCGTACCGGCATCAGCTGCTGAGGGTCGGCGACCGCAGTGTGGCCTGGGTGCCTCCGCTGGTGCTGCTCGTCGGCATCGTCGCCCTCGACTACGTGACCCCCGCAAACTTCCGGATCATGTCCTGGCTGGTGCTGGTGCCGGGAATCGCCGCCGCGATCTGCGGGGTCACCGCCACCGTCGTCTACGCCGTGCTGGCCCCGGTCACCTATGTCATCGCCGAGAACGCCCTGCCGGACCAGTACCAGGCCGGGCTCGCCGATCTGATCCTCGCCGCACTGGGCGGCATCCTCGCCGTCATCGTCTGTGTGGTCCGGGTGCGCGGTGAGAACCGTATGGTGCGGATGCGGGCCATCGCCGACACCACCCGCCGTACGGTGCTGCGGGCGCTGCCGCCCGGGTTCGGGGGGCTCGACCACGCCTTCGTCCATCTCGCGGCCGACGCCGAGGCCCGGGTCGGGGGCGACTTCTACGACATCCAGCCCGGGCCGTACGGGTCGCGGGTGCTCCTCGGGGACGTCCAGGGCAAGGGACTCGCCGCGGTCGACATGGCGGCGGCGCTGCTCGGCACGTTCCGTGAGGCCGGGTACCACGAGGCGGATCTGCGGACGATCGCCGCGCGGCTGGAGCTGCGGATGCGGCGGCACCGCGCCCGGCGGGAGGCGCTCGGCCTGCACGACGGGGACCGTTTCGCGACCGCGATCCTGCTGGGGTTCCCGCCGGACCCGCCGGATGCCGTGGACATGATCATCTTTGGTCATGAGCCGCCGCTGGTCGTCGGGCCGCAGGGGGTGCGCGAGCTGGCGCCCGGGGACACGCTGCCGCTGGGGCTGGCCGAGCTGGTGCCCCCGGCGGGGCCGCCGCCGGTGCGGAGGGTCGTTCTCGGGGACGGGGAGACACTGCTGATGACGACGGACGGGGTGACGGAGGCGCGGGACCGGGAGGGGGTCTTCTATCCGCTCGCGGCGGAGGTGGCCGCGGCGGTCGCCGTGGATGTGCGGGTGGCGGAGCCGGGGCGGCTGGTGGCGTTCGTCCGGGACGGGACGCTGCGGCACAGCGGGGGGCGGCTGGCGGACGACACGACCGTGTTCGCCGTGCGGCGCACCCGCGCCGGCCGTCCGCGGTGAGCCTGCCGGACCTGTCGGCCCGGTCCGGGTCATTCTCCGGGGCGGGCGGGGGCGCTGTCCTCGGCCCCGCGGTCGCCCTGGCGGTCGGCCGCGGTCGCGCTCGGGACGGCGGAGGACGCCGTGACGAGCGCGGCCACCGCGAGGGCCGCCGCGGCGAGCGCGCGGACGAGGCGTGCGGGCGGGTGTCCGGGGCGTCCGGTGAGGGCAGGGGGACCGGAGGGGGGACCGGAGGGGGCGGTCGGTCGGTCGAGCACGGCAACCTCGCAATACAGCGACGGGTTAAGCACCCTTAATGCGCTCCCCAACCTAGGGTTTCCGGGGCCCGACCGGAAGAGGCGGACGGCGGTCGGGCGCCCGGCGGGGCGGATCGTCAGCGCAGGATCCACGTCAGGGAGTTGGACGCCGACGCCCGCGCCGACGGGTCGCGCAGGGACGGCGACCCGTCCGTCAGCGTCGCCCGCACGGTGTGCGGACCGCGGCCCCTGAGGCCCAGTTCGGCCGGGGTGACCCGGAGGCGGTCCGTCGCGCGGCCGACGCGCCGGCCGTCCGCGTACCAGGTGACGCGGGGTGCGGCCAGACCGGTGAGCGGGGCGAGGGCGACGGTGAGGCGGGTGGTGCGGGAGACCGGGGCGGTGGTCGGGACGCTGCTGGTCAGGGCGTCGGCGTGGGCGTAGAAGCCGGCGATCATGGCCTCGCGGCCGACCAGGTTGAACTCCGTCGAGGCCAGCGTCCGCATGATCGAGGTCTCGGTGGGGCGGTACACGCCGGTCTCGTAGTAGCCGCCCCCTTCGTACGTGCCCACGGCCGAGCCCGTCGGGTCCGGCTCGCCCAGCCAGCGGTGCCACTTGGTGGTGCCCAGGTCGCGGCGGGTGGAGAGGTTGACGTCGGGCGCCTCGGGGCCGGGGTAGGGGCCGAAGCCCTCGTACTGGTACTCGTCGGCCAGGTGGCCTATGGAGTGCCCCAGCTCGTGGGCGCCGATGAGGTACGAGGACGGGTTGTCCGAGGACATGGTGGCGATGCCCCGGTAGGCGGCACCGTCCGGCGGGGTGTCGAAGGTGTAGCCCGCGCCGCCGTACTTGGCGGAGTCGGCGATCACGAACACGATGTCCGCCGCGGGGGCGCGGCGCGCGTAGCCGGTGACCGCGTCGGTGTCGACGCAGAGCAGGCGCTCGATGTCCTCGCAGAAGAAGGACGAGCCCAGGGCGGTGTCGCGGGTGACGTCGGCGGTGGGGTCGCCGCTCACGCCCGAATCCGCCGAGGCGGCCTCCACCAGCCAGATGTTGAACAGGCCCCGGTAGCTGCGGTACGGCTCGATCGCGAAGACCGCCTCCAGCGACCGACGGGCGTCCTCGGCGAAGTCCTTCTGCCGGTCGGCCGGGTAGCCGTCCCCGATGACCACCAGGTCGAGGCGGGCGGAGGCCGGGCCGGTCCGCTGGAAGGCGCGCACCGGGGTGTCCGCGGTGTCCCGGGCGGAGGGGCCGCGCGGGGTGGCGGTGGCGGGGTGGCGGGGGCGGTCCGGCACCTCGACGTGGCGGGGTCTGCCGTGCGGGCCCGGGAAGTACTCGACCTCGTGGGAGCCGGCTCCGGCGGGGTGCGCGGCCGGTTGTGCGGCCGGACGTGCCCCGGTCGCCCCGGTCGCCCCGGTCGCCCCGGTCGTGCCGGTGGCCCCGGTCGCGCCGGTCGCCCCGGTGGCCGGGACGGCCGGGGGCGCCGGGGTGGCCGGGGCCGTCCCGGCCGTGCCGGCCGTCCGGGGTCCGGGTACGGCGCCGGCCTGGGCGGCGGGTCCGGCCGCGAGCAGGGCCGCCGTCGCGGCCAGGGTCGTGCCGAGCGACGTCAACCACCGTGTCCTTGGGTGTCTGAGCACTGCGAACCCCTCGAAAGCAGCGAGTTAAATATGCTTAAGTGGCTGATTAAGTTAGAGGGGTTGGTAGTCAACGCACAAGAGTCGAGCGGGAGTTGACGTACCTGATCGTCAAGGAGTCTGGTGATAAGTGGACTTACTGGCATGATGAAGCGCATGCCTGAGCGGGACGACCCCGAGACCATCGGCCGGCGCGTGCAGCGGCTGCGGCACGAACGCGGCCTGACCCAGAAGCAGTTGGCCGAGCCCGCCTATACGCCCGCCTACATCTCCACCCTGGAGGCCGGCCGGGTGCGGCCCTCCGACGAGGCGCTGCGCCACCTCGCCGAGCGGCTCGACGTCGCGTTCGAGGAGCTCGCCACCGGCAGGCCCGCCCGGCTCGCCACCGACCTGCGGCTGAGGCTCACCGAGGCGCAGCGCACCCTCGCCACCGGGGACGCCGAGGAGGCCGCCGCGCTCTACGCCGAGCTGCTGGCACAGGCCGAGGCCCACGGCCTCGTCGACGAACAGGCCACCGCGCTGCTCGGCCTCGGCGAGTGCGGCCTCGACACCGGGGACATCGCCGCCGCCCGGGAGCACTTCGAGCGGGCCGAGCACACCCTGGACGGCAGGCCGCTGCCCGCCCGGGTCCCCGCCCTGCGCGGCCGGGCCGTCGCCCACTACCTCGCCGGTGAACTGCGCTACGCCGTCTACCTGCTGGAGTCCACCCTCGACGAGCTCAACCGGGGCGGCCTGCACGACCCCGACGCGCTGCTGCTGCTCTACACCGGCGCCATCGCGCCCTACATGGACATGGGCGCGCACGCCCGCGCCGCGCAGGCCGCCGAGTTCGCGCTCGCCCTCGCCCCGCAGGCCGGCGACCCGGCGCTGGTGGCCCGCATGCACCGCTCCGTCGCCCGCACACTGCTCGCCGAGGGCCGCGTCGCCGAGGCCGACGCCTCACTCGCCAAGGCCGCCGAGATGTACCGGCAGCTGAAGATCCGCACCGAGCTCGCCAACTGCCACTGGATGCGCGGCTACGTGTACGCGCAGAACGGCGAACTGGAGAAGGCCGAGCACGAGCTGCGGGCCGCCCAGGAGATGCTCGCCGCGCGCCGCTCCGCCCTCTACCGCAGCCAGGTCGCCGTCGAACTCGCCGACGTCCTGCACCGGCTCGGCAAGTCCGGGGAGGCCGGCGAGCTGCTGCGCGGAGTGCTCGGCGACCTCTCGCCGGAGCGGGGGGCGGTGCACGCGGCCGCCGCACACCGCCTCCTCGGCATCATCGCCGAGGACACCCGCGACACCGAGGCCGCGGAGGAGCACTACGTACGCGCCCTCAGCCTGCTGGAGCGGGCCGGCGCCGCCGGGGACCTGGCCGACCTGTGCCGGCTGCTCGGGGACCTGCTGCGGCGCGCCGGACGCGTGGAGGCCGCCCTCGACGCCTACCGGACCGGCCTCGGGCACCGTACCGCCCCCGGCACCACCACCCTCGGCCCCGCCCCCGCCCAGCCTCCGCTGTGAGCGGTCGCGCGGGGCCGGGTCTCCCGGGAGCCCCGGCCCCGCGCGGTCCGGCCTTCGTGTCGGCCTCGTGCGGTCCGGCCTTCGTGTCGGCCTCGCGCGGTCCGGCCTTCGTGTCGGCCTCGTGCGGTCCGGCCTTTGTGTCGGCCTCGTGCGGTCCGGCCTTTGTGTCGGCCTCGTGCGGTCCGGCCTTCGTGTCGGCCCCGCGCCGCCCGGCCTTCGTGCCGGGCCCGGACGGTCCGGCCTCGGTGGGCGGCCCCGCCCCGCCCGGTCCCGGTGTGCGGCCGGACCGGCCCCCTGCACCAACCACCCCGCCCGGCCTCGCCCTGCACCCCCCGCCTCGCCCCGCCGCGACGGGCGTCGTCGTTTCGGCTCGCGTGCCACGGGTAGCCGGACGGCGTCCGCGCGCGGGTGACCCCGCCCCCGGTCCCCGCCGACGCAGGTGAGAGACGTCCGGGAGGAGGGACCCGCGATGGGGCGCACCGACGACCCCGGGGAGATGACGGCCCGGCTGTGCGACCTCGCCGTCCGCCTGCTGCCGGTGAACTGCGCGGGAGTAATGCTGTACGGGGACGGCATGCCCGTGCCGCTGGCAGGTACCGGGGAGCGGGCCGTGCGGGTGATGGAACTGCAGGCCACCCTCGGCGAGGGGCCGTCACTGCTCGCCGCGCGGACGGGTGCGACGGTGCCGGCCGTGGACCTCGCGGAGGGGGCGGACGCCGCGCGCTGGCCGGTGTTCGCGCCGCTGGCTGTCGCCGCCGGGGTGCGCGCCCTGACCGCGCTGCCGCTCGGCTGCGGCCCCTGCTGCGTCGGCACCCTCGACCTGTGCGCCGCCGGGTCCGGCCCGCTGAGCGGCCGCGACCTGCTCACGGCGCAGTCCCTGGCCGGAGTCGTCACCCTGACGCTGACCGGTCTGCGGCCCGGCGACGAGGACGGCACCGGACCGGAGCAGCCCTGGCTCGGTGAGCTGGCCGCCGGGCACGACCCCGTGCACCAGGCCGTCGGCATGATCATGGGCGGTCTGCGGGTCGCCGCCGACGAGGCGCTCGCCCGGCTGCGCGCCCATGCCTTCGCCCGCGGCCGCACCCTGCCCGAGGCGGCCCGGGACGTGGTCGGCCGCAGAGTACGGCTGGACGCGTGAGCCGCCGCCCGGGGACGGGCCGCCCCGAGGACGTCCCGCCGGGGACGGGCGCCGCGTGCCGCGCCGTCCGCGCGGTGCGGGTGGGCCACGCCGCCCGGCGCCGCCCGGCGCCGTGCGGCCGCGGACGGTCCGCCGCGCGTCGGGGGCGCGCCGCGCCCTACACCTCCACGCGGCCCTGCCTGCGGACCGCGGCCAGCCGCTGCGCCCCCAGAACCACCGTCGCCGTCAGCGCCTCGGGGCCCATCTCCGTCAGCCCGCCGGTGACGACCGTGAAGGCGTCCTCGCCGACCCGGACGGCGGCGGTGCGCAGGAACAGCGTGACCGGCTCGCCTCCGCCGTCCTCGCCGTCCTCGCCGTCCGGCCCCGGCCCGCCGTCCTCGAAGGTCTCGCTGACCGTGACCAGCAGGCCCTGCCGGGCGTCCCCGCTCTCGGGCAGCGCGCCGTCCCCGACCGTGACCGCCAGCCGGGTGCCGCGGGAGGAGGCCGCGGTGAAGCGGGCGCACTTCCGCGGCAGCGTCCCCAGCCAGGCCAGGGCCTCGTCCACCTCCGCGGGGGGCCGCGCGGTGACCTGGTGGCGCAACTGCGCGCCGTCCCAGCCGTCGTCCAGGCCCACGACCGCCCGGGCCGGGGCGCCGAGCAGCTCGTCCGCGTACAGCGCGTCCAGCAGCCGCCCACAGTCCGGCTGCTCCGCCTTCGCCTTCAGGAACGCGTCCCGCCAGGTCGCCGCGCCCTGCGTCGGCGCCCACTGCTCGCCCAGATCGGCCGGGCCGACCAGCGCCGCCTGTGCCTGGGCCTCGGTCAGCGCGGGCGCGGCGGAGGCGGGCACGCTCGGTTCCGCGGGCTTGGCGGCGGCGCTCGCCGCGGCGGCGGGCCCGGTGGTCTCCCGCCGGGCGTCCAGGCCGAGCGTGGAACACGACGTGGTGGCGGTCAGCGCGCCCGCGCACAGCAGGGCGACGACAAGGGCGCTCGGGAACGCGGGGCGGGTCATCGGGGCTGCCTCCGAGGGGACTTGCGGCGGGAACGTAGCTCAACGGCACCATTGCCCCGCGCCTCTCACCAGTGCGGCGACCCGTCCGGGTGATCACCGTGACCGCCGCCGTGCCCGGTCGCCCCCTCGCCGCCGTGCCCGGTCGCCCCTTCGCGGCCGAGTCCGGCGGCCCCCGCGCCGCCGTGCAGTGCGCCGTGCTGTGCTGTCCTGCGCCGCCGTGCTGCGCCACTCTGCTGCGCCGCCGCGTCCGGTGGCCCTCGTTCCGGTGGCCTTCGTTCCGGTGGTCCTCGTTCCGCTGCGCTGTGCCGGGTGACACGCGTGCCCGCCGTGCGCGTGGGCGGGGGACGGGGCGGCCGGATCCGCGTAGGGTCGCCGGCGTAGGAGCCGTGCGCAGGGCCCCCCGCCGGGCCCGGTGAGAGGAGCCCGCCGTGACCGGTCAGCCCATCCCGGTGATCATCGACTGCGACACGGGGGTCGACGACGCCCTCGCGCTGCTCTTCGCCGTCCGGCACCCGGGGCTCGATCTGCGGGCCGTCACCTGCGTCGCCGGGAACACCGGAGTAGACGGCGTGGTACGCAACACGCTCGTCGTGCTGGAGCGGGCGGGTGCCCCCGACATCCCCGTCGCGCGCGGTGCCGAGCGGCCGCTGATCGAACCGGCCCGGTCGGCGCGGCACGTGCACGGGGAGGACGGGATGGGCGACCTGGGACTGCCCGCCCCCACCCGGAACCCGGTCGATCTGGACGCGGTGTCGCTGCTGCGCCGCGAGATCCTGGCCTGCCCCCGGCCGGTCACCCTCGTCCCGACCGCCCCGCTGACGAACGTCGCGCTGCTGCTGCGCACCCACCCCGAGGTCGTCCGGAACATCGAGCGGATCGTGTTCATGGGCGGCGCGGTGGCCTGCGGGAACGCCACCCCGGTCGCCGAGTTCAACGTGTGGCACGACCCGGAGGCGGCCGCGGTGCTGCTCACCGCCGGGGTGCCGATCACCATGTACGGGCTCGACGTGTTCCAGCGGGTCCTGGTGCCGGGGCCGGACGTGCGGCGGCTGCGGGCCAGTGACGAGCCGGGGGCACGGCTGGCGGGCGAGCTGCTGAGCCACCGTCCGGCCACCCCCGACGAGGACGGCGACGACCCGGCGGGCGGCATCGGGGACGCGGGAGCGGTGTGCGCGGTCGCCGACCCGGCCGGCCTGACCACCCGTCTGCTCCCCGTGGAGGTGGCCCTCGGGCCCGGCCCGACCCGCGGGCAGACCGTGGTGGACCTGCGGGCCCGGCCCGGCGAGGCCGAGATCCACGGCGGTGGCCGCGAACAGGCCCTCGTCGACGTCGCGTTGGACGTCGACGTCGAGCGTTACGTCGCGCTGTACCTGTCGGCCGTGGAACGCTGAGCACCTCCCGGCCGGCCGGTGGGGTCCGCTCCGGCCCACGGCAGTGCGTGACGCCGGCACGAGCACGTTCCGCACGCGGCACGCCCGCGAGGGGGAGCCGCCCCGCCTCGCGGGGGCGGCTCCGCGGAGCGGAGGGGGCGGTGTCCCCGGGCCGGGCTCAGTAGCGGACGGCGCGGGCCACCTCGGCCTTCACCGTGCCGGACAGCGCGCGGTTGCTGCGCGCGGTGCCCTCCTCGGTCTCCCCGGACGGCACGTCGGGCAGCGTGAGGACCACCGCGTCGAGGAGGTTGCCGTTCTGGTCGGTGAAGTTCACCTGGACCACGAAGGACTTGGTGGAGCCCGCCGTGTTGACCACGCTCACCACGACCGTGGCCCGGCCGTCGGAGTCCTTCGACGGCAGGTCGAGCTGCACGTCGTCGCTGACGTCGGCGCCGCCCGTGATGTCGTCGAAGCGCCGCCCCACCTCCGCGGTCGCCGACGCCAGCACCTCCGGAGCGTCGGACGCGGCGGACTGCACCGCCGACGCCACCGACTCCACCGCCGAGGCGGCCCTGCTCACGGACGAGGACGGGCTGTCGTCGTCCGAGCAGCCCGTCACGGACACGGCCGCCAGCCCGGCCAGAACCAGCGCGGCGCCCGCCGCCCGACGGGTGAGGAAACCCGGCATGTCGCCTCCAGAGGTCTGCACGGTCCTCTCCAGTGAAGGGCGCGGGGCGCACCGACGCATGCCGGGGCGTCCGTACGGTGCACCGCCTGCCGCACGGACGGGACGGCGTGCCGCCGGGGCCGTGCTGCGTCGCGCCCCCCGCGCGCACTGCCGCGAGGGCCTGCCGGTCCGTAGCGTCATGGCGGGGAGAGCCGTCGGGCGGCGGCCGCTCAGGGAGGGCTCATGTCGATGTCACAGCCGGTGCCGGCACCGCCGACCGCTGCCGCGACGTTCCTCGTGGTCACGGTGAAACCCGGCGGAGAGGCCCGGACCCGGGCACTGCTGTCCGAGTCGGCGGGTCTGGCGCGCGCCGTCGGGTTCGGGCATCCCCAGGGGCGGCTGAGCTGTGTCACCGGGATCGGCGCCGACGCCTGGGAGCGGATCACCGGCGGTGCCCGGCGCCCGGCCGGGCTGCACCCCTTCCGTGAGCTGGCCGGTCCTCGCCACCGGGCCGTGTCCACCCCGGGCGACCTGCTGTTCCACCTCCGCGCCGACCGCCCCGACCTGTGCTTCGCGCTCTGCGCGGAACTCGTCCGCGGCCTCGGCGACGCCGCCGCCGTCGAGGACGAGGTGCAGGCCTTCACCTACCTCGACTCGCGCAACCTGCTGGGTTTCGTGGACGGCACGGAGAACCCCGTGGGTGCGGCGGCCGCACGGGTCGCGCTCGTCGGGGACGAGGACCCGCTGTACGCGGGCGGCAGTCACGCCGTGGTGCAGAAGTACCTCCATGACGTGGACGGCTGGGAGAAGCTGACCGTGGAGGAGCAGGAACGCGTCGTGGGCCGCGGCAAGCTGAGCAATCTGGAGCTGTCCGCCCCCGGTTCGCACGTCGACGTCAACTCCCTCTCCGCGCCGGACGGCACCGACCGCGAGATCCTGCGCGGCGCGATGCCGTTCGGCAGGCCCGGACACGGCGAGTTCGGCACGTACTTCATCGCCTACGCCCGCGACCCGGAGATCACGGACACGATGCTGCGCCGGATGTTCCTGGGCACGGCGGAAACCGGACCGGACCCGCTGCTGGACTTCTCCCGCCCGGTGACCGGCACCCGCTTCTTCGTGCCGCCGGCGGAGTTCCTCAACGGCCTCGGCCGGCGCGGAGACTGAGGGGTCCGGAGGCGGCGGGGGCGTCCGACTGCCGGGGCAGCACGGTGACGCGGTTCAGGTTGCACCCGTCGCCGCCCGCCCGCAGCTCCTCCGTCTGCTGGGCCTTGAGGGCGACACTGACCAGGCTCAGCAGCAGGTCGACGTCCGCGTCGCAGTCGAGGTGCACGGTCACCCACCGCGAGCCCGGCACCAGCCGGATCGCCGTGGACGCCCCGAGGCCCGCGGCGACGCGCCGAAGAGCCCGGTCGGTCAGGTGGAGGTCGACGTCGTGGCCGGTGTGGAAGTGGACGATCTCGCCGTGCCGGGAGCGGAGTGCCTGGCCCGTGCCGCAGTCCGCCGGACCCGCGGTGAGGTCCGGCCAGAGCGTGAGGCGTTCCCGGGCGCGCTGGGCAAGGGTCATGGCTCCATGGTTGCCCTCTTACCGCTCGGACACCAGAGGTTGAGCGTTCCGTAACCCGGCCGTGAGGAGCGTTTTCGGCTGCCTCGGCCGGTTCTCGCCGGGCATGTCCGGTGAAACCGTCCCGTCACGGACAGCGGGCCGGTCCGGTCCGGCGCGTCCGCCCCCGGTCCCCGCGCTCTTTGCCTGCTCTTTACAACCCGGTGCCGGGCCGGCTCGTCTCTCCGCTCGGTCCGTCACCGACAGCCCACGGGCGACCGCTCCTTCACCGGGCGCCCCACCGGCGGGTCCCGCACCGGCGGGTCCCGCACCGGCGGGTCCCGCACCGGCGGGTCCCGCACCGGCGGGTCCCGCACCGGCGGGTCCCGCACCGGCGGGTCCCGCACCGGCGGGTTGTTCACCGACGGGTCCATGACCGACGAGGACGAACGAGAGAGAGCGAAGACCATGCGACGAACCGTGCTGGGCGCCCTGGCCGTTGCCTGTGCCGCCGTACTGGCGGGAGGCGGCGCCGCCGTCGCCGAGACCGCCTCCCCGGTCCCCAGCGTGCGGCCGAGCGAGAGCAAGCCGCCGCAGTCCGACCCCACCGCCCGGCCGGCGCCCTCCGAGAGCGCGGTGCCGTCCGCCGTGCCGGCCGAGAGCGACGTGCCGCGTGAGGCGGCGTCACCCGTGCCGACCCGCGTCCCGGAGGGCGGCCAGGTGTCCGTCGTCCCGCGCGGCGCGCCCGACACCGGCGCGGTGTCCCCGGACGGTTCCGGCACGGCCGGCGCGGTCGGCGGTGCTGCGGCGGCGGTGCTCGCCGCGGGCGGCACGGTCGCCTTCGTCGTACGCCGCCGGCGGGCGAGCGGGGCGTGAGGCAGGTCCTCGGGCGGGCGGTCGCGCCGGTGTGCGCGGCCGTGCTCCTCGCGGGCTGCGCGGGCGCGGGCGGGGACGCCGGCGGTGACCGGCCGGCCGGCCCGGCCCGTTCGGCCGGCGCGGCCGGCGGCGGCTCCCGGGCCGCCGGACAGGGCGGCGCCGACCGGCCGGCCCGCTCCGGCACCGGCCCGGCACGGCCGGGTGCGGAGCCGGTGCGGCTGCGGATTCCGGCGGCCGGCGTCGACACCCCGGTGATGCGGCTCGGGCTGGACGCGGACGGCGGGGTGCAGGTGCCGCCGGTGACCGCGCACGACCGCGCGGGCTGGTACCGGCACTCGCCGGTACCGGGCCGGACCGGGCCGTCGGTGCTCCTCGGCCACGTCACCGTCGGCGCGTACGGGGACGGTGTGTTCCGCCGTCTGGACCGGCTGCGGCCCGGGGACCGGATCGAGGTGACCGCGGCGAGCGGCCGGACCACGGAGTTCGCCGTGACCGTCGTACGGACCGTCCGCAAGGCCGCGTTCCCGGCGGACGACGTCTACGGCGACGTGGCCCGGCCGGAGCTGCGGCTGATCACCTGCGGCGGGCCGCGCGGCGCGGACGGGTACCGGGACAACGTGATCGCCTTCGCCGTCCTGGCGGACGGCACGGGAGCCCCCGGCGGTACGGACGCCACCGGCTGACCGCCCTCCCCGGCACCCTCCGGCATCCCGCACCGCGTCCCGTGCCCGTCCGGCACCAACCCGTCCGGCACCACCCCCGTCCGGCACCACCCCCGTCCGGCACCACCCCCGTCCGGCGTCACTCCCGTCGGGGCCCGGCTCCCGGCCGGGGCCCGACGGTGCCGGAGGCCCTTCCGGCCCACCGGCATGCTTGGCCGGTGCCCTCACGACCCTGGAGAGCGTTGAAACGGTCCCGCGACGAGGCGGCGGCGGAGCTGTTCGCCGCCCTGTACCCGCGTCTCGCCGGCTGGTGCCGGCGTCTCGTCGACGACGACGAGACCGCCCACGAGATGGCCTCCGAGGCGTTCACCAGACTGTGGGCGCGCTGGACGCGGGTGGAGGAGCCGCGCGGCTTCCTCTACGTCACCGCGGCCAACCTCGTCCGGGACCACTGGCGCAGACTGGAGCGCGAGCGCAGGGCCATGCGGCAGGTGACGCACGAGGCGGCGGTGCGGGGCCCCGCCGAACCGGCCGACCCCTCCGTGCGGCTGCTGGTCCAGGCCCTTCCCGACCGGCTGCGCATACCGATCCTGCTGCACTATTACGCCGACATGCCGATCCGGGAGGTGTCCGCGCTGACCGGGCGTAAGGAAGGAACCGTCAAGGCCGACCTGCACGCGGCCCGCGAACTGCTCCGCGTCCACCTGAGGAGAAGCGTTGACCACTCGCTTTGACGGCGACGAGGGGGAGTTCGGCCCCGACGACCCGTTCACGGTGCTCCTCGGCCCGCCCGCCGACCGGCTCGCCCCGCCCGCCGGCCGGTTCGAGACGGTCCGCCGTGCCGCGTCCCGCCGCCGACTGCTGCGCACGGCCGCCGGGGCGGCCCTGACCTGCGCCGCGCTGGCCCTCGCCGCGCTGCCCCTCGCCCTGACGGGCCCGGACGCCCCGGCCCGTCCGGCACCCCCGCTCGCCCCGCCGCCCGCGCCGGGTTCCTCCGCCCCGCCCACCGGCTCACCCGGCCCGTCGCCCGTACGTCCCTCCCCGGCCCCGTCCGGCCCGGCCGGGGAACCGACGCCGCGCGCCGAGGAGTCACGCGCCCCGGGCGGCCGGACCTACCGGCCGGGCCCGGCCACCCCCTCCGAGAGCCGTACGGGAGGCCCGTCGGCGGCGGGTGGCGACGCTCTCTCGGCCTCACCCGCCGACCGTACGTCCGCGGCCCCGGCCGCCGGCTCCGGGCCCGCGGACGTCCCGAGCCCGATCCCGACCAGGACGGTGCCGCCGACACCCTGACCGCCGCGCCCGCCCCGCGCCGGGGCACTGCCGCCGCTCCACCCGTGCCGTCCCGCCCGGTGTCCGGGCGGGACGGCAGGCGGACGGCACGGGTGGGCGCAGCCCGTTCACCCGAGCCTGCGGACCTTGTCCCGGCTGCCCGTCCGGGTGCGGGCTCCCGGTCCGAGTCCCGGTCCGAGTCCCGGTCCGAGTCACGGTCCGAGTCACGGTCCGGGCCCCGGACCGAGTCCCGGTGCCGGCCGCCTCCCGCGGCGGGTGCCGGGGCGTTCTCCCCCGCGTTCTCCCCCGCGTTCTCCCCCGTGTTCTCCCCCGTGTTCTCCCCCGTGTTCTCCCCCGCGCCCGGTGGGCGCGGGGCCGGGTGCCCGCGAGATGCTCAGAGGTCGAACTCGTGCGGCGGCAGGTCCAGCGCGTAGCACGCCTCGCGGACCACGGCCTGCTCGTCCTTGTCGAAGTGGCCGTCCGCGCCGCCGATCACGATGCCGATCTGGACGACGGCACGGGCCTCGGCGGGCTTCTTCTTCGCCTTGGCGATCTCCTGCATCACGCTGACCTTGCCCAGGGCGAAGTCGGCGGTGAGCTTGCCGAGGTTGTCCTCGAAACGGCGGTGCAGGTCGGGGGCGGGGAAGTTCTTGAGCACCTCGTTGGTGGCGATCAGCTGCGCCACCCGCTGCCGCTCCGACGGGTCGACCGTGCCGTCGGCGGCCGCGACCATGGCGCACATCGCCATGCTCGCGTCGCGGAAGGCGCCGCTGGTGAGCTCGTTCTTCTTCGCCGTCAGCTGGGTCTGCATCTGCGACGCGGACTCCTTGAGGCGGTCCCACAGGGCCATGAGAACTCCAGACATTCGAATCGGTTCGTAGCTGCCGCACCGTGGAAACTGGCGGTGGGCCGGTTTGGTTCCCTCCCGCCGGGCGCACGCTCGCTCCTGTCCGCGGCCGCCCCGGCCCACACCCACCCCCTCCGCCGCGGCCCCCGCCCGCGCCTCCCGCCCTCCGGCGTCCCGCCGCCTCCTCAGTCGTCCTCGCCCGTGTCCTCGTCGTCGCCCTCGAAGAAGTCGCCGATCTCGTCGACCACCTCCGCCGCGACCATCCCGCCCACCACGCCCACGGCGAGCCCGGCCGCGCCCGCCGCGACGGCCGTGCCCAGGCCCGGTCCGGAGTGGTGGCCGTGGTGGCCGTGGTCGCCGTGCTTGCCGGGCTCGTGGTGACCGGACCAGCCGTCGTGCCCGTACGGGGCGTGGCCGCCGTACGCGTCGTGGCCGCCGTACGCGGCGTGCGGTGCGTGGTGTTCGGCGATCCGGCGGATCCAGCCGTCGACCTCGGCGGTGAGGTCGCGCGGCTCGTGGCCGAGGGTGAAGCGGGTCAGGGCGTCGTGCCCGGCGGAGTGGAGCCCGCCGCGCCGGTCCGCCTCCAGGACGACCTCCAGTCCGGCCGGGGAGGCCAGGAAGGTCAGCTCGACCTCCTGGAACAGGTGCGCGTACTGCGGCGCCGGGGTCAGCTCGATCTCCTGGTAGAACGGCAGCTGCTGGCCGGTGCCGCCGATGTGCCCGTACTCCAGGTCGGCGGACCGGAAGCCGAAGCCGAGCCCGCCGAAGGCCTGAAGGACCGCTTCCTGCACGGGCAGCGGGCCGACGGCGAGCGGGTCGAGGTCGCCCTTGTCCCGGGCGCCCGCCACCCCCAGTCCGGTGCGCACGCCGAGCACGACGCCCAGCGTCTGCCCGTGCAGCTCGGTGACCGGGGTCTCCCAGGGCAGGGCCACGGCGAACGGCAGGTCGAGCCGCTCACCCGCCGCGAGGCGGAAGCCGCCGCCCACGGTGAAGCCGTCGAAGGCGACGAAGCCCTCGCTCTCCCCGTCCTCGTGCTCGGCCTCGACCCGTGCCACCAGGTCCAGCGTGACGTGGTCGATGGCGAAGTCGGCGTCCCCGCCCTGGAGGCGGACCTGCCCGGACAGGGTGCCGCCGGGGAGGGCCGGGCCGGGGTCGAGGACCGTGTCCACCGAGGGCCCGCCGATGCCGAGCGAGCCGAGCAGCCGTTTGAACACCATCGCGACGTCCACTCCTTCATGACGTGTCTGGCAGGTACATGCCCGACCGGTACGGGTGCGGCAGGTGTGGGCCGGGCATACCCACGGGAACAACCGGGGAGGCCCGGCCGTTGTCCGCAGGCGCAGGGAAGCCTAGGGCGACCGGGTTCCGCTTGGGGCGATCTTCTGGTCATTGATGGAGGAATGTCCGAAAAGCAGCCCCGTGTGACCGCGGCCATTGACCCGGCCCGAGCCGACCTGGATGCTTTGCCCGTCCTTTACGCTTGGCGGGAGGGCCGCACACCCTCACCCCACCCGCAGCACACGACGAGCGCACCACACCGCGCACCACAGCGCACGACACCGTAACGACCTGCAACGACCCGCAACGACACTGCACGACAGCGCACGACAGCGAACGACAGAAAAGGAGACACGGTCCCGCCATGGGCGAGCCTCCCAGTACCGGCCGTGCCGCACCCGGCCGGCGCAATGCCCGCACAGCGTCCGACAGCGCGGGGGTGGCACGGTGACCGAGGTCCTGCTGCTCCTGCTGGCCCTCGCCCTGACCCTGGCCTGCGCCGTGTTCGTGGCGGCGGAGTTCTCCCTGACCACCGTCGAGCGCGGTGAGCTGGAGCGGGCCGCGCGGGCGGGCGAGCGCGGAGCGGACGGCGCCCTGAAGGCCGCCCGCTCGCTGACGCTCCAGCTGTCCGGCGCCCAGCTCGGCATCACGGTCACCTCGCTGGTGATCGGCATGCTCGCCGAGCCGTCCCTCGCCGCCCTGCTCAGGGGCCCGCTGGAGGCGGCCGGACTCGGCGGGGCCGCGTCGACCGCGGCGACCGTGCTCGGCGTGACCCTGTCCACCATCGTGCTGATGGTCGTCGGCGAACTGGTCCCCAAGAACTGGGCGATCTCGCGCCCGCTGGCCGTCGCCAAGGTCGTGGCCGGCCCGCAGCGCGGCTTCACCACCCTGTTCGGCCCGTTCATCCGCCACCTCAACAACACCGCGAACCGTTTCGTACGGCGCTTCGGCCTGGAGCCCGCCGAGGAGCTGGCCTCCGCCCGCAGCCCCGAGGAACTCGTCGCGCTGGCCCGGCACTCCGCCGCCGAGGGCGCCCTGGAGGCCGACTCCGCCGAACTGTTCGTGCGCACCCTGCACCTGGCCGAACTCACCGCCGAGAACGTGATGACGCCCCGCGTCGACGTGCAGGCCCTGGAGGCCCACGCCACGGCGGCCGACGCCGCCGACCTCACCCACGCCACCGGACTGTCCCGCTTCCCCGTCCACCGCGGCAGCCTCGACGAGGTCATCGGCACCGTCCACATCCGCGACGTGCTCGCCCTCGCCCCGGACCGGCGGGCCGTCACCCCCGTCACCGACCTGGCCACCGCGCCCCTGCTGGTCCCCGACACCCTCCGCGCCGACCAGCTGCTGGAACGGCTGCGCGCGAGCCGCACCATGGCCGTCGTCATCGACGAGTACGGCGGCACGGCCGGTGTGGCCACCATGGAGGACATCGTCGAGGAGGTCGTCGGCGAGGTCCGCGACGAGCACGACCCCGTCGAGACCCCCGACCTGCAGCCCGCCCCCGCCACCGCCGACGGCCGCGCCGTCTGGGAGGCCGACGGCGGCGCCCGGCTCGACCAGCTCGCCGGGACCGGACTGCGCGCCCCGGACGGGCCGTACGAGACCGTCGCCGGACTGGTCGCCAGCCGGCTGGCCCGCATCCCCGCCCCCGGCGACACCGTCGACGTGGACGGCTGGCAGCTGCACGTCCTGGAGGTGGCGCACCACCGCGCCGCCCGGGTCCGCGTCACCGAACCGCAGCCCGAGGCCCGCCCGCTGGCCGAGGAGGCCCGATGACCGTCCTGCAGCTCGCCGTCGGCGCCCTCACCCTGCTCACCAACGCGTTCTTCGTCGGCGCCGAGTTCGCGCTGGTCTCCGTACGCCGCAGCCAGATCGAGCCGCGCGCCCAGGAAGGCCACAAGCGGGCCCGGATGACCCTGTACGCGCTGCGGCACCTGTCGGCGATGATGGCCACCGCCCAGCTCGGCATCACCGTGTCGTCGCTGGTGCTCGGCGCGGTCGCCGAACCCGCCATCGCGCACCTGCTGGAGCCCGCGTTCGAGGCGGCCCACGTGCCGCACGCCCTGGTGCACCCCGTCTCGTTCGTCATCGCGCTGACCCTGGCCACGTATCTGCACATGCTGGTCGGCGAGATGGTGCCCAAGAACATCGCGCTCGCCGCCCCGGTGCCGACCGCGCTGCTGCTCGCCCCGCCGCTGGCCGCCCTGACCCGGGCCCTGCGCCCCGTCGTGTTCGGGATCAACGCGTTCGCCAACGCCCTGCTCCGACTGCTGCGCGTCGAACCGAAGGACGAGGTGGAGGCCGTCTTCACCGACGACCAGCTCGCCCGTATGGTCGTCGACTCCCGTGAGGCCGGCCTGCTGTCGCCCGCCGACGGCGAACGCCTGCGGGACGCACTGGAGCTGGGCACCCGCCCGGTCGGCGAGATCCTCGTCCCCGCGCGCGGCATGCGCACCGTGGACGCCTCGGTCACCCCGGCCCGCCTGGAGCGGATCGCCGCCGAGGCCGGCTACTCCCGCTTCCCCGTCACCGGCCCCGACGGCACCGTCCTCGGCTACCTGCACATCAAGGACACCCTCGGGGTGCCCGACCGCGACCGTCCCTTCCCGCGCGGCGCCCTGCACCCCGTCACCCGGGTCCGCATCGACACCCCCCTCGACGACACCCTCACCGCCCTGCGCGCCGACGGCAGCCACCTCGCCGCCGTCACCGGCGCGGAGGGGACCGTGCTGGGCTTCGTCACCATGGAGGACGTCCTGTCGGAGCTGGTCGGCCCGGCCCCGGCCGCCGCCTGAGCCGCGCGGCGGGGCACCGGGCGGCCGCGCGGCGGGGCGCGGCCCGGTGCTCAGCCGCGTGCCGCGTCCAGCGCCGACTGGAGCGAGCGGCGGTAGCCGTCACTGGTGTACGTGGCGCCGGAGACGGTGTCGATCGCCGCGCTCTGCGCCGTCAGCGCCTCGCGCGTCAGCCGCGGGATCGCGGAGCTGTTGATCCGCCGGTCCCGCGGGTTGTCCTGCGGGTAGGCGACCGCGGTGACGTCGGTGAGCCGGCCGTTCTCCAGGGTGACGCGCACCTGGACCGGGCCGTAGCGGGTCCGGACCGCGTCCCCGGTGAGCGTCCGCGTGCCGGTGGCCGGACCGGCCCGGTGGGGCGAGGCGCCCGCACTGCTCGACGGCGCGGGCAGCACGCCGGCGACCACCGGGGCGGAGTGCGGCTTCAGGGTCAGCAGCATCACCAGGCCGGAGATCGTCGCGGCGCTCGCCAGGACGACCCGGCGCAGCGGACGGTTCCTCTTCAACGGGTGCAAGACGGCCTCACAGCTCGAAGGACTCGTGGTGGATGCGGCGGTTCGGGACCCCGGCCTCGCGCAGGGCCGCGTACACGTCCCGCGCGAACCCGTGCGGGCCGCACAGGTAGACGTCGTGGTCCGCGAGGCCCGGTACCGCCGAGGACAGGTGGTGCGCCGTCAGCGCGGGCCGGGTGCCGTCCGCGCCGTTGAGGGCGTAGAGCACGCGCGCCCCACGCCTGCGGGCGACCGCCTCCAGTTCCCCGCCCAGGGCGAGGTCCTGCACCGCGCGCGCCCGGTACAGCAGGGTGACCTCGCCGGGCAGCGTCTCGAACAGGGCCCGCAGCGGGGTGATGCCGACCCCGCCCGCGATCAGCAGGGACCGGCGGGCGGTGCGCCGTTCGGCGGTCAGCGCCCCGTAGGGGCCCTCCGCCCACACCCGGGTGCCCGGCCGCAGCAGCCGGACGGCGGCGCTGTGCCCGCCGAGCGCCTTGACGGTGATCCGCAGCAGGTCCGGGCGGGGCGGCGCGGACAGCGAGTACGGCGTGGACGTCCAGCGCAGGCCGGGCGCGAGGAACCGCCAGCGCAGGAACTGCCCCGGCCGCGCGCCCAGCTCGGACAGCCGGCGGCCGCGGACGACGACGGAGTACACGTCCGGCGCCTCCTGCTGCACGGAGTCCACGCGCAGCCGGTGGCGCAGGTTGAGCCGTACCGGGGCCAGCACGCGGTACCAGCCGACCAGGGCGGCGACCCCCAGGTACAGCGCGTACCAGGCGGCCCGCACGTACGGGCGGCCGGTGAGGTCGGCGCCGAGGGCGAGCTGGTGGCCGAAGGCGAGGAACACCGCGGCGTAGGTGAGCAGGTGCGCGTAGTACCAGAACTCGTGGCCGACCCTGCGGCGCACCGCGCGGGCCGAGAGGACCCCGACCGCCAGCAGGACGCCCGCGCCGGCGGTGGCCTTGAGCATCTCCGGGTAGTCGAACACCACGGTGAGCGCCTCGGCCACCACCGTCGAGCCGTCCTGGGCGGCGTACCCGAGCAGGATCAGCACGGCGTGGGCGACGAGCAGGCAGACCGTGTAGCGGCCCGCCATCGCGTGCCAGCGGCTCACCCGGTCCGAGCCCACGCCCCGCTCCAGCAGCGGGACGCGCGCCATCAGGCCCACGAGCACCGCACAGGCGTAGCCGCACAGCAGTCCCGTGATCCGCCCCGCCCCGGTCAGCCATCCGGCGGTGCCCACCACCGACCCCGTGTCGGACCACCACAGGGCGACCACGGCCGCGGCCCCGCCCCACAGCAGGGCCAGCACGGCGCCCGCCGGGGAGCGCCGGGGCGCGTCCGGCGCCGGGGGCGCGGCCCCGCGCTGCGCGTACACCGTCGACATGGGCACGTCCCTTCTCCGCCGTCCGTCCGGCGTCCCGCGGCTGTCCCGGACGCCTTCCGGGCCGTCCGCGGGCCACTGTGCCGAGGCAACCTCTGAGCCCGCTCTGAGCGGGCGCCCGGCGCACGGCCGGCCACGCGGGCGGCGCGCCGGGCGCCGCGGCGTCCGCGCAGGTGGCGGGGGTGGCCCGGGTGGCGTATGGGGGAGCCGGGGAGCCGGGACGCAGAGCGCACTCATAGCGAACTCAGAGGTCCGCGCGGCCGTGCGCGCCCCGGCGAGGGCGCATCCTGGTGGATGAGATGAGCACCCGCCACCGCGGCACCGGCCGCCCCGCCCTGACCCGGACCGACGGCACACCGGTCCGCATCCTCGTCGTCGACGACGACGCCGACCTCGCCGAGGTCCTCTCCGGCGCCCTGCGCTACGAGGGCTGGGAGGTCCGCACCGCCGGCGACGGCGCCGAGGCCGTCGCCGGCATGCGCGAGCTGCTGCCCGACGCGGTGGTCCTCGACGTGATGCTGCCCGACACCGACGGCTTCGCCGTGCTGCGCTCCCTGCACGAGGTGCGGCCCGACGTGTGCGTGCTGTTCCTGACCGCGCGGGACGCGGTCGAGGACCGCATCGCGGGCATCACGGCGGGCGGCGACGACTACGTGACCAAGCCGTTCAGCCTGGAGGAGGTGGTGGCCCGGCTGCGCGGGCTGCTGCGCCGCGCCGGCATGGCCCGGCAGGCGGAGGAGGGGCCCCGGCTGACCGTCGGCGACCTGGTCATGGACGAGGACGCCCGGGAGGTGACCCGCGGCGGCGAACTCGTCGAGCTGTCGCCGACCGAGTTCGAACTGCTGCGGCTGCTGATGCGCAATCCGCGCCGGGTGCTCTCCAAGGCGCAGATCCTGGACCGGGTGTGGTCCTACGACTTCGGGGGGCAGGCCCACGTCGTCGAGCTGTACATCTCCTACCTGCGCAAGAAGGTGGACGCCGGCCGGGACCCCATGATCCACACGGTGCGCGGGGCCGGGTACGTCCTCAAGCCGGTGGTCCGGTGAAGGCGCCCGCCCGGTGGACGCGCCCCGGGGCCCGCGCAGGGCGGTCCCGGCTGCGCGGGCTGTGGACCCGGCTGCCCCGGCCGCACACGCTGCGGGCCCGGCTCACCGCGGGGCTCGTCGTGCTGCTCGCGGTGAGCTGCGCCGCCGTCGGTGTGGCGGCCGTGGTGGGGCTGGACGGCTTCCTGACCGGCCGGCTGGACCAGCAGCTGCGCGACGCCGGCGTGCGGTTCCCGGCGAGCCTGGAGCACGGCGCGCGGCCGCCCTCCGACCACGACGGCGACGAGGACGGCGACACCCGCCGCCAGTCGGTCGGCACCTTCGGCGCCCGGCTGGCGGGCGGCACCGTCACCAACGCCGCGGTCGTGACGTCCGGCAGCGGTGCGGGCGCGCGGGCCGTCCCGCTGGACGCCGCGGACCGTGACCGGCTCGCCGCGGTCCCCGCCGACGGCGCCGGGCACACCGTCGAGCTGTCCCGGCTCGACGAGTACCGGGTGATGGCGACCCGGGGGCAGGACGGCGACGTGCTGATCTCCGGGCTGCCCATGGAGCCCGTCGAGGCCACCGTGCACCGGCTGGAGGTGGTGGCCGCGCTCGTCTTCGGCGCGGCCCTCGCCCTCACCGGCGTGGCCGGCGCGCTGTGGGTGCGCTGGTCGCTGCGCCCGCTCGGCAGGGTCGCCGCGACCGCCACCCGGGTGAGTGAACTGCCCCTGTCCACGGGTGAGGTGGCCCTGCCGCCCCGGGTTCCCGGAACGGATCCGCGTGGCGAGGTCGGCCGGGTCGCCGACGCCTTCAACCGGATGCTCGGCCATGTCGAGGACGCGCTCACCAAGCGCCATGCCAGCGAGGAGCGGCTGCGCACCTTCGCCGCCGACGCCAGCCACGAGCTGCGCACGCCCGTGGCGTCGATCCGCGGGCACGCCGAACTGGCCCTGCTCCACCCCGAGCCGGTGCCGCCCAAGGTCACGCGGGCGCTGGAACGCATCGAGGCCGAGGCGGCCCGGATGGGGGAGATGGTCGACGAACTGCTGCTGCTGGCCCGTCTCGACGCGGGCCGGCGCCTGGAGGACGACCCCGTCGACCTCACCCGCCTCGTCCTCGACGCCGTGACGGACGCGCAGGCCGCGGGCCGTGACCACCGCTGGACCCTGGAGCTGCCGGAGGAGCCGGTGACCGTCCGGGGTGACGCCCACCGGCTCCACCAGGTGCTGGCCAACCTGCTCACCAACGCCCGCCAGCACACTCCGGCCGGCACCGAGGTCACCGTCCGTCTGGACACCGACGGCGGCCGGGCGCGGCTCGCGGTCCGCGACGACGGGCCCGGTGTCGCCGCGGACATCCGGTCCCACGTCTTCGAGCGCTTCACCCGCGCGGACCGCCGCCGCGGGCCGGGCACCGGGGCCGGCCTGGGCCTGTCGATCGTGGCCGCGGTCGTGGAGGCCCACGGCGGGTCCGTCTCGCTCGACAGCCGTCCCGGTGCCACCACGTTCACGGTGCGGCTGCCCGCCGGCACCTGACCGCAGGCCGGGAGAAGAGCCGGCCGCCGGGCCCGGAGCGGCCCGCCTCACGGTGACGCGGCCGGGCGGCGGGACGGCCCCGGCGCCGGCCGCTCGGCGGCCGCCGTCGCGTCACCGTGACCCGCCGCCCGCCGTCGCGTCACCGTGACGACCCGCCGCCCGCGACAGCCCTGCCGGTGGGCGGGCCGGCGGCCGGGCCGGCCGGACCGCCGCCCACGGCGTCGGCGGACGCGTCGGCGGCCGGAGCCCCGGGCGCCGGGACCGCCTTCCGGCGGCCGGCGGGCACCAGGGCCAGCAGCAGGGCCGCCGCCGTCAGCGCCGCGCCCGCCGCGGCCACGGCCGGCAGGGCGTGCCCGCGGGCCAGCAGGAGGCCGCCGAGCCAGCTGCCGAGCGCGATGCCCACGCAGAACGCCGAGTTGTTGACGGTCAGCGCCATCGTGGACGACGACGGGCCGGCCGCGGACACGATGGCGGTGTTGAGGGCGGGGATCGTCGCGAAGTAGGCGGCTCCCAGCAGGCAGAACAGGACCGCCACCGCCCACCGGCTGCCCGGCGGCAGCGCGAGCAGCAGCAGGCCCGCCGCGGCCGTGCCCAGGGTCACGGGGACGGCCGCGGCCGGGAAGCGGTCGGCCGCCCGTCCGCCGGCCGTGTTGCCGGCGATGCCCCCGAGCCCGTACAGCAGCAGGAGCACGGTGACACCCCGCGAGCCGAACCCGGCGGACTCGGTGAGGTACGGGGAGGCGTAGGTGTAGAGGGCGAACACACCCGCGGTGCCCAGCATGATCACCACGGCGACCAGCAGCATCGGGCCCGGCAGCGTGAACCGGCGCCGGCCGCCGGGGACACCCGCACCGGACGGTTCCGGCGCGGCCCCCGCTGTGGCCCCCGGTACGGCCCCCGCTGTGGCCCCCGGTACGGCCTCGGGTACGGCGCACCGGGCGAGCAGCGCGGTGGCGGCCAGGCTCAGCGCGGCGAGTGCCCAGAACGTGGCGCGCCAGCCGAACTCGTTCCCGATCAGGGTGCCGGCCGGCACCCCGGCCACGCTGGACAGGCCGATGCCGAGCGTGATCTTCGCCCCCCAGGCGGCCCGCCGGTCCGGCGGCGCCATGTCCCGGGCCGCCGCCACGAAGGCCGCGATGAGGGTGGAGTGGACGACGGCGCTCACCACCCGGCCCGCCAGCAGCCAGCCGAACCCGGGGGCCAGCGCGGCCAGCGCGTTCCCCGCCACGAACACACCCATCATGGCGGGCAGCAGCGTGGCGCGGCGCAGCCGTGCGGTGGCCGCGGTGACGAACGGGCCGACCAGGACGACCGCGACGGCGTACACGGTGATGAGCAGGCCGACGGCGGTCAGTGAGACGCCGACGTCCCGCGCGACGGCGGGCAGGATGCCGGCGATGACGCTCTCGGCGGTGCCGATGCAGAAGGTGCACACCATCATCGCGAGGACGGGCAGCGGCATGGGGGTGGTCTCCTCGGTGGTCGGCCCCGCCGGACGCCGGTGCCCTCCGGGCGGAGGCCGGGAGGGCACCGGCGGGCCGGGGTGCGGGCGGGTCAGGGGGTGCCGACGGTGACCGGCCGGTCACCGCCGTCGCCCGCGGGCGCGGGGCCCGCGGCCGTGCGCCGCGCGTCGGCGGCGGCCCGCGCGGCCCGCGCGGCGCGGGTGCGGCGCGCCCAGGCCCGCACGGCGGGCCGCTCCACACCGGCGTACAGCAGCCAGGCCAGCAGCAGGCTGACCGCGGCGGTCAGCGCGGCCACGCCGACGGCCTCCGCGAGCGAGCCCGCCTCGCGGTAGCCGAACCGCTCCTGCAGGACGGACAGCAGGATCTGGTGGACCAGGTAGAACGCGAAGGACACCTCGCCGAGCCACACCCACGCGCGCCCGCCGACCGCGGTGCCGCGCCCCTGGGCGTCCCGGGCCGCCGCGGCGGAGATGAGCAGCGCGAACGGCACCACGACCACGGCGTTCAGGGAGAACAGGAACGGCACCTGCAGGCTCAGCGCGTACGCCGCCACCGTGAGGGCCAGCGCGGGCAGCACCCCGAGGCCGATCCAGCGGCCGGACAGCACGATCCGGGCCATCAGGATGCCGAGCAGGAAGTCCAGCACCCGCGCGGGCGGGAAGATGTAGACGAGCCACATCTGGGTGATGGAGTGGCCGTACAGCGGCGAGTTGGCGTGGTTCGGCCCGAACGGCTCACCGGCGGGGAGCAGTTGCACGAGTAGCGGCAGCAGCACGATCGCCGCGGCCGTTCCGCCGGCCCACCACCACAGCCGCTCCGCGCGGATCCGGCGCACCCCGCGGTACAGCGCCGGGAACAGCAGGTAGAAGACCAGCTCGCAGGAGAGCGACCAGCTGGGGTTGTTGATGCTGAAGAACACGTCGTCGCGCGGTATCCACGCCTGCAGGAGCAGGAAGTTGGGGATGCCCCGCCCCCAGGTCGCCGACACGTACGCGTAGGAGGCCAGGGCCAGGAAGAAGGTGACGACGTGGTTGGGCACGATCTTCACGACCCGGCGTCCCCAGAAGGCGCGGGTGGTGTCGTCGTCGCGCGCCGACCAGGCCAGCACGAAGCCGCTGAGGATGAAGAAGAAGGTGACGCCGGCCCAGCCGCCGTTCTTCAGGGCGGCGGCGAACGGGCCGTGCCCCTCGCCGGAGGCGGAGTAGGCGTCGAGCAGCGACAGATGGAAGAGGAAGACGAGGAAGGCGGCGAAGAACCGCATCCCGGTCAGTGAGGACAGCCGGGGCGAACGCCCGGGCAGGGTGGAAGCGGCGGACACGAGGATCACCTCGACGTGGGAGGGCGGACGGAGGGGACGCCCCGGCCGGCCGGCCTCGCGCGGCACGCGCGGCGGCCTGCCCGGCGGGAGCGGCGGCAGACATCCGGGGATGCCCGGCGGGACGGGGCGGGCAGACGCCGGGCGGCGGCTGCCGGAAGGGGGCGGGAACGGGCGGGCGCCCGGCGGGTGTCACGGTCGGGCGGGGCGTACCGACTGGGCGTGCCGGAAGAAGCCGGTGGGGTCCCAGCGGGCCTTCACCTTCTGCAGCCGCCGGTAGCCGCCCTTGTAGTACAGGTCGTGCCAGGGGACGCCGGAGCTGTTCCAGTGCGGGTCCCCGAGGTCGACGTCGGCGTAGTTGACGAAGCAGCCGTCGGTGGTGTCGTTCGGCACCGGCACACCGCCGGTCGCGGCGAACATGTCGCGGTAGCACTCCCGCACCCAGGCGATGTTGGCCGCGTCGTCCGCCGCGTCCTCCCACAGGGAGACGACCTGGTACTTCAGCACCGAGTCCCGCTGCGGCACCGCGGTCGCGTCCGGCGCGACGCGGTTCACCGCACCGCCGTACGAGGCGATCATCAGCAGCGCGCCGGGGTTGTGGAAGTCGTCGCGGGTCAGGTGCCGGTGGGCGGCGGCGATCTGGGCGTCGGTGTACGTGCGGCGCGCGTACACCGACTTGCCCTTGAAGCGGATCGTGGGGTCCGGGCCGGTGAACCCCGGCCACTGGGTGGCGTGCAGCCACGGCATCCGCCGGTACTGGCGGACCTGCGGCCGGACCCCGACGCCGGCCCCGACCTCGGCCGTGTAGCTGCGCAGCAGCTGCTCGGCACCGGGCGCACCGGCGTCGACCAGCGAGTCCAGCACCACCGCGCCGCCCGACTTGTGGAACGGCTTGAGCTGGCTGAACAGCGCCGTGTAGGGGGAGTCGGGTGCGCTGTTGCGGGTGTGCCAGTCGCCGTGGTTCTGCATCAGCCGGGTGAAGCGGGCCTCGGTCAGCTCCTCCCACGGCCAGGCGACCTCGCTCAGCCACACCTCGCGCGGCGGCGTGGGCAGCTGGTCGGCGGGGTCGTCGCCGCGGGCGTCGGGGGAGCGCAGCCAGTAGCGGGTGACCACGCCGAAGTTGCCGCCGCCGCCTCCGGTGTGTGCCCACCACAGCTCCCGGTGCGGGCCGCGGCTGTCGCGGGTGGCGGTGACCACGCGGGCGCGGCCGTCCGACCCGACGACCACGATCTCGATGCCGTACAGGTGGTCCACCGCGAGGCCGTCGCGCCGGCTCATGGAGCCGTAGCCGCCGCCCTGGATGTGGCCGCCGGCGGCGACCGTGGGGCAGTTGCCGGCCGGGAGGTAGACCCCCCACCCCTTGTAGAGCCGGTCGTAGACCCGGCCGAGGGCGGCGCCGGGCTGGACGGAGAAGGCCCGGCGGCGCTCGTCGTAGGCGATGTCGTCCATCCGGGACAGGTCCAGGACGACCGCGATGTCGTCGCTGGTGGTGAAGTCCTCGTAGCAGTGGCCGCCGCTGCGCACCGCCAGCCGCCGGCCGGAGTCGACCGCGTGCTGCACGGCCCGTACGACGTCGGCGGTGGAGGTGGCCAGGACGATCCGCTCGGGGCTGCCGGTCCAGCGCTGGTTGGTGCCGCGCCGCAGATCGGCGTAGCGCCGGTCGGCGGGCCGCACCGTGACCGGCGGCTCGCCCGCGGCGGGCCCGGCGTCCGTGGTCGGGCCGCCGGGGTCCGTCCCCGCCGCGGCGGCGGGGCCCAGCCCGGCCGCGGTCACCGCGAGGGCGCCGCCCGCCGCGGCGGTGCCGGACAGGAACGTCCGGCGGTGCACCCGGGTACGGGCTCCGGGGCGCGCCGCGGGGCGCCGGGCCGCGGCGCCGGCCGTCGGTGCGGCGGAGGAGTCCGCGTCCGAGGGATCCGAGGGGCCCGAGGCGTCCGAGGGGTCCGAGGGGTCCGAGGAAAGGGAGACAGGGGAAGGCATGGGTGAGAGTCCTTGGAGTGAGGGGAGTGAGAAGCCGACGGGAGAACGGGAGGACACCGGCGGGCGGGGAGCGGGCGGGGAGCGGGCGGGCCGGCTCGGCCGTGCGGTGCCGACCGCTGCGGTGACCGGGAAGGCCGGCCGCGAGCCGGTGAACCCTCCCGGTCGCAGTGCTCAGGGAGCGTCGAGGGTGTCCAGGCGGAGGCCGAACCAGTCGAGGACGCGGACGACGCGGTGGGCCTCCGCGAGGTCGGGGGCGGTCGGCCCGGTGACGACGCCGTGCCGGGCGAACGCCGTCAGGGCGCGCGGTGACAGCGCCACGGCCGTCCCGGGGAGCAGCAGCCGCTCGGCGAGCTCCGCCCCCCGGTCCGGACCGGCGCCGGGCTGGGTCGACCAGAGCAGGTACGGGGCCGGTGCGCCGCGGCCGAGGGCCTCGGCCCAGTCGGGGGAGGCGAGGTCGCGGCGCAGCAGGTCGTACAGCAGGTGGGCTCCGGCGATCCCGGCGCGGGACCGCATCGCCTTCGCCTCCCAGCCGCCGATCAGGTCGAGGCGGGCGTCGACGAGGGCGTCCACGGCCGGGACGCAGTACTCGATGGCGACGGGCCGCGCCTCGGGGGAGGCGGTGGCCGCCTCGGACAGCAGCCTCCGCATCAGCCGCCGGTAGCCGGCCGGGCCGTGGACGGGGCCGGCGAGGCGGGTGCCGTTGGCGGAGAGCCGTCCGGTGGAGCGTGCCCCGGGTGCGGGTGGCGGCAGCTGGTCCTGGACCGGGCCGGCCCGTCCGCCGAGGCCGGGACGGAAGCCGACGGCGGGGTCGGACGCGGGGCCGAGCGTGGTGCCGGTGCCGGTGCCGGTGCCGGGCGCCGGGGCGCCGGACTCCGGGGCGGACCGCCGGCGGTCCAGCCAGACCGCCACGCGGGCCGCCGCCGCTCTGCGCAGCGGCCCGGCCGGACGGGTCGGTGACGGGGCGAGCGTGTTCATGAGGAGTTCCCTGAAGGGTCGGGTACGGCGTACGCGTACGGAGTACGGCGTGGTGGCGTGCGGGCCGGGACGCGCCGGGTGCGCGGCACGGCGCGGCCGGTGCGCGGCCGCTCCGCGTGGTGCGACGTGGCCGGACGGGCTGTCGTGCGATGTGCCGTTGTGCGATGTGCCGTTGCGCGACGCGCCGGGGCCGGACGTGCCGTTGTGCGATGTGCCGGGATCCGACGTGCCGGTGTACGGGGCGCGGGTGCGGCGTACCGCGTGCGGCGGGCCCTGGGGCGGCGCTGCGCTGCGCGACCGGGTGCGGCCTGCCGCCGGCGCCCCGGCGCGGGTGCGGCGGTGAAGGGTGGTGAAGGCGGGTCGTGTCGTGGACGGGAGACCGGGTGCGGGGTGGGAGGCCGTGGGGCGGGCGCGGACGCGGGCCCGGTGGTCAGGGGCGGTCGTGCCAGCGCAGGTCGCCCGGTGCGGCGCGGCGGGCCGTGGTCCGGCGTTCGTACGGCAGTGATCCGTCCGGCATGTTGATGATCTCCATCTGGATGCCGATGGGGGTGCTGAAGTAGAGCCACCGGTCGCCGGCGATCGGGCCCTGGGTGATCGTCTCCGGCTCGCCCATCAGGACCACGCCCGGCTGCTCGCGCAGGTACGCGGCGGCCGCGTCCACGTCATCGACGAAGAAGGCCAGGTGGTGGCCGCCGACGTCGCTGTTGCGCGGCGGCCGGGAGCGCAGGGCGCCGGTTCCGCTCTGGATGAGTTCGCAGTTGGCGGTCGGTCCGGTGCGCAGCAGTGTCCGCCGCGACTGCTCGGCGCCGGGCGGCCAGTGCCCGTCCGTCGCGGTGCCGGGCCCCTCGGTGCTCTCCACCGTCTCCGCGCCGAGTACGCCGGTGAAGAAGGCGACGGCGGCGTCGAGGTCGGCGACGGTGTAACTGACGTGCTCCACGCCCAGCAGGCCCAGGGAGTTCCGCACGGCGGTGGTGCGCGGGCCGGGCGCGGGGACGAAGCGCCGCCCGTCCGGCCGGCCCGGTCCGCGCACCGACAGCAGCATGCCCCAGGGGGTGAGGAACCAGCGGCGGGACCTGCCGGGAGGGCCGGCGGGGGCGCCGCCGGGGGCGGCCGACGGCCCCAGGCGGACGGTGCCCGCACGGCGCAGGTGCTCCTCGGCCGCGTCGGGGTCGGCCACCGCCAGGGCGAGGTGGTGGCCGCCGACGTCGTTCGGGCCGGGCGGGGAGAGGAGCTGGCCGGGGGCCGTGTACTCGAAGAGCTCCAGGTTGGTGCGGGGGCCGAGCCGGACCAGTGCGACCTCGGCGCGGGCCCGCGGGTGGACACCGAGTTTCCGGGTCATCCAGTCCCCGGAGGGGTCCTCGACGGGCCCCTCCCGGTAGCAGAGTTCGCCCCCCAGGACATCGGTGACATAGGCGACGGCCTCGTCGAGGCACGGCACCGTGAAGGCGTAGTGGTCCACCGCTCGGGCGGTGGGCAGGCCGGCGAGCACCGGCGAGGACGACGCCGTGACGGCGTTGAGCATGGTTCCCCCTCGAAACGGCACGCCGGTTCCGGGTCGGTACGCGGCGCACGGATGCTCGGACGTCGGCCCCGCCTCGCGACCGGGGGCCGACCGAGAGCGACAGTATGACAATGTCGTTGCGTGCGCAAGGAACTACTTTGGTGGTCACCCTCTCCCCTCCCCCTTGAAAGCGCCTTTGAGCTGTGGTTTCGCCGATTTGTGAGAGGCGGTCGAGCCTTAGTCGAGTCAAGGAGTTGTGGATCTCTATGTGTAGGCATGGAAAAGGTGTGTCGTTGGAGGGTTTCCTCGGCTGGCGGGGGCTCGTACCCTGGGTTTGTTCTGGCCGTCCCGGTCGTCGTGGGACTGAGCCCCGCCTCCCCCCTCACCGCGGTCCGAAGGCCCCACGGCGGGCGGTGGAACCCTCGGGCACTCTGGAGAAGTCGACATCATGCGAGCGCGCAAGGAAGACAGCGTCGAGCTGTGGAGTCAGCTGTCGGTACTCGTCGCGGAGGTCGGGACCGCGCTGGACCGCAGGCTCTCGGAGGACTACGAGCTGGGCCTCACGGACTTTCTCGCCCTGAGGGCGCTCGCCAACGGCGACCCGTCGGGCATCCGCATGAACGAACTCGCCCAGCTCCTGGGCCTCAACCAGTCGTCCGCCACCCGTGCCGTGCAGCGTCTGGAGTCGCGCGGCCTGGCCGGGAAGGGGGCCCACGCGACCGACCGCAGGGGCGTGGTGGTGCGCATCACCGACGCCGGCCGCGACCTGGCCGCGGAGATAGGCGGCCTCTTCCGGCGCGAGGTCGGCATGGCGCTGGAGGTCGCGTCCATGGACAGCAGGACCAGCTCCGTCGTCGCCCGGCTGCGGTACGCCCCGAAGCTCGACCGCTGACCCGTGCCCCGCCCGGACCGGCCCTCGGTCCGAGCGGGTGCACCGCCGAACCGGCCCGAGCAGCCGCTCTCAGCCGCTCTCAGCCGGTCCGGGCCGGCCCGCGTCGCGCCGCCCGCGTCGCGCCGCCCGTGCCGCGCGCCGCCCGTGCCGCGCGCCGCCCGTGCCGCGCGCCGCCCGTGCCGCGCGCCGCCCGTGCCGCGCGCCGCCCGTGCCGCGCGCCGCCCGTGCCGCGCGCCGCCCGTGTCGCGCGCCCCCCGTGTCGCGCCGAGCCGCACCGGCCCGCAGCGCACCGCCCCCGCCCTGCACCGGCCCGCAGCGCACGGTCCGCCGCGCACCGGCCGCACCGGCCGCCGCGCCGGCGCACGCCCGCGCCGGCCGCCGCGCCGGCACACCCCCGCCGAAGCCCCCGTCGTCCGCCGGCGGGGGCTTCGCCGTCCCGGTGGCAGGGCGCTCCGTGCGGCGTCCGGGCATTCCGGCCGGCCGGTGCCGAAAGGCCGCGAAGCCGTCCCGCTTCTTGCGGGGGCATGCATCAGTCGAGCACTTTTGGCCATCCCGGAACGTGGCGGGCGGGGGGAATCCCAGGTGGCGGGCGGTTTCGTACCGCAGTGCAGCCGCTTTCCGGCCGCCGCTGCCGTCGCCCGACCAGCTATGTTCTTGCGTACGCAATGAAATCTGTGTCAGTGTCGATATCGGCGACGGGGGGCAGGCCACGACGCCGTGGCCACGTCCCGCGCAGGCGGCCCAGGAGGCTTCGCGGCGCGGAGACCCGAGAGCACTGCCCCGACCGGATTCGCAACGAACCCGAACCGAGACTCTTCGTCGGAGGCGGAAGCCTGATGCAGCAAGGAACCCAGACCGCGCGGAACAACGACGGTCTCTTCGCGGTGGGCAGCCCGGTCACCCACTGGTCCGTACAGACCAGCAACCCGGTCCAGTACGAGATACGGGCCTGCGAGAACCTTCTCGACCCCGAGAACTCCACCATCCTGGAGGACGCCTCGGGCAACGGCGGCCAGCGCCGCTTCATCGTCACCGACCGCGTGGTCGACTCGCTCTACGGCGAGCGCATCCGCGCCTACTTCGACCACCACGGCGTCGAGCACCGCGTGCTGGTGCTGGACGACGGCGAGACGCACAAGTCCGTGGATGCGGTGCTGCAGGTCACCGAGGCCCTCGACGCGTTCGGCGTCGACCGCCGGCGCGAGCCCGTCATCGCCGTCGGCGGCGGCGTGCTGATGGACATCGTCGGCTTCGCGGCCAGCCTGTACCGCCGCTCCACCCCGTTCATCCGCATCCCCACCACGCTGATCGGCCTGGTGGACGCGGGCGTCGGCGCCAAGACCGGGGTCAACCACAACGGCCACAAGAACCGGCTCGGCACCTACTTCCCCGCGGACCGCACCCTGCTGGACCGCTCCTTCCTGGCCACGCTCGACGCACGGCACATCAGCAACGGCCTGGCCGAGATCCTCAAGATCGCCCTGATCAAGGACGCGCGGCTGTTCGACCTGCTGGAGCAGCACGGCGCCGACCTGCTGCGCGACAGACTCCAGAGCCCGGCCGCCGTCGGCCCCACCCCCGCGGACGTACCCGTGGACCAGCGCCTCGCGGCCCGCGGGCTGCACCTCGACCCGGCGACCGAGGTCGTCGAACGGGCCATCCAGGGCATGCTGGAGGAACTCCAGCCCAACCTCTGGGAAAAGGTCCTGGAACGCGTCGTCGACTACGGCCACACCTTCAGCCCGACCATCGAGATGCACGCGCTGCCCGCGCTGCTGCACGGTGAGGCGGTGGCCGTCGACATGGCGCTCACCACCGTCATGGCCGAGCGCCGCGGCCTGGTCAGTGCCTACCAGCGGGACCGCATCCTCGGCGTGATGGCGCGGCTGGGCCTGCCGGCCTGGCACCCGCTGTGCACGCCGGAGGTGCTCGGCGACGCCCTGCGCGACACCGTGCGGCACCGTGACGGCAAACAGCGGCTGCCGCTCCCGGTCGGCATCGGCAGCGCGCTGTTCGTCAACGACGTGACCGAGGCCGAACTCGCCGCCGCGGCCGAGTCCCTGGCGGCCCTGGGGTCCGGAGTCTCCCGGTGACCACCGCAGCCGACGCCCGCCCCGGCCCGGCCCCGTCCGCCGGCCCGCCGTCCGGCCCCGCCTCCGGCGGCCGTACCGTGCCGCACGGAACGGAGGCGTCCCCGGACGTGACCCCCTGGCGTTCGCTGGGGACCGTGGCGGGCGCCGCGACCGTGCACGGTGTGCACGGCGCGGCCGGCCGCACCCGCTGGAAGTGCTTCGCCGGGCGCCGCCGGCTCGACTCGCCCACCGAGGCCGTCGAGTGGGCGTCCGTCCCCCCGGGCGGACTCAGCGGGGAGCACCGCCACACCCGCACCGAGGAGATCTACCTCGTGCTGCGCGGGCAGGGCGAGTTCCTCTTCAACGGCGCACCGCACCCGGTCCGCCCCGGAACGCTCGCCCTGACGGCCCCCGGCAACGTGCACGGGCTGCGCAACACCGGGGACCACGACCTCGACTGGTGGGTCATCGAGACCCTCGCACCCGGCACCGACGCCGTCCTGTCCGGAGCCGGCCACATCCACCCGGGAGTACCGCCCATGGGCGAAGCAGTCATCCACGACCTGTTCAAGGAGCGCACCGTCTCCACCGGAGGGGTCTTCACCGGCCCGCTGCGGCAGGTGGAGGTCGTCGAACTCGACGCCGGCCAGCGGACCCGGCTGGGCTCCCCCGACGCGGAACTCGCCGTCTTCGTGCACGAGGGGACCGGCCGGGCCACCGCCGACGGCAGCACGGCGGACCTGGCACCCGACACCTGCCTCACCCTCGGCGCGGCGACCTCCACCGGCGTCGAGGCGGTCACCCCGCTGCGGCTGCTGATCGTCACCCTGGCCGTCCCGCGGCCCGCGACGGAGGCATCGTGATCGTCTCGACGACCGGGGAAGCGGTCCGCACCGTCGTCCCCACGGACACCCCCACGGACACCCCCACGGACACCCCCACGGGCGCGGACGCGGACATCGCCACGGGTACGTCCGTCCCCACGGGCGCGGGCGAGGGCACGAGCGGCGACCGTGGTGGCGGTGGCGGTGGCGCGGTGGCCGCGTGGACGTGCCTGGTGCGCCGGGGCATGCTGCACAGCGAGTGCGAGGCGGTGGAGCACTGGCGGCTTCCGCACCGCGCCGTGCTGACCTCCACCCCGCAGCACGGGGTGGAGGAGGCGGTGCTCGTCCTCGACGGCGAGCTGCGGCTCACCACGGAGTCCGCGCGGCACACCGTACGGGCCGGCCAGCTGGCCCTCCTCCCGCACGGCGTCCGGGCCCGCCTGGTGGCGCACCGGGCCCCGGTCAGGCTGCTGACCGTCCGGACGCTCACCGCCTCCGTCACCGGCCGGCTGCCGGCCCGCGTCCCCGAACTGGTCTGATCCCGAAGGGCGGTGCGGCGCGGCGGTCCCGCGGCGCCGCACCGCCCCCGGCCACGAAAGCGAACAAGCCCATGCGTGCTGTAGTCCTGACGTCGTTCGGCGGCCCGGAGGGGCTGTCGGTCTCCGAGGTCGCCGAACCGGCCGGCCCGGACCCGGACGGCGTCCTCATCCGTACGGCCGCCGCCGCGGTCAACCCGGTGGACCTGCAGACCCGCGCCGGTCTGCACGCCGCACACAGCCCTCTCCGCCCGCCGATGGTCCTCGGCTGGGACGTGGCGGGCACCGTCACCGCGGTGGGCGAGCGGGTCACCCGCTTCCGGCCCGGCGACCAGGTCGTGGCGATGTCGGCGCAGATGGCGACCGGGCGCGGCACCTACGCCGAGACCGTCGCCCTGCCCGCGGACATCGTCGCCCCGGCACCGGAATCGGTGGAGCCGGCCGCGGCCGCGGGCCTCCCGCTGGCCGGGCTCGCCGCGGCACAGGCGCTCGACGCCCTCGCCCTGCCCGCCGGGGCCACGCTGCTGGTCACCGGCGCGGTGGGGGCGGCCGGCGGGTTCGCCGTGCAGCTCGCCCGGCTGCGCGGCTGGACGGTGGTGGCGCAGGTGCGGTCCGCCCGGGACGAGGACGAGGCCCGCATGCTGGGCGCCGACCAGGTGGTGGACGAGGCCGGCCTTCCGGCGGCGGCCGTCGACGGCCTGCTGGAGACGGCCGGCCTGACCGGCGCGATCGGCGCGGTGCGGGACGGCGGGCGCGCGGTCTCCATCGTGCCGACCCGCGTGCCGGCCGCCGAGCGCGGCATCGACGTGGCCGTCTCCTACGTGGAGCAGGACGGCCCCCGCCTGGCCGAGCTGGCCGCCCTGGTGGACACCAGGGAGCTGCGGCTGCGCACCGCGAAACGGCTCGGGTTCGAGGACGCGGCCGAGGCCCACCGGCTCCTGGCGGCAGGCGGCGTACGGGGCAAGCTCCTCCTCCTGCCCTGACCGGCCCGGCCGTGACCGGGCGCCGGCCGCCGGACCGGGGACGCCCCCGGACCGACGGCCGGCGGTCCGCACCCCCGCACCCACCCCCGCACCCCCGCACCCCGCACCCTCTGACACCCCCACTCCCCCCACTCCCCCCCACCCCGAGGACGGACCGCACCTACGTGGCAGAGCCGCACACGAACGAAGACCGTGACACCCCTGACACCCCTGACGCCCCTGACGCCCGTGATGCCGAGGAGGAGAACATCTCCCGGCTCTGGGAGCGCGTAGTTCCCATGTACTCCCTGCTGGAAGGCCAGCTGGACCGGACGCTGACGCACCGACACGCCATCGGACTGGGCCAGCTGATGGCGCTCGGGGTGCTGGTGGACGAGCAGCCGGGGTCCGCCACCGTCAGCGGCGTCGCCCGGCGCCTGGGCCTGAGCGTCTCGGCGGCCAGCCGTATGCTCGCGCACCTGGAACGGTCCGGCTGGACGGACCGAGTGGCCTGGCCGTGCGACCGGCGGGCCAGCCGGGTCGCCATCACGGAGGCCGGCCTCGACCTGTGGAGGCGCGCCAGCGAGACCCTCGACCGCGAACTCGACCACGCCTTCACGGCGCTGAGATTCGACGAGCGGTACGCGCACGTGGCGGCCCGCCTGTGCCGCGCGGGCGAGGAACCGCCCACCCCCTGAGAACCCTGAGCCCTGCGCCCTGAGCCCTGAGCCCTGCGCCCTGAGCCCTGAGCCCTGAGCCCTGAGAGCCCGGTGAGCCGGCCGGCCGCCGGGCTCCGGCGCAGCCGCGCCGCACCGCGCGCTCCAGGCCCGGCCCGGCCGGCGCGAGCGCGTACGGAGCGCGGGCCCGCGTGTCCCCGTACGGAGGCGGCGCCCCGCGCGTCCGCGCACGGAGGGGGTGCCCCGCGCGCCCGCATGCGCGACGGCACCGGCGACTCCGCGGCAGGCTCACCCCGAAACAGCGACTCCGGTCTCTATCGTTGCTGAATCAGCTGCTCCGGTTTGCAAGCAATCCGGAGCAAGCAACTCCGAATCCGGTGAAGTCAAGGCTGGAGTGTCTGATTCCGGCCCTGGAGCTCAAGAATCGCTCGAAGGCGGCCAGATCGTCATGGCGAATTCAGCCACCCGGCGCAGCTCCTCCGTGCTGGCTCCGTCCCGGGCCTGCTGCGACATGCCCTGGACGACCGCCGCGAAATAGACCGCCAGTGCACGAGTGTCGGTTTCCCGGGGGAGCGCCCCCCGGGCCCGGGCGTCCTCCAGCCGGGCCTCGAAGGACCGTACGTTCGCCCTGCGGCGGTCGCGGAGGTCCTTCTCGATGTCGGCGGTCTGCGTGGAGTAGTTGGTCGCGGCCGTGATGACCAGGCATCCCGCGGGATGTCCGGGGTCGGTGTAGGCCGAGGCGGCCTCGTCGAGCATCCGCGCGAAGCCCGCGCGCGGGTCGCTCTCCTCGTTGAGCGCCCTGTCCATGAAGGCGCCGAACGTGCCGCCGTAGCGGTCGACGACCTCGATGAAGAGCGTGCGCTTGTCGCCGAAGGCCGCGTACAGGCTCGGCGGCGAGATCCCCATGGCGGAGGTCAGGTCGGAGATGGACGTGCCCTCGTAGCCGTGCTGCCAGAACAGCAGGGTGGCCTGCACGAGTGCCGTCTCACGGTCGAAGCCTCGCGGCCGGCCGCGCTTCGTCGTAGTCATGGCCGAATTTTACAGCGATCGCTACGGAAGTCGTGTAGGCTTTTACCGTAGTCATCGCTACAGAAGTCTTCGCGGAAGCACTCCGCGCATTCGCTGCAGAACACGATCCGAAGGGGAGACCATGGGCACGCTCACGGGCAGGACGGCGCTGGTGACGGGAGGCAGCCGCGGGATCGGCCGGGCGATCGCCGAGCGGCTCGCAGGCGACGGCGCCACGGTGGCCGTGCACTACGGGCGGAACGCCGCCGCCGCCGAGGAGGTCGTCGAGGGCATCCGCGCCAAGGGCGGCACCGCGTTCACGGTCCACGCCGAGCTGGGCGTCCAGGGTGATGTGGAGACCCTCTGGGAGAGCTACGACCGGCAGGTGCTGGAGCACGCCGCGAGCGCCGGACTCGACATCCTGGTGAACAACGCCGGCGTCACCCCGCGCGGCGAGATCGACGAGACGACGGCCGAGGCGTTCGACGAGGCCGTCGCGGTCAACATGCGGGCGCCGTTCTTCCTCGCCCAGCAGGGGCTGAAGCGGCTGCGGGACGGCGGGCGGATCGTCAACGTCTCCTCCGGGGCGACCCGGATCGCGCTGACCGACATCATCGCGTACGCCATGACCAAGGGGGCCGTCGACGCCTTCACGCTCACCCTCGCCAAGGCGCTCGGCGGCCGCGGCATCACGGTGAACTCGGTCGCCCCCGGCATCATCGACACCGACATCAACGCCTCCTGGCTGCGCGGCAACGAGGCCGCCGAGAAGTCCGCGGCCGAACTGTCCGCCCTCGGCCGGGTGGGCCGCCCCGAGGACGTGGCCGACGTGGTGGCCTTCCTCGCCTCCGACGACGCCCGCTGGGTGACCGGGCAGGTCGTCGACGCCACCGGAGGCTCACAGCTCTGACCGGTGGGGCCCGCCGGGCGGGCCCGGAGCCGAGCACGGGTGTCAACGGGGACACCGCGGCAGCACGCACAACCGACACTCTGCAGCTGGGAGACCCCATGCACGTCGTCATCGCCTGGTGGGAGCAGCACCGCAACGGCACCGCAGTCAGCGCCGGCCCCGCCCGCCCCGCCCCGCCCGCGACGCCCTGCGCCCGCCGGGAGGACCGGGCCTCGTTCACCGCCGACGTCCCCGGCCTGCAGTCCGGCCAGTGGATCACCGACCCGGCGGCGGACCTCCAGGGCCTCGCCCTGATCTGGGACTCGGCGGCCAGCGCCGACCTCAACTGGCCGGACCTGTGCGACCGCACGTTCGGCTACGCGCCCTCCCACCGCTGGGCCTTCGAGCTCTCCGACGCCTCCCCCCAGGGCGACACCCTGACCCTCCCCGCCGAGCTCGACGTCCTCCTCCACGCCTGACGCACAGGCGCTCCCCCCCATCACCACCCTCCCCGCAGGGCCCAGGTTCCCCCGGCCTGGGCCCTGCCCCGTGCGGGATCGCTGTGTCCCGGCACGCCGTCCCAGCGGAGAAGCGCCGTGCGCGCGTTCCGCGGCGGGGCGGCGGCAGGCAGCAGAGGACGGCGTGTTCCCGTACCCGTCTCAGCCCCGCGCATGGGGCACTACAGTCATCCGTTGTGCCGTACGTCACACGGCGGTGCGGGATGGCCGGCCCGGATCGGGGCGGCCAAGTGCCTGAATCGCACTATCTGGGGGCTTCATGCGTGAGTTGGCCAAGGGCTCGAACGTGGTGCTGGCGGCCCTGAGCGACAACGTCGACTCGGTGATCGTCAGTCTGAGCTGGACCAGCCCGGCCGGCGACGGCGACGCCGACGTGTCCGTCCTGCTGCTGGACGCACAGGGCAAGGTGCGCGGCGACGAGGACTTCTACTTCTACAACCATCCGGTTGCCGCCGACGGGAGCGTCCAACTGCTGGGGAAGACCCCGACGGAGAGCGGCGACGAGGACCGTATCGGATTCGACCTGACCGCGATGCCGGCCGGGGTCGACCGGATCGTCGTGGCGGGCAGCCGCTACGAGGGGGCACGCTTCGGGGAACTCGACGACCTGAAGGTGACACTGGCCGACGCGAGCGGGGAGAAGCTCGCGAGGTTCGCCATCGACGACGCCGGAACCGTGAGCGCGATCATCTTCGGCGAGCTGTACCGGCGTGCGGACGCGTGGAAGTTCCGTGCCGTCGGACAGGGCTACGACAGCGGCCTGGCCGGTCTGGCGAGCGACTTCGGTGTCGACATCGACGACGACGCGCGCGCGGAGGCGGAGGAAGAGCCTCCGGAGAGCACCGGCGGCAAGGAGCAGGCCGGCACGGCTGCTTCAGGACCGGCTGCCGGGCAACAGCACGGGGCTTCGCCAGGCCTGGTACCGACTCCTCGCCCACCCGAGGACGAGAACGTACCGCAGCGGGCATCACGTCCGCGTACCGCGAAGAAGAAGGTAACCGTGTCCAGGGCCGGCAGGAAGTCGCTGGCGGACAACGAGTCCTGGAAGCAGGCCAGGCTGTTCCCGGTCTCGGTCCTCAAGAGCGACCGGGACCGCGAGACGCGTGCCACGTCCGTACTGCTGTCGGTGATGGCTCAGGTCCCGGAGCTCGGCCGTCGGCTCACGGCGCCGTTCGGAGCGCCCGCGGGGCGCATGGAGGCGTTCACCGAGGTCTCGTTGCCGCACGGGGACAGCCCGCGGCGCCCCGACGGGGTGATCCGGGTGGAACGGGCCGGCAAGCTGTGGACGGCCCTGGTGGAGACGAAGACCAACGGCAACCCCCTCAGGTCCGAGCAGGTGCAGGCGTACATGGACATCGCCGCACGCCGTGGATACGAGGCGGTGATCACCCTGTCGAACGACGTCGCTCTGGACGGCAGCCCGCTCGTCGACGTCAAGACCGACGGGCGGCGCAAGCACAAGGTGGCCCTGCGGCACCTGTCCTGGGCCGAAGTCGCCCACCAGGCGCAGCTGCTGATCCGGCACGAAGGCGTCGGAGACAAGGCGCACGCCTGGCTGCTCCAGGAACTGCTGCACTACCTGCTGCACGAGAACTCCGGCTGCCACGGCTTCCAGAACATGGGACCGTCCTGGGTTCCCGTACGCAACGGGATCGACGACGAGACCCTCTGCCAGGGCGACCCGCGGGCCCTGGACGTGGTCGAGAGCTGGGAGCGGCTCGTCCGCCAGATCTGCCTCAGCCTCGGCGGCGAACTCGGGCAGAAGGTACTGCCCGTCCAGCGCGCCGGGCGCGGGACGGATCCGTCGGCCCGCCGCAACCGCCTGGCCGACCAGCTCTGCCGCGACGGCAGGCTCCAGGCCGAACTCCGCATCGAAGGCGCGCCCGGCATCCTGTCCATCGGCGCAGATCTGCGCACTGCCAGGCTCCGCACCTCCGTCGAGATCCCCGCACCTGAACAGGGATACCCGCTGACCTGGGCCAAACGCCTCATCCGGCGGCTGTCCGAGGCCCCGGCGGACCTGCATGTCGAAACCCTGGTCGACGGGGAGGCCGGAGGGCCGCGGGGCACACTGGAGCGGCTCCGCCCGGAGCCGGCCGACATGCTCCCGAAGGGTGACAGCCGGATCACCGGCTTTCGGCTGTCCCTGTTCAAGAGCATGGGAAGCCGGCGCGGGAACGCCGAGTCCGGCTTCATCCGCAGCGTGGACGACGCCGTGCACCGCTTCTACTCCACCGTCGTCGTGCACCTCGACCCTCCGGCACCGCGGCGGGCGGCGGCCAAGGCTCCTGCCGGGGTGCCCGGTCCGGCCTGAGCAGGTCGCGCGAAGCGCACGGTGGTTCGGCAGCGCCCCGAGAGGGCGCGGGTCACCGCGCGGCCGGTGACGACGGCGCCGCGTCCGGGCGACGTCGTACCCCGGCTCCTCCGGACACCGCGGCTCCTCCGGCGGGGCGCCCGGTGCCGCGGCGTCCGGTCAGCCGCGGCGGCCGAAGACGCGGCGGCTGGGGCCGAGGTCCAGGAAGACCGTCTCGCCGGTGGCGTCGTCGAGGGCGTCGTTGTCGGTGACGACGTAGACGTGTCCGTCACCGCCCACGGTCAGGCCTTCGAGCTTCTCCTGGGTCCAGCCGTGCGTGGCGCGCAGCGCGGGCAGCACGTCGAGGGCGAGCCTCTTGGGCAGCACGGGCAGGGCGTCCGACGGGGCCGCCGACTGCGGCAGCTCGACCGTGTAGATCCGCTTGACCGCGGCGGCCGGGCCGTTGAGCTTGTCGCGTTCGACGACCGCCAGCCTGTCCCCGACCACGGTGATCTCCGACAGGCCGATCCAGTCGCCGGGCGTGGTGGTGGAGCCGATGCGGTAGCCGTACCAGCTCCAGGTGCCGGCCCGGACGTCGTACCGGCCGAGCCGCACGACACCGGCCGGGTCGGTGCCGACCTCCCGCTGCAGCGCGGCCCAGACGATCTCGCGGCCGCGGCGGTCGGTGGTGGCGGTGACGCCCTCGAAGCCCTGGCCGCCGAGGCCCGCGGCGACGTCCGCCGGAAGGGGGACGACCTGGCGGGTCACGCCGCGGCGGTCGAGCCGGACCAGCTGGTTGCCCGCACCGGTCCTGCCCTCCACGGCCAGCCAGAAGCCGCCCTGCGGGCGGGCGAAGAGCCCCTCGGCGTCGTAGCCGGCCGGCCGGCCCTCGGTGTCCCTGACGGTCAGCTCCCGGCGGATCACCGCGGGCCGGCGCGCCGTGTCGACGGTCAGGATCCGGGTGGGGGAGTACGCGGCGTCGGTGACCGTGTACAGCTGGTGCGGCCGGCCCGGGGCGGCGGACAGCGCGCTGAGCGCACCCCAGCCGATGGGCGCGCCGCCGGCGCCGGCGGCGGAGACGATGCCGGGGAAGCCGGGAGTGCCCCGGCCGAGGCGGAACAGGCCCACCGAGGCGCGGACGCCGGCCTTGGCGTCGTCCACCTCGCTGGACACCGCGAGCAGGCCGCGCGACGGGATCGGCAGCAGCCCCTCGGGGCCGTTGGTGGTCGGCAGCACCTGGCGGAACACGGGGCGGGTGGGCCGGCTGATGTCGTAGACGGCGACGAAGTTGCTGCGCTCGGAGCCGACGAACGCGTAGCGGACGCCCCCGTACTCGGCGATCGCCAGGCCCTCCGGCTCGGTGCCCTTGTTCTCGGTGCGCTCGTCGTTGTGCAGGCCGTACCGTACGGCGAGCCGCTCGAAGGTGTTGCCCGCGTCCCAGACGACCCGGCCGGTGCGGCTGTCGAAGACGGACCAGCCGCGCGTACCGCCGTGCCAGTCGCCCTCGTTGGCGGTGGCGAGATAGCGGTCGTCGATCCAGCCCAGCGCGTCCGGCTCGCGCGGCACGTCGGTGATCGAGCCGGTCAGGTCGATCCGGCCGTCCTCGGCCGTGTCGATGCCGTCGACCGTGGCCGTACCGGCGCTGAACGCCTTGGTGACGCGGCCGGTCGGCAGGTCGACGAGGACGACGCCGTTGTTCTCCTGGAGCGTCACGGCCAGCTGGTTGCGGCCGTTGACCGAAACGTACTCCGGCTCGGGGTCGGCCGGGGCGGCGATCCCGGCGGCGGCCAGGGCGGGCAGCGGCGACCCGTCCGCCTGCGTCAGAGCGACCGCGCGCGTCCGCCAACGGGCGGGCGAGTCACCGCCCTTGAGGTCGACGATCTGCACGAACCCGGCCGGCGCCTGGGGCAGGTCGCCCTCCTCGCCGCCGGGCGGGGTGGCGTCCTCGTCGCGCTCGTTCTCGATGGCGATGGCGGCGTACCGCTTGTCCTCGCTGACCGCGATGGAGTCGGGCTGGCCGCCGAGGTCGAAGGTGGCCACCCGCTCGCGGTCGCGCAGCGAGACGACGTCGAGGCGGCCGGAGGGCTCGGTGTAGCTCCTGCTGGTGTTGACCACGACCAGCACGTACTCGCCGACCACGGACACCGAGGTCGGTTCGTCCTCGGCGTCGCCGAGCCGCGCCAGCGACAGGGTGCCCAGGCCGCGCGGGCGCTCGGGGTCGCGGATGTCGAGGAAGCCGATCCGGCGTCCCGCCGCGTCGGTGTGGACGAGGGTGCGGCCGTCCTCGCTGACCGCCGAGATCTCCGCGACGGTCTCGGTGGCCGGGTCCTCGCCGGCGGGACGGTTCCGGAAGACCGGGTAGGTGGCGGCGCGCTCGAAGACCGTCGCCCGCTGCGGCCGGTGGTGGACGGGGTGCTTCTGGCCCGCGTTCGCCACACCCGCGCCCGCCAGGGTTGTGGCCGCCAGGGTCCCGGCCGCCACGGCGAGGGCCGTCAGCGCTGCGTGGAGTCTGTTGCTTCTGGGGGACATGCGTTCCTCCGGTACGGTCCACTGCGACGCCGGATCGTCCCACCCGCGGACGAGGCCGACCGGGCACCCGCGTGAACACCGGGCGAAGATCCCGGCACCACCGGCAACCGCCCGCCGGCCACGGCGTCCGGCCCGCCGAAGGCCCGCCGCTGCGGCGACCTGCAGGGCGCCCACGGTCCCGTTCTGCCTCACCGGATGTTGAAAACACCAGGTCAGCGGCATGGAGTAGGTGTCCCCGCCGGTGTTTGTGCCGACGACCACAGCGAACGGGCTCCCCCGAGGCGCATACTGAGCCATGACAAAGCCTGCTGCATCGAAGCGTCATCTGCCCACCAGCCCCTTCAAGGCCCCGGTCGCACCGGTTCCCAAGCACTTCGCCGTGGGCGACCAGGTCAGCCACGACATGTACGGTCTCGGCCGAGTGATCGGCATCGAGGACGGGGTGGCGGCGCTGGTGGACTTCGGCCCCGCACAGAAGCGGATCTTGAGCCCTTACGCCAAGATGACAAAGCTGTAGGACCGCTGTAGGACCGCTGTGCCCGGTCACGGCACACCCGGGCCCCTCTGGGACCCGCAACGAAAGAGAGCCCTCCCATCGACCTGACGTCGCTGTTCTCCGCCCCGCAGGGGCAACCCCGCTGCTCCACGGCAGCATCACCGCCTCCGTCGACCGACCCGTTCCGGGCCCCCGACTTCGGCGAGGACGAGACCTGGCCGTCGGAGGACGCGCCGGAGCCCGCTCCGGGCCCACGCGCGTCCCACGCGGGGCGCGGCCCGAGGCGGCGCTAGCTCCCCCTGAGCGACAGCGGCCCCGGCAACCGGCCGCGGGCCGTCTCCCCTGCTGCCGTGCTGCGCCGTGCTGCGCCGTGCTGCCGTGTTCCCCTGTGCTGCGCTGCCGTGCTGCCGCCGTTTGCGCCGTGCTGCCGTGCCGTGACGCCGGAAGGCGCTTGCGCTCGACGGCATCGGCTCCCATGCCGAGGGCTCCGACGCTGAGGGCTCCGACGCTGAGGGCTCCGACGCTGAGGGCTCCGACGCCGAGGGCTCCGACGCCGAGGGCATCGACGCCGACCGCATCGACGCCGACCCGCCCTCGCTCTCCGTACGGGAGGCGGACCCGCGCGGAGGTGCACCTCCTCCGGAGCCACGCCCGGCGTGCGTGCCGACCGGGGCCGGACCGCGTCCCGGACGCGTGCGATGACATGACTCACAGAAAAAGCGCGGCCTGCACGGGCAACTGTCCCGTAGGTGCCGTTTGCGCGTACGGGACGGGCGGCGTTTCGGGCACAGGCACGGAAAACCACCCGTGTCCTTGATCGGAAAGGTCATACGATCGCCGGGGCGCCGCACTGCGTGAGCACTCCGCGGGCGCGCCCTGTCCGTCGCACGTTCTCGCCTCCCGACCAGGGGTCCCTCGTGAAGATTCGCCGTGTTCTCGCCGTCGCCGTCGCCGCCTCCGTGACCGCCCCGGTCGTCCTCCTCTCGGCCGCGCCCGCTCTCGCCGACGAGAAGCCGGCCGGACGGAACCAGACGGCGAAGCCGACGACCGAGGAACTCGAGCGGGCTGTCGACCTCGCGCAGAGCGAGTACGACGCCGCCGTCATCGCGTGGAACGACGCCGTCAGGTTCCTCGACGAGGTCCTGGAGGCGGACACCTACCCGACCAAGGCCGCGGCCGTCGAGGCCAGGAAGGCGGCCGACGCCGCCGCCGAGGCCAAGGCCGAGGCCGACCGGGCCGTCGTGGACGCCCAGGCCGAGCTGGACGCCGCCACCACCGACGAGGACAGGGCAGCCGCGCGGACGGCGCTGGACGAGGCCGGGAAGGCCGCCGAGGAGGCCGCGGAGGCCAAGGAGGCCGCCGACACGAAGGCCGCCGAGGCGGTGACCGCACACGACGACGCCCGCGTCGCCCAGGTCCGGAAGATCGGCCGCCTGCGGAAGGAGCGGGACGAGGCCGGGAAGAAGCTGGACGCCGCGAAGGAGGCCCTCGCCGACGCCCGGGCCGAGGAGGGCCGGGAACCGGGCGGCGCGTGCGTTCCCGAGCCCGGGCTCACCGCCGCCGTCAGCGGGCTGCCCGACAGGGTCGCCGGCGGAACCACGGCGTACTTCACGCTCCGCGTCACCAACGGCACCGGCGAGACGATGGACCAGGTGTACCCGTACGCGGCCGTCCACGCCTTCGACGCACAGGGCCTCAAGGAACTCGACTCCCACCTCGATGTCGAGTGGTCCACCGCCGCGAACCCGGCCTGGCGCGACATCGACCTGCTGGACGGATACTCCGTCGGCTCCCTCGCGGCGAAGGCCTCGGCCGACGTCAGGCTGCGGCTGAAGGCCGACGCGGACGTCCCGGCCGGGCAGGGCGCCGTCCTCGTCGCGGCCGACTACGTCAACGCGGACGAGTCGTGCGGCGGTCACCCGGACCTCAACCGGTTCGAGTTCCGGATCCAGGCCGGGAGCAGCGGCGCCGGCGACGCGGGCAAGGCCGGGAACGCCGAGGGCAGGCCCGCCGGCACCACCGCGCAGGGCGGCGCGTCCACCACCCCGGTGAACGGATCCGGCGGCACCGGCACCGGCAGTGGCTCGCTCGCCGCGACCGGTTCGAACGGTGCTCTGCCGGCGGTCGCCCTGGCGGGCGGCGCGGCACTCGTGCTGGGCGCCGGCGCGATGGCTGCCGCCCGTCGCCGCAGGGCGGGCGCCGGCGCCTGACCGGCACGGTGGGACACGGCCCCGTGCGACCCCCCGCCTGACGGGACGCTGGTCCACGGCCGGTACGTGTGCTGTCGCGGCGCGCGGAACAGGTGCCCGCACGCCGGGCCTTGCCGCATGTGGCCCGACCGGTCAGGAGGGATGCCGCTGGTGTGCGAGGGCCGGTTTATGCGCGAGGGCCGGTGCCGCACGTCCGGCCGGCTCCGCGTGCGGCCGGCCACGTCGCGGGTGTGCGTGCCGGGTGGCTCGCGGGTTCAGGCGTGCTCGACGGACCGGACCCGTCGCATGGAACCGCGCAGGCGCCGGGCACACTCTGCGTGTTGTAGTCCCTTTGAGGCAAGGATGCGTCACACATGATCACGCTCACCAAGGAAGACGGCCCGGCGGACCTGGACGGTGTGACCCACCTGTCCATCGGAGTCTCCTGGGATCCCACCGCCGGCAGCAGCGGCGGAGTGCTGGGCAAGCTGCGCCGCAAGACCGGTACCGACCTCGACCTGATCGCCATCGCCATGCAGGGCGGGGACCCGGTGCGCCTCGCGGGCCTCGACTCGCTGGACCCGATGGGCAACGGCTCACTCGTCCACAGCGGCGACAACCAGACCGGGCACGGGGACGGTGACGACGAGACGGTGACCGTCGAGTTCGCCCGGATCCCGCCCCACATCACGTCGATCGTGTTCGTGGCCGCCGCGTACAAGAAGGGCAGTTCCTTCCAGAAGGCCCGCAACATCAGCTTCAAGGTCTACGACGCGACCGGGGGCAGCTCGCAGCAGGTCGCCGACATCTGGCCGAGCCTGCTCACCCAGGACAACGGCTGCGCCGTGGCCAAGGCGGTACGGGTCGGCGGGAGTTGGAAGCTCGAAGTGATCAACACGACGGGGAAGGTCAAGCAGGGGGACGAGCACGCCCTGATGCGCTTCGCCGTCAGCAAGTAACCACGTCACCGGGCCCCGGGGCACGAGGGTGGGCTCCGCCGGGCGGTCCGGCGGGGCGGGCGCCCACCGAAGGGGTCGAGGGCGGGGAGCCGTCGACGGCGGAGAGGGGGCGGTGCCGGCGACCCGCGCGACGGACACCCCCGCGTCGGCGCGGGGGCTGCGACAGCCGACCGCCCTGCTGACGAAGCCCCGCGCGGGCCGGTGCTCGCACCGGCCCGGCACCCCTGCCGGCTGCCCTCGGCGCGCTGGTCGTGCGGCCCGGACGGCTCAGCCGATGTCCCCGGGCGCGGGGCGCCGGCCTGCGCGGCGCCGTACGGAACCGCGCCGGCCGGCCGGGCGAGGCCGGTCCCGCCGAGGACGCCCAGGACGCCCAGGACGAGTGAGGCGGGCCGGCCGGGCCGGCATCGGAGGCCACCCCCGGCGGGACGACGCCCTCCGGGTCGCTGATGCGGCCTGGCCCGCCCGCCACGACCGGCCACGGCAGCCGGCGGACGCCGGAGCCGGTGGCCGGGCAGCCCCGAACACCCGCCCCGCCGCACGGCACCGGACCCACGCCGTGCGATCCGGTCGCACCGTCCTGGTCAGAGCCGGTCCGTCAGATCCTCCGCGAACACCTGCGACAGCGGCTGCGGTCCCACGTACTGCTGGCAGTTGCACTGCCCGGCCTCGTAGCGCAGGGGCTTCTTGTTCTCGTCCCAGGCCGTCGGTATCTCGACACGCTCGTGGCACCGGCCCTGCTTGTCGTGCTTGGCGAGGTGGTGCGTGCACCCGCAGACCGGCTCCGGCGGCTTGTTCGCCGCCTCCACGGCCAGACGTTCCTGCTTTCCCGCCTCCAGCAACTGCAGTTTGCGCTCATGCCGATTGCGCAGTGCGGTGCGGACGTTGTCGGCCACCCACGCGAAGCCGCCCGTCCAGAAGACGATGAGAACCCACCAGAACCAGTCCACCAGCTCCCCCTCCCCGGTCCCGCTGAACGCCAGCATAGTTGGCTCCCTCCGGGAAGCGACGGCCCCCTGAACGGGAGCGACACCTCTGACGAGCGCAGACGCCGTTCTCCGGACCGACTCTCCGGACCGACTCTCCGGACCGAACGGGCCGGTCCGACGGCACCGTTGTCGGCCGAGCCCTTCCGCACCCACGGGCACGCGGAGCGAACGGGCCTTCGGGCCGGGCCGTCGGCGCCGCTGACCGGGCGACGCGTCAGGAGCCGCCGCGTGCGGAGATCAGACGTCGAGCGGCGTCACGGCCGTGTACGCGGGTCCGCGTACGAGCGTCTGCGTACGAGCGCCTGCGCAGACCGGGGGACAGCACATCTCAGGGCACATCTCAGGCGCCCGGTACTGGAGGGGTTCTGCGGTTGCGTGGGCGTCGCCCGCGGTTCCGGCGCCTGCCCGCCCGCAGCCGGTCCCGGCTCAGCGGGTCCCGCGAGGCCAGTTCGGCGAGGGCCGGGTGCGGGTCCGTCCGGGGCGCCTCCTCGGCAAGGGGCTCGCTCCCGGCCGCCGGACGGGCCCGGCGGCCGTACCGGTCGATCCAGGCGAGCTGTGTGAGCAGGGCGAGTCCGGTGGCGGCGGCCGCCGCCCACTGGAGCGGGCCACGAGGTGCGGTGTCGAGCAGCGCGGCGACGGTGAACGCCGTCTCCCCGACGAGCAGCAACGCCCAGGCAGCGGTGAAACAGCCGCTGCCCTGCCCGGATCGGGGCAGCTCGGATCGCCAGGCCGTGTGGAACTCCTCCCTGGCCGCACGGAAGGCCGTGTCACGGAACTCGATTCTGCCGAGGGTGGCGGGCACGCCGCGGCGGCGCAGCGCGGTGAGCAGGGCGTCGGGCAGCGGGTGCCCTGCGCTGCGCGCGGGGTCCGCGCCGGATGCGGTGAGGCTCAGACTGCCGCGGTGGTCGACGGTGGCGAGCCCGTCGAGCAGCAGACGGGCAGCGGCGGCCTGTGTGTCGTCCTCGGCCCACCGGCGGTCCGCTGCCGCACGGTACGGGTCCGCGTCGAGTACGGCGGCACGGCGCCCGGCCACTGCCCGGTCACGCCGGTGGCGCAGGCCGCGCAGCGCGTACAGCAACGCGGTGAACGGCAGCACGGCGCAGGCGAGGGTGACGTGGTCCACGCACCGAGCCTAGAGTCCGCCCCCGCAGGCGGTTCCCTGGCCGGCGGACGTCAGAGGAAGGCCGACGGGACGTCACCCGGCCACGCCGCCCTCCGCGGCGCCAAGGGCACCCGACCAGGCCGCCCCCACCCGCGGGTCTTCGCCTCCCCCACCGCCCCGGCCACGCCCCGGTCCGCAACCGCCCCACCGCCCCGGCCGGACCGGTCCGCGCCTCGTGGCCTCCTGCACGCGGACCTTCCGCCGCAGCCGGACCAACTCCGCGGGTGACGAGAACCGAACTCGCGCTCTCAGCTTGGGAAGCGACGGCGCTTGCGGAGCCGGATAGCCTCTGGCCTGGGCATACGTGCTCTGGTGTGGGGTCCGGGAGGGCTGGATCGCACCGATATTGACCGTGGTCTACCGGTCTTATGGGCGCGCTATGGGCCCGCCGTCGGGTTGAGGTGCAGAGGGCCCCTCTTGGCGGCTGACGAGCGGCCGAGCTCTGAAAGCGAGCGTTCGCCGGGAGGCCGCCGTTGCGGAAGCACATGGAGGAGGGCTCAGTGGCGGCCGAACAACTCGGGGCGGAGATGGCTCGGAGCGACTCCCGCGATACGGGCTTGCTCGGGGCAATACACCTAGAAGGCTGCTGAAAATCTGGTGTTCTGGCCCCGGCTCCGTGGAGTCGGGGCCAGTCTTGTAGGCATGCAGGGGGAATGGGCCGGGGAGCCGGTCGGGCCGGATGTGTGGGAGACGTGCCGGGAGCTGATCCCGGCGGGGAGTGTGTTCGCGTTCCTGGCCGAGCACCGCGAGGTGCTGTTCCCGGCGGAGATGTTCGCGGACATGTATCCCTCGTCCAACGGCCGTCCGAGTCTGCCGCCACAGGTCCTGGCCGCGACCGTGGTGCTGCAGAGCCTGCACGGGCTGTCGGACTTCGAGGTCGTTCAGGAATTGCGGTGTGACCTGCGGTGGAAGGCCGCTTGCGGGCTCGGCCTGCACGACACCGCGTTCGATCCGTCGTTGTTGACGTACTTCCGGCGCCGCCTGCGCAACTCGGCCGATCCGACGCGGATCTTCACCAAGGTCAAGGAGGTCGTGGCCGCGACCGGGGTGCTCAAGGGCAAGCAGCGGCGGGCGCTGGACTCCACCGTCCTCGATGACGCGGTGGCCACCCAGGACACCGTCACCCAGATCATTTCCGCGATCCGGCGGGTGATCCGAGAGGTTCCCGGCGGCCAGGAGACGGCCGGCCGGTGGTGCACGGCCCACGACTACACCAACCCGGGCAAACCGAGGATCGCCTGGGACGACGAGACGGCCCGCGCCGCGCTGGTCGACGCGCTGGTCACCGACGCCCTCAACCTGCTCGGACACCTGCCCGAGCAGAACCTGGGCGAGAAGGCGGCGGACGCCGTCGGCCTGCTGGCCCTGGTCGCCGGACAGGACGTGGAACCCGCCAAGGACTCCGACGGCCGCGACGGCCGCTGGCGCATCGCCAAGCGCACAGCACCCGACCGGACGGTGTCCACCGTCGACCCCGACGCCCGGCACATCCACAAGAACCGCACCCGCCACCAGGACGGCTTCAAAGGACATGTCTCCTTCGAGCCGGAGACCGCACTGTTCACCGCCGTCGCCCTGACCGGCGGCTACGGGCCCGGCAACCACGAGGCCGCCATCGCCGCCGACCTGCTGGCCGACGAAGAAGAGGGCACGGAGTTAACCGTGCTCGGCGATTCCGCCTACGGCACCGGCGAACTGCGCGAGCGCCTTCAAGGCCAGGGCCACACCCTGGTGATCAAACCGCCGCCGATCCGGACGGCCGTCCCCGGCGGCTTCACCATCGACGACTTCCGCCTCGACCTGGCCGCCGGCACCGCGACCTGCCCGGCCGGACACACCGCCAACCTCGGGCAGGTCAAAGCAGACGGCGCCCGCACCGCCCAGTTCAAACGCCTCTGCGCCGACTGCCCCCTGCGGGAACGCTGCACCACCTCCAAGACCGGACGCACCGTGAACGTCCACCCCCAGCACGAACTGCTGGCCGCCGCCCGCCACCAGGCCGCCACCGACCCCGCCTGGCAGGACGAATACCGCCGATGGCGGCCCCCCGTCGAACGCGCCATCGCCTGGCTCGTCGGCAAAGGCAACCGCAGAGTCCCCCACCGCGGCGTGATCGCCAACAACATCTGGCTCCACCACCGCGCCGCCGCCCTCAACCTCCGCCGACTGATCAACCTCGGACTCACCCGGACCAGCACTACCTGGCACCTCACCCCCGCCACCGCATAGGGAAAGGGGCCATCCGGCCTCAGGCCGGACAGCCCCCAACAAGATTTTCAGCAGCCTTCTAGGCGATAGAGCGGGCCGACTTCGGGGAGAGGGTCCGCGAGGAGATGTCGGTCATCAGGATGAGCGAAGGCCGTGAAGTACGCCTGGGCCAGCGTGCGCTTGTTGACCTCCTCCGCTGCTTCGTGGCTCTCTTCCGGGGTGAGCCGGAGGTGCGAGGGCGGCGGCAGGGTGACTGAAGACCAGTAGGGTGCGCCGGCCCACAGGCATGACGATCTCATCGACTCCGGCCAGCCCTCGGTTCCGGGTGCTCTGGACCTGGATGAGGGTCCTGGTCTGCCGGATCTCTCGCTGTCCCTGGCGCCGACGACTCCGGGTCCGCCGACGCGCCTGCGGGATCACGGAGGCAGGTTTGTCCGATTCATCATCGAAGGTGACGATGGGCTCGTCGCAGGTGAGCAGCGCGCCATCGGTCAGCTTGATTACGGTCAGCGGTCTGCTGAGCAGGTGCTCGGAGAGAAGCTCGGCCAGCTTGCCCATAAGGCTCACATGCTCGTTGGGGTGGCTGGTGACCTCCAGAGTCCCGAAGCTGCGGAGCATGTCCCGGTAGGGCTGAGGGCGGCATTGTTGATGACGGGGTGGAAGCGCCCAGGAAGCGTGGCAGGCACCCAGGTGATCGTTGTGCCCGGATGGGGCGTGCTCGCGTATCGTCCGTGGGGTGCTTGATGCCACCGTGGCGGCCCGAAGTGACATCTCCGACAGTGCGCTCTCAGAGTTGATCGATGCCTTCGATCTCGGAGGCGTGCGGGAGCGTCGCTATCTCGCCGATGGGCTGATGAATGCGAACTGGAGGCTGGACACGCCGGCCGGGCAGTTCGCTTTGAAGCGGGTCACGGATGTCCCTCTGGAGCGGTTGCAGCGGAATCTCCGGGTGCCGGCGGCCCTCGTCGCCGACGGAGTCCCGGTGAGTGCCCCGGTACCCACGGCCTCGGGGTCGCTGGTGGCGCAGGTCGGAGGTGGCGCCTGGTGCCTGTTCCCGTGGGTGGCCGGCTCACATGTCCGAGGTGTCGACCTCAGCCCGGCCCTGGTGAGTGCGCTGGGCGCGCACCTGGGGCGCCTGCACGTGAGCCTGAGCGGGGCTTGTGGCCGAGGGCTGCTGCCAGGGGTGCCCGAGACGATCATCGCGGACATCACCTCGCCGGAGGGAGCGGTGGAGAAGGCCGAGCAGCTGTCCGCAGCCGTACGCGATAAGGGCACCGGCAGCGACTTCGACCAAGCAGCCGCTGCCGCCTTGGACCACCGGAAGGCCCTCATCTTCAAGCACGCCGATCACTGTCCGCGATCTATGAAACCTCAGGGTGACCACGGGTGGACGCATGGCGACGTGCAGTACCGCAATCTGCTCTGGGAAGACGAGGCACTTGCCGCCTTCCTGGACTGGGACCGGATCGCGGTGCGCCCGTACGCGGAAGAGGTCGTGCGGACGGCGCAGGTGCAGTTCGGAGTGGGCGGGGTGTTCGACCTCGCTCGGGTGTCTGCCTTCGTCGGCGGGTATCGGTCGGTGGTGCCGCTGGATCCGTCTGCGCTGGTGGACGGTGCTCGTCGGCTGTGGTGGAAGCGGATGACGGACTTCTGGCCGCTCGAGTTCCACTACGACCGCGGTGACTTCTCCTTCGACGACCTGTTCACCGCGGACGAGGCGTTGCTGCACTGGTGGACGGACCGGCTGGATCAGGTCGAGGCCGCGTTCGCCGCAGGGTAGATCCCGAGGCGTTTGAGGTCCGGCAGGCGGGGGCGAGTGAAGGCGGTCGCTCGTCGCCGCGCCTGCTCCCCCAGGGTGTGGTGGTCAGTGGCGCGGATGGCCTCCGCCCACTCCTCCGCGCCGGCCTCGGAGGGAAGCACGATGCCCGCGTCGCCTATGGCTTCCGGGATGCCGCCCCGGTCGCTGCCGACGCTCGGAGTCCCGTGCAGCGCGGCTTCGATGATGACGCGGGGGAAGGCGTCTTCCACCGCGGACGGCACGAGCAGGAGGCGGTGGCTGCGGTAGAGGGGACTCATGTCGTAGACCCTGGGCACATAGGTCACGTTGGGGTAGCCGGCGAACTGCTCGGCGGTGTTCCACCAGCCTTCGACCAGAGTGAAGTGCTGTTCGGGCATGCGACGGATCAGCTGGTGCAGGAGGTCGGCGCCTTTCGGCGGGATCGGGTTGACCATGAGCACAGCATCGGTTCGCCCACGCCGGTGGTGCCCCGGCTCCGGCAGTGTGAAGGGCGGGTACAGGACGGACAGCCGCGTGCCGTCGGTCGGAGGCGCTTGCCGGAGAACGAATTCGGAGACGGCCAGACTATGGTGAGGACTGCCGGAGAGGACCCCGAGTCCCGTCTTGGAAATCGAGTGCAGGATTCCTGCGACGAGGGCGGCGGGCCGGGCTTGGGCGGCGATGTCGGCCGCGCCTTCCTGTGAGGTGAACAGCACATCCGGTCGTGCCTGGGTCAGCAGGCTCCGGAGAGCTGTCGTGATCCTCTGCTGCGGTACGGCGAGGCAGTCCACTCCGTTCCAGGTGTAACGCAGCTCCTCCTGGGATTCCTCGTACGCGGTGTCGTGCTCGTCGAGGAAGGTCCGCACCTGGGCGATCCGCGGGGTCTGGTCCCAGGGTGCTTGGTGGGAGCCGAGGTAGACGGTGCGCCATCCGGCTGCCCCGAGTTCCTCGGCCAGGAGTTGCTGGGTGACCTCGGCTCCGCCGATGAGGAACGGTGGTGGGGTACGTCGCCACGCGAAGAGGGCTGTGGGCATGAGTCGGTCACCTGGTCCAGTACGTGACGAGGGCTTCCACCGCATGCGCGACCGCATCGGGATTGGTGTCGGCGGGGATGACGGTCACTTCCCGCGACACGGGTGGCTGAGCTGCGGATACGAAGTAGTTCCGAGCGTGGGTGAGGAACGCCGGCTCGTGAAGGAAGTACTCGGACTCGGCCGCCGTGCGCCTGGCCGCCTTGCGGCGCAGGGCTAGTTCTTCGGCCGGCACGTCGAGGTAGAGGGTGTGGTGGGGGCGCAGGAACGGCAGTTCCTGGAGGCGGTCGCGCAGACGGCGGTGGATGCCGTAGTCGAACAGGGCGTCGAGCGCGTGGGCGTGGGCCAGGAGGGTGTCGACCGAACGGTCCAGGAGGACGACAGGTTTGGCGCAGACGAGTGCCTTGCGCACGCGAGTGCCTTCGATGCCCATGAACGTCTCGAACGCGGCAAGCTGTTCGGCTGCGGATGCGGTGCGGGCGGGCGGGACGTCGGTGCGGCGGTCGATGTACTGGACGTAGCAGTGCGAGACGAAGGCCCGCTCCTCGATGCCGCGCGTGCGCAGGTGGCCGATGACGGTGGACTTCCCGGCGTACGAGGGGCCTTCGAGCGCGATGACCTTCATAGAGACTCCGTCTGGTAGAAGCGTTCCGCGAACATCCCCGTGCCGCTCAGGAGGTCGGCCGCCGTGGTCCATGCGTGCCGGATCGGCCGGTACATCTTCCGAGCAGGGTGCATCTGAGAGCCGTGCATGTGCAGCACCGTGACCTTGTCGAGCACGACGTCGGTGATGTCGACCAGCTCGGGTACGAGGGCGTGGCCGGTACGTGCTCGGAAGAGGTGCTGGTCGCAGCCGGCCAGGGCGTAGGTGGGCCAGAACGCGAGGTCTTCCCAGAACCAGCGGCATCCGAGTCGTACTGCTGCCGCGTGCACGAGGAGATGGTCGGGGTGGCGGGTGACGGCAGCCGGGGCGAGGAGTTCGGCGTCGGGGTGGGCTTCGACGATCTCGCGGAGCTCGTCCGTGATCCGGTCCAGGCGGACCTGGTCGAAGGGGCGGTACGGGGGTTCGGCGTCCTGATGGCCGAGGAGGATCCGGTTGGCGGCGAAGGGTGCCAGGGCAGCCGCTCCTTCCCGGCTGCGCAGGTCGGATACGACTGCCTCGGTGCCGTAGGTGTCCTCCAGGATCGGGTGGACGCTGGTGGAGCGGGTGAACACCGTGACCACGGTGAGCGGCCGGGGATGGCCCAGGAAGGTTCCGGAGGCGGACAGGGCGAAGTCGTCGTGGTGCGGTTCGATGGCGAGCACCGGTCGGCCGGCCGGGCGCCGCATCTCGATGAAGTGGCGGTGCCCGCTGTGCGGCGCCCTGAGCTCGATGATCTGGCGGTCCTGCGCGCGGTGGCGTTCGGACAGGCGTTCGGTCCACTGCTGGTGGGCGTGCATGAGGTCGTCGGGGAAGGTGTAGATCCCTTCCGCATCCGGTACGGGCAGCGTCACGGTCATGGCGGGCTCCGGGGTCATCGGACGGTGGTCTGGTACCAGTGGCGCCACATGCGCGGGGAGTCGAGCCGCAGCCGGGCGGTGACGGGGTTCTGCCACCACACCATCCGGAGGCTGGACCACTGGTCGTAACGGCGGGTGGAGGGGCGTACGCGCAGCTCGTCGAGGATCACAACCGGTGCGTTCTTGATGCGGCCGTGGGCCGTCAGACGGTGGAAGAACTCGACGTCCTCGCTCATGAACAGGTCGTCGCGGTATCCGCCGACCGCCCGGAAGGCTGCTGCGGTGGCGAACTGGGCGACGCCCTGTGCGCCGCCGTGGTTGGTGCGGTAGTGGTCCCAGTAGGCGCACAGCAGTCGTGCGCCGAGCCGCTTGGGTGTGTAGAGGGGTGGGATGGCCCCGCCGGCGGCGCCGTTGTCCATGGCGGTGGCCGCGGCGGTGATCGCCTCCATGGGCAGGGCGACGTCGGCATCCGTGAAGAACAGCTGGCGGCCTTCGGCGGCAGCCGCGCCGGCGTTGCGGACCCGGCCGATGTTGCGGACGGTTTCGCTGATCACTCGGACGCCGAAGGAGGCGGCCATATCGGCGGTGGCGTCGGTGGAGGCGTTGTCCACCACGATCACCTCTCCCCGTTCGCCGCTCGTCTCCTGCCATCGTTCGAGGGAGGCGAGGACGGTGGGGAGGTAGTGGGGCAGGTAGGTGGCTTCGTTGTGGGCTGGAATGACCACCGTCAGTCCAGGGCTGGTCATCGAGGTGTCCCTTCGCTGCGTAGCGTGCGGAAGAGGTGCGGTGTCTGACGGGTCAGGTCGGTCAGGCGGTCCGACCACAAGCGGCGGCTGGTACCGGGCGAGGCGTGGACCCAGCAGCGGGCGGTGTGAACGACCACCCAGGCCGAGAGCCGGATGTCGTCCAGGGGCGCCGCGTAGGCGTCGAGCAGCGTGCGGCGGTCCCATGGGGTGTGGGCCGCGGTCATGACGAGGGCGTGGGCGACGTCTGCCTCCCGCCGGCCCGGCGCGGCATCGGTGAAGTCGACCAGGTAGCGCGTGCCGCGCGGGCCGGAGAGGACGACGTTGTCGAAGTGGATGTCGCCGTGGCACCACACGCTGGGTGCTCGCTCCGGCGTGTCGGCGAGGACGGCGAGAGCGGGGCCGATCCGGTTCAGCAGGTCGGGTGGGCAGCGGCGGGCCAGGGAGGAGACCGAGTCGAAGAACGGGCGGCGGGGCACCGTCTGCTCGACCGGTGCTCGGTGCAGGCGAGCTAGAAGGCCACCGAGGTCTTTGAGGGCTTGGGCATGTGGGAAGTGACCGGAGTGCACGGCGGCACCCAGGGTGTGTCCGCCGAGGTCAGGGGTGATGAGAGCGGTGGCCCCCTCGCTGGAGATGGTGCCGCTGCCGAGCACCTGCGGGACAGGCACAGCGACTCCGGCCGCACGGATGGCGGCGGCCTCGGTCAGCGCGTTGCGGCGAGCAGTGTGGTCGTACAGCTTCACGATCACGCTGCGGCCGTCGCGGAGGCCGACCCGGAACACGGCCGTCCGGGAGCCCGCCGACAAGCGCTCCGCGGTCCGGGCGGGTGTTCCGAGCAGGGTGCCGCACGCGCGGGAGACCATCGCGGGCGGGGCGCTCATCGAAGCCCCGCCGGCTCGGGATGTGCGGCGCCCAGCGCGCGGACGTGCCGCAGGGCCCGCTTCAGGACAGTGCGGTACTCCCGCACGTCGTCCGTATCGGGACAGTCCGCCTGCCAAGGCTTCTCCGGGCCGACGAAGTGGATGAGGCGGGCGGCCGGATCCGGTCGCAGGGGGCGGGTGACGACGCGGCGTACCCAGTCACCGCGTTCGAGGTACCGGCCCACCTCGAACCGGTTGTACGTGGCGTCGACCGCCCGCACGCGGCCGGCGTGGAGGAGCCACAGGTTCAGGGCGTCTTGGTCGTTGTGGAGGATGTGCTGCCGATGTCTGCCCAGGGCCTGCTCGACACCGTGGCGAATACGCGGCAGATCGGCAGTGTGAGCCCACAGGAGACCGGCGTTGTAGTAAGGGCGGTCCCTCAGATGCGGCCAGCGTTCCGCGGCGCCCGGTAGAGCGGGGCAGCGGCCGACTGCCGGGTTGAACTCGTCGCGTACGGCGCCGACCTCGCCGAGGCGGAGAGCGTCGAGCGGGGCGGTCAGGTCGCCGCGGACCAGGACGTCGGCGTCCACGTAGATCAGGTACGGGCGGCGGACGAACTCGGGAGCGAACTCGAAGCGCAGATAGGTGGTGACCGTGATGTACGCGGTGTCCGCCATCCGCGCGGAGCGCGGCGGGGAGCGGCGGGCCAGGGCAAAGGAGCCGAAGCCGACCCGTTTGGCGAGGTGGGCCAGGAGCTGCACCTGGGGCGCTCCGAGGTCGAAGGTGAGGAAGCGCAGCGCTGCCGCCTTGCGGGTGCGGGGGCTGAGGCTGTCCGCCAGGGAAGCGATCGTGGCGAGGCCAGGGGTGAGGTAGTGCCGGTCGATGCAGATGCCGAATGCGTACACGGCGGGTCCGCCTTCCGGGCGTGGTCTGGGGAAGTGATCTGGTGATGAGCTGTGAGCCGTCAGCGCCTGCCCGCCCAGCGGCTGAGCCGGCAGCGAAGCGCAGGGGGCTAGAACGCCCGGTCGGCCTCGTCCGGGCTGGCGTCCGGTTGGCTGACCGTCGGCCGCTGGCTGGTGGCGAGGTCCTGATGGTCGTTGGTGATCAGCGTGCCGAGCGGGACTGCGGCAGCGAGGTGGCCGGTGAACCACACGCCGACGCAGAACCGCTCCACGGAATCAACGGCCCCGTCACGGGGCTTGTGGCGGCTGCGCATCAGGTGGTCTTCTCTCGGCTCAGGCGGTCTGCGCGCGTCTCGATGACGTCGAGGGTGCCGGGCTCGTCCGTCTCCCACTCAGTCGTGGGGCTGCCCGACTCCGGACGCAGGACCCAGTCGGTGCCCTGCCTGATGTCGGTGACGATGGCGCGACGTCCGTTAGCGTCCGAGACCAGGTCACCGACCTCCGCCCGTGCCCGGGTCACGAGGCGGCTCCCGGCACGAGGTCTCCCCACAGCCACCAGCCCGAGGAGGCTTCGAGCAAGATGCGGCGGCGTTCGTGCTGCCCCGGCGTCTGGCGGGCCGGCGGTGACGTCGCCTCGGTGAGGAAGCCGCCCCGGTCACGGATGAGGACGCCGAGTGCAGCGAACTGACCGGCGTCTTCGACGAGGTGGGTGATTTCGGCGACGACGATGCCGCGGATCGGACCGGAGGACAGTGCGCTCGTGACGGCCGCCCAAGCCGGGCGGGCGTCCAAGGGCGTGCTCGGGTCGTCATCGGACCAGGTGTCGGCCACATGCCAGTGCCGGGAGTCAGCGTAATGGCGTGCACGCCGCTCGGCCTCGCGGATAGCGGCCGACTCGGCCGCACAGCAGTAGACGGCAACCGGCACGTGTCCGATGCCGTCGGATGGGGATTTCGGCATGGAGCCAGCGTGCTGTCGGTGGTGTGCCCGGGACAGGCACGGCTCGTGGCAGCGCCACGAAGTCATGACGCGGCGGACTACCACGTCCCGTGCTGCTGCACGCTCGTCCTCCAGCAGGACTGCAACGGAGCGTGACAGTCGGGCTGGTGGCGGCCGAGGGAGCTGCTATGGGACGTGGCGGTAGGCGGTCAGTGCACGGCCAGGGGCACACCGGCCGCGTGGGCGAGCCCGCGGAGCCGCGCGACGGACACGCCAGCGAGGCGAGAGACGATCACTCCGGGCAGCATTTGGTGCCGTACCCACCCCGGAGCCATGCCGCAGACCTTTTCCAGGGTGTCGGCAGCCTGATCCCACCGACGGCACTCCACGTGCGTCAACGCCACGTCGAGGCCATAGCGGGCCCGAGTGGCGAGGGGCACCGTGTCGTTCAGTCGGATCGTGTCCATGAGTCGGAGCGCACCGCCGGTGTCGCCGAGAGCTACGGCGATGCTCATCGCCTGGGTAGCGGCGTAGAGCGGCCCGAAGGGTTGGGCATGCCGCCCACGAGCATGCTCCGCGCCGAGGCGGGCGCCGACGGCATGCGCCTGCGAGAGGTACTCCCGCGCGGTATCCGGCGAGGCGCCACCCCGGGACGCGGCTACAGCAGCGTTCGTGACGAGCTGCCCGTACACCGACAGCCGGTCCGGATCGTGCTCGGACATCTTCGGCTCGATCCGGTCGGCCTGCGCGGCGGCGAGCGCGAAGCCCTGTGCGGTCCGCCCGTCACGGAGATTCACCCACGCCGTTGTGGCGGCGAGGTGGGCATCCCGCAGATCGTCGCCGACCTGCACGGCGATCTGCCGACCGTAGGTGAGCGCCGCATAGGCCAGGTCCCGCGAACCCCACACGTTCGCGGCCATCCCGGCAGTCTGGAAGACATCGGCTAGGACGCCGGCCGCGGCCTCCCGCTCGTCGGGTTCCGCCACGTCGTATCGGGCACGGGCTTCGGGCAGCAAGACGCCGAGCAGCGCACCGAGTTCGGTGTAGCGGCCCGACCAGTAGGCCGTGTCAGCGCGCCGAACGACATCACGGAGCTCGTCGACGGTACCCGACTCGGTATCGGTGGGGATGCCGATCGCGGCATCGTGCGTGGCAGCGGACAGTACGCGCATTGCTGCGCGCTCGTCACGGTCCATGGCGCGACGGGGCGCTTGCTGGCCGAGAAGGACGGCGATGTCCGTCCCGAGGGCGGAGGCGATGGACAGAAGCGAAGGAAGGGAAGCGGTGCCGCCCCGTTCCAGCTTCCGCACGACACCCACGGAAACGTTGGCGGATTCTGCCAACTGCTCCTGTGTCATGGGGCCGCGCAGCCTCTTGATGCGTTCAGCGGTGCTGTACTCGGACCACTGCATGGCAGCAACTCCTCCCCGACCGGCCAGGCACGGACCGTACCCACTGCTTTACGACCGGCAACACCCATGGGCACCACCTGCACAGTGAGTTGGCTGGAAGTCGCCGCTAGACGGAAAGCGCGGCGCTCACGCCGAGCAGTGCCTCAAGCTCGGCCACCGTTGTGGATTCATCCGTCGCCAGGACGGTAGTGATGCCCAGGGCTTCGGCAGGTGGCAGATTCCGAGGGTGGTCATCGACGAACAGGCACGCCTGCGCAGGAAGCCCGAGACGCTCCAACGTCAGCTCATAGATGGCAGGGTCGGGCTTCGCGATGCGGGCCTCCTCGGAGATGACGTGCACATCGAACAGGTCCCAAATGCCTGCTTGCTCGTACGGGTTGAAAGGGTTCGTGCCGAAGCTGTTCGACAGGAGAGCGAGACGGTACCCCGCGTCCTTGGCAGCTCGTGCGAGCGCGGCCGTGCGCCGAGCTGGGGGCACCGCGGCCCAGGCGCGCCCCATCAGGTTGTCCGGTGCGACATGCGCACCGAGAAGAGATGCAGTGCGCCTGTTCCACTCCGCCTGATCTATCTCACCCACTTCCAGCGCCGCATACAACCGTCGGCCTTCAGGGTGGTCATTGAGAGTGGCACGCCATGCGTCTGGGGGCAGCCCTTCAGACTCGCACCAAACGCGGTGCACGGAACGCGGATCAGCGGTCAACACCCCCGCGAAGTCCAGGATGAGCCCATGCTCGGCTTGACGGTCCGCGGTACCCATGGGCTGCGGCATGCTGCGTGCTCCCTCCCCCTTGGCCTCACAGAGACGCTACCGCGCACCGAGAACGCGGAGGCCGCCAAGCCTTGCACTTCGTCCGACGACTCCGCCCCAACCGAGGCGTTCCATGGCCGTGCTCCAAGCCGGAGGGGTGTACGCACGCCACCGGCCAGAGGTCGTTCGAGTACGCCGCCACCGGTCCGGTGCGTCACTTTGCAAGCCGCTCAATCACCCTTTCGTACTTCCGGAGACGACCATCGGCGTGTCCGGTATGAGAGACCATCTGATGACATGAGTCAGAGTGAGTCGCATGGGTAAGCGCCAACGCCGTCGCCAGCGGGTACAGGCGAAGAAGAAGCTGACTGCCCCATCCCCGCTGATCATCGAGTTCCCACCTGGCGAGCCGCGCATTCGAGCCGTCTTCAAGGCCGACTGTCCCAAGCAGGCACAGAAAGTTGCCGCCCAGTGCTGGGCTTCGTGTCCGCCAATGGCGCGCTGAGCGGCTGCGGGCAACAAGTGCCAAGACAACCGTTGCCAAGGCGTACAGGCTGCTCAAAGGCATCATGGAGACGGCCGTTGATGACGATCTGATCAGCCGCAATCCGTGCCGGATCAAGGGCGCGGGGAAGGAGTCGGCGGCTGAGCGTCGGATCGCCACCGTCGCCCAGGTCGATGCGCTTGCCGACGCGATCGGCATCCGTTGGCGTCTCATGGTCTACCTGGGCGCGTACGGTCCGATGCGGCCCGAGGAACTGGCCGGCCTTCGGCGGCGAGACGTCGACCTGGACAACCTCGTGATCCGGTCCGTGTCGCCGAGCCCGAGCGCACCAACGGGAAGCGTGCTCCTGGGGCCACCAAGTCCGACGCGGGTGCTCGTCTCGTCGTTCTTCCCGCGTTCCTGGAGAAGGACGTGGAGCGTCACCTCGCCTGGTACGCGGAGAAGGGGCCTGACGGCCTCGTCTTCGTCGGCGAGAAGGGGGCTGCCTTCCGTCGTACGTCCTTCGGGCGGAAATGGCGTCGTGCCTGTGTCGCAGCGGGTCTGCCGGACGGCTTCCGCTTCTACGACCTTCGTCACACCGGACACACGCTGTCGACGCGTTCCGGCGCGACGCTCAAGGACACCATGGTCCGGGTCGGGCAGTCCTCGGAGAAGGCCGCGCTGATCTGTCGGCACTCCGACGACGAGCGGCAGCGAGAGCTGGCGGCCGGGCTCGACGTGATGGTGCGCGCCGAGCGTGCGAAGAACCACACGAGCGACTCCGCGCGCCACAAGGAGGAGCCCACCGGGACCTAGCCGAATCCCTATGGTGCGGTTGTGGTGCGCCACCCGCTCACCGGTCTGGACAACAAAGAACCCCCTGGTCTCTGACGCGTAAATAGGTGGAGGTCAGGGTGGCGTGAGGCAGATCTGAGTGCCCGGTGGCCGTGGTGGTCGCCGGGTGTCCGGGCCCTGGGCGTCAGGCTGCGTCCTCGATCGGGTTGAGGGTGACGGTGTAGCCGAGCTGGTTGAGCGCGGTGATCGCGCGGCGGGTGGCGCGTTCGGGGTCACGTTGGGCGAAGTAGGTGCCGCCGAGCTCGCGGTAGGGGACGTTGTCGGTGAGCATGTGCCAGATCGCGGTAATGATCGAGTGCTCGACGGCGACCAGGGCCTTCATCGGGCCGCGGCGGGCGGTCAGCCGCTTGTAGCGGGCCTGGAGGTAGGTGTCCTTGGTCCTCACCGCGCCGAAGGCGGCCAGGCCGAGGGCTCCTTTGAGGTACGGGTTGCCGGGGCGGACCTTGGTGTTCTTGGTGCGGCCGGCGGACTCGTGGTGGCCGGGGCAGACCCCGGCCCAGGACGCGAGGTGCCTGGCGGAGGTGAACCGGGCCATGTCGCCGCCGGTCTCCGCGATGATCACTTCGGCGACGGCCTGGTTGATGCCGGGGATGGTGTCGAGCAGGTCGAGGGCGGGACGAAAGGGGGCCATCGCCTCCTCGATCCGCTCATCGAGCTGTCCGATGGCGTCGGTGAGCTGGTCGTAGTGGTCCAGGTGCAGCCGGGTGAGGAAGGCGTGGTGGTCGCGGAAGCGGCCGGTCAGGGCCTCGGTGAGTTCGGGGATCTTGTTGCGGAGCTTGCGTTTGGCCAGGTCTGCCAGCGTCTGCGGGTCGCGTTCCCCGCCGATGAGGGCCTCCAGCATGGCCCGGCCGGAGACGCCCATGATGTCGGAGGCGACCGCGGCGAGTTTGATGCCGGTGTCCTCCAGCAGCTTCTCCAGCCGCTGGACGATCTGCCCGCGTTCGCGGGTCATCTGGGTGCGGGCCCGGGTCAGGTCCCGCAGTTCGCGCACCGGTGCGGGTGGCACGAACGAGGGGCGGACCAGGCCGTGTGCGCCGAGCTGAGCCAGCCAGGCGGCGTCGGAAACGTCCGTCTTGCGGCCGGGCAGGTTCTTGACCTGCCGGGCGTTGACCAGGATCACGTTCAGGTCCTCGGCCAGCAGGTAGTAGAACGGCTTCCAGTAGTCCGAGGTCGCTTCGATCACGACGAGGGTGACCTCGGCAGCGACCAGATGATCCCGCAGGGCGAGCACGGCGTTCGTGGTCGAGCCCCAGGTCGTGGTCTCGTTGGTGAAAGAGCCTCGCCGTTTCGTACTCGGGCTGCGGACACACGCCTTGGCGTCCTTCTTGCTGATGTCCACACCGGCGCAGCGTTCGTGCAGCACGTCCACGGCCCCGCTCCCTCCCTCACCGAACGGCCAAGCGGTACGCCGTTCCGGGAGGGCCAGGGTGGAACAGGAATTCTGACGCCCGTGCTTCGCAGCAACACTCCACGGTTCCCGTGGACGGCCCTCAGCGCCACGCTGACCTGCGAGCTCACCGGCATCACAGAGCAATCGGCTTCGGCCGGAACGAACCCCACCAGCGTCCCGGACCGGCATCAACCCCCGTCAGGGCAGACAGGAAGCACCTCGGCGCACGCCACGACATTTACCACGCCCCCGGCGCGCACCGAAGGTGCGCTGGATCGCTGACCTGCGACGGAACTTGAACCGCGTCTGAGCGGTTGCGGACTTGTTCCCCGCTGTTCCCCGTGGTTCTCCGCGAGATCTGGCACGCATCTGGCACGTCCGGCCGGTGCCTTGCCAGCATCTGGCCTGCTGCGCGAATCCCACTCGTACGCCCCTACGATGCGGGTCATGGGGACGTCTGATTCCACACCACTCATACGCGCCTGCTGGCTCTCATGGCTCGCGGTCGCGACCGTCGATCAAGCGGAGTTGGTCAAGACCCTTGGCTTGATGGATGCGCGGGAGACCACCTGGGCCGATGGCGTGGAACTCATCGACGAGGTGGCACACGAGGAGGAGCCGTTCTCCACAGTCGTCGTTACCCCGCCCATGCAGGGGTGGACCCTGGTCGTCGGACCGTACTTCGGCCTGTCCTATCCAGAGCAGACAGTGCACGTCACTGACCTGTGCCGAAAATTGAGCGCGTACTTCGGCAAAGCCCAGCTCTTCTTCCACAGCGAGCAGAACGACGGGGAGGCGTGGCTGATCGCCGAACACGGACAGATCCTCAGACGTTGGATCAGTGAGTACCCGGAGCTCGCCCTGGGTGAGCCGTTCGGAGTCGAGCGACGACTCCTCGACGCCTACGGCATCACGGGCAAGCCCGAGGATCTCGCCCCTGACAGCGACCTGGCCGGCGACTGGGCGGCGACCTGGGGGGATTGCTGGGCGACGACGGTCGCAGAGGAAAACAGCGTCGACCCCACGAAAGCCGCCGCCGATGCGGGCTCGATCAGCGGCATGCTGGTGGCAGCTGCTCCACCTTTCGAGTAAGCGCACGGCTTGCCCGCGGAACGACCACCGTCTCACACACGGCTCCGGAGGCCCCTTGGGTCCTGGGCAACGCGGCAGGGCACGGCCCTGGACGTGGGAGATCAGGTGGGACGAGTCCACGGATAGTCCACGGCTGTCGGAACACCACACGGGAAGCTCCCCCACACATCAACCCCTCGAGCTACCCATCACACTGTGGTCCCTGCCTCCCCGAGCCGAAGGCCCCGCCAGCGGCATGATGGCATCATGGCGAACCAAACCGCTGGCGAGTGGCTCGAAGTACAGAGTGCAGCACTCAAGTACATCACTGAAAACCGCAAGAAAATTGCCGCACAGGCAGAGGCCCGCTGCCCTCACGATGGACGTTTGCTTGCTGCGATCTACCCCGTAGGGGGGAAATTTTGGGAATGGCGAGTAGGGGAGCACCTGACGCGTGAGCAAGTGGTCAGGGAGCGTCTCGCCATGGCGGCGATGGAGTACGAGGCTCTAGTTGAAAGCGGCACCCACCGTGAAGAGGCCTGGGAAGGGACTCTGGGGTTGGCCAGCGCCCACAGCCTAGGGGATCGCGTGCCTACCTCACCCCCGAAGGTCACGGGACCATGCGCAGTTTCACCAAGGGAACACGACCCAGCCGACCTGGCGAGACTACGTGACGACCTCCCGAGAGGGGACTTCGCGAGCTGCGTCAAATGTCGGCGCACCTTCATGATCCAGACTCCGCTGATGATCTACGCCGCTGGATACGGCCTCATGAAGGGCACCAGAAAGCCGATCACCGTCCATCCTGGCCGGGTGAATCCCGTTCGTCCCGGTGACCGTGTTCCTGAGGGCATCCAGGTGTATGGGTTTGAACCTCCCTGGTATCCATCACCCTGGCGGATCATCGGTCTCCCGGACGAGTAGCTCATGTACCCTGGCTCCGACAATCTCAGATTCGCGCGTACGTGGCTCGTCGAACCTGTCCGTGATGTAGCGCACCCGGACCGCACCCGGAAGGGGTCGGTTTCGCGTGCCCACAGTAGCGTTTGTGGCGACTGCACTAGCTGGCGGAGTTGTTGTCGGGATCTTGGTTTTGGTCTACGCGACCGTTAGACGGATTACTCCCGAGTCATTCAAGATCAGCGCCACCATTGCCCGGTGTGCCTCGTTCTCGGTCGAGATCAAGGCGGCTAGAGGTTCACGTCGTTGAGCTATGTGGCCGGTCGGCCGGGGCGCAACCGGCCCGGAGAGGCCGCAAGCACGGCCCGGCCGACGGGCCCGCCCGTAGCAGGCGGCTTGACGGCCGGGGCCAGCACGCGGGAGTTGAGACGAGGTCGGGGCACAACAGTCCCCGGGCCGCGCTGATCTACCAGCACATGACCAGCGACCGTGACCGGGCCATCGCCGACCGGCTCGGAGCCATGATCCGCGACGGCGGCGGAGAGGTCTCCGGCGAGGGGATGTGGACTCTGCGTGGACTCTAGTGGCGGCGCATGTGGACGGCCCCAAACACGACGAAGGGCCAGCCTGGGAGGTGCCCCCTCCTGAGCTGACCCTTCCTGCAGTGGCCCCGGCAGGATTCGAACCTGCGACACCCGCTTTAGGAGTTCGGTCCATCCCCGGCAAGATGGGGCCTTCCCGCATGCGCCGGGGACGTAGGCGACCGCTGAGAGTTGCAGCTGTTCGTTGCTGTTGATGTCAGCGGTAGATGTCAGTGGAACAGCTCTGGCACCGGGCAGGCCTCCAGCGGCTCATCCGGCCGATCGGCCCAACTCCACCAGATGTGCCGCCTCGTGCACCTCCACAACGCGCGGCAGGCACGCCGGTTGTCGTCCTCCCGGCCGGAGAGCACGAAGCCACCGGACTTCATCGGCTGACTGCACTCGGGACAGGCTGGGGCGTTGCTGGTCATGCAGCGCACCCTATTTGTGAGCGGCCTCGGCCTCCATCCCAATCTGCTTACGGCAGGTAGCGCGCCCGGCCTTCGTAGAGGCGTGGGCGCAGGCTGCGTGAGAGAAACGGGCCTTGGTCATCGTGTGCTCCTTGGGTCGTCGTCGTGCTGACGCGGCTGACGCTCCCAAGAGCACGAGTGCCGTCCGCAGGGGCGAGACGACTTTCCGCGGTCAATCGTTGGCTGTTCGTAACTTACTTCTGGGGGCGCCAAGTTGAAGCCCCATCCGACCATTAGTTCTAAACCAGCAGGTCAGACCCACTACGTTGACGCAATCAAAAAATCAGACCACCATTAGGTCTCGGTTGCTCGCTTCTGGTGCGAGCGCATCCGCGAGAGGAAGTGCCGTGCCGAAGGGCCACAAGTGTCCGGTCTGTGACAGGAACACGCTTCAGCCGTACACCACCAACCAGTTGAAGTGCTCCCAGTGCCAAACGGTCGTGAAGAAGGACCGACTCCGCTGAGCTGCAAGGATCGGCTCCGCGACCGCAGCGAACCCAGTAGAGAAGCCCGGCGCTCCATACGAGCGGCCGGGCTCTCTCGTTTCTCGGGCTGGTGTGGAACAGCGGACGTGCCACACCAGCCGTCGCGTGCGGTGTTGCTAGTCCATGCTGTCTGTTTCGACGGCGGGACGCTCCTTGGTGGGCGGGCTTATCTCTTGGTAGGGCGTCTATGCCTCAGCCGACGACAGCCAGCCACGACGGCGGGCGCGCCGACCGGTCACGCACGCGTGTGTCTCGCTGCACCCCTACTGGCCTCAGCCACGCTGCCATGCCGTCGACAACAGCAGGTTGCGTCGGCAGACGCGTGACAGTGCTGCTTCCAGTGATGACCCCCGAAACAACCGGGACGGGATCACTGCCCTTGGGCCGCTGCGTGACTCACCTGTCTCGTTGGTCCGCAGACGTTCGCGCTCGTTCGCGTTGTCTCGCAGCCAATGAAGACGGTAACGGGGGGCAGTAGCGCGAGGTACCCCTGGCCGGCGGTGAGAGTTGGGGCGCCCATGACTCGTCGTCATGGTGCGCCTCAGACACGAGCACCGCTCCGGAGAAGTGCACAGGGCTGGGCGATGCAGGGTTTGACTACTTCCTGTCCTACCTAGCGCAGTGGACTGTAACCTTGAAGGAAGGCAACTATAAGGCGATGACTGCAACGACGGAGGCGATGATGCTACTAACGCCAAACTGGCGCGATTGGTATCATTTCCGCCATCAGCAAGCATGTTTTGAGTCTGGTAATGCCTTCGAAGATTACGTCTCTAAAGTGCTATCTCACTTCCATGACGACTACCTAAATCCGGCGCCGGCCGGTTCGCTTGGGGACGGCGGGTGTGATGGATTGGCTGAGTCCGGAACAATCTTCTACGCCTGTTATGGACAGAGGCCAGGTCGTGATGCTGAGCGAGAGCTAGCAAGAAAGATCGACTCGGATTTCGCTCGCGGATTGGCTGAATGGGACACGTTTAATACGTGGAAGTTCGTGACGAACGCGCCCGTTGGACCCGTGGCGTTGAAGTCCATCACTCAATTGCAGCAAGCGCACGGCCCGTCCTCCGCACGGCCGCTTACAATCCGAGTGGTAGGATCAGATCGACTCTGGACGGAAGTCGTTGGAACTCTGAGCGACTCGGTTCTGGACTCACTTTTTCCGGGCGCGCCTGGAATCGAAAATATTGAGCTTTCAGATCTGCTGCCTCTGCTCGATACTCTCGGCACTCACGATTCAACTACCGAAGTCGGTGGAAGCGTGCTGCCTGTGCCAGCCACCAAGATGGAGTTCAACGCCCTTCCTGAGGCGAGCCGTCTTGAGTTTAATGCTGGGCGACTTCTGGCTCCACGCATTGATCGCTGGTACGCCGAGTCCTCTGACCCTGATCTCTACGATGCGCAGGGGGAGCGGTTTCGAACCCTCTATAAAGAAGCTCGATCGATTACTACTGAGCCTGCGGAGATTCTTGAGCGGCTCTACGTGTCGGTAGCTGGTGGTAACTTCCGGATGGACGGGAAGCGCGCCAATGCGGCTTTCGCTGTAGTTTCTTACTTCTTTGATTCGTGTCATATTTTTGAGATGCCGCCGGTTCCGGGATCAACATCCGGGGAGGGAGTTGCCTGATGCTTTTGCCTACTAAGGGAGTATCGCCGGAACGCGCCTTGATGACAATTGGATCGGAGATCCTAGAGGAATTGAGTGACCCAATGTCGGTGTCGGGGTTGTGGGAGCGATACAACAGCCGACAGGCCACGGCAAGCAGGCTCCATCGGGTTACATTCGATTGGTTTTCACTTGCCCTGGCAACCCTCTATGCGATGAAGGTCGTGGACGTGTCGGACGGTGGCTATATCAGGACTTCCCATGTTTCTCAGTAGGCTCTCTTCATCCGATGCTAGATTCAAAACCCTAAGCTTTCACGAAGGGTTGAATATTCTTGTAGCTGATCGCACAGAGGCGTCGGCGCAGGGTGATAGCAGGAACAGCATCGGCAAAACAAGTTTCGTCAAGATTTTGCGGTACGTCCTTGGCGGCGATTTGCCTCCAGATTTCAAGGCGTCTGAGCTTGCAGACCACAAATTCATTGCATCTCTTTCGCTCCCTGCGGCAAGCGGTGATGTTGCTGAGACGGTAACTGTCACGCGTTCTGTCTCACCTACGACAAGAGTTGACGTGTCCGGCTGGTCGGCCTCTCAGGGGGCGCGAGACCTGCACGTTGACGTGTGGCGTAACTTGCTGAGTCGGCATGTGTTTCGAATCCCTCCAAACGTGAACCGGCCGACCGCCGGCCAACTTTGGGGGCAGCTAATCCGGACTTACTTCGGCAACCCCATTAAGGGGCATCAGTCTGAAGCTGACTGGGAGTCTGGGGTCAAGCTCGGTTTCATGCTGGGGTTGGCACCAGAAATTCTGGGTAAAGCTGGTGACCTGGATCGCCTTACGAAGCAGGGTAAGGCGATCCGCAAAGCAGTAAAAGACGGGGCTATCGCACACCTTTCTCTCGATGAACCAGCGCTTCGCGCTCAACTTGCGACAGCCCGTCGCCAGAGAGACCGCATGCAGGAAAACATGCGTTCTTTCAGGGTTGATGAGCAGTACGCCAGTCATCAGCAAGAGGCCGACGGTCTTAGTGGTTTGATTCAGAGGCTCAACGATGAAGCCTTGGTCTTGCAGCGCCGATCACGTGAAATTGATGAGGCGCTGCGCGGCGAAGTGGTGGCTTCTGAAAGCAATGAGCTAGCTGCGAAGCTCGCGCGTGTTTATGCCGAGATTGGGCTCGTGCTCCCAGACGTTGTCAGTAGGCGATATGGCGAGGTAGCTGCCTTTCATGAGTCCGTTGTTCGTAATAGGCGGGCATTCTTGGAGCAAGAGCTCAACGCGGTTACTTCCCGCCTCGATGCCATCGATGTAGAGCGTCGAGCGCTTGACCGTGCGCGGTCCCAAGTTATGCAGATTCTCGAAGAGACTGTCGCGCTCGACACCTTCATGAGCATGCAGCGTGATCTCGCCAAGCAAGAGGCGAACATCGTAGACTTGGAACGGCGTCTCGAAGATGCGAATTCGATTAGCGCAATTAATGACACGGTCAAGCTTCGGACTGCAGAACTAATCGCCTCTGTTCGGACTGAAATGAACGAACGGGACGAAAAAATCGATGAGTCTGTTTTACTGTTCAGTGAGCTCGGCGCGGAAATCTACACTGACCGAGAAGCCTCTCTCTTGGTGTCTTTGACACCCAAGGGAATCCTCAGTGTCGAGCCAAGGATCTCAGGCGACGCTAGTACCGGCGTCCGCAGTGTTGAGACTTTCATGCTGGACGTCGTGTGCGAGATTGCGGCAATTAAGGCTCGAAGGGCCCCGCGGGTGCTCGTTCATGACAGTCATCTCTTCGATGCCATCGACGGGCGGCAGGTTGCTTCTTGCCTGAATATCGGCGCGAGGCTCGCGGAAGAACACGGCTTCCAATACATTGTGACGCTCAACTCTGACTTTATTGCGAGTGTCGAAACTCAAAGTGATGGCGCCTTTGATGCCGCCCCGTACATTCTGGACACCAGGCTGACGGATGAAAATGATGAAGGCGGCCTCTTCGGATTCCGATTCGACTAATCCCTCACGGACTTGCAGTCGGCGACGGCGCCGCCTCTCGTCCCGGTGCCAGCCGATCCCCCGCCGGAGGCTTTGCTTCAGCCGTCGTGGCTTGCTCAAGGTGCTCGCCTTACCGGTCTCGGCTCGTTCGTCGGCGCGCGGCCCGGCCCCCGGCCGGGTTGGAGCGGGACGAAGGCAGGAGCGCAGGCCCGGCCGGGGGCCGGGCCGCGCGCGGGGAGCGGAGCGAGCCGCCTTGAACCCGTGAAGAAGGTTGTTACTCAGCAGGGGCTGTGATCCGCCACAAGGGTGCGTCGTACTTCTCCGGACGGCTGCTGACCAGCAATTGGCGCAGGTCCTCGCGTAGCGAGCCGTTGAGGTTCAGTGCCTCGGTGATGCGGCGGAACGTCGTGTGGGTGACTCCGCGGCTGCGGGCCTCGGCCTCGAACTGATCGAGTTGGGTCAGTACAGCTTCCGGGTCGAGCTTCGTCGGTGGCTGGTCCTTGAGCCATGTCGCCTTGTTGCGCTCGTAGTCGATCTCCGAGTATCCGCAGATTTCGCGGCTGTGTGCTTCTGCCTCGTCCAGGGTGGCGGTTGTCGTGATGGCACGGGCCAGTTGGTTTCGGCTCAGTGCTTCGTCCAGGTCGACTTCATGGACGGTCGGGCCTTCGTCGGTGAGAGGGACGGGAAGGCCAGCGTCTCGCATCTCGCACGTGCCGCGTACACCTCGGGCCGTAGCCGCCAGCATCCCGGTCGCCTCGGATGGGTGCCACTCCAGGACCGAGCCGACCGGCTCAACGTCCTTGGCCGTGAAGGTGTGGACGAGTGGGCCGAGCATGCTGCGCAGCGCATCGGGAGGCAGTTCGCCGTCCAGGCCGGGGCCTGCCACCAGGAGGCGGATCGGTGCGTTCACCTGACAGCACGCGGCGAGCGTGACGGCGTCGGCGAGCGGGCTCTTCAGTGTGGGCTCATCACCTCGGGCGAGGATGTCGCCGCCAACGTCCAGGAGATCGATCGACTCCGGCGACAAGTGGCTCACTACTTCTTCGAGCTGGCGAGTGATGCCCTCGACTCCGTGGCGCGGGTCGATCAGTGCAAAGGTGTGCGGGAGCTCTGTTGCGAGTCGGGGGAGTGTGGAGCCTGCTGGAGCGATCGGGCGGGCCTCGGCCGGCACTGCCCAGACTGCTGGGGTGAGGCGTTGGAGGCCAGTGAAGTTGTTCGGTCCTCGGGGGCCCGGTACCGGGTCGATTAGTAGGCGGTCCCACGCGTACGTGAGGATCACCGCCTGGTCCTCGTCGCCGTAGAGGGCGGCGTGAAGCATTGCGGCGGCGACTGCGTCGCCCCCTCCTCCTGCTGCGACGATCAACCGCTTCATGCGGTTCAGCGTACGGGGTCGAGGGTTGACCACTCACTCTATAGTGGCTACTGGCCATAGCCACTTGGGCTGGGAAGATGAGGAGGAGACATGCCTCAGATCGAAGAGGCTCAGCCGAAGTATCTCCAGATCGCGCACTACATCCGCGATCAGATCCTTCGGGGCGACCTGCGGCCGGGGGACGAGGTGCCCTCCGAGAGGCAGTTGGCTGCGAACTGGAAGGTGTCCCGTCCTACTGCCGCGCGGTCGCTGGAGGCGCTGAGCCATCAGGGGCTCGTCGAGAAGCGTCAGGGATCGGGCACGTACGTGCGCAGCCTGGAGGTCAACCGGCGGGCGCGTGAGCTGTACGGGCGGGCGCGGCAGACCGGGAAGATCTACACGCCTGGTGAGTACGCGGTGATCACCTCGGCGGGTTGGATGGAAGCCCCGGATCACGTTGTTGAGGCTCTGGGCCTGGTCAAGGATCTGCGGGCTGTGCATCGGCGGCGGGTGACGAACAACCAGGACGGGCCGATCACGCTGTCTACCTCGTGGTTCGCTCCGGACGTCGGCCACCGCGCCCCGAAGCTCCTGGAGCCGGAGCGGATCCAAGAAGGGACGCTCATGTACGTCGAGAACATGACGGGGCGCCAGGGGAGTTACGCCGAAGACCGCATGTGTGCTCGCAGTGCGACGGAGGAGGAGGCGGCAGACCTCCAGCTGCAAGCCGGGTCTGCGGTCCTGATCGTTCATCACGTCGTCTTCGACCTCCAGGACCGGCCGTTGGAGTTCGCCGAAGCCACCTACCCGCCGCATCGCTGGGCGTTCGAGCAGGGCTACCCGCTCACCTGATGGCCTGGGAGTTGCGCCGAACCGCTTGCACAGTCCAAGTGGCTAATGCCACTATCCAGGAAGTGGCTAAGGCCACTTGGACGGAAGGGGGCACGGAGTGCCGAGTCAGCGGCCGGACCAGGGCGCGCGTGCAACTTGCCGGGGATGCCGGGGGCGCGGTTGGAAGCGCGTCGGCTCCCGCACGGCACTGGCGCTCTCCACGGCCAATGACCGCCTTGGTGCCACGTCGAAACGACGCTGCCTCGACTGCGACGGCAGCGGCAAGGAGTGAGTGCGGATGGCCTACACGATCGACCGCTTTCCCTCTGCGGACTCACCACGACTCGGTGCGATGACCTTGCACCCCGTCGCGGAGTCCGTACCTCGGGCACGGCGCTGGTTCCGGAAGTTCATCGCCCCGTACAACCCGGCCTGCTCGATCGACGACTGTGTGTTGATGATCTCGGAGCTGGTGACCAACGCCATTCTCTACGGGCGGGCAGACGAGACCTGGACGGTGCGCGTTGCTTGGTATCGCGTGGAGACGTCGCTCCGGATCGAGGTGCACAACCCCGGGTTCCCGGCGAGTGTGCGCATGCGGCAACCGGAGGCCAACGACGCCCACGGGCGAGGGTTGCTCCTCGTCGACTCCATCGCCGACTCGTGGCACTCCGGTCCAAGTCGCTTCGGCGGGACAGTCGTCTCCTTCGACGTTGCCGACGCGTGGCCGTCCGATGAGGGCGCTGGGCCGGTTCTGTCCTGACGGCCCGGTTGTCGCTAGTCTGGTTGACCAGTTGACTTGGCCAATCTCGACAGGCGGCGGCGTTCATGGCGTATGAAGTGGCGGCACCTAAGTATGTGCGCCTCGCGCAGACGCTCCAGCGCCGTATTGAGGACGGCACCTATCCGGCCGGCACTCGGGTGCCCAGTGAGAATCAACTTGTGCAAGCCTTCGGGATGTCCCGACCAACCGTCGTTCGGGCACTGGACCTGCTCAAGCGTGACGGCTGGCTGGAGTCCCGACAGGGATACGGCACGATCGTCCGCGGACGTCCGGCCGTCGTGGAGCACAAGGACCGTCGGGGGAGTGAAGCGCTCGCACGTGATGAGACGCAGACGCCTGGGCGCCTGGTCGAGGTCGGTCAGGTTCCAGTTCCGGCACGCGTCGCCTCCGCGCTCGGGTTGCCGAAGCGTGCCAAGGTCCTCATGCGTCGGTTCCTAGTCGTGGAGGACGGCGAACCCGTCGAGCTGGTCTCGTCGTACTTCCCCGCCGGCCTGGTTGAAGGCACCGATCTGGAGAGTGCGCAACTGATGAGCGGCGGCACTCGTGCTCACCTTGAGGCGCGGAAGAAGGTCCGCTTCGACCACGTGACGGAACGCGTCTCGGCTCGGCTTCCTGAGCGGAACGAGGTCGAACTTCTGGAGCTGCCGAACGGCGTGCCCGTCCTCAGCGTCCTGGTGGTCGCGTGCGACGCTTCCGGGCAGGCCCTGCAAGTCTCTGACGTGCTGCTGCCCGCTGATCGTCGGGAACTCGAAGACACTTACCGGCTCACGTGAGCTGGCGGTTCGCTGCTGCTCGGCTGCGACGGTCTGTCTCAAGTGCGTCGGCTGGCGAGTCGGTAGACCACGTATGAGAAACCGAGGATGACGTCGACGGCTGCCCAGAGGCCGATGATCAGTCCTACGCCGATGGTGGTTCCCACATCGCTCGCGTCCTCGCACAGCTGCAAGGCGTCACCGGTCTGGCCTCGGCACTCTTCCGGAGTGCCACTGCCGCTCGCGGCGCCCGTGATCACCCAGATCAGAAACAGGATCTGGATGGCCAGGAAGACCCACAGAAAGATCCGACGTCGCTTCTTCGGTGGGGGTACCGTCTCGCCCTGAAAGGGGCTGCCTGGCGGGGGCCCTTGCGGTGGTGCAGACCACGCGTTCGGTGGTGGCACGGGCCCCTGTGAGTTGCGGGGACCCCACGACTGCGGCTCCTGAGCGCGGTGTTGGTCATCCATGGCGCGCCCTCCTCTACTGCCTGGGTTCATGGTGCGCTTGCGTCGTCGATCGCGCTCGTTGGTCGCCAAGAAGCCACTTGACAAGTCAACTTGGCATCTCTAACTTCTAACTTGCTAAGTCAACTTGTCAGGTGGCGAGTTGATCTACCCGAAGGGGAAATCTCTGTGCGTGTGATCCGTGTTGACGCCTCGTCCGCCACGATCCTGCTCACCGAAGCGCCGGCGCCCAAGGTGCGCGACCGGCAGACCGGTGAGATCGCCAAGGATGCTGTGACCGGTGAGGCACTGATGACGGTCGGCGTCGTCTTCATCGACGAGGGCGAGTCGTCCCTGATCCAGGTCACCATCCCCGAGAGTGGTGTGACCGACGGTCTGACGGTCGGTGCTCCCGTCTCGCTGCCGGGGCTCGTCGCCCGGCCGTGGGAGAGCGTGTTCAACGGCCAGCAGCGGCACGGCATCGCCTACCGGGCCACCGCCGTGGCTCCGGGTGCCTTCCCGATGGCGCAGGCGGGCTGATCGCCGTGACCGACTTGGTGACGCTGGCCGAGTGGGGCGCGCCACTCGCTGCGATAGGCGGCGGTGCGCTCTACGCCCGGCACGCCCACCCTGCGGCGTACTGGTCCACGGTCGGGCTGCCGGTCTCGGTGGCCCGGCTGCTGGCCTCGTACTCCTCGACCATGGACGCGTGCGGCCTGACGGTCCCGCCGTCCCGGTTGCGGGCGCTGGCCGTCAAGGCGACCACTCGGCGGGAAATCCGGCCCGTACCGCCTCGGCGGGGCATGATCCGGCCCACCTCGACCGGTCTGCGGCTCCGGCTGCGGCTGGCTCCGGGGCAGAAACCGGCGGATGTGGCGGCCTCGGCCGAACGGCTGCGGCACGCCTGGGGCGTTCACGCCGTGTACGTGCGGGACATGAAGCCTGGAGTCGTGGAACTGCGGCTCGTCGGCTTCGACGTACTGCGGAACGTGCGGATGCCTCGTCGGGCCGTCGCCGGGCCGCTTCGGGTGCCGGTGGCTCTGCGCGAGGATGCGACGGCGTTCGTACGGGACTACCGGGCCGTTCCGCATGAACTCGTCCTCGGCGCCACGTTGTCGGGCAAGTCCATGTTCCTGCGGAACCTGCTCGTCGGGCTGGCTGTCCAGTCGGTTGTCCTCGTCGGGATCGACTGCAAGCGCGGTGTGGAGCTGGCGCCGTTCGCTGCCCGGCTTTCCGCCCTGGCCACCGACCCGGTACAGGCGGCCGAGCTGCTGCCCGTGCTGGTGAAGGAAATGGAGGAGCGCTACGACCTGATCAAGGCGAGGCAGGGTATCGCCCCCGGTACTCCGGACGAGTTGATCACCTCGGACATCTGGGGCCTGCTGGACGACGAACGCCCGGCGCCCATCGTGCTGTTCATCGACGAGGTGGCGGAACTCTTCCTCGTCGCCACCAGGAAGGAGGAGGAACGGCGGGACGAGATGGTCACTCACCTCATCCGGCTCGCTCAGCTCGGTCGTGCGGCCGGCATCTATCTGGAGGTGTGCGGGCAGCGCTTCGGTGCGGAGCTGGGCAAGGGCGCGACCATGCTGCGGGCCCAGCTGACCGGCCGTGTCTGCCACCGCGTCAACGACGAAGCCTCCGCGAAGATGGCGCTCGGTGACATCGCCCCTGAGGCGGTGTACGCGGCCTGCGGCATCGCGCCCGAGCTGCCCGGCCTCGCCGTCGTCGGCGACACGTCCGGCGGCTGGTCCCGCATCCGTACGCCTCACCTCTCCCTCGCCGAAGCGGCGGCCATCTGCCGCGAGACGGCCCACCTCGCACCCGACGTGCCCGCGCTCGCACCCTTCCGCCCCTACGTCCCGCCCGCGCCCGTGGAGGCGTCCGGGCCGCCCGTAGCAACTCCTCGCCCCGTCGCCGAGTAGCCGCACCCGCTCCCACGGTCGGCGCGACCGTCCCGCGCCACGTCCCTACCCCACCCATGCCTGAAACCGGAAGGAGTCGCGCCGTGCGTGCCCTGCCCGTCCGTGTGGACGCCGTACTCGTCCAGGCGCTCATCGCCGCCGCGCTGTCCTTCGCTCATCTGCACGACCTTGCCTCCGCTGCGGGACAGGACGGCTGGAAGGCGTGGGCCTACCCGGTCTCCGTCGACCTGCTGATGGTGGCGGCCTGGCGGCGGCTCCGCTCGGGGGAGGCGAAAGCGGCCGGGTGGTGCTGGTTCCTCGTCGCGCTGATCGCCTCCCTCGGCGCCAACGTCGCCACCGCCGGACTGCTCGACCTGGACGACGCGCCCGCCTGGCTGCGCATCCTCGTCGCCGGCTGGCCCGCGGTCGCCTTCCTCGGCGGCACGCTCCTCGCCCACGGCGCACCCAAGACACCTCGCGCCATGGCCGACACCGAACCGCTCTCGACTTTCACGGACTCGGCGCCACAACAGGCCACCGCCACAGAGGTGGCCCCGCCCGTGACGGCGCCCGAGCTGCCGTCCCTCGAAGTCGGGTCGGCTCCGCCCTCGTCCGCCCCCGTACGGCCCGCTGCCGTACCTCCTGCCCTCGTCGCCCTCGCCCGGAAGGTCGCCGACGAACACCACGCCCGAACCGGCACCCCCATCGACACCTCGACCCTTCGCGCCCGGCTCGGCGTCCCGATGCCACTGGCCGAAGCCATCGCCGCTCAACTCACCTGACCTCGGAGGACTTTCCACCTTGCGACCGTCCACGCTCCGCGCACTCAAGCGTGCCGCCGAGCTGACTCGACAGAACCGCCTCACCGAAGCCGTGCTCATCGCCGAACCGGTGATCCTCGCCGCCGACAGCTACGAGGGCGACGAGATCTTGCGCTGGCTCGCCGACCACGTCACCGACTTCACCGGCGAGACCGACAACGACCAGAAGGAGAACCCCTGATGCCTGCCAACCGCCGCTTCCGCAACCTCGTCCGCATCGGTCCCGTCCAGGTCGGCACGTACTACGACGGCCGTGGCCGCGAGAAGCACACCGCCGCCTGTACGGCTCCGCGCTGCGGCTTCTCGACCGACTACGACAGCCGGGCCGCCGCCGAGCTGGCCGCGCGCACCCACCGCTGCGCCGTCCGCTGAGCCGAGACGACACCCGAGGAGATCCCGTGACCGTCTCGCTGCCGCTCGTCTTCGTCCTGGGCGTCATCGCCTGGGCCGCGATCAAGTTCCTCGGCGTCCGCCTATGGGTCGCCGTCGTGATCGCGCTGTTCGGCTTCTGGCTCTCGCACACCGTCCTCGCCCCGGTCATCGAGTCCGGCACCCGTTCCGGGGTCGACGTCGTCAACGGCACCCGCGACTGAGCCAACGACCGCACACAACCGGCAAAGGAGACCCGCCGTGTTCCGTCCCAAGCTGCCCGACACTCCGCACGTCCCGAGCATCACCACGCACATCCCGCAGAGCCACGCCCCGGTTCCGGCTCACTCCGCCGGCCGCCCGATCGCCCCGTTCGTGGGCGCCGGTGTCGGCGCGGTCGCCGCCGTGCTCGTCGTGGGCGCCGTCCTCACCGCGCTCCTGGCGGCGGTCGCCGTCTCGGCCGTCTCCGTGGCCATCGCCGCCGTCGTCCTGCGCTCCCTCGTCAAGGGCGCCGACAAGCGTTGACCGGCCGCCGGGGCGGCAACAAGCCGCCAAGCATCCCGCCGCCCCGGGGCCGTCCTTCCCAACCGCCGAAACAGCCGAAAGGAAGTCCCATCATCACCCGGCAGACTCCGCCCCCGCTGGCGGAACTCTCCATGCTCGCCTCACTCGGCACCCTGCCCGAACTGGCCCGCCAACTCTCCGGCCTGGGCGGCTGCACCCACCCCGTACGCCTCGACGGCCACCGCACCGAGTACGCCGTCGACACGACGACCGGTGAGGTCGGGCGCGTCCTGCACCACCTCGACTCGACCGCCCTCCCCGCCGGAAACCTCCTCGTTCGTTGCAACAACCGCCGTGCCACCCGCTGCGCGGCCTGCGCGGAGGTCTACCGTCGAGACACCTTCCACCTGATCACCGCCGGGCTCCGCGGCGGCAAGGGCACCCCTGAGCAGGTCGGCACGCATCCGCGCGTGTTCGCCACGTTCACCGCGCCGAGCTTCGGCCCGGTCCACAACCGCCCCTCCAGCGGACGGCCCTGCCGCTGCGGTGCCCGGCACGACGACACAGACCCGGCCCTCGGCACGCCCCTCGACCCGGACACGTACGACTACGAAGCGGCCGTGCTCTGGAACGCCCACGCCGGGGCCCTGTGGCGCCGGTTCTCCATCTACCTCCGCCGCGAGGTCGCCAAGCTGGCCGGCCTCACCCAACGCGCCTTCCGCGACCACGCCCGCATCTCCTTCGCCAAGGTCGCCGAGTACCAGAAGCGCGGAGCCGTCCACTTCCACGCGGTCATCCGCCTCGACGGCCCCGACGGCGGCGACACCTCGCCCCCGGCCTGGGCCACGGCCGAGCTGCTGAGCGACGCGATCCACGCCGCTGCCACCGTCGCTCGCGTCCACGGCCCGACCGTCGACGGCCGGGCGCACTCCTTCGTCTTCGGCCGTCAGCTCGACGTCCGCCCGATCCGCTCCGCCGACTTCGATGGCGGCCAGGAGCTGACCGAGCGGGCCGTAGCGGCGTACATCGCCAAGTACGCCACCAAGGGCGCCGAGACCGCGACCGGCACCCTTGACCGGCCGATCCGCTTCCTCGCCGAGCTGGCCGGTGCCCGGATCACCGACCACGCCCGCCGCATGATCCGAACCGCCTGGACCCTCGGCGCACGCCCCGAGCTGGCATACCTTCGTCTTCGGGCTTGGTCCCACATGTTGGGCTTCCGCGGCCACTTCTCCACCAAGTCCCGCCGCTACTCCACCACCCTCGGCGCCCTCCGCGACGCCCGCGCCGAATGGCGCCGCGCGCAAGCCGCACCGCCGGCCCCGCAGGACGGCGAAACCACGCTCGTCCTCGCCCACTGGGTGTTCGCCGGTACGGGCCTCAGCGCGGGCGAGACCTGGCTTGCCGCATCCCTCGAACCTGCCCCCGGAACGGAAGGAGAGCCGACCACATGACCGACCGCTACCTGTCCGTCGACCAGGTCGCCGAGCTGCTGGGCACGACCGCCCGCTTCCCCCGGCGGCTCATCGAGGAGCGGCGCATTCGATACGTGAAGGTCGGCCGGTACGTCCGCATCCCGGAGAGCGCCCTCCGCGAGTACCTCGCCGCTCGCATCGTAGAGCCGCTGAGGCGGCCTCGGTCCCGCTTCGGAAGGGCTGCTGCCTGATGGCCAACAACAGGGGCAGGCGGCGCCGTTTCGGCGCGATCAGACGGCTTCCCTCCGGCCGGTACCAGGCTCGCTACCCGGGCCCTGACGGCGTGATGCGTCCGGCTCCCGTCACCTTCGAGACGACCGCTGATGCCGACGACTGGCTTGCAGAACGGCAGACGGAGATCCGGCGGGGCGAGTGGCGCGACCCGGAGGCGGGCGCGGTGAGCTTCCGGGCCTACGCCGACAAGTGGGTCGACGAACGGGAACTCGCGCCGCTCACGCGCGACCTCTACCGCTACCTCCTCGACAAGCACCTGTTCGCCCTCGCCGAGCTGGACTTGGACGAGATCACCGCCCCGCGCGTCCGTGAGTGGCGGGCCGGTCGACTGCGGACCACGAACGCCAAGACGATGACGGCCAAGGCGTACCGACTCCTCAAGGCCATCATGGAAACGGCCGTGGACGACGAGCTGATCACCCGCAATCCCTGCCGGATCAAGGGCGCGGGGAAGGAGAGGGCGGCTGAGCGTCGCATTGCCACCGTCGCCCAGGTCGATGCCCTCGCCGAAGCGGTGGGGATGCGGTGGCGGCTCATGGTCTACCTCGGTGCGTACGGTCCGATGCGACCCGAGGAACTGGCCGGCCTCCGCCGCCGGGACGTCGACCTCGACAACCTTCGCGTCCGCGTCCGCCTCGCCGAGCCCGAGCGGATGAACGGGCGACGCGTCCAGGGCGACACCAAGTCTGAGGCAGGCACTCGGACTGTGATTCTTCCCGCGTTCCTCCGCCGGGAGCTCCGCTGGCACCTGGAGAGCTACGCCGAGCCGGGCCCCGACGGACTGATCTTCGTAGGGGAGAAAGGCGCTCCCTTCCGGCGCAGCACCTTCGGGCGGAAGTGGCGGAAGGCGCGTGAAGCCGTCGGGATGTCGGAGGGCTTCCGGTTCTACGACCTCCGGCACACGGGGCACACGCTCTCCACGCGCTCCGGGGCCACGCTCAAAGACACCATGGTTCGCGCCGGGCAGTCCTCGGAGAAGGCGGCGTTGATCTACCAGCACTCCGACGACGAGCGGCAAGAGGAGGTCGCCGCCGGGCTGGACGCCACCGTACGGAAGGCGCGGGCCGCTGCCAGGGAGAAAGAGCCCGACAGGCGTTCTGGCACGAATCTGGCACGCGACGAGTGATCGCAGAGGACAGCAAAACGGCCCAGGTCTTTGACCTGGGCCTTCTTCGTGGAGCGGGTGACGAGAATCGAACTCGCGCTCTCAGCTTGGGAAGCTGATGTTCTACCATTAAACTACACCCGCGTAAGACGCCGACTGGCCGGTGTCGTGATGCCCGCTCACTCTACCCCATCGCAGACCCCCGGTGCTTGAGCCGTGGGGGTCCGTGGCGGTTTCGGGGAGGGGATGCGGCTGCGGGGGGCCGGAGTTGGGGCGTACGGTGGGGCCGGGCAGGAGGTCCCCGGGTTCGGAGTGGCTCCTGGAGGGGCGTCCCTTTCATCCCGTAATGTGGCTTTCGCCGTCGCGGGAATCCAGCACGGCAACGCGCCACTTGGGGAAGGGACTCCTGGACTTGATGGAACGCACCGTCGTCCGCTGTGCCGATGGGCACGTCTTCAGCACCGCCTCGTTCCCGATGCAGCAGGCCGAGCGGCTCGGACCCGGCCGGCTCCTGCGATGTCCGCGCTGCGCCCGGCTCCGCAGCGTCGTACCGGTGAGCCTGCAGAAGCGGTAGCCGGAGCAGTCCGGCGGCCGGAGCACCTGGGACAGCCGCGGCAGCCGGTACAGCCGGTGCAGCCGGGGCACCCGGGATCGTGCCGGGCAGCGTGCCGGCACGCGGGGTCGTCGCGCGGGGTCGTCGCGCGGGGTCGTCACGATTGTGGCGGGTCCGCGCGCCTTGCGTATCCTCGGGGCGTGCTTCTCTCAGACAAGGACATCCGGGCCGAGATCGACGCCGGGCGGGTGCGGATCGATCCCTACGACGAATCCATGGTGCAGCCGTCGAGCATCGACGTACGCCTCGACCGCTACTTCCGGGTGTTCGAGAACCACCGCTACCCCCACATCGACCCCTCCATCGAGCAGGCCGACCTCACCCGGCTGGTCGAGCCGGAGGGCGACGAGCCGTTCATCCTGCACCCCGGGGAGTTCGTGCTGGCCTCCACGTACGAGGTCATCACCCTGCCCGACGACCTCGCCTCCCGGCTGGAGGGCAAGTCCTCGCTGGGGCGGCTCGGGCTGGTCACGCACTCCACGGCCGGGTTCATCGACCCCGGCTTCAGCGGGCACGTGACCCTGGAGCTGTCGAACCTCGCCACGCTCCCCATCAAGCTGTGGCCCGGCATGAAGATCGGCCAGCTGTGCATGTTCCGGCTGGCCTCGCCCGCCGAGTCCCCGTACGGCAGTGAGCGCTACGGGTCCCGCTACCAGGGGCAGCGCGGGCCGACCGCCTCCCGCTCCTTCCTCAACTTCCACCGGACGCAGGTATGAGCGACGTACGCGAGAACCTGACCTACGAGGGCTTCGGCGCGGCCGTCCGCGAACTCGCGCAGACCATCACCGACGACGGCTACGAGCCCGACATCGTGCTCTCCATCGCCCGCGGCGGCGTCTTCGTGGCCGGCGCCCTCGCCTACGCCCTGGACTGCAAGAACATCCATCTCGTGAACGTGGAGTTCTACACCGGCGTGGGGACCACCCTGGAGATGCCGGTCATGCTGGCGCCGGTCCCCAACGCCATCGACTTCTCCGACAAGAAGGTCCTGATCACCGACGACGTCGCCGACACCGGCAAGACGCTCAAGCTGGTGCACGACTTCTGCCTCGACCACGTCGCCGAGGTCCGCTCCGCCGTGATCTACGAGAAGTCCCAGTCCCTGGTGAAGTGCGAGTACGTCTGGAAGCGCACCGACGACTGGATCAACTTCCCGTGGAGCGTTCTGCCGCCCGTGGTCAGGCGTGAGGGCCAGGTGCTCGACGCCTGAGCGGCGCGCCCCGGCCCCGGCCCCGATACCCGAGCGGCGCGCCCCGGCCCCGGCCCCGATACCCGAGCGGCGCGCCCCGGCGCCCTGCCCGGCGCCTCGAACGCCGAGGGCCCCGGCTGCGCCGGGGCCCTGTGTGTCCGGGGGGTCGGGTCAGAAGGTGCCCAGCTTGACGATCGACAGCAGGGCGACCAACTGGATCGCGGAGGCGCCGAGGGCCTTCGGCCAGGGCAGGTCGTGGGAGCGGCTGACCATCAGGGTGAGCAGGGCGCCACCGGCGATCCAGGTGACCCAGCCGACCACCTGCACGAACGTCGCGTCGCCGCCGGCGAACATGGCGAGCACCAGCCGGGGCGCGTCCGTCAGCGACATGATCAGCATGGAGAGGCCGACCGTGGGCTGCCACGCGCCGTCGCCGCCGAGCTGGCGGGCCATCGTGTGCGTGACCACTCCCAGCACGAACGCGCTCAGCACCATCGCCACCGCGGTCGTCAGCACGATCGGCACGGCGTTGGACAGCGTCGCGTTGATGGCGTCCTCGCGGGCGTCGTCGAAGCCGAACACGGCGAGCAGTCCGTAGAGGAACGACACGATCAGGGCGGGGCCCCACATCGCGTAGTCGCGCATCTGGAGGAAGGTCTGGCCGGGCTCCAGGACGATGCCGCGCAGCAGCGCCTTCCAGGGCAGCCGCGGGCCGACCGGACCGGCCGGGGCGGTGGAACCCGCCTGGTACGTCTCGCCCTGGCTGTACGGGTCGTCGACCGAGAACGCCTGGGTGTGGCCCGGGTTGTTCGCCGCGTAGGGGTCCTGGCCGCCGGCCGGGCCGTACGGGTCGTGTCCCGCGCCGAAGTACTCCGGCTCGCCGTGGTTCCCCCAGTCGCCGCCCGGCCCGCCCTGCTGCCGCGCCTGCGGCTGCGGGTACGGCTGTTGCGCCGGGGGGTAGCCGTACGACGGGCCCTGCGAGGCACCGCCGTACGGCGGGCCCTGCGGCGCCTGCCGTCCGTACGGGGAGTGTTGCGGTCGCGCGTGCGGGGCGCGGTCGTCCCGGCCGCCGCGTCCGATCCTGAATCCAGCCACGCCTTCGAACGTACCTGGTCCCGGAGAGTGACGTGCCGGACCCGGCCTCCGGTGCCGGGCTTTGCTGCCGACCTGTGACATCCCTTACGGCTCACCCGTACGGGTCATGGCCACGGCCCCCGCCGTCGTCCCCTGCCACACCCAGGGCCGGGCCCCTAGGGGCCCGGCCGCTCCCGGCGCGTGGCGGCCCGGCGCTCAGCCGGCCAGGAAGGCGGCCGTGGAGAAGGACACCGCCGGCGACCGGGCGACCACCCCGTCCCGCACGCCGGGATACACCGCCACCGTGTCCTTCGTCTCGCCGGGATACGTCCGCACCACCAGGTCCGCCAGCCCGTCGCCGTCGTAGTCGGCGGCCGCCAGCACCCGCGAGGTGCCGGGCGCCGCGGGCTCGACCCGCACCAGGTCCGCCGCGGTCGGGCCCGTCGTACGTCCGTGCAGGACGCGGATGCCCGAGCCGCTGGAGACGAGTTCGCTCAGTCCGTCGCCGTCGAAGTCGGCACTGTCCAGCAGGGAGCCGCCGACGGCGAGGGTGCCGGAGGCGGCGGCCGGGAGGTCGTAGCGCAGGGAGGTCTCGCCGATGCCGCCGACCGCCGCGTCCAGGCGCGGGCCGAGGCCGAACCGCCCCAGGGCGACGTCCAGGCCCTCCGGCAGGGCGATGCCGGCCCCGGCGGGCCCGTCGGGGCCGCCGAGCACCACCGCGGACGTGGCCCGGCCTTCGGCGGCGCGTACCAGGAGGTCGTCGCGGCCGTCGCCGTCGACGTCGGCGGCGGGGCCGGTGGGCACGTTGCCCGGGACGTGCACGGGCGCGCCCGCCGCGTGCGGGGCACCGGTACGGCCGAACGGGCCGCGCAGGAAGCTCACCTGCTGGTCGGAGGCGTGCACGACCAGGTCGTCGCGGCCGTCCCCGTCGAAGTCGCCGCACACCGGCCGGTCGGGCCAGTCGTTCCCGGCCCGCGCCGCGTCGGGGATCACCAGGGGGACCGCGCGGCCGCCGAGGCCCTCGGGCGACCCGAACAGGATCTGCAGCGGCACCGGGGGGCGTCCCTGGCCGTCGTAGGGCGGGTCGGTGGACACGACCAGGTCGGTGAACCCGTCGGCGTCCAGGTCGCAGTGTGCCTCCGCGTCGAACAGGGCGGGCAGCTCGCCGCCGCTCGGGGCCGCGTTCCGGGCGGGGCTCAGCAACTGCCGCGCGGCGGGCACGAGTCCGCGGGGGCCGCCGTAGACGATGCCGATGCCGGAGTCGTCGCTGTGCGCGCGTGCCTTGACCAGGTCGTCGAGGACGAGGTCGCGGTGGCCGTCGCCGTTGAAGTCGTCCGGTACGTCGCTGCCCCCGCCGTGCGGGACCGGGAGCCGGGCGGGTGCCTGGGCGGCCTTCACGCCCGTGCTCGGCGGGGAGGCGGGCCGGCCGCCGCCGTCCGGGGTGAGCCCACAGGCGGCCGGCAGCAGGAGCAGGGCTCCGACGGACGCCGCCGCCGTCAAGCGCCTGCGGGTCGCTGCCGCCAGGGGCCTGCGGGGCGCCGATGCCGTCAGGGGCCTGCGGGGCGCGGCTGGCGCTGTGGACGTGCGGGGCGCGGCTGCCGCCGTGGACGTGCGGGCTGCCGGTGCCGCCACCGGCCTCGGTGCGGACGCGGCCCGCGGTGTTCGCACCGCCTCCGCCGTTCCGGCTGTGCTCGCCGTTCCGGCGGTACTCGTCGCTCCGGCCGTGCTCGTCGTTGCGGCTGCGTCCGGGGTTCCGGCCGTCGTGGGTGTCCGCACCGTCCGCACCGTCCGCACCGTTCTCGCCGTTTCCGCTGTCCGTCCCGCCGTCCCGACCACTGTCCGGTCCACCGTCCGCCCCGCCCGCACCACCCGCACCGACAACGACACAGCAGTGAAGCACGCGTTCGAATCGGGCGACAGACCCGTGTGCGGCCGCCGCGTCCGGGGCCCGGCGTGCGGTACGTGCCCCTGCGGGCCCGTCGGCCGTACGCGGCGACGCCCCGGCCCGGAGACGGGGCGGGGCGTCGGTACGGGCCTCGGGGGCTGCGGTGGCCGCCGGGGGCTCCGGGACCTCTGGAGGCCGCCGGAGCCGTGGGGGTCACTGCACGGGTTGGGGGGTGGGGTGGTCGGGGTGGGGGGTGTCGGTGGGGTTGGTGGGGTCGGTGGGGTTGGTGGGGGTTGTGACGGAGGTGAGGAGGAGTTGGGCGACGTCGAGGACTTGGAGGGTGTCCTTGGCGGTGCCGTCGTTCTTCTTGCCGTTGACGGAGTCGGTGAGCATGACGAGGCAGAAGGGGCAGGCGGTGGAGACGATGTCGGGGTTGAGGGAGAGGGCTTCGTCGACGCGTTCGTTGTTGATGCGTTTGCCGATGCGTTCTTCCATCCACATGCGGGCGCCGCCGGCGCCGCAGCAGAAGCCGCGTTCCTTGTGGCGGTGCATCTCTTCGTTGCGCAGGCCGGGGACGTTGGCGATGATCTCGCGTGGGGGTGTGTAGATCTTGTTGTGGCGGCCGAGGTAGCAGGGGTCGTGGTAGGTGATGATGCCTTCGACCGGGGTGAGGGGGACCAGGCGGCCTTCGTCGACGAGGTGTTGCAGCAGCTGGGTGTGGTGGATGACGTCGTAGTCGCCGCCGAGCTGGGGGTATTCGTTGGCGAGGGTGTTGAGGCAGTGGGGGCAGGTGGCGACGATCTTCTTGGCCGACTTCGGTTTCCTCGACTCGGGTGTGATGTTGCCGTCGTCGTCGGTCTCCTCGCCGAAGGCGGTGTTGAGGGCGGTGACGTTCTGCGTGCCGAGTTCCTGGAAGAGGGGTTCGTTGCCCAGGCGGCGGGCGGAGTCGCCGGTGCATTTCTCGTCGCCGCCCATGATGGCGAACGTCACGCCGGCGATGTGGAGGAGTTCGGCGAACGCCTTGGTGGTCTTCTTGGCGCGGTCTTCGAGGGCGCCGGCGCAGCCGACCCAGTAGAGGTACTCGACGTCGGTGAGGTCCTCGATGTCCTTGCCCACGACGGGGACGTCGAAGTCGAGTTCCTTGAGCCATTCCAGGCGTTGTTTCTTTGCCAGGCCCCAGGGGTTGCCCTTCTTCTCCAGGTTCTTGAGCATGGTGCCGGCTTCGGAGGGGAACGCTGATTCGATCATGACCTGGTAGCGGCGCATGTCGACGATGTGGTCGATGTGCTCGATGTCGACGGGGCACTGTTCGACGCAGGCGCCGCAGGTGGTGCAGGACCACAGGACGTCGGGGTCGATGACGCCGTTGTCCTGGGCGGTGCCGACCAGGGGGCGTTCGGCTTCGGTGAGGGCTGCGGCGGGGACGTTCTGCAGCTGCTGTGGGGTGGCTTTCTCCTCGCCTTCGGTGGTTCTGCCGCCGCCGGCGAGGAGGTAGGGGGCCTTGGCGTGGGCGTTGTCCCGCAGGGACATGATCAGCAGTTTGGGGGAGAGCGGCTTGCCGGTGTTCCAGGCGGGGCACTGCGACTGGCAGCGGCCGCACTCGGTGCAGGTGGAGAAGTCCAGCAGGCCCTTCCAGGAGAACTGCTCGACCTGGGAGACGCCGAACACGTCGTCCTCACCGGGATCGGCGAAGTCGATCGCCCTGCCGCCACTGGTCATCGGCAGCAGCGCACCCAACGCCGTACCACCCGCCGCATCCCGCTTGAACCAGATGTTCGGGAAGCCCAGGAAACGGTGCCAGGCGACGCCCATGTCGGTCTTCAGGGAGACCGTGATCATCCAGATGAAGGAGGTGGCGATCTTCAGCCCGGCGAAGAAGTAGGTGAGGTTCTGGAGGGTGGAGAGGTCCATGCCCTCCAGCCAGGAGACCACCGGGTACGAGAGGAAGAAGGAGGCCTCGTAGCCCTCCACGTGGTGCATCGCACCCTCGAGGGCGTGCAGCATGAAGATGCAGACACCGACGATGAGGATGACCGTCTCGACGAAGTACGCCTGGCCGGTGTTGGAGCCCGCGAAGCGGGACTTGCGGCCCGGCCTGTCGGGGCGGGACAGCTGCCGGACGGCGATCAGGACCAGGATGCCGAGCACCGTCATGGTGCCGATGAACTCGACGAAGACGTTGTACGGGGCCCAGTCGCCGATGACCGGGAGGATCCAGTCGGCCTGGAAGAGCTGACCGGTGGCGTTCACGATGGTCAGCAGCAGCGTGTAGAAGCCGATCGCCACGAACCAGTGCGCGAAGCCCACGATGCCCCAGCGGTTCATCCGCGTGTGGCCGAGGAACTCCTTGACCACGGTGACGGTGCGCGCCACCGGGTCGTTGGTCCGGGACCCGGCGGGCAGCGGCTGGCCGAGCATCATGAAGCGGACGATCTGCAGGACGGCCCGGCCGAACAGCGCGAAACCGACGGCCATGAGGACCATCGACACGATGATCGCGGCGAGTTGCATGGGGACTCCTCGAACCGGCGAGGGGTTCTTCGTTGAGATGGCTAACCGAGATTACTAAGCGGTAACTTATGCAGTCCGTCTGAGACTACCCGCATCCTTCGCCGCACTGTAGCCAGACGCTCGGTGATCTGCGTCGCTGAGGCGGCCCTCAGTGGTCGCGGCACCTCTTCCGGCGGCCGGATCCGTGCGCACGCCCCGCCCTTCCGCGGCCCGGCCGAGCGCTCCGCGCGGGGTGTCACCGTCCGTCCGTGTCCGGCGGCGCGCCGACTCGACGTAGTTTTCATACCAAATCATGACATTCCTCTAAATTGGCTCCGTGCTCTATGGGATCGCCGCCGCCACCGCCGCCCTGCTCCTCGCCACCCTCCTCGCAGGTCTGCTGCGGGTCCTCGCGCTGCGCCGCGGACTGCTGGACCGCCGCTGCCGGGCCCGGCCGGTACCGCTGCTCGGCGGAGTCGCCGTCGCGCTCGCCACGGTGGCGCTCGCCTCGGTCGGGGAGCTGACCGGGGTCGCCCGCCTGGGGCCCGGGACGGGTGCGCTGCTCGCCGCCGGGGCGGCGGCCGCCCTGCTCGGGCTGGCCGCCGACGTCTGGCGGCTGCGCCCCCGCTTCCTGCTCGCCGGTACGGCGGCCGCGGCCGCGTGCGTCGTGCCGTACGAGGAGACCGGCCTGGCCGGCGGAGCGCTCGCGGTGCTGTGGATCACGGCGGCCGGCGGGGCCTTCCGGGCGCTGGACCACGCCGACGGGCTGGCCGGCCTGGTCGGGGTGGTCACCGCCCTGGGGGTCGGGGTGTGCGCGGCGGTGGAGTTGATGGACGGGCTCGCGGTGCTGTTGTGCGTGCTGGCGGCGGCCCTGGCCGGGTTCCTGATGCAGGGGCGCCGGCCCGCCCGGATCTCCCTCGGTGCGTGCGGGTCGCTGTTCACCGGGTTCCTGCTGGCGGGCGCGGCCGTGCTCACGTGCGCGGGGCGCGATGTGACGGCCTCCGCCGGGGTGCTGTTCCCGCTGAGCGCCGTGGCGGCGGCGGACGCGGTGCTGGTGCTGGCGTCGCGGCGGCTGGCCGGGCGTCCGCTGCTGCGCGGCGGGCCGGACCATCTGGCGCACCGGCTGCGGCGACTCGGGTTCGCCCCGCGCGGGGTGACCGCGGTGGTCGGGGGCGGGGCCGCGGCGGCGGTGCTCGTGGGCGTGCTGGTGCACGCCGGGGTGCTGCGGCCGGCGGCGGCGCTGTGGGTGGGAGGGGTGGCCCTCGCGGTGGTCCTCGCACTGCTGCGGCGCACGCCGCGACGGCCGGCGTCGCGATCCGTGCCCCCGTCGTCGCGGTCGTCGTGGCGATCGCCATGGTCGCCGTCGCGGTCGCCATGGTCGCCGTCGTCGTCGCGGTTGCCGTCGCGGTCGCCGTCGACGGCGCTGTCGCGGTCGACGGTGCTGCCGCGACCGCCGTCGCGGCCCCCGTCGCCCCACTCGTCACCTTCGCGACCGACGCCTCCGCCGGAGTCGCTGCCGTCGCCGTCGCCGTCGCCCCGGCCGACTCCGCCGGCGCCGCGGATCGCCCGGATCACCCGGATCACCCGGATGGCGCGGATGGCGCGGATGGCGCGGATGGCGCGATCCGGGCTGGCCGGACTGGCCGGGCTGGCCGGGCTGGCCGGGCGATCCGGCAGGGCCTCGCGGACCGCACGGACCGCACGGACCGCACGGACCGCACGGACGGCGCGGATCGCGCGGATCCCCGGGCCGTCCGCAGCGGCCGGAGGGTCGTCCGTGAGGGGCGCGGTCCCGGAGTGCGGTGACGGGGTGCCGATGCCGGCCGGGGAGGCATCCGTGCAGGTCAGCGGGCCCTTGCGTGCAAGGAACGGATAAGACTTGAGTCGCTTCGGCTCAGGTCTGTTGACCCCGCGCCGGGTGTGGTGCACACTTGAGTCCGTTCCACTCAAGTCAGCTGGAGGAATCAACCATGGCACGTGCGGTCGGCATCGACCTGGGCACGACTAACTCCGTCGTCAGCGTTCTGGAGGGCGGCGAGCCCACCGTCATCACCAACGCCGAGGGTGCCCGGACCACGCCGTCCGTCGTCGCCTTCGCGAAGAACGGCGAGGTGCTGGTCGGTGAGGTCGCCAAGCGTCAGGCGGTGACCAACGTGGACCGGACCATCCGTTCCGTGAAGCGTCACATGGGCACCGACTGGAAGATCCAGCTCGACGGCAAGGACTTCAACCCGCAGCAGATCTCCGCGTTCATCCTGCAGAAGCTGAAGCGGGACGCGGAGTCCTACCTGGGCGAGAAGGTGACCGACGCGGTCATCACCGTCCCGGCGTACTTCAACGACTCCGAGCGCCAGGCGACGAAGGAGGCCGGCGAGATCGCCGGTCTGAACGTCCTGCGCATCGTCAACGAGCCGACCGCCGCCGCGCTGGCGTACGGCCTCGACAAGGACGACCAGACGATTCTCGTCTTCGACCTCGGCGGCGGCACCTTCGACGTGTCCCTGCTGGAGATCGGTGACGGCGTCGTCGAGGTGAAGGCCACCAACGGCGACAACCACCTCGGTGGTGACGACTGGGACCAGCGGGTCGTCGACTACCTGGTCAAGCAGTTCCAGTCCGGTCACGGCGTGGACCTCAGCAAGGACAAGATGGCCCTGCAGCGCCTCCGCGAGGCCGCCGAGAAGGCCAAGATCGAGCTGTCCTCGTCCACCGAGACCTCGATCAACCTGCCCTACATCACCGCCTCCGCCGAGGGCCCCCTGCACCTCGACGAGAAGCTGACCCGCGCCCAGTTCCAGCAGCTGACCGCGGACCTGCTGGAGCGCTGCAAGACCCCGTTCTTCAACGTCATGAAGGACGCCGGCGTCAGCATCGACGAGATCGACCACGTCGTCCTCGTCGGCGGCTCCACCCGGATGCCCGCCGTCGCCGAGCTCGTGAAGGAGCTGACCGGCGGCAAGGAGGCCAACAAGGGTGTGAACCCGGACGAGGTCGTCGCCATCGGCGCCTCGCTCCAGGCCGGTGTCCTCAAGGGCGAGGTCAAGGACGTCCTGCTGCTCGACGTCACCCCGCTGTCCCTCGGCATCGAGACCAAGGGCGGCATCATGACCAAGCTCATCGAGCGCAACACGACCATCCCGACCAAGCGGTCGGAGATCTTCACGACGGCCGAGGACAACCAGCCGTCCGTGCAGATCCAGGTCTACCAGGGCGAGCGCGAGATCGCGGCCTACAACAAGAAGCTCGGCATGTTCGAGCTGACCGGTCTGCCGCCGGCGCCGCGCGGCGTCCCGCAGATCGAGGTCTCCTTCGACATCGACGCCAACGGCATCATGCACGTGACCGCCAAGGACCTGGGCACGGGCAAGGAGCAGAAGATGACCGTCACCGGCGGCTCCTCGCTGCCGAAGGACGAGGTCGACCGCATGCGCCAGGAGGCCGAGAAGTACGCGGAGGAGGACCACGCCCGCCGCGAGGCCGCCGAGTCCCGCAACCAGGGCGAGCAGCTCGTCTACCAGACGGAGAAGTTCCTCAAGGACAACGAGGACAAGGTCCCCGGCGAGATCCGGACCGAGGTCGAGTCGGCCGTCGCCGAGCTGAAGGAGAAGCTCAAGGGCGAGGACACCGCCGAGATCCGCTCCGCCACGGAGAAGGTCGCCGCGGTCTCCCAGAAGCTGGGCCAGGCCATGTACGCCGACGCCCAGGCCGGGCAGGCCGCGGCGGGCGGTGCCGCCGGCGGTGCCGAGGCCGGTGACGCCCGGGCCGACGACGACGTCGTCGACGCCGAGATCATCGACGACGAGCGCAAGGACGGTGCCGCGTGACGGAGGAGACCCCGGGCTTCGAGGAGAAGCCCGACGTCCCCTCCGGCGCCACCTCCGACGACGCCGAGCCGAAGGCCGACTCCTCCCGGGCGGAGGGGGCGGCCCCGGCCGGGGACGCAAGCGCAGACGCGGGTCTGGTGGCCCAGCTGGACCAGGTGCGCACCGCGCTCGGCGAGCGCACCGCCGACCTCCAGCGCCTCCAGGCCGAGTACCAGAACTACCGCCGCCGCGTCGAGCGCGACCGGATCGCGGTCAAGGAGATCGCCATCGCGAACCTCCTGACCGAGCTCCTGCCCGTGCTCGACGACATCGGGCGGGCGCGGGAGCACGGCGAACTCGTCGGCGGCTTCAAGTCCGTCGGGGAGTCGCTGGAGACCGTGGCCGCGAAGATGGGCCTGCAGCAGTTCGGCAAGGAGGGCGAGCCCTTCGACCCGACGATCCACGAAGCCCTGATGCACTCCTACGCGCCGGACGTCACCGAGACGACCTGCGTCGCGATCCTCCAGCCGGGGTATCGCATCGGCGAGCGCACCATCCGCCCCGCGCGGGTGGCCGTCGCCGAACCGCAGCCGGGCGCGCAGACCGTCAAGGCCGACTCGCCCGAGGAGGGCGCGGCGGCACCCGACGACCAGGACAACGGCCCTGAGGAGGGCTGACGTAGACACCGGACTAGACACCGGACGGAAGGAGGGACGTCGGGGATGAGCACCAAGGACTTCATCGAGAAGGACTACTACAAGGTCCTCGGCGTCCCCAAGGACGCCACCGAGGCCGAGATCAAGAAGGCGTACCGGAAGCTCGCCCGCGAGTACCACCCGGACGCCAACAAGGGCAACGTCAAGGCCGAGGAGCGCTTCAAGGAGATCTCCGAGGCCAACGACATCCTCGGCGACGCCAAGAAGCGCAAGGAGTACGACGAGGCCCGCGCCCTGTTCGGCAACGGCGGCTTCCGCCCCGGGCCGGGTGCGGGCGGCGGCTCGTTCAACTTCGACCTGGGCGACCTCCTCGGCGGAGGCGGCGCCCAGGGCGGCGGCGGCTTCGGCGGCGGCTTCGGTGACGTTCTCGGGGGCCTGTTCAACCGGGGCGGTGCCACCGGCACCCGCACCCAGCCCAAACGCGGCCAGGACATCGAGTCCGAGGTCACGCTCAGTTTCACCGAGGCCATCGAGGGCGCGACGGTCCCGTTGCGGATGTCCTCCCAGGCCCCGTGCAAGGCCTGTTCCGGCACCGGCGACAAGAACGGCACCCCCCGGGTGTGCCCGACCTGCGTCGGCACCGGGCAGGTGGCCCGCGGCTCCGGCGGGGGCTTCTCGCTCACCGACCCGTGCCCGGACTGCAAGGGGCGCGGCCTGATCGCCGAGAACCCCTGCGACGTCTGCCGGGGCAGCGGCCGGGCCAAGTCCTCGCGCACCATGCAGGTCCGCATCCCCGCCGGGGTCCTGGACGGGCAGCGGATCCGGCTGCGCGGCAAGGGAGCGCCCGGCGAGCGCGGCGGACCGGCGGGCGACCTGTACGTCGTCGTGCACGTCGGCGAGCACCCGGTGTTCGGCCGCAAGGGCGACAACCTGACGGTGACCGTGCCGGTGACGTTCACCGAGGCCGCGCTCGGCGGCGAGGTGCGGGTGCCCACCCTGGGCGGCCCCGCCGTCACCCTCAAGCTGCCGGCGGGCACCCCCAACGGCCGCACGATGCGCGCCCGCGGCAAGGGAGCGGTCCGCAAGGACGGCTCCCGCGGTGATCTGCTGATCACGGTCGAGGTGAGTGTTCCGGCGGAGCTGTCGGGGAAGGCTCGTGACGCGCTGGAGTCGTATCGCGAGGCGACCGCGGGCGAGGACCCGCGGGCGGAGCTGTTCGAGGCCGCGAAGGGAGCATGAGCCTGATGGACGGGCGTCGACGCAACCCGTATGAACTGACCGAGGAGACCCCGGTCTACGTCATCTCGGTGGCGGCCCAGCTCTCCGGCCTGCACCCGCAGACGCTGCGCCAGTACGACCGCCTCGGCCTGGTCTCCCCGGACCGCGCGGCCGGGCGCGGCCGGCGCTACTCGGCCCGCGACATCGAACTGCTCCGCCAGGTGCAGCAGTTGTCGCAGGACGAGGGCATCAACCTGGCCGGCATCAAGCGCATCATCGAGCTGGAGAACCAGGTCGCCGCGCTCCGGTCCCGGGTCGCGGAACTGGAGGCGGCCCTCGACGGGGCCGCGGCGACCATGCGTCAGCGCGAAGCCGCCGTCCACGCCTCCTACCGGCGCGACCTGGTGCCGTACCAGGAGGTGCAGCAGACCAGCGCCCTGGTGGTCTGGCGGCCCAAGCGCCAGCAGCAGGGCGACTGACACCCGCCCGCGCACCGGCGCGGCACAGCGACACGGCCGAGGGGCCCGGAGGCCGAGAGACCTCCGGGCCCCTCGGCACATCCGCACGCCCCGCCCCGGCCCGGCGCGGGTGCGGGTGCCCACGGGCGGCGGGCGCGGCGCGCAGGGGAGAGCGCGGCGGACGCTGGGCCGGCCCCGATCCCGTGGGCCCGCGCGGTCGCCCGGCTTCGCAACCGGCGCCCCTTTCACCTCACTTCGGCGGAATGCCGTATTGGTCACCGACTGACCCGTACGGCCCCGGGCGCACGCCGGGCAGGCCGGAAGTCGTCGGTGCGAGGGCGTCGCGAGGGTGCTGCGAGCGCCGCCGCCGGGTCTCATATCGCTGCGGAAGCGGAGGACTTGGCCCCTTTCCGCGAGCGGGGACCGGTGAAAGGGCGCAGGGTCTGCGGGGATTCCGCGGTGTCCTGGCGCAGGGCACGGAAGGCGATGTTGTCATCTCGTTAAGTGATACGTCTTGACGGTGACCGGCGCCGAAGCGTTGCATTTTCAGTCACCTGGGCGTGGTTTTCGCCCATGCCCGCAACGCACTGAAGTGAGCCCCTGAATGCGTCGTATCGCCATGTCCGCGGCCGCGTCCGCGCTGACCCTCTCGCTCGCCGGCTGCGGCGTGCTCAACGCGACCGGGGAAAGCGGCGAAGCGAGCCCCACCAAGGGCAGCGACATCAAGGTGGGGCTGCTTCTGCCGGAGAAGGTCAACTCGCGGTACGAGAAGTTCGACTACCCGATCATCAAGGACAAGGTCGCCGATCTCACCGGCGGTAAGGGCCAAGTGGTCTATGCCAATGCCGAGCAGGATGCCGACAAACAGGAGGGCCAGCTCAAGAAAATGATCGCCGACGGTGTCGACGTCGTTCTGCTGGACGCCGTCGACTCGCACGCGATCGCCGGTGCCGTGCAGCGCGCCAAGGACGCCGGAGTCCCGGTCATCGCCTACGACCGCCTGGCCGAGGGCCCGATCGACGCGTACATCTCCTTCGACAACGAGCTGGTCGGCGAGGTCCAGGCGCGCACCCTGCTGGACGCGCTGGGCCCGGACGTCGACTCCGCCGACAAGATCGTCATGATGAACGGCTCGCCGACCGACCCCAACGCCAAGCAGTTCAAGAACGGCGCCCTGTCGGAGCTGAACGGCAAGGTGACGGTCGCCAAGACCTACGACACCAAGGACTGGGACCCCAAGAACGCCACGGCCAACATGACCGAGGCGATCGGCGAGATCGGTGCGGGCAACATCGTGGCCGTCTACTCGGCCAACGACGCCATGGCCGGCGGCATCATCCAGGCGCTGCAGGCGGCGGGTGTCACCGAGCTGCCGCCCATCACCGGGCAGGACGCGGAGCTCGACGCCGTGCAGCGGATCGTCACCGGCGACCAGTTCATGAGCGTGTACAAGTCCTACCCGGCCGAGGCCGAGGCCGCCGCCGAGATGGCGGTCGCCCGGGTCCAGGGCCGCGACATCCAGTTCGACGCGCTCACCCGCGACAAGGTCGACAGCCCCACCCAGCAGGACATCCCGGCCCAGCTGGTCGGCGTGGTCGCGCTGACCCGGGCCAACATCGCCGACACCGTCGTCGAGGACGGCATCTACCAGCTGTCGGAGATCTGCACGGCCGAGTTCAAGGCCGCCTGCGACGCCATCGGCCTCAAGTAGCCCGGACCGGGGACCGCGCGGGAGCCCGGACCGGGGACCGTGCGGGGGCCAGGACCGGGGACCGTACGGGGGCCAGGGGCCGGCCGGACCCGGGCCCGCCACAGCACGTGGGCGGCCTGGATCCGGTTGCGCACCATCAGTTTGGTGTAGATCGCGCGGACGTGGTCCTTGACGGTGTGGCCGCTGATGCCGAGCCGGGCGGCCACCGCCGCGTTGGACGCGCCCTCGCCGAGCAGTTCCAGGATCTCCCGTTCGCGGACGCTGAGCACGTCCAGCAGCCGGCGCGCCTCGGCCGCCTCCTCGGCCGGCCGGCCCGGCTGCACGAACGGCTCCACCACATAGCCGGCGGCACCCGGCGCGAGCGCGAGGCTCCCCGCGGCGGCGGCCCGTACCGCCCAGGTCAGATGCGCCGCCGTGTCGGCGCGCAGCAGCACACCGCGCACGCCCTGCCGCAGCAGCAGACGCGTCGCGTGCTCCGACAGCCGGCCCAGCACCACGATCCGCGCCGGTCCGGGCGCCGGGTCGGCCCGCAGCGCGCCCAGCGCGTCCTCGGGGCCGCCGTGCCCGGACACCAGCACCTGCGGGCGCAGCGCGCGCACCAGATGCGCGGCCTGGTCGGGGCGGCCCTCGCCGGCCACCCGCACCCCGCGGTCCCCGTCCAGGGCGCGGCGCAGCTGGGAGCGCTCCGGCGGCGTACGGCCGAGGATGCCCACGCGTATCACGTTCGCTGTTCCTCTCCGTTCGGACTCTGCCGGGGTCTGGGGCCCGCCGGGGCGCTCCCGTGGGCGTCCTCGGCGGGGCCGGGCGGGTGGCGCGGAGACGGCGGCGGCATCCCGGGCGGCGGGTGGTTCCGGCGCGCCCAGGATGCCCAGGGCGTCAACACCGCCGCTACCTTCAGCTTGTTGCACGCGGGTGTTCATGGGGCCGGTGGAAAGCGGTGGATACCGGTTGTTTCCCGGGCCGATCGCGAGGGGAGCCGTGTTGCGGGAGCCGGTCCGGGCCGCGCATAGTTGCGCTGCGAGACGCGGGAGTCGGGGGTGGGACGGGCGATGGCCGGGCACGCGACGGAGGAGCACCCGCACGGTGCCGACCGGCTGTGTGCTGCCGGGGACCGCGTGTACTCCCGGGCCGTACGGCGCGGCCGGGTGCCCCGTTCCGACGCCGAGCAGGTGCCCTGTCTGCTGGACCTGGCCCTGCTGCACCCGGACCCCGACGACATGGACTGGCTGGTGCCGACCGCGCCCCAGGAGGTCATGACGCGGCTGCTGCGCGGGGTCTACGACGAGGTCAGCGCGAGCCAGCGCCGGGTGGGCGCGGCGGTGGCCGCCGCCGAGCGGTACGCCGGGCTGGGCGGCGGCAAGCGGCGCTCCGGTCCCGGGGAGGGCGCCGCGCTGCGGGTCCTGGACGGGCCGGCCCGTATCCAGGCGGCCCTGGACCAGGCGACCGACGCCTGCACGGGCGAGGTCCTCACGGTGCAGCCGGGCGGCATCCGGCGCGAGCACGAGCTGACCGAGGGCCTGCACCGGGCGCTCGCCCTGCGTGCGCGGGGGGTGCGCATGCGCGACCTGTACAACCACGTCGCCCGGCACGGGCAGGGGCTGCTGCACTATCTGGAGCTCATGGGCGACGCCGTGGAGGCGCGCACGCTCGACGAGGTCGTCGACCGGCTGATCCTGTTCGACCGCACGGTGGCGTTCATCCCGGCCAACCCGGAGCGGACGGTGGCGCTGGAGCTGCGCCACCCCGGTCTGGTGGCCTACCTCGCGACGGTGTTCGAACGGCTGTGGCGGGCGGCGGTGCCGCTGACGACCGCCATTCCCGAGCCCGGCATCGAGGGGGTCTCGCACCGGGAGCAGTCGATCGCGGCGCTGCTCGCGGAGGGGCACCAGGACGCGGTGATCGCCGAGCGGCTGGGGATCAGTGTGCGGACCTGCCGGGCGCACATCGCGCGGCTGGCGGAGACGCTGGGCGCGGCCAGCCGTACGCAGCTGGGCGTGCGGATCGCGCAGGCGGGCCTGGACGGGGCGCCGCCGGACGCGGCGCCGGCCGGGCTCACGCTTCCCGATCCAGGATCGCCGAGCGTGCGATGAGGTAGCCGAGCTGGGCGCGGCTGTCGCTGCCGAGGGTGGCGGCGAGTTTGGCGATGTGGACGCGGGCGGTGCGGACGTTCATGCCCAGCCGGTCGGCGATGACGGCGTCGGTGTGGCCCTCCACGAGCAGGGCGGCGATGGCCCGCTGCCGTGGTGTGACGCCGTCGAGGGTGGGCTGCTGGACGGCCTGCGGGTACATGGGCGTGGCCAGCCGCCACAGGCGGTCGAAGGCGGTGGCGAGGTACTCCACGAGGGCGGGTACGCGGACCTCCAGGGCGAGGCTGCCGTCCCGGTCGCCGGGGACGAAGGCGACGGTGCGGTCGACCACGATGAGCCGGTCGGTGATCTCGTCGAGGGTGCGGGCCTCGGCGTCGCCGCGCAGCTGCTCGTAGCGGGCGGCGACGAGCGGCAGATGGCGCTGGGTGTGCTGGTAGAGCGTGCGGATGCGCAGCCCGCGGTCGAGCAGGGCCTGGTCCCGGTCGAGGGCGACGGCCTGCGCCCGTTCTCCGCGGCTGCCGCCGCTGCGGTTGCTGTTCGGCTGCACGCACAGCACCTCGGCGGTGGCCTCCTCCATCGCCTCGGAGATGGCCCGGTTGATCCGTTCGGTGCCGCTGAGCACGGTGACGGCCGGCAGTTCCTCCGGCTCCGCGGCGGGCCCGTCCAGGCGCATCAGCGGGGCGAAGGCCTCGGCGAGGCGGGTCTCGCGGTTCCGCTGGTCGGCGATGGCCTGTGCGGAGCTGTGCAGCAGGCGGTGCAGGGCGAGGGCGGGGGCGACCGGTTCGAGGCGGGCGGGGTCGGTGACGGTCGGCTGGAGCAGCCCGTGGTCGAGGAGGCAGGGCGCGCCGCGGAGGTCCGCGGCGGTCACGCCCCCGTCGCGCAGGGCGCGTTCGTAGAGCCGGGTCGCGGCAGGGCACAACGCGTCGGCGCTGTGGTCGGGGTGCGGCGGCGGGGCGCTCACTCGTGTGCTCCCTCCTGGTCGAGGATGCCGGACCGCGCGATGAGGTAGCCGAGTTGGGCGCGGCTGTCGCTGCCGAGGGTGGCGGCGAGCTTGGCGATGTGGACGCGGGCGGTGCGGACGTTCATGCCGAGGCGGTTGGCTATCACGGTGTCGGTGTGCCCTTCGACCAGGAGCGCGGCGATGGCGCGCTGGCGGGCGGTGATGCCGTCGAGGACGGGCTGGTGGACGGTCTGCGGGTGCATGGGCGTGGCGAGCCGCCAGAGCCGGTCGAAGGCGGTGGCGAGATGGTCGACCAGGGCGGGGACGCGGACTTCCAGGGCGAGGCTGCGGTCGGGGCTGGCGGGCAGGAAGGCGACGGTGCGGTCGACGAGGACGAGGCGTTCGGGGATCTCGTCGAGGGTGCGGGCCTGGGCGTCGCCGCGGAGCTGTTCGTAGCGGGCGGCGATGAGGGAGCGGTAGCGGCCGGTGTGCTGGTAGAGGGCGCGGATCCGGCCGCCGCGGTCGAGGAAGTCCTGGTCGCGGCCGAGGGCGACGGCGGAGTAGGCGGCGAGGAGCTGCCCGCTGTGCGGCTGCACCGACAGCAGTTCCTCCGCGGCGGTACTCAGCGCCTCGGTGATCGACTGGTTGATCAGGGCCTTGCCGCTGAGCAGCCGGATGCCGGGCGGGACGGATCCGGACCGGCCGTCGATGCGCATGAGCGGGGCGAACGCCTCGGCCAGGTGCGCCTGCCGGTGCCGCTGTTCGGCGACGGCCCGCGCGGTGGCGCTCAGCAGCCGGTGCAGCGCGAGGGCGGGCGCGACGGGTTCGAGGCGCTCGGTGGGGCCGGGTCGGCCGGGGTGGCCCTGACGGCCGGGATGGCCGGGGTGGCCGGGGTGGCTCTGACGGCCGGGGTAGCTCTGACGGCCGGGCTGGACGTGGTGCCCGTGGTGCCCTTGGGACCCGTGGTGTCCACCATGGGATGCATGGGTCGCATGGGTCACTTGGGACCCATGCGGCTCGTGCGACCCGTGCGACTCGTGGTGCCCGTGGCGGGCCGTGCGGCCGGGGGCGTCGAGGAGGGTGCCGCCTTCGCCGCCTTCGCCGCCGTCGCCGGGTCCGTCGGGTCCGTCGGGTCCGCCGGGTCCGTCGGGTCCGTCGGGTCCGTCGGTGTCGCGGCCGCCGGGTCCGCCGACTTCGTCCGGGCCGCCGGGCTCACCGTGCTCGTCCGGGCCGCCGGGCTCACCGTGCTCGTCCGGGCCGCCGGGCTCACCGTGCTCGTCCGGGCCGCCGCGGTCGCCGGGGCCACCGCGGTCGCCGTGGTCGGGGAGGCCGGGGCGGCCGCCGCCGGCGGGCAGGCCGTGGCCGCCGCTCCCGGCGCGGCGGAGCAGCCCGAGGTCGAGCAGACAGGGGGCGGCTTCGGCGTCCCGCCCGGTGACCGAACCGTCCCGCAGGGCGCGTGCGTACAGCTCCCGGCCGGGCTCACACAGCTCGTCGGCGTGATGCGGGCGGTGCGGACGGTGGGGGTGCCTCTCGGCCGCCATTCACTGTTCCCGATCCAGGATGCCCGACTGGGCGATGAGGAAGCCGAGTTGTGCGCGGCTTCCGCTGCCGAGGGCGGTGGCCAGCTTGGCGATGTGCGCGCGGCAGGTGCGCACGTTCATGCCGAGGCGGCGGGCGATGGCCTCGTCGACGTGGCCCTCCACGAGGAGTTTGGCGATGGAGTACTGGATGTCGGTGATGCCGTCGGGGTCGGTCTCGTAGGGAGTGCCGGCGCGCAGGGGGACGGCGCGGCCCCACATGAACTCGAAGACCTTGATGAGGTAGCGGACCAGTCCGGGGTGGCGCAGTTCCAGGGCGATCTGCCGGTCGTCGCTGATCGGGATGAAGGCCACGGCCTCGTCGCAGATGATGAGCCGCTCGACGAGTTCGTCGATGGTGCGGTACTCCACCTTGGCAGTGGCGAACTGGTCGACGTACGCCAGGCGTTCCGGACTGTAGCGGGCGGTGTGCTGGTAAAGGGTGCGGATCCGGACGCCGCGCTCGATGAGCGGACGGTCGCGCTCCAGGCCCTCGATGAGGCGGCGTTCGGGGCGGTGGCCGCTCGGCTGGACCGTCAGCATCTCGTTCTGGCACTGGGTGGTGGCCAGCGTGAGCGCGGCGTTGATGCGGTCCAGGCCCTCCAGGACGGTCATGGAGTCGGTCGGGGCGGTGGCCTGGGCGCTGAGGGCCATGAAGGGCTCGAAGACCTCGGCGAGGTCGATGGAGAGCCGGCGGCGGTCGGTTATCTCCTGCTCGATGGGGTGGAGACGCTGGGCGAGAGCGACGGCGGGCGGCACAGGACGCAGCCAGGTGGGGTCGTCGGGGTCGGGATGGAGCAGCGCGAACTCCATCAGGCAGGGGGTGTTCTCGACGTCCTCGCGGGCGATGCGGCCCGTTCTCAGTGCGTCCGCGTAGAGTCGGCCACCTTCGTCACACAGTTCGGTCACAGCATGGGGATGTGTGGCCTTAGTCCGATTCATGCTGAAATCTCCACCCCCCAGGCTCCTGAACATGCAGGAACATGATGCACCGATTGTGTGGCCATGACGTGCCTGAATGAGCCATCGTCTTATCCGACGGGGGAAGAGGGGACCTTCAAGTGAGGACGAAGCCGACTATGCGTAAGAGAATGCTTCGCTCGGTGCTTGTCGCCGCCTTCTCCGCCGTTGTGGCCTTCGGAACGCTGGGGGCCCTCACGGGGGCGGAGAGCGACGTTCGGGCGGACAGCGTCTGGGCCAATGTGCGAGCGTCCGCCGATCCTGTTTCTGCCGGCGATGCCACCGCTTCGCCTCAAGACAGCGTGTGGGCGTGACATGACGACACCACCAGACGACCGCTCGTTCCGCCGGGAGATGGCCACCGCCTACCGCTCCGGCTGGCACTTCATCGATCTGGTCACCGCCCTCCCCCACAGCGGGGACTCGTTGATGGTGACCGTGTTCGGAGAGCCTGTCGTGGTCACCCGCGACGAGGACGACGACGTACGGGCGTACCGGTGCCTGCGCCGGCCACGCGGGGCGCCGCAGCCGGTGCGGTGCGCCATCCGGTACGGAATGATCTTTGTGAACCTCGACCAGCGGGACCACCGGCAGACGGACCCCCAGTCCGCTCCGGTCCCGCGAACCATCTCGGCCACCCCCCGCAGTGCCTGACGCGATTCCCCCGTCGTAACAGATCGCCTCAGGTGCTTCCCCCCGCAGCGGCGTCACCGTGACCTGAACACGGTGACGCCGCTGCAGTTTCCGGGGATTTCTCCCGCCATCATCCGACATGCGCCCGCGGCGCGGTGTGGCTCGATTCAGCCTCTGCCGAGCGCCCGGGTCAGGTCGATCTCGATCACGACCCGAGCGGGGTTCGGCGCGGGGGTCCGCCGGTAGCGCTCGGCGTAGCGCCGCACGGCCTCGGCCACCCGCTCCGGGTCGTCGGAAACCCGCGCACGGCCCTCCAGGGTCGCCCAGCGGCGCCCGTCCACCTGGCACACCGCCACCGGCGCGCCCTGCGCCCCCGCCGCCCGGACGTGCTGCACCTTGTTGCTGGCGCCGCTCGTGATCACCCGGGCGAGCCGCTCCCCCGGGTCGTACGTCACGCCGACCGGCACCACGTGCGGGGTGCCGTCCGGGCGCAGGGTCGTCAAGGTGCACAGGTGCCGTTCCCGCCAGAAGGCGAGGTAGTCCGGGTCGGGGGCGCCCGGATCCCGGGCGTACCGCCCGCCCGCCCGCTCGGCGGGCCCGCCCGCGCTCATGTTCCTGAACCTGTCGTCATGTTCCTGCTCTTCCCGGTCTTCCTGCTCTGCCCGGTCTTCCCGGTCGCCGGGGACCCCTGGTCTCCGGGGCCTTCAGGCCCTCGGGGTCCTCGGGGTCCTCGGGGTCCTCGGGGTCCTCGGGGCCCTCGGGGTCTCCGGGAGCGCCGCCCCTTCTGCGCCTGCCGCGTCTCCCGGATCCCGCGTCCTCCGCGTCCCCGCGTCCTCCGCGTCCTCCGCGTCCTCCAGGCTTCCACGGCTTCCGTGTCTTCCCGGACGGGCGGTTTTCCTGGGCGGACGGCCTTCCCGGATGCGGCGGCCTTCCTGGGTGGACGGCCCTCCCCGATGCGGCGGCCCTCCTGGACGGACGGTCCCGAACCGGTGGTCCTCCTGGACGGACGGTCCTGAACGGGCGGTCGCGGTCCCGAACCTACGGGGCCGGCGGACGGGTGCGGGACGGCCGTGGCGTCCCGCACCCGGACACCGGGTGCCCGTCTGCCCGGAAAGGCTCCCCGCACTGCCTTGAGTGGAATAGACTCAACTTTGTGTACGTTAGCTGAGTCAGCACTGGGAGACGTGGCACTGACGGCTGACGCAAGGAGGAGAACGCGAACGTGGACGCCGAGCTGACCAACCGGAGCCGGGACGCGATCAACGCGGCCGGAAACCGCGCCGTGACCGAGGGGAACCCGGACCTCACCCCTGTCCACCTGCTTCTGGCACTGCTCCAGGGGCAGGGGACGCGGCAGACCAACGAGAACATCACCGACCTGCTCGCGGCCGTCGACGCCGACCAGGCCGCCGTACGCGCGGGAGCCGAGCAGGCCCTCGCCCAGCTGCCCAGCGTGACCGGGTCCACGGTCGCGCCGCCGCAGCCCAACCGCGAGATGCTGGCCGTGATCGCCGACGCGCAGGCGCGCGCCGCCGACCTCGGCGACGAGTACCTGTCCACCGAGCACCTCCTGATCGGCATCGCCGCCAAGGGCGGTGCCGCCGGCGACGTGCTGACCCGGCAGGGCGCCACCGCGAAGAAGCTGCTGGAGGCGTTCCGGAAGGCGCGCGGCGGGCGGCGCGTCACCACCCCCGACCCCGAGGGCTCGTACAAGGCGCTGGAGAAGTTCGGCACCGACTTCACCGCCGCCGCCCGCGAGGGCAAGCTCGACCCCGTCATCGGCCGGGACCAGGAGATCCGCCGGGTCGTGCAGGTGCTGTCCCGCCGCACCAAGAACAACCCCGTGCTCATCGGGGAGCCGGGCGTCGGCAAGACCGCCGTCGTCGAGGGGCTCGCCCAGCGCATCGTCAAGGGCGACGTGCCCGAGTCGCTCAAGGACAAGCGGCTCGTCGCACTCGACCTGGGCGCGATGGTGGCGGGCGCGAAGTACCGCGGCGAGTTCGAGGAACGGCTGAAGACGGTCCTCGCCGAGATCAAGGACTCCGACGGGCAGATCATCACGTTCATCGACGAGCTGCACACCGTGGTCGGCGCGGGCGCCGGCGGCGACTCCGCGATGGACGCCGGCAACATGCTCAAGCCGATGCTCGCCCGCGGCGAACTGCGCATGGTCGGCGCGACCACCCTCGACGAGTACCGCGAGCGCATCGAGAAGGACCCGGCGCTGGAGCGGCGCTTCCAGCAGGTGCTCGTCGCCGAGCCCAGCGTGGAGGACACCATCGCGATCCTGCGCGGGCTCAAGGGCCGCTACGAGGCCCACCACAAGGTGCAGATCGCGGACGCCGCCCTGGTCGCCGCCGCCGGCCTCTCCGACCGGTACATCACCTCCCGGTTCCTGCCCGACAAGGCCATCGACCTCGTCGACGAGGCGGCCTCCCGGCTCCGTATGGAGATCGACTCCTCGCCCGTGGAGATCGACGAACTCCAGCGGGCCGTCGACCGGCTGCGGATGGAGGAACTCGCCCTCGGCAAGGAGACCGACCCCGCCTCCCGCGAGCGCCTGGAGAAGCTGCGCCGCGACCTCGCCGACAAGGAGGAGGAACTGCGCGGCCTCAACGCCCGATGGGAGAAGGAGAAGCAGTCCCTCAACCGGGTGGGCGAGCTGAAGGAGAGGCTCGACGACCTGCGCGGCCAGGCGGAACGCGCCCAGCGCGACGGCGACTTCGACACCGCCTCCAAGCTGCTGTACGGCGAGATCCCCACGCTGGAGCGGGACCTGGAGGCCGCCTCCGAGGCAGAGGAGGAGGCCGTCTCGCTCCGGGGGAAGCCCACCATGGTCAAGGAGGAGGTCGGCTCCGACGACATCGCCGACGTGGTCGCCTCCTGGACCGGCATCCCGGCAGGCCGCCTGCTGGAGGGCGAGACGCAGAAGCTGCTGCGCATGGAGGACGAGCTGGGCCGCCGCCTGATCGGCCAGGGCGAGGCGGTGCGCGCGGTCTCCGACGCCGTACGACGCTCCCGTGCGGGCATCGCCGACCCGGACCGGCCCACCGGCTCCTTCCTCTTCCTCGGCCCGACCGGCGTGGGCAAGACGGAGCTGGCCAAGGCCCTCGCGGACTTCCTCTTCGACGACGAGCGGGCCATGGTCCGCATCGACATGTCGGAGTACGGCGAGAAGCACAGCGTCGCCCGTCTCGTCGGCGCGCCCCCCGGCTACGTCGGCTACGAGGAGGGCGGCCAGCTCACCGAGTCCGTGCGCCGCCGCCCCTACAGCGTCGTCCTGCTGGACGAGGTGGAGAAGGCCCACCCCGAGGTCTTCGACGTGCTGCTGCAGGTCCTCGACGACGGCCGGCTCACCGACGGGCAGGGCCGCACCGTCGACTTCCGCAACACCATCCTGATCCTCACCTCGAACCTGGGCAGCCAGTTCCTGGTCGAGCCGGACACCCCCGAGGAGCAGAAGAAGCAGCAGGTCCTGGACGTGGTGCGGGTGTCCTTCAAGCCCGAGTTCCTCAACCGGCTGGACGACCTGGTGGTGTTCTCCGCGCTGTCGAAGGACGAGCTGGGCCGCATCGCCCGGCTCCAGATCGACCGCCTGGCCCGCCGCCTCGCCGAGCGCCGCCTCACCCTCGACGTCACGCCCGAGGCCCTGGCCTGGCTCGCCGAGGAGGGCAACGACCCGGCCTACGGTGCCCGCCCGCTGCGCCGCCTGGTGCAGACCGCGATCGGCGACCGCCTCGCCAAGGAGATCCTCGCGGGCGAGATCAAGGACGGCGACACGGTCCGGGTCGACACCTCCGGCGAGGGCCTCCGGGTGGGACCCGCCACGGGGAAGACCCTCTAGAGGGCCCCGGGGGAACCGGCGCGGACCCGGCGCGCCCCGCCCCCCTTCCCCCGGGGGCGGGGCGCTCTGTGCTGCGATCGGCCTGATCGTGTCCGCCGAGGGCTGACAGGGGTAGTCGGGGGTTGCCACGCCCCTCCCCGCATGGGGGAGGATGACGGAATCCGTACGAAGGGAAATTCACGGTGAGCATCGACCCGTCCTCGATTCCGAACTTCGGGGGCAAGCCCCAGCCCCAGTCCCAAGGACCGGCGGGCCCCGTCGTCCCGGATCAGGACCTTGTGAAGCAGCTCCTGGACCAGATGGAGCTGAAGTACGTCGTCGACGAAGAGGGTGACCTCGCGGCGCCGTGGGAGCAGTTCCGCACGTATTTCATGTTCCGCGGTGAGGGGGAGCAGCAGGTCTTCTCGGTGCGGACCTTCTACGACCGGCCGCACCCCATCGAGGAGAAGCCGCAGCTTCTGGAGGCGATCGACGACTGGAACCGGCGCACCCTGTGGCCGAAGCTCTACACGCACACGCACGACGACGGCACGGTCCGCCTGATCGGTGAGGCGCAGATGCTGGTCGGCACGGGCGTGAGCCTGGAGCACTTCGTGTCGTCGACGGTGAGCTGGGTGCGCGCGGCCATCGAGTTCGAGCGCTGGCTGGTCGAGCAGCTCGGGCTGGAGAAGGACGTCGAGGACATCGGCGGCGTCGACGGCACCGAGCGGCCGCAGGACGGCGACTCGGACGAGCCGGGCGCCTGACCCGTCCCACCCCGGCGGCAGCGGTCCGCCCGGGCGTCCCGCAGGGGACGTCCGCCACGGAAGAGCCCGGCCCGGAATCCCACCCGGCCGGGCTCTCGCCGTACGACGGCCCGACGACCGGGAGGCGCGCGCGTCGGCCGGCCCGACGGGCTCGGCGACGCGGCACCGTCCGTCGTGTCCTCACCCCTCGGGAAGGAGCCGTTGATGAGCGTCGACGCGATCGTGCACACCGAGTTCCCCAAGGGATACACGGTCCTGTTCGGGGCCGACGGAAAGGTGATCATGACCCCGCGGAGTGCCGAGCACTCCAGCACGATCAAGTCGATGCAGTTCGACACCATCGTGTCCCTCGGGCGCCGTGCGAAGACCGTCTCCGCCGCGTCCGCCAGGACCTCGACGCGTTTGCAGAACGCGAACCGGACGTACGGTGCGCCGGCCTCTTTGTGGTCGTAGAAGACGGCGTTGGGGATGGCGACGACCCCCGCCCGTTCGGGGAGGGAACGGCAGAAGGCGAAGCCGTCGCTCTCGCCGAGGTGCCGGATGTCGGTGGTGATGAAGTACGTGCCGGCCGGGCGGAAGACCGTGAAGCCCGCCCGTTCCAGGCCGCCCGCGAGCAGGTCCCGTTGGGCCAGCATGTCCGCGCGGAAGTCCGCGAAGTACGAGTCGGGCAGGCGCAGGGCCTCGGCCACGGCGTACTGGAAGGGCCCGGAGGCGACATACGTCAGGAACTGCTTGGCCGAGCGCACCGCGGCCACCAGGTCCGGTGCGGCCGTGACCCAGGCGACACCTCGTTCGTGCACCTGTGCGCAGGATGCGCGGCACGCCCTCGGGGAGGCCGGCGAGGTCGGTCGGCCCGGTGCCATGAGTCCGTGTGACGGAGAACCCGGTTCGTCGCACGGAGACTCAATGCCGCAGTCGCTGGGGGTGACACCCCCATGTACGGCCCTTGCGGTAGCCGACCGCTCGCCCTCAGCCGAGTTGTCTTGTCGGCCCCGGACGGGCGATAGCGTGAGGCGGCAAGGACTGTTCCTGACAGGGTGGACGATTGTCATGCGGATGCGGTTCGAACCCGGGGCCGAGGAAGAGTTCGAGGCGGCGTGCGGGCTGCTGGTCGACCGCCTCGTCCGGTGGGCCGGGGAGCAGGCGCTGCCGGTGGACGGGTTCACGGCCGAGAGGGCACTGGACTACCGGCACCGGGCGACCGCCGACGGCCGACTGGGACTGTGGGAGTCGCGCCATGTGGAGGAACTACTCCTCTCCTGGCTTCCCGAGCAGGTCACCGAGCTGCCCGGGGAGGAACACGCCGACGCTCCGGGCACACTGCGCACGTTGCTGCGCTATCTGCACGCCACGCGGTTGGCGGACCCGCGCGGCCCCACCCTTGAGGACTCCCTCGCGGCGGTCGACGCCACGGCGGGGCGGTATCCGGCGGCGATGGCGGACCGCACCCGCTGGGGGATGGCGAAGTTCTGGGCCATGACAGCGGCCGAGCAGGGCGTGGACGTCCTGGACGGGGCGGCGTTGCGGCGCTTCACGGAGCGGGCGCAGCGTGGGGAGGTCGTCTACGACCAGCAGGCCCTCGACGCGATCATGGAACGGCGGGTGACCGGCCACACACTGTCCGGTGTGCCGCGGGCCGAGCCGCAGCTGCCCGTGGTGCTGCCACCGGACGGCGAACTGCGTCGACGGGCCGAGGCATCGGCGGTTCCTGCGCAGTTGCGCGGACTCGCCGAGTGGGCGGGGCGCGACGGCCGCGCGGTGACGGCGGCGGGGCGGCTGCGGATGGCAGATGCCCGCGAGCTGGTGGACGTACTGGACACCGGGGACAAGGTCGACGGGGTGCGCTCTTCGGCCGACCTGCCGCGGCTGGGACTGCTCTTGGAGTGGGCGAAGAAGGCGCGGCTGGTCCGGGTGGTCAAGGGGCGTCTGCACGCGGTGGCCAAGGCCCGGCCGGTGCTGGCCGACCCGCTCCGGCTGTGGCTGCGCGCCTTTGACACGTGCTTCGAGTTGCGGCAGGCCCTGATCGGCGCGCGGAGCGGCTGGCACGTCGAGTCGATGCTCTTCGACGTCTATGAGGACATCCTGGAAGATGTGCTGAACACGCTCTACAGCCTGCCGTACCCGATGCCCTGGCCGCGGCTGCGTGACTCCGTACACCTGGCCTATCGGACCCGCTTCCAGCTGGACGGCGGGTCGGATCTCCGGCACCGGATGTGGTTCGAGCACGCCGACCGGGACCTGCGCACGGTACTCGCCCTGCTGGACGACCTGGGCGCGATCGAGCGTGACCGTGGGATGGCCGACCGGGTGTTCCTGGACGTCGACCTCTCCGACACCGGACCCGAGCTGCCCACGGGCATGCCGCCGGAGCTCGCGGAGCTGCTGGGCGTCGCGGGGGCGGCAACGGACCCGGCGGCGCGGGAGCGTGCCGATGCCCGGCGAGAGGAGCTGACCGCTGGGCCGGTCGAGCTCATCCGTCTCACCGAGCTCGGTACCTGGGCCGTACGACAGCGGTTGCTGGCGGCCGGCCGGGACGCACCACTGGTCGGTGAACTGACCCAGGCCCCGGCGGCCGGCCTGCTGGGGGTGCTGGCCGAGGACTACGACCCGGACACGGCTCGCACGGAGCTGGCCGGCTGGATCACGGCCCGCGGCGAGCGGGACGGCGCCCTGCGGCAACTGACCGACGCCGTAAGAGCCATGACCTTCCGCACGCGTGCGCAGGCGATGCTCGACGTGCTGGCGGCGTCGTTGCCGGAGGGTGAGGGCGAGCGGCTGCTGCGCACACTGCGGCAAGACGCACAGCTGGCGCCGCTGGCGCTGAACGCGCTGGCACACCGTGAGCTGCTGTCCCCACAGGACATGACCGATGCCGAGCATCTGCTGGTGCTCGCCGAGAGCCTGCTGCAGCTCGTGGAGTTGGCGGGCGGCGGGGACGGCGTCGAGGAGATGCTGCGCGCTCAGGGCCCCCAGGCCAGGGACGCGGTGGCCGCCGCGTTGGACTCCGCGCACCCGGACCGGGCAGGACTCGACGAGCTCAGGCAGCCGGCGGCCCGGGCACTGGGTACCCACGGCGCCCGCATCGGCCGCGCCCGCAAGGCCCGGCGCTCCTCAGGCGGGAGCGGCCGCAAGCGGCGCCGCTGACCGGGCGACTCCGCCTGGCCCCCAGACGCCGGGTGCGCCGGCACTGGCATGGAGCCGGGCGGAGCGAAACCGATGGTCCTGGCGTCGTACGCTCTCGGTGGCGCGCTACCGTCGGGGTCGTGGCTGTGGGATGGGGCGAGGACGGACTGCGGGCCGTGCGTGGCGCGCTCCACGCGCAGGACGGCGTGGCACTGCTGGCGGCGTTGCGTAGTGGAGCAGTGGGAGTACGAAATCACCAGCGGCGGCAGGGTCCGCTATCTGGTCAGCCCGGACACCACGACTGTGATCCTTGTGTACGCCTCCCCGCGACACCCTGAGGACACCGGATAGCCTCCGGTGTTCTCGCCCGTGCGGAAGGCAAGGCGAACCGGGGCGCGGGCTGCGACGGGCTCCTGCGGTGCAGGCGTCGGGCCGACCGGAGTCGGAGGACGGCCGCGCCAAGGACGACCGGCCCCATGGAGCGGCGGTCAGTGCGCGAACGCCTTGCGGAGTCGTTCCGCCGCGTCCGCCAGGACTTCGACGCGTTTGCAGAACGCGAACCGGACGTACGGTGCGCCGGCCTCTTTGTGGTCGTAGAAGACGGCGTTGGGGATGGCGACGACCCCCGCCCGTTCGGGGAGGGAGCGGCAGAAGGCGAAGCCGTCGCTCTCGCCGAGGGGCCGGATGTCGGTGGTGATGAAGTACGTGCCGGCCGGGCGGAAGACCGTGAAGCCCGCCCGTTCCAGGCCGCCCGCGAGCAGGTCCCGTTTGGCCAGCATGTCCGCGCGGAAGTCCGCGAAGTACGAGTCGGGCAGGCGCAGGGCCTCGGCCACGGCGTACTGGAAGGGCCCGGAGGCGACATACGTCAGGAACTGCTTGGCCGAGCGCACCGCGGCCACCAGGTCCGGTGCGGCCGTGACCCAGCCGACTCCGCGTTCACGCACTCATTCTCATGCGGGTCCGAAGGCTACACCCCCGAGCGACAGTGAGCCGTTGTGTACACATGGGACACTCGGTACTCTTGGGTGCATGACACAGCCCATGCCGATAGAGTCCATCCGCGATGTCCGGGCACATCTGGCCGAGGTCGTGGAGCGGGCCGACCGGGACGACGTACCTACCGTCATCACCCGGCGCGGCAAGCAGGTCGCCGCCGTGGTGTCCATCGAGGTGCTGCGCAAGTACCAGGAGTGGGAAGAGCGCGAGATCAACCGGATCATCGACGAGCGCATGACCAACCCGGCACCCGGCATCCCGATCGAGGACATCATGAGGGAGACGCTGGCGCGCAGTGAGTGAGTACCGCACCGTCTTCCGAGCCGAGGCTCAGGCCGAACTCCGCAAGGTCCCGCGAGACATGGCCCTCCGCATTCTGGCCAAGCTGACTGAGCTGGAGAGCGACCCGACGGGGTTCAACACCACGGCCCTCGTCTCCCAGCCCGACCGTCGCCGCCTCCGGGTGGGCGACTACCGCGTGATCTACACGATCGACAACGGCGAACTGGTGGTGTGGGTCGTACACGTCGGGCATCGCTCCACCGTCTATGACACCTGAGCGCTCCTGACATCGGTCAGCAGGCGAACGCCTTGCGGAGCCGTTCCGTCGCGTCTGCCAGCATCTCGGTGCGTTTGCAGAAGGCGAACCGTACGAACGGGGCGCCGGCCTCGCGGTGGTCGTAGAAGACGGCGTTCGGGATGGCGACCACGCCCGCGCGTTCGGGCAGGGCGCGGCAGAAGGCGAAGCCGTCGGTCTCGCCGAGGGGGCGGATGTCGGTGGTGATGAAGTACGTGCCCGCCGTCCGGAACACGTCGAACCCGGCGTCCGCCAGGCCCGTGGCCAGGACGTTCCGCTTGGCGAGCATGTCCGCGCGGAAGCCCTCGAAGTAACTGTCCGGCAGCGCGAGGGCCTCGGCGACGGCGTACTGGAACGGTCCGGACGCTACATAGGTGAGGTACTGCTTCGCCGAGCGCACGGCCGAGACGAGCGCGGGCGCGCCGGTAGCCCAGGCGACTCCTTGTTCGTACACTCATTCATATGCCGCGCAACAGGCCCACCAGGGGCAACACCAGCACCAACGCCGCCGCCGGTGAGCCCGCGGCCATTTACTGCCGCATATCCCAGGCGGACGACGACGACCAGACCGGCGTCGACCGTCAGGAGCGCATCTGCCGCGAGATCGCCGACCGGCGCGGCTTCGTCATCGACCCCGCCCACGTCTTCGTGGACAACAGCCGCTCGGCCTGGAGCCGCAAGCGGAAGCGGCCCGGCTGGGACCGTCTGCTAGAGGACGCCCGGAATCGTGGGTTCCGGCACATCATCGCCTATCACCCCGACCGGCTTATGCGGCAGCCTCGTGACCTGGAGGAACTGCTCCAAGTCTCCGACGATCACGCCATCACGCTTCACGGTGAGGCGAACCGGCGCGACCTCTCCGACCCCGACGACCGTTTCATCCTCCGTATCGAGGTCGCGCACGCCTGCCGGTCGTCGGATGACACCTCACGGCGGTTGAAGTCCGCGATGCAGGACCGGGCGCGGGAGGGGAAGCCGCAGGGCGGGGTGAGGCGGTTCGGCTACACCAAGGACGGGATGACGGTCGTCGAGGAGGAGGCCGAGATCGTCCGGGAGGTGTTCGACCGCTACCTGAAGGGGGAGGGGGCGGCACCCATCGCGAAGGACCTGCACGGCCGGGGCATCCGTACGGCCGGCGGCAAGGCGTGGACCAGCGGCACTGTCCGTGCGCTGCTCGACTCTCGACACGTCGCCGGAATTCGGATGCATCAGGGCGAGGAGGTCGGCCCTGGATCCTGGCCCGCGATCATCGACGCGGGTGTGTGGGCGGAGGCGCGGACGCGGCGTGAGTACCGGTCGGCGGTGTATCGGGAGGCGCTCAGCAAGCCGGCGCAGCGTTACTACCTGCTGCGGGGGCTGGTGATGTGCGGGCGGTGCGGGACGTTGATGTCCGGGACGGCCAAGGGCACCGGACCGGTCTACCAGTGCAACCGCAGGGGCCGGAACGACGACAAGAAGTGCACCCGGTCGATCACGGCCCTGACGCTGGAGGACTTCGTCGTAGACGCCGCGGTCGAACTGCTTGGCAAGCTGCGCGTGGACGGTCGCCTCGCCAGCAGCAATCTCTCCGAGAGCGTGACCGAGGAGCTGGAGGACGACCAACGGCTACTCGGCGAGCTGAACCAGATGTGGACCGCGAAGGAGATCTCCACGGCGGAGTACCGCAAGATGCGCAAGGAGATCACCGACCGGATCGCCAAGGCGCAGCGCAAGGTCGTCGTCCGGCCGATGGTGCTCCTCGACGGTCTGACGGGCGCGGGCGCGCGGGCGGCTTGGAACGCTGAGGACATGACGGACGAGCGGCGCAACGCAGTGCTGCGGTTCCTGTTCTCCGGGGTGGTCATCGATGAGACGAAGAAGTTCGGCCGATACATGGACTGGGACCGGATCGGCATCGAGCAGAACCCGCTGTAACGGGTCGGCAGCCCGGTCCTCGCGAAGTCCCGCCGGGGGTGCGGGGAGGTAGGGGCGTGGGTCGTACGACGTCCTCAGGCGCAGCGTCGCCGCCTTGGGTCCGTGTCCGCCCGCTTCTCTGTCCTGCCCAAGTGCGAGTGGGCGAGCCGTAGTTGGTGCCAGGGATCGAGGCCGGCTCAGGGTGTCGAGCGTGCGCGCGGCCAGGCAACATAGTCGATGATCGCCGGTTAGCAAAACCGGGGATTCTCCGGATCATTGACGTCGCTCACCGCTTGCCCGCTCGCTCCGCGTCGTGGCAGGTGGATCGCCGACCGATATGCCCCAAGGACGTCTATGCCCCAACGACAGCCACAGCTCACCGAGATCCAGCCTGACCGCGACATCGCCCCCGAGTACGAATCCGACCGCCGCCAGAAGCCGAATGAGGCCAGGGATGCCGCTCTCCGGCGCGTGTGCGACGGGTTCACCGCGACGATCAGCCCGCGGAGCGCGGCTCGGCTCGCGGACCTGCTCTCCGCCGAGAGCTATGCCCAGGCGGCATGACCACGCCCGCTTCGGCAGCTTGGGATTCGGTTCTTCCGCTTCGGAAATGCGGCACAGGACGCGTGCGCCCTGAGCTGTTCGCTTTCTCGGCGTAGTGCTGGACTTGTGCCTGGTGGGTGTGGCTGTGTTGGTCGTGCGCCCCGGACACTGGTTCCGGAGTCGCGAATCCCCGACACGCCATCGCGGGGGCCAAGGTGCCCCTTGTGTACGCCTGCGCGCAGCGGTGCCGACCGCCGCAGACGCGCCAGGAAACTCCAAGCCGCGCCCCCTTCCTGCACGCCGCCTGAAGCGGACCCGCGCGCAGCCTTCAGCCTCGACGTAGGAGCCGCCTCCAGATGAGCCTTGACGCCCGCGAATGGGTGTGGGACTACAGCCGCAGCAAGGGCACTGCCCGCATGATCCTCGCCTTGATCGCCGACCGGTGCCCCGACCGGCGCTGCATCGCGTACGCGTCCGTGCCCACCCTCATGAAACGCGCCAACGCCTCCCGTACGGCAGTGCGTGACGCCCTGGCCAAGCTGATCGCCGACGGGGAGCTGGTCCCGCTCGCCGGCCGCAAAGGGCCGCGCGGAGAGACGTACTACCACCTGCCGGACGCGGCCCGGTTCCTCGCCGAACAGGCCGCCGAGGGGGATCAGGATCTGACCCTCCTGGGGGATCGGGTTCCGACCCCGGGGGGACCGGAATTCGACCCTGTCGACGCCTTCGAAGGGGGTTCGGAATCTGATCCCCCGGTTCGGATTCCGACCCCTGGGGGGTTCGGATTCAGACCCTCTGCGGGTGCGGATTCCGACCCCCAGAACAGAAGAGAACCGAAGGTGAACGGTAGTAACAGCAGCAGCTCTGCCCCGCTCATCTCCGCCGCCGACTGGCAGATCGACGACGACGCCGGGGCCTGGCTGCAACACCACGGCCACCTCGACCGACTCGGCGAGCACGCCTTCCACGCCGCCGACGAGAAGTGGCGCACCTACCGGGCTGCATCGGCGCCCCGCACCGCCTCCGCATGGGCTGCCGACTGGCGTGCATGGATTACCCGCGAGCACACCCCGACCCCCGAACGCCCGCATCTGCGCGCCCTGCCCGGTGGCAACGCCCCTGCCCCAGCCACCGGCATGAGCCGCTCCGAGGCACACATGGCCGCCCTGCTCGCCGCCCTCGACGAACCGAACGAAACGGAGTAACCACCCTGCAACGACGCGAAGTCGCCGCCGTCCTCGCCTATATCGGCCGCCTCGACCCCCGAGCCATCCGAACCGGCACGAACGAGGTTCGTGACCAACTCGTCCAATGGCACGAGCTGCTCGGCGACGTGCCGCTCGTGACGGAACACGGCTGGGATGTCCGCGAGGCGATACGAGCACACGTCCTGGACTCCCCGTACCCGATCCTGCCCGTGGACGTCGCCCGCAAGTGGCGCGCGTACCGGCGCGACCGCCTCGACCGACACACCGACCCCACCCCGTCCGCCGATCCGGACGACTCGGCCTCCTGGCGTGCCGAGTTGCTCCGCACGCGGCACGCTGTCGCCGCCGGAAGGGCCGAGCCCTCGACGCACCGGCAGATCACCAGCGGTGCCCCGCACCCGGACATCGAGTCCCGCCTCGCCGCCATCGGAACGTGCATCCCGCCGACAGTCCGTGCCGAGCTGGCCCCCTACCGGCCGGCCCGCGCCGCACGCGAGGCGGCCGTCGCCGCGGGACAGCCCGACGCCCTCAGCGTTCCGTGCCAGTGGTGCCACGCCCCCCAAGGCGAACCCTGCCGTAACCGGCGCGTCGGTCTCGACGGCCGTGCCCGGGGTAACGCGCCCCGGGCGACGCCCCACCCGACCCGCGTGGACTTCGCCGTGGCGGAGCGCGCTCGGCAAGAAGCAGCGTGACCCGCACTGACTCCCTGCCGTGGACGCGCTGATCACACGCGGCAGCTATCACGCGTGGGGCTCCTCACAGGAGGGGTCCGCGTGTACGCCCCTTCGTGTACGTCCTCACTCCCCTCGCCTTCCTCCCCGTGGAGACCGTCTGCATGACCCTCGGCAACACCGCACAGACAAGCGCCGACGGTGGCTTCGCGCCGCTCCTGCCTCACTGGGCCACTCCGTCGGTGGTCGGCGCCGTCCTGGTTCTCGTCGGCATTCTGCTCATTGGATGGCTCCTGCGTCGACGCGCCCAGAAGCCCGGTGCCGCGCAGCGACGTGGCAGCGCCGCCATCCCGGTCGCGGCTGTCGCAGCGATCGGCTGTACCGCCTACAGCGCGGACACCAGCTGGCGCTTCGCCGCCGACTACCTCGACATGGGCGGCACCGCCGAGCGCGCCGCGATGTTCGCCGTCGCCGAGCTCGCCCTGTTCGCCGCCGCGCTGATGGCCCGGATGAACCTCAACGGCCCGAAGCAGGCGCCCGGGGTGCCCGGCACGCTCACCTGGGTGATCACCGGCGTGCAGATCGTGCCCGCCTTCGCCGAGTCCGGGCTGGTCGGCGGAACCGTGCGGGCCTTCGTCGGCCCGGTCCTGGCGGCGGTGCTGTGGCACCTGGCCATGGGCATCGAACTACGCAACCGCAGCCCGCACGCCGACTCCCGCAGCCTGACCGCCGTCCTCACCCGGCAGGCGCGCGAACGGCTGCTGGCCCGCCTGGGAGTCGCCGACCGGGACGCGGACGCCGCCCGGATCATCCGCGAGCGCGCCCTCGACCGGGCCGTCACCCTGATCCTCCGTGCAGAGGCCATGACGCCGGAGAAGCGCGCCAACCGGCGCGGCCGGCGCCTCACCCGCCGCCTGCACCAGGCCCTGGAGCAGGCCGACGTCGACCGCGACGAGCGCCAGGACCAGCTGCTGTTGCGCAAGCTCGCCGCCCGCCAACAGGCGCTCGCCCTGGCCTCCGTTCCGCTGCCCCGGCGTTGGCCCGCCCTCACCACGGACACGACGGGCACCTCCACGACCACCCGCCCGCGGGCCACAGCGACAAAGCGGGCAGAGTATCCGGGCTGCCCGCCCGAGACCGGTACGGGCGATGACGCCGCCCACCGGGCTGCCCGCCCGGAGCCCGTAGCCCGCCCGTACCGGCCCGCCCGCACATCCACGAGCCCGGACCCGAAACCGAGCGAGGAACCGCCGGACGCCAATCCGGGCGAGGCCGCGCGGGCGAAGCCGAATCGCCCGGGCCGCAAGCCGCGGGCGACACCCGGTCTCCTCACCGAGTACGCCCATCGCATCTTCCGTGAAACCGGACGCCTCTCCCGCGACCTGCTGGAGGAAGCCGTGCGCGAGGACGGCTACAGGGTCGCCAGCGACACCGCCGGAGAAGTCGTCCGCACCGTCAAGGCCGAGCTGAAGCCTGCTCGCGCCAGCCAGCCCCACTGACCTGCTCCACCCAGCACCGGAGGAGAACCGCTCAATGCACGACCCGCACCACGAACTCCCCACTCCCCAGGAGGAGATGGTCACCACTCCCGTCACACGCGCAGCAAGTTGTCGGATAAGGAGTCCTTATCCGGCCCCCGCCCTGGAGGGGGTGGAGGCGTCCGGCGCCGGGGCGGCACCGGAGTCGGCCGGCCCGGGGGGACCAACCGGGACAGGGGGAGCCGAGTCGTCGTCGAGCATGCCGCAGCAACAGTCTGCGCCGCGTCGCCGTCTGCGTGACAAGCAGCTGCGCGAGCGCCGCGTCCACCCTCGCTACAACGACGACGAGTTCGCCCTGATCGTGAATGCCGCTGCCCTGAGCGGCATGGCCCTTGGCGGCTACGTGGCTGAGTGCTCGCTCGCCGCCGCCCGCACCGACGACCCCACCGCGGCGGTCGCCGACTACCGCGCCATGGTCAAGGCGCTGATGGCCGCCAACGGACGGCTCGGCATGATCGGCAACAACCTCAACCAGCTCACATGGCACCTCAACAAGGACGGTGCCTGGCCCCACCCCGACGTCGTCCAGCGGCTCCTGGCGCACGTCGAGGCATCTATCGCCGAGCTGGACACCGCCGTAGCCCAGGTCACTGAGGGGCGGTGAGCGGGTGATCCCCAAGATCATCCTAGGCGTCGGCCCGCATGCAACGCGCCGCACGATCGGCTACCTCTTCGGCAAGGGACGGGCCAACGAACACACCGACCCCCACCTGGTGGCCTCCTGGAACGGCTTCGCCCCCGACCCCGGCCGCAGCCCCCACCGCGATCCGAAGGACGCGATGGCCCAGCTCGTCGCACAACTCGACCAGCCCGTGAAGATGCTGGGGGACAAGGCGCCCAAGGACACCGTGTGGCACTGCCCCGTCCGCGCCGCCCCCGAGGACCCGATCCTCACCGACGCCCAGTGGGCCGACATCGCCCGTCGGATCGTGGCTGCCGCCGGTATCGCCCCCGACGGGGACGAGCACGCCTGCCGCTGGGTGGCCGTCCGCCACGCCGACGACCACATCCACATCGCCGCCACCCTCGTACGCCAGGACGGACGGCGCCCCGAGCGCGGCTACGACCAGCGCGCCGTCCAGAGCGAGGCCCGCAAGATCGAAATCGACTACGGGCTCCGGCAGTTGAAGCAGGGAGACGGCACCGGAGCCAAGCGCCCCACCAGCAAGGAACACTTCAAGGCCAAGCGCCTGGGCCAGGACGCCGCCACCCGCGACGTGCTGCGTCTGCGGGTCCGCCGCGCGGTTGCCGCCGCAGCCGACGAGGCCGAGTTCTTCGCCCTGCTGCAGGCGACGGACGTGATCGTGCGCCTCAAGCTCGGCCCCTCCGGCGACGCGCTGGGCTGCAACTTCGCCCTGCCCGCAGACACCAACGACAAAGGCGAGCCGGTGTTCTACGCGGGCTCCACCCTCTCCCCCGACCTGTCCCTGCCCAAGATCCGCAAGAGCCTCGCCACCACCGGCTCCGCACCGGCCACCGCCCGGCCGGGCAACCCGTGGCACCAGGCCACCGCCGCCGCCGAACGCATCCCCCACCACCTGGCCCACGACGACGCCTCCGCCGCCCAGGGCCAGCTCGTCGCGCTCGGTGCGACGCTGGACCTGCTCCCGGTCACCGCCCCGGCCGCGCTGAGGGCCGAACTCGAACGGGCCGCAGCCGCCTTCGAGCGCGCCACCCGTTCCCGTATCACCGCCGATCTCGCCAGCACCCGCGCCCTGCGCCGCAGCATCCAGGCGATCTGGCGCGACCGCCCACAGGAGCGTGACGGCACGGGGCTGGCGATGCTCCTCGACGCCGCCCTCACCGCCGTGGCGTTCGCCGTGCACTGGCACCGCACCCACCAGCACGCCCAGCAGGAAGCCGCCGCCGCACAGGCACTCGTCCATCTGCAGATCGCGTACGGGCAGGTTGCCGAGCCGGTCCTGGCGGGCCTCGCACAACGCACCCCCAGTGACCAGATCAAGCGCCGCTTCGCCCATCACCTCCAGGAGGCGGTGCCGGAGCACGCCGAGCGCATCCTCAACGACGCCTCCTGGGACGCGCTCGCCACCGTGCTCGCCGAGGCGGAAGCCGCCGGGCACAACGCGGTCACCGTCCTGGACCAGGCCCTCGGACAGCGCACGCTCGACGACGCCCACAGCCCGGCCCGCGCGCTGACCTGGCGCATACGGCGCCTCGGCGAGCGTCATGCCCCCGGCCCCCGCGCCCAGGCAGCAGCCCGCCCCACAGTCGGCGTGCCGCTTCAGCAGCGGCCTCCTGCGCGGCGGCGCTGACCCTCAGGCGCGCGGACTGTAGCCGACGATCCCCGGTTACCGAAACCGGGGATCGTCCGGAGCATTTGTGCCCCACCCCCGACCTCCGGAAGGAACCCCCTGCATGTCCCAGACCGACATCCGCCCCCGCGTCGTCATCCTCCTCGCCGACGTAGACCCCTCCCGCCGCGACGAACCCGGTCGCCTGTACCGCCGCGACGGCCGCCCCCTCACCGGCGCCGAGCACGATCTGTTCGCCACCAGCACCTCGGACGAGATAGCTATGGCCGTTGCGCACGGGCTGCCTGACGAGGCCGACTGGATGAGCGAAGCCGACCTGGTGGCGAAGGCCCTCGTCAGCCTGTACATGAAGTACGCGTACCAGCTGCCCGACGACTGCCTGGACAGCGTCTACGACCTCATGACCGACGAGGACTACGCGGAGTTCGAGCGTCTGACCGACCTCCAAAGCGCCCTGTATGCACGCGAAGAACACGCCGAACTCGAAGAAGACTGACCGACCACACACCAACGGGCGGCAATTCAGGACTCCTCCCACCGGCCTGCGGCGTCAGCACCACGCACCCAGGCCCCACACACGCTGCAGGCCCGACCGGAAACACCGGCCGGGCCTGCGCCATCCACGCGAACTCACGAGGTCACACGGGCTTTCGCCACCGCCTCCGCCACATGGGCATCAACCAGCGCGGGCGAACCCGAGACCACCGCAACCACCATCCCCACACGAACAGCCGTCTGCTTAACAACCTGGCTACGTCCTCCTGCCGTGAAGGTAAGCAGTTGGCCCCACTGCTCGTCACCCAACCTCGGGGCGGGCACCTCCTGGACGGTGACCGTGACGGCCGTGCCGCCGGCGAGGACCCGGTAGCTGGAGCAGGAGGTCATCGCCTCAAAGATCCGGCCCACGCCACTGGAGAGCTCGGCTGCGGTGCCGCTGTACAAATCCTCGGAGACCTCCGAGCCGGTGCCGCTTGCGTAGGTGAAGGAGACCTTCGCCCGGTGCGGGAAGTCGAGGCTGCCGCCGGCCGCAGCGTCGCCGCCGAGTTCACCCAGCGCGGGACAGCCGGTCACGGTGACGTCATCGTGCCGGCTGGGCTGCTCCGCCTTGCGGGCGTAGCCCTCGCCCAGGTCACCCTCGTCCAGAAGCCTCTTTGCCAGCGCGGCCGAGGACAACGGCCCCGCAGCCGGGGCGTTCCTGCCCTCCTGGCGTCCGGAAACGGAGGCGGAGGCGGAAGACGTCGGGTCTGTGGCCCGGGTGCTGCTGTTGGAGCAGGCCGTCAGGACCAGGACGGACACGGTACCGAGGCAGAGCGCGGTCGTGGTGGGAAAACGCATGTGGAACCCCCATGTTGGTGCGGAGCGAACGGTCTGACCAAGCCGGCTCTCCGGGGCCGGCGATGTGGAGGGGAAGGGGACAGGGGGTTTCGTGGGAGTCAGTGGCCGAGGTGGCGCAGCCCGTCCTCAAGGGTGGGGTGCCAATGGTCGGCCGGACCGGAGTGGCGGTTGTACCAGGCCGCGTCCAGCCCCGGCTCCCTCGCCGTATGACCGGCACGGCAGCGCAGCCACACCGAGTCGTCGCGCAGGCAGAGGACAACCCAGTTCCGGTACGCGCCGCATGCGGGACACTCGCGTACCTCGCCGTCGAGGACGAGCGGCTGGTCCCAGCGCATCATGAACCCGGCGACGTCCTGTCGGGACGGCGCCCGAAACTCCGGCGGCAGGAAGTCGGAGTCCGGCCCAGCCTCCCCGGTGTCCTGGACGGCAGCGGCGACAGGGCCGGGCGCATCGGGCCAGGGCATTTCGGTGTGCATCTGCAGCAGCACCTGGCCCGCAAGCTGAGCATCACGGAACTCACGGTCGGCGCGAACACGGCGCCGGAATATTCGGAACATCCGGGTCTCCTTCATTGTCATCCGGCGAGTCCGGGGAACAGCCCTCTCAAGGACATCGGCGCTCGGCGAGGAGCCGCACGCCAGCCACCCGCGGGGCGTGGGTCTTCAGCTGCGGCGGACGACCATGAGCCGGCCCTCGGCGTCCTTGGGCAAGGTGCGGCGGGACACCACGGCCGGCGAGGCCAGCGAGGAGGCGAAGGCGGCGACCAGGTCATGGGGGACGCCGGCGCTGAAACTGGCGCACCACAGATACGGGGCGCCGAGGACGGGTTCCGTCCACGCCTGCCAGCCCATCAAGCCGGGGCGCGGATCGGCGTCCTGGACGAGCGGCGGCTGCAGCTCCAGGGAGACGGTGGCGGAGAACCCGGGGTCCATGGCGGTGGTGTGGGGACTGTCCAGGTCACGGACCCAGCCCTGGGCGCCAAGCGCGTTCAGGACCGTCTCGGGCCCCTCGTAGCCGATGTCGGGCGCCTCGCGCGTGTCGACCGCAACGAGGAGGTCGGCGAGTGCCTCATACGGGATACCGGCGGTGAAGTACGCGTTCCACGATGTCATCACGGAGTCGGCGTCCGGGCGGGCACTCAGTTGCCAGGCCACGGGCAGCCCGCCCAGTTCGAACGGGTAGGCCGCGAGGACCCACTCGGCACCGCACAGCCCGTCCGGGCTCACGTACAACAGGGTGTCGCGGGAGGTGGGCCACATGCGCCAGCCGAGACCGGTCAGGGCGGACCCGATCTGCTCGGCGAGTACGCCGTCGTCACCAGCCAGGTGCCGAGGGGTGACCCAGTACAACGGCTCCTGCGAGTCAGGGCGGAGGGGGTCGTTGGGGTGGTGCGGATACAGGGGCGCCTCCGTGGGTTCGGGGGTGGGTGTTCTGGCGGGGTGTGTACGTTGACATGGCTTGCGGCCGGGCACCAGTCACTTCCGGGGATTTCCTGTCTGCCGATGGCGAACTGGAAAGAAGGCGGACAAATTTGCCCTCGCACGTAGGGGCCAGCCCCCTCGTCCGGCCTGAGTACGGAAGGGGCAGACGGCATGACGACGAGCGAGTAAACCGCGTTCCTTCATGCGTCTCTGGCTGCGCGCCCGTCTTTTTGATTGCTGCTGTCACTGCCCGCTCCGTATCCTGCTGGGCAACGCGTTGACGGAGGCGAGTACCCACAGATCACGCGAGCAGAGAGAGCCGCCGGAAGCTGGGAAGGCGGTCTCGCGTCCTGTGGTGAAGACCCTCCTGAGCGCGGGGAGGAACGACCCCGTTTGGTGGTTCAATGCCCCGCCGGCCGGCCCCCGTCACTGGGCCTGAACGAGGCCGCCACCTGGTGGCGGCGAAAGTGCGGTGGTACCGCGAGTTGCCCTTCTCGCCCGCACTCCCAAGGGATCATGACGACGTCCTTCGGAGGACCGAATGATCCACAGCCGCGTACCCGTCTCCGACCTGCGAGAACGCGTTGGCCGTACCGTTTCCGTCTGCGGATGGGTGAAGACGCTCCGCCTGCAGCGCCAAATGCAGTTCGTCATCGTGCGCGACCACACCGGCATGGTGCAGGTGACCCACAAGCGCGACAACGGGCCGTTGGAGGCCCAACTCGAAGCTCTCACCCCCGAGTCAGCAGTCAAGATCACAGGACGCGTCGTCGACGCAGCCCAGGTCAAGCTCGGTGGCCTCGAAATCGTCCCCGAGGCTGTCGAGGTTCTGAACCCAGCCGTGACACCGCTGCCCGTCGACGAGCACACAGGGCTGGAGCAGAGGATGGACTGGCGCTTCCTGGACGTGCGCCGCCGTCCTGCCACTCAGCTGCTGTTCGCCGTGCAGACCACCCTGGAACAGGGCATGCGCGAGTACGCCTACGCGCAGGGCGCCACCGAGATGCACACCCCCAAGCTCATGGGCACCGCCTCGGAGTCCGGCGCTGAGGTCTTCGAGGTGGGCTACTTCGGCCGCAGCGCCTACCTGGCGCAGTCGCCGCAGTTCTACAAACAGATGGCGATCGCGGCCGGCATCGACAAGGTCTTCGAGATCGGGCCGGTCTTCCGCGCGGAGCCGTCGTTCACCTCCCGGCACGCCACCGAGTTCACCGGCGTCGACGTGGAGTTGGCGTGGATCGACGGCGTCGAGGACGTGATGGCGTTCGAGGAGCAGATGCTCGCCCATGCGATTGCCAAGGTCGCCGACGCGCACGGCGAGGCGATCGCCGAGCACTTCGGGGTCGAGGTCACTGTGCCCACGACGCCCTTCCCCCGCATCGCCATGGCCGACGCACAGGAGATCCTGCGTAAGGGTGGCTGGGACCCGGCAGGGGAGAAGGAAGACCTGGACCCGGAAGGCGAGCGGAGCATCTCGGCCTACATCAAGGAGGCCACCGGGCACGAGTTCGTGTTCATTACGCACTACCCGGTCGGCATCCGGCCCTTCTACCACATGCGGGCTGCCGACGACCCGAGTGTGACCCTGAGCTTCGACCTGCTGTGGAAGGGCCTTGAGGTCACCACCGGCGCGCAGCGCGAACACCGGTACGACGTGCTGCTGAAGCAAGCCGCCGAGAAGGGCATGAGCCCCGAGCCGATGCAGGACTATTTGAACGCGTTCCGGTACGGATGCCCACCCCACGGCGGCCTCGGCATGGGACTCGGGCGAGTGCTGATGGTGATGCTCGGGCTGGACTCCATCCGCCAAGCCAGCTTCCTCTTTCGCGGGCCGAACCGGCTCACCCCATAGCTGGCCGCACGGACAATCTGGGCTTGAGCAGTTTCCAGCGCCTCCTCTCAGCAGGGCCAGTCCGCCCCGCCCCCGGCCTTCGGGCGGTGGGGCTCGGACGAACCGATCAGGACGCCCATCTCGTGCAGCCGCTCCAAACTCAGGCCGTAACGGGGTAGGCAGCCTGATCAGAGTTCAGAAACGGCAGGACGGCGGTGGGGACCCTGCAGTCGGATTATGAAGTGGCTGGTGGCTACCGCCCGTACTTCGGCAAACGGGCGCCTCTCACCGCGCCACTGCTACGGTCGCGTCCATGACGCTCTCGGTCTCCACGGGTCAGGCTGTCGACCTACGTGTACAGCCGGTTGACGAGGTTCTTGATCGCGTCGAGCGGTCTCTCCAAGTGGGGCTGCTCCCGGAGACGATGGTGCGTAAGCGCCGATCCGTGGGGGCCAGAACAGACCGCGACACCTGGGTTCGGATCGAGCGGCGCCTGCTCGACAAGATCTCCGACCAGGGGTGGAACGGGACTGAGAGTGCCGCCCGTCTGAAGGGCATCGCCCAGCCCGAATGGCACGGATGTGTGGTCTGGCGGGCCCCGGACGGGCCGGTGATGTGGCGAGCCGACGAAACCGATCTCCTGCCAGGGGCTCCTGTCGGAAACGCCATCCTGAGTGAAGGCCCGGAGCTGCCGGACGACTGGTGGGGCGCACTGAACGCGTCGCTCGACGCGCTGGCGGCCCAGAGCACGAGGCGGGTCGCCACGCCGGACACCGAGACTGTCACCCAGGCCCTCGTCACCGAGTCTGTCCGCGGTGTTTTCTCCGGCGATTTCGATACGACCATCGAGCAGTGGGTGCCAGCCCACGCGGACTTGAACTGGGCCAACATGACGGCTCCGGCGTTCAGTCTCTTCGACTGGGAGGACTGGGGTAACGCGCCGCTGGGGCTGGACTCGGCCTCGCTGTGGGTGAGTTCGCTTGCTGTCCCGGCTCTGGCCGATCGCGTATGGCACGAGCGCCGGTCGGACTTTGAGAGCCGGGACGGCAAGCTGATGGCGCTGTTCGCCTGCTCGAAGATCCTCGGGCCGTACGCGCACCCGGAAGACCCTCGGCTGGAACCCGCCCGGCGCATCGCCGAGCAGGTCATCAAGGAGCTTCAGGCCGGCTGATCGCGTCAACGGTCTCGCAGGAGACTCCGGTACTCCTGGACCGTTCGTTCCTCAACCTTGCCGACCAGGGCGCCGACGAGTTCGCCCAGATGGGCAGGCTCATCAGTGCCCACAGCCACAGCGCCGACCCTCGGCAGGTGATAGGCGGCCATGAACGCCGCCTGCACACGCGAGAGTTGATGGATGCCACCGAGGAAGACACGGGGGTCAACCTTGGCCCACACCGAGTCGCTGGTGCTGCCGCCGAAGGGGCTCATGCCCCATACCTCGCTGGGGTCCAGGTCCCACGCCTTGATGAAGGCATCCGCGGCGTCCAGCGTTCTGACTCCGACGAGTAGGCCGGCGCGGACCATGAGGGTCGCCGGCCTCGGTACGGTCGGGCCGATCAGTCCTACCAGGGGTGATGGATCCCAGGAGGCGATGCCCCAGGCGGCGCACAGGCCCTTGCTCGTGGCGTCATCGAGGGCAGCGCACGCTTCTGTCAGCATCTCCTGGCCATGCGGGCCGGCCTCGCGGAGCGAGTGTTCCGGGTTGTGCAGGAACACTAGATCCGGCTCCTGCCCCAGGTCCCCAGCCGCCTGTTCCACGGCCGCGTGCAGGCGTACGGGGTTCAAGGAGTGCTCCGCCCCGCCCGGTCCTGGAAAGTAGCCCACCTTCGTGGAGACGGTGAACTTCGGCAGCAGGTCTCCGGCCGTCTGCGCCAGGATCTGATGCGAACGGAAGCCGAGGTAGTTGGTGCTGGTGTCGAGTGCTGTGACGCCGAGGTCGAGCGCCCCGGTCAGGAGCCGGCGTTCGTGACGAGACCGGTGTAGCCCGAGAACAACTCGGGGGTCAGCACCGCGCACAGCTCCTCCTCCACCAGGATCTCAGCGACCTCCGCCACCTCGGCTCCGACGACGGCCGCGGCTTGTTCCAGCGCGACCGGCTTGCCGCTGAGCAGCAGACGTAGGGCGGGCAGGGCCTTGGCTGCGAGGGTGAGCTTCTTCCCCGAGGCCACGACGTCGACGGTCTCTCCGCGCTCGTGAATCTGGGGCGGGAAATGGGTGGTGCACACCACGGCGTCGAGCGGCCCGAGTACGTCGAGGAACGGCACGTGCCGAGGCAGGGTCGTCGCCTGCTCGTACGCGTCGAAGAAGTCGGCCGGCGGACGCTCGCTGACCAGTTGGGCGGCGGCCTCGGTCAGCGCGGTGGTGCTGGTTCCGTGCCAGCGGTCGAGGTCGTGGCGGAAGATCTCGTGTTCGCGGCACCAGTCGGCCAGCCACGCGAGCCAGCTCGCCCCGGTGCGCTTGGTGATGCCGAACGTGACGTGAAGGCTCTTGCCGGAGCCGCTGCCGGTCCGTGTCGCTTGGTGCCAGTGGCCCCGCGGGATGTGCATGACGTCGCCGGTCCGCATCAGGCCGGACCAGATGATCTCGTCGCTCGGAGTGCTGTTGGGGTCGGCGTCCCGGTACATCGGGACCGCGCGGGAGGTCGCGCGCACCTCCCACTCCTTCTCACCCGCCAGCTGGACGATGACGACATCGTGGTCATCCCAGTGCAGAGGGAAGCCGGAGGCGTCGTTCGTCGTCAGGTACGCGTTGACCTGGACCCGCTCATGGGACCACCACTGCAGGGCCCGGCAGGCGACCTCCATGGTCGGATCGAAGACGTTGGCCTGGTCCATGATCACCGTCGCGCCTTCGCCCAGGAGCCTGCCCAGGCTGCGCATGTTGACCATGGAGATGCTCTGGCCGCGGGGGCTGACGCTGTCGGTGTAGTAGATGGCCGGATGGACCTCTTCACCCTTCTGGAAGCACCGGAACTGCGGGCGGTTCAGGCTCCTGCGCATCGCGACGTCGAGCAGGCGGTTCGGGGTCATGATGCGGGAGACGAGTGCGGGGTCGTCCATGCTCCCGCGTACGAAGTCCTTGCCCAGCTCCTCGGCTCCACGCCAGCCGAGCGCTGCCTCGATGGCGCTGATCAACCGGTGTTCCATCGTGTGTCCTCCATGGGTTCGACCACTGATGCGGACACGGTGAGGGCCGGCGCGGCCGACCACGTCGGCCCTCACCGCTTGGTGCCTACTCGCTGTCGTGCAGGTTGCCGTCGCCACCCGGCCACGGCGCGTCGCCGGAACTACCCTGGTTGTCCGACCGGAGGCTGTCGTACCGGTCGTGGACGGCGGTCAGCTCTTGCACCGCCACCAGGAGGCCGCTCCGGGCCGGAGGCGGTGTCGTGGGCTCTGCCACCTCGTACTCCTTCCTCTTCGGTTCTCCCTCAGGGCTCCGACGGGAGGTCTATGGCCGCCCCACGGCCGTGGGAGATGTGGGTTGCGGTGGGGCGGCGGTCATTGGCAGCTCGATGAGTGGCAGTCCGGCGCCAGGGACAGGGCGCAGGTCAGCGGTGGTTCGGCAGGCCGCCGACGTCCTCGCGCATGTTGATCTCTAGAACTCGCTGGTCCAGCTCGTACAGACAGGCACGGCAGGCGTAGAGGGCCGCGTGCATGCCGCTCGACCGGACGGGCCCGATCCACGTCACCTCGACGTCGTCGCGTCCGCACCACAGCCAGCACTCGCCGCTTGCCTGCCACTCGTGGCGATCCCATAGCGCGTAGTCAGTGGGCTCTCTTGTGACGGGGTCGATGTCTCGGCGGGTGGGCCGGAAGACCACGTTGGGATCAGGTAGCGGATTCGCTCGTAAGGTGTGTCGTCCCATCACGCGACCGCCAGGGTGAGTGACTCGGGCTCAGCTACTGCGCCGCGCTTCGGCCGTAGCGCGAATAGCCTGCGCAGAACGGCAGCTCGGATGGCGGGCGCCGCTTTGGGAAGCGCGATCTCCGCCCATACGCGTTTGCCCTGGCCGACGGGTTCCCAGGCACACCGCGAAGCGAGAAGCTCGACCAGCGCCAGGCCGCGCCCGCTCTCGTCGTCGGCCTGTGCACAACTCGTCTGCGGAGCAGCAGGATTGTCGTCGAGTACGTCGATCACCAGGCGGCCGGGCCGGTGGTACAGCGTGACGGTGACGGGCCCTTCCCCATGGACCACGGCGTTGCTGATGAGCTCGGAGGCGACGAGACGGATGGCGTCAGCCGCGTCATCGTTCAACGGCACACCCCACGCATGCACCTTGTCGACGACCGTGCGCCGGGCGAGGGAAACTTCCCTCTCCTCACCCGCGAGGACGAACCGATGGGCAAGCGTGGGCATGGCTGACGCCTCCGAGGAGTTGGGAAGCGGCTCCGTCCCCGACGGGGAAACAGGGGCGGAGCCGCCGATCTGAGAACCGTTCCGGAAGCTGCACCCTGCGCGGGCTCCGTGGACGGCTGATATTCAGTCAACGGCCCCTGACAGCAAGGCGGAACGTTTCTAGGGGGTTCCTCATGGGGACGCCCTCCCCGTATGCGGCCACGCGAAGTAGCCTCCCCACTACTCCTTGAGGGGATGACGGGAGTGATGACATGCCTGGTGAGCCGTTGGCAGTCCACCCGCTGAGCTTCCTCCGCCAGACGCGTGGATGGGGGAAGGCCGAGTTCGCCCGGCTCATGCAGGCGCACGGGCGGTCGCTCGGAATCCCGCTCGCGACCAACCGGACGACCGTGTGGAAGTGGGAGCAGGGGCAGGAGCCGGATGCGGACGCTCAGTGCGTCCTCGCCGACTTGCTGCGCGTCCCGTACGAGCAGGCGCGGAAGGAAGGTTGGCCCCGGTGGCTGCCGGTCTGGGAGGTCACGGGGCTCACCGCCCCGTGGACCGAGGCCGGTACCGTTGAGGCGTTGTCCGAACTCGTGGGGAGTGGCCGCATGGACCGCCGGGGCTTTCTCACCATCACCGGCGCCGCCCTGACGGGTCTCGCGGCGAGCTGGGTGGACGCGCCGTCCGCCTTCGCCTCGGCCCTGGGCGGGGATCAAGTCACGGACACGATGGTCTCGACGATCGAGCAGCGCATCAGCACGCTGCGCACCCTCGACGACCAACTCGGCGGCGCCACGCTCCTGGAGCAGGCGCGCGGCGATCTCGCCCTCGTCACTGGTCTCCTGAGTACCGGCAGGTACACGGAGGGCATCCGAATCCGTCTCTACGCCCTGGCAGCCCGGGTGTCGCACCTGACCGGCTGGATGGCCTACGACGCGGGGCTGCGCTCCGTCGGCCAGCGCTACTACGTCGGGGCCCTGCGCAGCGCCCGTACCGCTGGCGACGACGCGTTCGGTGCCTTCATCCTCGCGGAGATGGGCGTTCACGTCTCCGAGGCCGGACGGACCGCCGAGCGCGTCGACCTCATCTCGACCGCCATCGACAACGCCCCTCGCACGCTGTCGCCGTACACCCAGTCCTTCCTCTACCTGCACAAGGCCGAGGCGCTTTCCCGCGACGGCGACCACGCGAAGGCCGGAGCAGCGCTCAACCGCGCCGTGTCCCACTGGGAGCACCACGCGACAGAGGAAAACCCGGACTGGCTCAACTGGTTCGGCGAGGCACAGCTGAAGTCCACAGAAGGCAAGGTCCTGCTGCGGTCCGGACAGGTGGAGCGCGCGACCGGCTCCCTGGAGACCTCCGTGAAGAGCGCGGCTCCTCGGGACAAGGCCGTACGCTCCAGCCGCCTGGCCGAGGCCCGGCTCGCCGGCGGTGACCTGGACGGGGCGCTCGACGCCGCGAACTACGGCACGGAACTCCTGGAGAGCAGTGTCAGTTCCGTACGGGCGCTGGACCGCTTGAAGGAGTTCTCCGCACACCTCGAACCGCGCAAGTCCGTCCCCGCTGTCCGTGAGTTCCGTGAGCGCCTTCAGGCCGTGCCCGTCGCGGCGTGACCGCCGCCGTCCCGGACTCCGAAGGTGATCCCGCCCCCGCGGAGCGGGCGGTCGCAATGCCAGGATGGACGGTATGACGACGATCGACGGTGAGGTCGCGGCTGGGTTCGAACTGGTACGTGAGGCATTCGCGGCGAACTTCTCCGAGTACGGGGACATCGGCGCAGCAGTGTGCGTGTACCAGCATGGCCGACCGGTGGTGGACCTGTGGGGAGGCGTCGCCGACCCCGAAACCGGTCGGCCGTGGACACCGGACACCCTGCAACTCGTCTACTCGGCGACCAAGGGGGCGACCGCGACCGCGGCACACATGCTGGCCGAGCGCGGGGCGCTGGACCTGGACGCGCCGGTGGCGAAGTACTGGCCGGAGTTCGCCGCGAACGGCAAGGCGGACATCCCGGTGTGCTGGCTGCTGTCCCACCAGGCCGGTTTGATCACGCTGGACCAACCGGTGCCGCTGAACGAGGCGTTGGCCTGGCACCCGATGGCGGCCGCACTGGCCGCTCAGCGTCCCCAGTGGACTCCAGGCACGGCTCACGGATACCACGGTCGGACCTGGGGCTGGCTCGTCGGCGAGGTGATCCGCCGGGTATCCGGCCGGACACCGGGCCGCTTCTTCGCCGACGAGATTGCCGCCCCCCTCGGACTGGACTTCTTCATCGGACTGCCGGCGGATCAACGCGACCGGGTCAGCCGCATGGTGTATCAGCGACCGGCCGTCGACCTCACCACTGTGCCCGCCGAGTCGGTTCCCGAGGAACTCCGCGAGCAGGTTGCCGCGTGGCGGGACCCAAACTCGTTCAGCAACAGGGCGTACGCGGTCACCGACCCCGCCGCAATCGACTTCGACTCGCCCGGGGTGCAGGCTGCGGAACTCCCGGCCTCCAACGGCATCGGCACCGCACACGGGCTGGCGCGCATGTACGCCGCGCTGATCGGCAAGGTGGATGGCGTGCGCCTGCTGACCTCGGAGACCCTTGCTTCGGCGACCAAGGAGCAGGCTAGCGGGAAGGACCAGGTGATGCTGATCACGAGCCGGTTCAGCTCCGGGTACATGCTGCCTACCGAGACCAACCCCATGATCGGGCCGAACTCCTTCGGTCACACAGGCAGAGGCGGCTCACTCGGTTTCGCCGACCCCGAGCACGGCATCGCCTTCGGCTATGCGATGAACAACATCATTGGAGGACCCACCGACCTGCGTGCGACGTCACTGGTCGATGCAGTGCGAAAGTCGCTGGTGTAACAGCTGGCGCTGCTGTGGCCCTTGTCCAGTATCACAGTCACCCCGAGATCCGGAACGGCACGCCAGCAACCTCGGTGTACGTCGTTACGGTGCGAGGCGGCTACGCCGCCAACCGCCGGATCCCGGTCGAGGTGACGGTCGACGGAGTGGAGGCGATGCCGACGACCTCGACCTGAACACCCCACGCTTCGAGCGTCCTAGCCGTCTGTACCAGGGTGACCTGCGAGAACGGGAACAGGGTGTCGGCCGTGAGGTCGGTGCCGTCCTTCAGCAGGATCGCGAAGACGACCTTCGAGGGCCGGAAGCCTTCCGGCAGGCCGCGCCCCTTGCGGGCCTCGGCCACCTTCTCGGCGAACCGCTCCCTCCCCTCCGGGGAGTTCCGCAGCGTCTGTACGGCGACGAGCGCCTGGCTGAAGAGATGGCTCAGCGTGTCGGAGCCCTTGGCGCGCTTCACCATGACCAGGGCGTTGTCGGGGCTCAGCAGGTCGCAGATCTCCACGCCGTTCCCGCGGTGCAGCGCGGTCTGGACGTTGTCGCGGTCGAAGCAGACGTACCCGGGCCGCTGGTCCGGCACGGACTCGTTGTAGGTGCGCTCCTTCTCTCCGAGGACCCACGGGGGCAGGTCGACGGACGGGGAGTCGGTGATCAGCCGTTCGGCGTGTGAGCGGATCGTCTTCAGATACTCCTGGTCGATCTCGTACCAGTGCTCGTCCATCAGGAAGAACCGGTGGGAGTCGAGGGATGCTTCCGCCTCGATCCACCGGAGCGCGCTAGACGTCCAGATCTCGTCGACTCGGTCGGCGCGGCTGTGCCGGTAGAGGGTGACGATTCCTTCCCGGAGTGCAGCCACGCGTCTGCCGGCACGCTGGATGCGGGCCCGGCAGAGGACGTAGTCGAGGTCGAAGTCGTCGGTCGACCGACCGGCCGCGTCGCTGTTGATCCTGGCCCTGAACGCCAAGGCCGCCGTGTAGTCGTCCCAGTGATCGGCGGGGACGGCGGCGCTGATGCTCCCGTCGGGCTCCCGCCCCAGGAGGTCGTCGAGGACGGCCTCCAGGCGGGTAAGAAGACCGGGATCATCGACGGGCACGACGTGCTCGACGAACTCCAGCTCCGGGCTCGGCTTCTCCTCGCGCAGCACACGGGCGATCGCACGGATGTCGGCAATCAGGTCGGCGCCCTCCACACCGAGCCGCAAGCGCAGACCGGCACCGCCCTCGGCGCTGGAGATCTTCGCCGGGTTGTCCCGGGAGATGGTGAGTGGGATGTCGTCCAGGTGGCCGCCGAGGCGGCGCACGATCTGGGCGTGCTCGACGATGCCCAGGCTCCACACCGAGGCCCCGCTCGGGATCAGGGTGATGTCGGTGCGCCCTCCGCCCGGGGTGTGCGACACCAGGTCCCGGATCTTCCCGGGGTCCACCCGGCGGGACGCGAAGCTCAGCCCGAAGCGGTGGTCTTTCAGCTTGTCGGGCACCAGGCGGAAGCCCTGGTCGTAGCCGATGGCGTACACCTCGCCGTCGACGGCGAGCATCAGCAGTCCGGCCGAGCGGTTGACCGGCCGCGACACCTCGATGCCCGTCGTACGGAAGATCTCGTCGCACCAGCTCGCGACGGGCTGCTCGAAGCTGCCGGTGACCAGGACCGTCGGCACACCGAGGTTCTCGGGGAAGTCGAAATCCGCGTGGACCCTCTCCAACTGGTTGAGGTCCAGGGCGTCGAACATCGCGTCAACGGTCGGAGCGACACTCCTGAGCCTGTAGAGGGTCCGCTTGGAAGTACTGGATGTGCTGGCTGCCATGGCGCCACTCCCTGGGTGGGCGGTGATGAAGACGTATGGGTATGGAGAGCCCTGCCGGTCCGGGGCGGCGCCTTGCGCAGTGCAACGCGATTGCTGCGATGGCTCAAGGCAGGGTCGAGCTCTTCGGGAATGCGAGGGCGGAGCGCTGGATCAGTGACTGCGAGTGACCTTCGGCGCTGCGGAGTGATCACGGCGCGGCGGGGCGGAGGTCAGGTGCCAGCCATGGCAGCGCGAGCAGTGGTACGACCGCACCGGCTCCTTGGCGCGGGCCTCGCCACGCGACCGGATGACGGCGAGAACCAGATCCGCCGCGATCCGGTCGGCGAACCAGACCTTGCCGCAGGAAATCTGCCGCTGAGGGCGAGGCGGATGGGCTCGGTGCATGACGCGGGCTATGCGCTGGTGGTGCACGAGGGCCTCCTGTGTCTTCGAGTGGTCCCTGCGGGTCCGCACTCTCAGGATGTGTACACAGGTGCCAGTTGTCAACAGTGTTCACACATGCTTGCCGTCGCGAAGGTGTGCCGCTATGGTTGCCCCATGAGCCCGGACGAGCGCGATGAGATGACAGCGGCCGCGATCGCACGCCTGGCCGGCGTCAGCCGTGCCGCCGTGTCGAACTGGCGGCGCCGTTATCCGGAATTTCCGAAGCCTGTCGGCGGTAGCCCGGGCAGCCCGAAATTCTCTCGGGCCGCGATCGAGGCATGGCTGAAGTCGACAGGTAAGGCAGACCAGTTGACTACGGCGGGCCAAACCGAGACCGGCACCCAACGCATCGACGGTGCCGCGCAGTCGCCGGAAGGTGAGGGCGACGAACTGGCGGGACATGTTCAGCAAGTGCCCCAGGAGCGAGCCATCGCCGACCTAACCTCGGGACAGTTGCTGGCCAGGGTGATGGTGTCGCTCCTACCGCGTTCGACGGCCAGCGAAGAACCCGTGGACGTCAACAACGCCGACGCGCACATCGTGCTCGATCCCGCGTGCTCCGACGCGACAGCGCTAACAGCCGTTGCCGACCGCTTCGGAGACCACGTCAAGCTTGTCGGTCAGGAGATTGAGGAATCGGCGGCCTCAGCTGCGGCATTGAGCTTGCGTCACAGCGCTCGGGGTGTGCCATACGAGATCCAAACCGGAGACTCCCTGCTGGACAACCGCCTCGGTGCCTATCTGGGCGTAGCCAGAGCCGTTATCTGCGAGCCCCCTTTCGACATCCCGCAGTGGCCGTCGGAGGAGCTCGCTACGGATCCACGCTGGAAGTTCGGTACCCCAGCACCACGCGACGGCGAACTGGCCTGGTTGCAGCACTGCTACGCGCACCTGCGCCCGCTCGGTGTGGCCGTCGTTGCTGTCTCGCCACGTACCTGCATCCAGCCGTCCGGACGTGACATCCGGGCAGGACTGGTGCGCTCCGGCGTCCTGCGGGACGTGATCGCACTGCCCAAGGCAATGGGGTCGTTGCCCAGCACCGACGTATACCTCTGGGTTCTGCAACGCCCCTACGACTCAGCGGCCCCTGCGGTTGTGCGCATGATCGACCTATCTAGGTTGGGCGATGCAGCCGATGTTCCCTACGAACACGCAGCCTGGGAGGAGCTCTTCACCGATGCTGACCCGAGCGTCTCCCGTGCCGTTCCCCGGCTGGAGCTACTCGACGGTGACGTCGATCTGCGGCCTTCCCGCTACGTTGCCGCGCGGGTTGAAGCTGGGGCCGACGACCTCGTTCGTATGACCGATCGGTTGCGGACTCTCTACTCCGAGGTAGGCCGACGTGGCATGCCATCCTTTGCCGCCACCGCGTCGCCACCCGTCCACGCCCATGTCACCATTGGCGAACTGGAACGTGTGGGAGCACTGACGATTCACTCTCGTGACACCTCTCCCCGAACCGGAGACCTGCTCGTGAGGACCCTTGGTCGGCCACCAGTTGTCGCGACTGGTACGGAGCAAGACGGACTCGGTATCGCACAGGTTGTGGAATTGGATGCGGACCGCCTGGACGCACACTTCGTCGCTACCTTCCTGCAGACCGACGCCAACTCAGTGCCGTTGACCAACACACTCGGCGTACTCAGCCGCGACGACCTGCGTCGGTGCCGCATCCCCCGTATACCTCTGGCTGAACAGCGACGCTACGGCGACGCGTTCCGCCGCTTGCAGGAGCTACAGGAGGCGCTGTCGGCGCTGTCAAGGGTCAGCGCGAACGTGATCGACCAAACCATTCATGGTCTGACTGTCGGCGTTCTGGCCCCGGACCGGTCCTCGCTGAAGAACACTGATGCCCTCCACACAACCGAAGGTGAGACGAGCAAGCTGTGACATCCGGACCCACGCACTCCAAGATGGCAAGCGACATCTGGTCGGTCGCCGATCTCCTGCGCGGCGACTACAAGCGCCATGAGTACGGACAGGTGATCCTGCCGTTCACACTTCTGCGCCGCCTCGACGCCGTGATGGCACCAACGCGGGAAGTCGTCCGCAAGCGAGACGCCTCGCTCGACGTCCAGAACAAGGAGCGCTTGCTGGAGATCGCAGCCAAGCTGCCGTTCTACAACACCTCCGACCAGGACTTCACAACAATCGCCGCAGACGCACCGAGCACCGCTAAGAACCTGCGCGACTACATCAACGGCTTCTCGCCGAACGTGCGCAGGATCCTGGCCCGCTTCGATCTGGACAACGAGATCACCAGACTGGCAAGCGCGAAGATCCTTTATAAGGTCGTCGGCAGGTTCGCCGAGATGCGCGACCTCGACAAGCTGTCCAACCACGACATGGGCTACGTCTTCGAGCATCTGATCCGCAGGTTCGCCGAAGACTCCAACGAGACCGCCGGTGAGCACTTCACCCCGCGCGAAGTCATCAAGCTGATGGTGAACCTGTTGATCGCCCCGGACGCCGACACAGTCGCCGGCGAGGGCCAGGTCATCAACATCCTGGACCCGGCCTGCGGAACCGGCGGCATGCTGACCGCGGCCGAGGACCACATCAAGTCGATCAACCCCAAGGCCGAGGTGTACCTGTTCGGCCAGGAGGTCAACGCCGAGTCATGGGCGGTCTGCCAGTCAGACATGCTCATGCGCAACCAGCGCGGTCGCATCCACTACGGCAACTCTTTCAGCGACGACGGCCACCCGGACCAGAAGTTCGACTACATGTTGGCCAACCCGCCCTTCGGCGTGGAGTGGAAGAAGGTCAAGGATGAGGTAGAGGCTGAGGCGGAACTCGGTCACGCTGGCCGTTTCGGCGTCGGCACACCTCGCATCAACGACGGCTCTTTCCTGTTCCTCCAGCACATGATCTCGAAGATGGAGCCGATCGAGGGCAAGGGCGCCCGGCTGGCGATTGTCTTCAATGGTTCTCCGCTGTTCACGGGTGGTGCCGAGTCCGGCGAGTCACGCATTCGCCAGTGGATCCTGGAGAACGACTGGCTTGAGGGCATTGTCGCCCTGCCGGACCAACTGTTCTACAACACCGGTATCTCGACGTACTTCTGGATCCTGTCCAACCGGAAACCCAAGGAGCTTGCCGGCAAGGTGATTCTGCTCGATGCCCGCGACCAGTGGGAGAAGATGCGCAGGTCCCTCGGAGACAAGCGCAAGCAGATCACCGACGCGCAAATCAACCACATCACCGAGCTGTACGTGGATGCGGTCAAGGTGGCCGCTGACGCCCAGCACCCGGATCACGGCAAGGTGAAGATCTTCGGCACTCGCGACTTCGGCTACCGCCGCATCACCGTCGAGCGCCCACTCAAGCTGCGCTTCGAGATCACCGAGGACACCCTGGACACGCTGGAGAACTCGAAGGCGCTCGCCAAGTGGGAGGGACGCGATGCACTGGTGGAAGCCCTGCGCCCGTCCGTTGGCTCGGTGTGGTGGACGAAGCAGGACGCGACGGATGCCCTGTATGCGGCCGTTGCGGAGACCGGCGCGGCCTGGCCGAGCAAGGCACCTCTATTGAAGGGCCTTTGGAGTGCGGTCTCGGTGTCCGACCCCGAAGGCGAAGTACAAAAGGCGAAGGATGGGTCCGTGCTGCCAGATCCGGACCTGCGTGACTACGAGAACGTCCCGCTCGATGAGGACATCGACGCCTACTTGGCCCGCGAGGTCACCCCGCACGTCCCGGATGCGTGGATCGACTACGACAAGACGAAGGTCGGCTACGAGATTCCGTTCACGCGTCACTTCTACGTATACGCGCCGCCGCGGCCGTTGGCGGGCATTGATGCCGAACTGCGTGACCTTGAGGTCCAGATTCAGAAGCTGCTTGGTGAGGTGACAGGGTGAGTACAGGGCTTGATATGACGTTGCCGGAATCGTGGTCCTGGTCACCGCTCAAGTTCGCAACGACGTTCCTTAATCGAGGCACGGCACCTGACTATGTCGATGACGGTCCGGTTCGAGCCGTTAGCCAGGCCGCCAATCAGGCAACCGGTATCGACTGGGAACGAACACGCTTCCACAACCATGAGGGAAACCCCCAGAAACTGAGGGGGTATCTCGTTCCAGACGACGTGCTGATCAATTCAACAGGAACCGGCACGTTGGGACGTGTGGGCTATTTTTTCGATGAGCCGAACAACCTTGCATGCGTCGCTGATGGGCACGTGACTGTTGCGCGCGCCGATCGGAATATCATCGATCCCCGGTACCTGTATTACTGGCTTAGTTCAACAGCCTTCCAAGGCTACATGTACTCGGCCTTGATTGTCGGCGCTACCAACCAGATTGAGTTGAATCGCGAACGTCTTGCAGGGGCGCCAATCGCGGTTCCACCTCTAGACGAACAGCGCCGCATCGCTCATTTTCTCGACGTCGAGACGGCCCGGATCGATCGATTGTCGTGCGATCAACTTCGGATGATCGAAGTTATCGGAGAGCGGCGAGTCGCCGTGACCTCGCACCTTGTTTATGGCCGAGATCGCGAAGGAGATAAGCGCGATTCTTCCATCGGCCCGATCGGTCTGATCCCGTCGGCCTGGCGCCTGGCGCGCAACAAGACATTCATGCGCGAGGTTATGGACCTGTCGGATACGGGAGGGGAGGAGCTTCTCTCCGTCTCCCATCTGACCGGTGTTACACCTCGGTCCGAGAAGGACGTCAACATGTTCTTGGCGGAAAGCATGGTTGGATACAAGCGCTGTCAGCCCGGGGACCTCGTCATCAACACACTTTGGGCATGGATGGGCGCTCTTGGCGTATCCCGATATCCGGGAATCCTCAGCCCCGCTTATGGCATCTACCGAATTACCTCGGACGTAATGGATGCCCAGTACCTTGATTTCTTGGTCCGAACCCCGGAGTACGTGACCGAGATGACGAGGTTCTCCAAGGGGGTCTGGACTTCCAGGTTGCGCCTATACCCAGAGTCCTTTTTGGCGTTGAGCGCTCCCGTACCGCCTCGAGACGAACAGGCCCAGATCGTCAAACAGATCGTCAGCGAAACAGCTGGCCAAGAAAGACTCAAGTCGAAGTTGGAGTCGTTCGCCGCAACCCTGACTGAACGTCGCCAAGCCCTGATCACCGCCGCCGTAACCGGCCAATTCGACATCACGACCGCGAGCGGACGGTCTCTGCATGGGAGTGCCGTATGACGCCTGGGGCCCATACCGAGTCCATCTTCGAGTCCCGTGTCGAGGCCGAGCTACTCACGCGCGGCTGGTCGTCGGCGCAGGGTACATTCAACGCCGAGCTTGGCATCGACACCGGCGAGTTGTACCGATTCATCGGCGCCACACAGCAGAAGAGCTGGGACCGACTCATCGAGCTGTACGGTGGTGACCAGTCCACTACGCAGCGGCAGTTCGCACAGCGCCTCGCCACCGAGATTGACGCGCGCGGCGTTCTCGACGTGTTGCGCCAAGGCGTACGCGACCGAGGGGTACAGATTGACCTGGCCTACTTCCGGCCCGGCCACACCCTGGCTGCCGACGCACTCGCCGAGTACAACGCGAACGTGCTGACAGTCGCGCGGCAGTTGCACTACAGCGCGCGAGACCCCCTTCTATCGCTCGACATGGCTTTCTTCGTCAACGGCCTTCCCGTAGCCACCGTTGAGCTGAAGAACCCGAACACTCGCCAGAACACCGACCACGCCATCGCTCAGTACCGCCGCCGCGACCCGAATGAGGTGTTCTTCGCCAAGCGGGCTCTCGTCCACTTCGCAGTGGATCCGGATCGCGCCTTCATCGCCACCCGTCTGCGCGGCCGTGATACGGAGTTTCTGCCGTTCAACATCGGCTCCAATGGTCCAGGGGTGTCCGGGGGCGCCGGAAACCCCCCAGCCGCCCCAGGCTCCTACAGCGTCGCCTATCTCTGGGAACAGATCTGGCAGCGCGACAACTGGCTGGAGATCCTGCATCGTTTCGTCCACGTCAAGGCGCCAGACAAGAAAGGTGCGAAGGCGAACCCGCACACCTCTTCCCGTATTTTTCCGCGCTACCACCAGTGGGACGCGGTGCAGAAGATGGTGGCGCACGCACAGGCGAACGGCGCAGGGCACAACTATCTGGTCCAGCACTCAGCCGGCTCGGGTAAGTCGAACACCATCGCCTGGCTGTCGCACCGCCTCTCCAACCTCTTCGACGCCAGCAACCAGCCGGTCTTCCACAAGACGATCGTGATCACGGACCGCATTGTTCTCGACAGGCAGCTACAGAAGACAATCTTCCAGTTCGATCACACGCCCGGCGTCGTCAAGAAGATCGACGAGGACTCGACCCAGCTGGCCAAGGCGCTCGATGACTCCACGTCGAAGATTGTCATCAGTACGCTACAGATGTACCCGTTCGTGCTGAAGAAGATCGCCGAAATGGGACTGGCTGGCAAGCGCTACGCGGTCATCATCGACGAGGCTCACTCGTCGCAGGGCGGAGAGTCGGCGATCCTGCTCAAGCAGGCGCTCGGAGCCAATGCACAACCGCGGGAGGCAGACGAGGACGACGCGGAGTACATGACGCGCGTTCGTGGCAAGCAGCCGAACCTGTCGTACTTCGCCTTCACCGCCACCCCCAAGTCGCCGACACTGAAGCTGTTCGGCACCTTCGACTCGGAGCGGGTGAACCCGCGCACCGGTGAGCAGGGCATGCACGTGCCCTTTCACATCTACTCCATGCGGCAAGCTATCGACGAGGGCTACATCCTCGACGTGCTGGCCAACTACATCACGTACGACACCAAATGGCGGCTGCGTAACGCGGCCGTTGAACAGGTGGAATCGCGCATCTCCAACCCTGACGTCGACGAAGCAAAGGCAAAGGCGAAGCTGGTCCGCTTCGCCGAGCAGCACCCGAAATCGCTGGAGCAGAAAGCGAAGCTGATCGTCGACGACTTCCGCGAGAACATCGCCGGACGGCTTGGGGGCCGCGCCAAGGCGATGGTCGTCACCGGCAGCCGGCAGCATGCACTCGACCTGTACCAGGCGATCCGCAACTACGTCGCCCTGTGCGGCTTCACCGACTGCGGGACGCTTGTCGCCTTCTCGGGTCAGCTCAAGGACGAGGTGGCAGGTCTGGAGTTCACCGAAGCGCAGCTCAACGGCTTCCCGGAGAGCCAGCTGCCGGACCGGTTCGGCTACACCAAGGCGGATGACCCACAGGTAGTCGCACGTGACCAGGATGAGTACCAACTGCTAGTCGTCGCGGAGAAGTACCAGACCGGCTTCGACCAACCGTTGCTGTGCGGGATGTACGTAGACAAGCCGCTGACCGGGGTTGCCGCCGTGCAGACGCTCTCCCGGCTCAACCGGATCCATGCGATGAAGTCGCAGGACGACGTACACATCCTGGACTTCGTCAATGAGGCTGCCGACATCCAGGCTGCATTCGAGGACTGGTTCGAGACGACGATCACAGAACCGAGCGATCCGAACCTGCTCTACACTAAGCAGCGGGAAGTGATGGAATACGCGCTGCTGGTCGCCTCCGAAATGGAGGCATTCATCAGGGTCCTGGCCCAGGCCGGGCCCGGTCGGATGCCGGAGGCCGCTGAGCGCAAGCTGCATGCCGAACTGCACGAGTACCTCAAGCCAGCGATTGACCGCTTCGTCGCCCTCGACTCCGAGGACGAAAGGGAAGGGTTCCGGTCCGCTCTGCAGAACTACGTCCGTGCCTACAGCCTCATCGCCCAGATCGTCGACTGGGGCGATAAGGACCTGGAGCGGCTCTACCAGTACGGGAGGGTCCTGCTCATCCGGCTGCCTGGGAGGCCATCGACGTCGGTCGACATAGGCGATGCGGACCTGAGTCACTTCCGGCTGGAGTTCACAGGGCGGCACAACGTCTCGCTGACGGCCGTAGGCGACCGAGACGTGCGCGGGCATGCCGCTGATGGCGGCGGCTTCCGGGAGCCGGAGACGAAGCCCTTGTCGGAAATCATTGAAGAGCTGAACGACCGGTTCGGGCTGGACCTCGGCACTTCCGACCAGATCCTCGTCTACCAACAGGTCGTCGGCCTGGTCGAGGACACGGGCATGCAACAGATCGCCCTCATGAACGACGAAGCCCGTTTCGGGCAGGTGGCCGATGACCGACTCGACGACATCGTCGCCGAGAACGCCGAACGCAATACCGATTTCGTGAAGCTGTACTTCGACAACAACGAGTTTCGCAAGGCGATCAAGGAAGCAGCTCGGAAGCGCGCCTACCGCATCATCACGGAACCCGTTCGCGACGAGGCCCTAGCACGACTGCGCGCCGAGATGAACCGGGAGACCGGCGGACAGGCGCGCGACCAATGATCACCCCAGCAAGTAGACCCCCAGGCGAATTAACGGGGCAAATCCCACTCCTTGGGAGGGGCGGAGCGTGACGGAAGAGACGGCGCGACCGGCCGCAAGACGGCTGTTTGCCGGGCGATACCGAGTGGACGGGTCGCTTGGCCGTGGCGGTATGAGCGAGGTCTTTCACGGCTACGACGAACGTCTGGACCGGCGGGTGGCGATCAAGCTCTTGCGTCCCCCCTCTCCAGGCTCCGTTCCCGCCGCGCCGGACAGTCCGGAGGCAGTCGAAATCCTCGATGCGCTGGAGCGAGATCGCAAACGGTTCCTGCGCGAGATTCGTACCACCGCCCAGTTGGAGCATCCCGGTACCCCAGCTGTTTATGACACAGGCGTCGAAGCAGCGTCGGACGGCACCACGCAACTGTGGCTTGTCATGCAGCTGCTACGTGGCTCCACATTGGAGGCAACACTCGATCACACGGACTACGGGGAGTCGCCTCCGAGCCTGAATTGGGCCGCTGCGATCGCGGCACAGATCGCAGCTGTGCTGGCCGACGTCCATCGGGTCGACATCGTCCACCGTGACATCAAGCCGGCCAACGTGATGCTCGTCGACGGCGGCTTGGTGAAGGTACTCGACTTCGGTATCGCCATCCTCCGCGGAGCAGGAGCGCTGCCGCGGCTGACGCAGGTTGACAGGACCGTTGGGACACCGGCGTACATGTCACCGGAGCAGTGTCTCGGCCAAGCGGTGACGTCCGCATCCGACATTTATTCGCTCGGTTGCCTCTTGTGTGAGCTACTCACAGGCGATGTGCCTTTCCACGCCTCGAGCGATGTTCCGCTCCGTGCTCACCACCTACAGTCGATTCCGCCGTCGGTGAGGGCACGCCGCTCCGAGATCTCGGAATCCGTGGACGCTCTGGTGGCGTCGATGCTGGCCAAAGACCCGAGCATACGACCGTCCGCCGAGGTGGTTTACGAAGCGCTTGTTCCCCTTACCTCGACGGCGAGCGGGCTCGCCGGAAGCGATGAGAGCCGCGACCCGACCCGACCGTTTCGTCGACCGTTGCTGGCGCCGGCGAAGCGCCGCGTCCAAGAGTCTTCCCGCACCAGACTCACCGAAGCCGAGTTCGAACGGCTCAGGGACAACGTTCGTGTGCTGCTGGACGATGACCGGCCGTCCGAGGCGATCAACCTCCTCGAGGACGGCCTTGAACGCGCCGGGCACGATCAGTTTCTGGCGCTGCAACTGCGTCACTTCTTGGCTGCCGCGCTGTTCTACGCTGGGGAATACACGCGGGCCGCCTCCCTCTTCGACACAGTTGGACGCGACTACCGCAGACATCTGCCACCAAATGACGCATATGTCCTCGACTGCGCCTACCACGCAGGACATGCCTACGCTGAGATCGGCAAGCCCGATAAAGCCCTTCCCCAGCTGAGGTTCTACGTTCTGAACGCCCTGAGCTCAGTGCCACAAAAAGAGCCAGAGGAAGTGCTCGAAACCCGCTTCGTCATCGCCCAGATGCTGGCAGCCGCTGCTCGTACTGACGAGGCATTGACCGAACTCGAGGCCATCCGCCCCCTCCTGGCTGATGCCTTCGGTCCCGAGTCGACCCAGGTCCGCAACCTCAATAGGCAGATCGAAAGGATGAGGAGCAATTGTCAAGAGTTGTGGTTCGGGTGACGCGTGATCAGGCAGCGGCGGTCTCTGCGCGCTCGACCAGGACGCCGTTTTCGAACGTGGCGCCCGCGCGGACCAGGGCGACGAGGTGGGCTCCGGTGACCGCGCGCCAGCGGGCCTGGGCGGACTCGACGAGCTTGAACACCATCGCGAGGGCCGCGGCCGGGCTGCCTGCCCCGCGGGTGACCTTGGTGCGGAGCTTGACGGTGGAGAAGGTCGACTCGATCGGGTTGGTGGTCCGCAGGTGGATCCAGTGCTCGGCCGGGAAGTCGTAGAACGCCAGCAGTTCCTCCCGGTCGTCGGTGATCTTCGCGACGGCCTTGGGGAACTTGGCGCCGTAGGTGCGCGCGAACGCCTCGATCGCCTTCTCGGCGTGCGTTCGGTCCTCGGCGTTGTAGATCTCCTGCATCGCCTTCGTCGCGCCCGGCTGTGCGGACTTCGGCAGGGCGTTAGTGACATTGCGGGCCTTGTGGACCCAGCACCTCTGGTGGCGGGCAGCCGGGAACACCTCGGCCAGCGCCTTCCACAGACCCATCGCGCCGTCGCCGACGACCAGTTCGGGATCGCGCATGCCCCGGCGGCGGCAGTCGCGCAGCAGGTCGGCCCACGACTCGGTGGACTCGCGCAGCCCCTCGGCCAGCGCGATCAGTTCCTTGGTGCCGTCCAGGCGCACACCCATCAGCACCAGGACGCAGGAGTGCGCCTGCCCGAGCCGGACCTTGGGGTGCACCCCGTCCGCCCACACGTACACGTAGTCGGACTCGGCGAGGTCGCGCTGCTGGAAGGCGGCGTGGTCGTCGCTCCACTGCTTCGTCAGCCGGGTCACGGTCGCCGGCGACAGCCCGGCCGAGCTGCCGAGGAACTGCTCCAGCGCGGGCACGAAGTCCCCCGAGGACAGTCCATGCAGGTAGAGCAGCGGCAGCACCTCGCTGACCTTGGGCGACTTGCGGCACCACGGCGGCAGGATCTTCGAGGAGAACCGCATCCGCTCGCCGGTGGCCGCATCCACCCGCTTGTCGTTCACGCGCGGGGCCGTGACCTCGACGGGACCGGCCGCGGTGGTGACAGTGCGGGGCCGGTGGCGGCCGTTGCGCACCACCAGGCGACGCCCGGCCTCATCCGTCTCGGCGGCCAACTCGGCTATGTACTGGTTGACTTCGGCTTCCAGCGCGGCGGCGAGCATCCGCCGGGCGCCCTCACGGACGATCTCGTCGATCAGGGAGCCGGACTCGGTCGAACCATCGGCATTGACTACGCTGAGCACGGGCGTGCCTTCCCGACCCGCGCTGCGAACGCGGGCCTACTCGGTGACCATCAAAGGATCATTCGGGAAGGTACGCCCTCCGCGTTCCTCCCGGGGTCGATCCACAGGTCTTGAGCATTGCTCAAGGATGAGGGAGGGCGGGTAGCACGGCAGACAAGCATGCCGGAAAGAGAGAACGGCGGTATCTGCTGAGCGGAGGCTGACTGCGCATACGAAGCCTGCTCTCTCCCCCGTGTACTGCCGCACACGCTACGGCGCGGCACTTGCGGCATCGAGCGACAGTCCGGCTGCTTGATTCGTAGCGGATGTCCACCAGCCCACCCAACGGCGGCTGAGGATGCGTCAGACTTACTGATCAGTCGCCCGCTGGGGCGGCACTGGGGATGGGCAGCAGGGCATGAAGAAGCGCGATACGGGTGTGCCAGATGCGAAGGAATGGCGCACGACGATGGTGGTGCCGCCCGCACCGGCTGGAAGTCGGCTCGCGTGCGCAGTAAGAGTCACCAACCGGTTCCCGGTTGGCTCCTTCCGGTCCGATGGCTGAGCAGGTAGGCACCCCAGGAGGGCGCGGGACCGCCTTGGGGCGTGTAGAGGGGCCAGGGTGGAGTCGTCCGGGGCTTGACGTCGCCGCGGGCCGTTATCCGCTCTCGGTGGAGCGGCATGTGGGGCGCATGGTCGATCACCTGGTGCCAGGGGTGACCACGTTGACCCCGCATGCGCGTTACTACGCTCTGCACGGGCTGGTCGCGGCGCAAGCCGATGCGGAAAACCTGACGGCCTCGGCCGCCCAGACTCTGCTGCGCCGCGCGGAAGTGGCGTTGGCTGCCGTGTCGTTCGCGCATCATCCGCAGGCTCTGGAGTGGCTGCCGCGTGCTCATGGGGTCGATGCCCTTGCCCGGCGGCTGCACTCCGGGACGGTCACCATGTCCGAGGCCGAGGTCCCCGGCAAGGACGGGTACGTACGCAACTCGTGGGGGTTCTGGGGACCGTACGCCGGATCCGAGGTCGCGCTCGGCATCCTCGGTGCGGGGCCTATGCCGGTTCCCGGACTGCGGCTGGAGGCGGCGGCACTACGAGCCGGACTGGACGGGCTGCTGGAACTCGCCGCCGAGGACACGCTGAACGTGGATGATCTCACCTCTTTCGGCGACCGGCTGTGCGTGTGCATGGGCGGCGAGCATCCTGACGGGGCGTGGCTGGCGAATCTGATGTGCGCCCCCGGTGCGCCAGCCGAAGCAGGCTCCCGCTCGGCGACACGGCGCCAGACGATTCAACTTCTCGCTCGTGTGGTCGCCACACATCCCGTCCGATACTTCACTCGCGACATCGGCCATGTGCTCGCTTTCGGCGGCTTCCTGACCACCGATCCCGTGACCAGGGGCATCGACGCGGCCGGCGCCTGGCGCGGAGTGGTGCTGCGGAACTACTCCGTCGGAGCCTGGCGCCGCCTGTGGTCCTGGCTCGTGGAACAGGTCGACGGGCTGGTGCCGATCGAGGAAGTGGCCGACTGCTTCGCCGCGGAGTTGCCCGACGTGACGGTGGACGCGTTCCTGTCCTCCCTTCCCGCGACGCAGAGCACGGCCGGAACGCCGATGCCCGCAGAGCACGACCTGCGGTGGGCGGGTGAGCCCTTGCCTGTCGCCGAGTTGCGAGTGCTCGCCGCTAGATGAATGAGTCCGATGTCCGTGCTGGTCGCGACCATGGCGAAGGGCGCCCGTTGGTCAGTGTGTGAAGACAAACCTGGACGCCCTTCTTGCGGCACTGTACGTGTTCATCGACGACCACGTGGCGCCTTGTCGCCGGATCGGGCGACCTCCGAAACTGACGGACGCCGAACTGCTGTGCCTGGCCGTCGCCCAGGTCCTGCTCGGTTTCCCCTCGGCCCGGCACTGGATCCGCTTCGCCCACGCCCGGCTGGGGCACCTGTTCCGCTATCTGCCCCAGCAGTCCGCCTACAACAAGCGCCTGAACGCCGCAGGTCCGCTGATCAGCCAGGTGATCGAGGCACTGGCCCGGCAGGTCCCGACCTGGCACGACGACCTGCGGCTGATCGACTCCACCCCGCTGCCCTGCGCGGCCTCCCGCGAGACCGTCAAACGCTCCGCCCTGGCCGGGCACGGCAGCTACGGATACTGCCGCAGCCACTCCCGTTTCTTCTGGGGCCTGCGCCTCTACCTGGTCACCACCGCCGAGGGCATGCCCGTCACCTGGTGCCTGGCCAACCCGAAGATCGGCGAACGCGAGGTGATGGCGGCGCTGCTGGAACGCGACCACCACCTCGTCCGCCAGGGCCAGGTGATCCTCGCCGACAAGGGCTTCGCCGGGAAGGAGTTCGAAACCTTCGTCAGCGAGCGCCTCGGAGCCCACCTCGTGCGGCCCGACCGGAAGGACGAGCCGGTCCGGCACGGCAAGATCGCCCGGGTCCGGCAGTGGATCGAAGCCGTCATCGACACCCTCAAGGGCCAGCTCAGCCTCGAACACCACGGTGGCAGAACCCCGGCCGGAGTCTTCGCCCGCACCGGACAACGACTCCTCGCCCTCGCCGCCGGCATCTGGCACAACTGGACCACCGGCGCCCCAGTCAAACGATCACTGATCGCCTACGACCACTGAAGACATCGGACTCATTCATCTAGTGCCCGTCGGGTGGACGAACTCACCGGCCGGGTCAAGGACGCGTTCCTCGGCCAACGCGGTGTCGAGCTCGGCCCGGAATGGGTCCAACGGCGGCTTGACGAGGCGCGGCCCATGAAACTGCGCGATGTCGCCCGCCGACTCACCTACGACCTGGTGGCGCGGTCGCAGCGGATCGCGCTGGCCAAGGCCCGCCGACGTCCTGACGGCACGTTGTGGTTACCGACCCGGCTGCACGAGCGGGGTGGGCTGCTGTACCGGACGAGCCAGGAGGGGCGCGGTGACGTCGGGCTACGGCTGGACCAGCTCGGGACCGTCCTGGCCACCTGCGGCGTGCTGCACTACGACGACCAGCACTGGTCGGTGACCAGGAGCGGGAGGGCTCTCGTTGACTGAGACCGCGCCGGCACCGGGAGTGGTGGAGCCACCAACCGTGTTCGCCTCGCCTCTGACTCTCATCCTCGACGAGGAGCGCACGGGCGGGCGGAACCTGGAAGAAGCGCTCTTCCTCAGCTTCACCGCCGATCTCGGCTTCTTCGAGGAGGTCGCCCTCGGCGTCACCCAGGCCACCGGCGCACGCGTCACCGTGGCGGGAGACGTCTCCATGGCCCGGAACGACCCCCGCTCCGTCCGGCGGGCCGGTCGGAGCTACCTCGCCGGTCTGGCATACGCCCACGGTGCCGCGTTCCATCCCAAGCTGATCGTCCTCGCCGGACCCGAACACGCCATCGTCGCCCTCGGCTCCGGCAACACCACGCTGGCCGGGTGGCAGGCCAACGCCGAACTGCGGACGGTTCTGCGGGTGGACGGCGAGCAGAGTCCCACCGCGGTTCCGGAGCTCTCGGCATGGCTGCGCGACCTCCCGGAAAAGGTGAGGTTCTCCGCCGGAGTTCCACAGGCGCTGGGTCGGGTCGCAGCGCTACTGGACCGGCTCCACCGCGACAGGACACCTGCGGCGTCACGGGTCCGCGTCGTCAGCAGTCTGCGTTCGCCAATCATCGATCAGCTGCCGCAGGGGCCCGTCGACGAACTGGCCGTGTTCGCGCCCTTCTACGACCGGCGCTCCATGGCACTGCGGCGACTGCTCGAACGCTTCCGGCCGAGCCGGTTCACCCTCGCCTACCAGCCCGGACTCAGTGACCTCGACGGTCCGTCGGTCGCCGCCCTGGTGAAGGAGTACGACGGACGCGTCATCAGCGACAACGACTAGCGGTACCGCCATGGGAAACTCGTCGAGTGGGTCTCCGAGGGGCAGCGGTGGGCCCTGACCGGCAGCCCGAACCTCTCCGCCGCGGCGCTGCTGCTTTCCCAGGGCGACGGCGGCAACTGCGAACTCGGCATCATCACCCCCATCACCGCCACCCTCCTTCCGGACGGCACCGACGAGCCCGCTGCCCGGCTGAACACGGCCCCGCCCCTTCCCCGCCCCATCGCCAGCAGTGGGCCGCTGCTGCTCGGTGCCCTACGCGTACCGGACGGCCTGGAGATCAGCGTGGCCCGGCCCCTCTCCGACACCGCTCACCTGGAGTTGTCTCAGGCGGCAGCACCGCCGGAGGCATGGGAGCGCATCGCAGACATCCCGCCCGGACAGGCCACGCTGACGGTGACGGCTCCGGCGGATGCGGGCAGCCGTGTGCGCCTGGTCGTAGTCGACGGCGACGGCGTACCAAGCTTCGGCAACATCGTGTTCGTCGTCGACCCTGACCGCGCCCTGCGCCGAATGACCCCGACCCAGTCCCAGGCCCCCACGACACGGCCACCCGACCTGTTCGCGGATCCCCGGCTCGCCGAACGATTCCTGGGCGACCTGGAAACCCTCCGTACGGGACTGACCCCCACCCCAGCGGGCGTATCCGCGAGCAACAGCACTGGCGGTGCGGTCGCGACGGCCCCGCTGGACGGCGACGAGGACGGCTGGGAGCGCTATCTGGACGAATGCGCCGGACGCGTCGGACATCCGCTCACGCGCTTCGCGCTGGGGCTCCCCCTGCCCACCGACATCAGCACGCCCTTTCAGGACCTGCTGCCCGTCTCCTGGGACGAGCGATTCACCGACGACATCGAAGCCGCCCTCGACGATGATGACGCGGAGGCCGTGGCAGCAGAGCCCGACCGCGAGGCAGCCGGTGCCGAAGCGAGCAGCACCGCCACCCTGCCCGACCTTCGGCAGGCCGACCAAGAAGTCCGCCGTAGATACCGGCGCTGGGTGGAGCGCCTTGTCGCCCTCGCTCCCCACCTGGGCCCTCCCGAGCGCATGCTCGTCGTCCGGCTGACCCTGTGGACCGTTGCGGCCGGCGCCTGGCCTCCGGCACAAACCGACTGGCTGCCGCTGCTTTCCCGGGCCGTCCGCGCACTGAACCGAAATGATCTCCCCGAGCGGATCGAGCCCCAGGTCGGCAGCCTCGCAGCAGTCGCCCTCGCCGTACTCCGAAGCCACGCCCCACGCTACGAGATCACGCCCGAGACCATCGCTTTCAACGAAGCCTCCCAAGCGGTCGGCCACCTGCTTCCAGCAGTCGATTCCGAGTACGTCATGGAATACACGACGCTTCTCGATACAGCCTTCGGCCCGGCCGTCGACCAGGCCGCCGTGCTCGATGTCGCGTCGGACGTAGTCCAAGACGATCCTCTCGCCGACGCCGTGTGGTCCCTCACTGAAAAGGGGCGCGACGTACACCGCCACGGACAGCTCCTGCTCCACGTCACCGGCCGCTTCAGCAACCCCGCGCTGGTGGCGCTCGAAGCAGTCGGCGCCGCCGAGGATGCGCCCCTGGTCGGAGCCTGGGCCGACTCGGGCTCGGACTCTGGCGGGGGAGCCTGGGCGCTGGTCGTCTGGCGTCGCCCCGACCTCATCGTGGTCGATGCCCGCCCGTCGATTCCTCTCTGGCGGCATTACCGGCTCACCGGACTGGTAGGCCCCAGAGCCCTCGCCGCACAGCGTGGCTTCGAATCCGCCACCTCCGTACCCCACGGCCCCCGCAACCAGCCCTTCGAACTGGCTCACCAAGTCCTGTCAGACCTGCGTCTGGCCGGGCCACGGCCACCACGGTGCGAGCCATAGTCCGTGGACTACCCCGGGTGCTCGCCCTGGACGACACCGTGCCACCGGCCACGGGGGACCACGGTCCTCAGGATCTGTCTACGGCAAGGTGCGAGCGGAGAGTGCTGTACGCCTACGCGGCCATGGACCGTCAATCCGCTGCTTCCTCGTCCGGGTCGGTAACGGCCAACCACCCGAACATCCCTTCCTCGGCCTGGTGTTCGTCAGCAGCGCTTTGTTCCTTGTCCTCTTCCCAGGCCACGCTCTTAAAGATCTCCTCCGATTCCCACTCATCAAGCAGCTCGTGAGGTCTGTGGTCCCAGTCGCCGAGTTCCCCGTAGTACTCCTCGGCGCTGTACAGCAGTCGGAGATCCGCTTCGATGAGCCGATAGCGGGGGCTTACCCCGTAGAAACGCTGGTGCGTCGGGCGCCGAAGATCCACCTCGACCGCCCCGAGGTAGCTCTCCGACCCGGCCAGGAGCGCCTGGTGCAGGTCATCGAGTTGGCCTCTACGCACGCCACGGACGAGGGCGAAGGCTACTTCCACGTCCGCCAGCAGAGTGCCCAGGCCGTTGATGGAGTGCGTCGACCACACCTTGGGCTCTCCTGCCAAGTGGTCCGCTGCGATGTCAAGTGGCTTTGGCAGACCGGTCAGCCCCGAGTGGGTGAAGAGAGTGCCCACGGCGACCGTTAGATCGCGCCGGAACTCCGGCACCACCCGCATCAGCTGCCGGAACGTCTCACGCTGGATCTGTCCGGGGTCGACCTCAAGTTCGTTGAAGTGCAGTGCCACAGTGACGTCATCGTTGCTCGGGTCACGAGTAGCGCCCATCAGCCGCGATCCCGACCCGCGCGACGACGACCTTGTCTCGAAGTCATCGACAGAAACTGTCCTTGCGATCTTGCCCTCGCCCTGAATGACGTACTTCATGAACGCCCCTTCTGCGGTTTGCGGCTTTCCGAAGAACAGCGCGGAGATCCGAATCGCATCGGCGGATTCACCCACGACAAGGCCGATCCCCGCGTAGGTGGCCTGCTCTGCTGCTGCGCTGACCAAGTCCGTGCCGGCGGTAGCGGTGGTGAGCCATTGCGGGTCAAACCGGATCATGACCGTACGTCCGTCCAGTCGAAAGGACAGGTAGGGGTCGTCTTGCCATGTTCCGGTGAGCGGCCGAGGAAACGGCCGGTTGGACACGTTGCGGCTACGCATCGGCGCGTTGAACGCCACGTACATCCCCTGCCGGATCGTGTCCATACGAGCTTCGCCGAGAGGAACAGCCTGCCCTCGCCACGACTCGAAGACGGGACGCACGGTCCCGACGAACATTCCTGGGGCGAAGCCCTGCCCAGAGAACGGCCGCGTCGGGTCTAGGCCGGCACGTTGAGCCGCCTGTTGCACGACATCTCCGCCCGGAAGCATCGCAACTCTCGGCACGTTGAGGTAGTCGATGCTGCTGTAGTTCATCCTCCACGCCTGTCCGGCTTTCCTCAGGGCGGCGGTCCAGGTCTCGTGCTCGGCCTTGAGTCTGGACAACTCCTCAACGGTGTACGCCGCCCCGTTGTTCTTGTCGACGATGTCGTGGCAGGTCGAGCACAACAACAGGAGGTTCGATGCAGCGTTCCTGGCCTCGATCGGCAGGGTGGGGTCTGCTCGGGGCCCATGATCGCTGAGTGCCACATTGTGTGCCGTCTGAGCCGTTGGGGTGCGTCCGGCAGTCCCCGGGTCCAGCTCCCGCCGACAAAGCTGGCACATGCCATTTGCCAGCCTCCAGAGCTCCCGGCGAACGCGCTCACTGACCTCGGGCCCTCTGGCCATACCGCCCCCACCCCCATTGCCACTTCGATTCGCACACGTGTGCACGCTACTCAGAGGCACCGATCCTTCCAGCGATCAAGCCTCCAAGTGGCAACTCCACGCCATCTCTTCAGGCACCTCACGAGACATTGGCCGATACCGTGTGGTTTCAGCCGTCGTAAGAGGGCCCTCGTGTCCGTTCCGGGTTGAGCAGCTTCCGATCCGGATGACCGCGAGCTCCAGAGGAGTCTCGAGAAGACGGTGAAGGGAGTGTTGGCGAGTGACCGGTCGCCGAAGAAGCAACGGATCCTGAGGGGCTCGGCTGGCTGCGCCTGCGAAGCACGGACCGCAAGCTGCCGCGTGAGACCGGGACGATACCCACCACCGGGATCGTCGATCGGACCAGCCAGGAATTGGCGCAGCCGCCACCTCAGCTGAGCCATCCGGCAATGGCGTGAGCGAGTGCGTCACCCCCCTGCTGCACCACTGTCCCTGCCACCAAGGCCGGCAACGCTTGCACAGCCCCGCGCAGTGCCCCAATCGCCGGTGTATCGGCGGCTGTCAGCGAGGTGTCGATGGAGTCCGCCATGGCACGGAGCACCTGCGCGTTAGGCAGGACCGATCCGTTCTGATCCACCTCGGTGCGGAATGCGGCAAGGAGATCGCGCACGGTTTCCATGCTGACGATCGGGCTCTCGACCGACGCGGACTGGTGGACGTTCGAGATGTTCTGCCCGACCACGTTCTGGAGCGGGGCGATGTTGTTGCCGCCGATGCTGATACCCGAGCCGTGTCCCTGTTCCGGTTCGGGGCGGCGACGTCCTACAGCCATCAACTTCCTCCTCCTTGAGCCTTGTTGTCCTGGCCGACATTGCTGATGCCGCTGCCGGCGACGTTCTGGATGGGCGCGTTGTTGTCGCCGTAGACCTGGATGTTGGTGATGACCGCGGCCACCTGGCGCTCGTACGCAACGGTGTCGACGCCCAGCTCTTCGAGGTACGCGGAGACAGCGCGGAAGACGCAGGTCTGCATGAGGACGACGTGCCGCTTCGCGTCGTCGGCCTGGTGCATGTCGGTAACTTCTTCGGTGGAGTGCCGATCACGGAGGCTGACCGGATCCTTTTCCTCGGCCCGGCCGCCGTCCGACTGGACACCGAGGGCGAGTCGGGTCAGCAACCGCCATAGTGCGAGCGGCCCGTGAACGGAGTCGAGCAGGGCCTGCATCACCACCCAGCCGTACAGTCTCGCTCCGCGTTTGCCTACGGGGGAGTCCGTCACCCTCAGCTCGTTGTAGAGGGGCGTCATCACGTGGGGGCGCAGGGTAAGCCGTAGTTCGCCTGCCTCCAGTGCGGCATGCGCGAACAGGGTGACCACGACCTGGCCGTCCCAACTGACGCACTGCGCCCGCAAATACAGCCGGTCCGGCACGCTGGACGGTGACCGGCGGCCCCGGCCGCGCAGGTCCGGCAGCTCCAATTTCGCGGCACGGGTCCGTCGCAGCCACAGCTCGGACGGCAGCCCGAGAATCTCCGTGACGGAGAAACCGGGCAGGGGGTCGGTGATCTCCCGTGCGCCGCGGCCCAGTTCTCTGAGTGCGTCGCCCATGCGCCGCAGCAGTTCCCGCTCGCCGAAGTGCTTGATCGATACCTCTGGGTCCTTGGGTTTGAGCGGGATACCGATGTCGGCCACGCCCCATACATAGCGTCCGGCTCCGACGAAAGTTTCCGGATGGTCGTAGGGCAATTCGAGCCGCGTCTGCTCGTTGCTGATGATTGCCATCCGGCGCCTGGCCTTCGCCGATGCCCAGGGCAGGCGGTCAGACGCGATGCCGTCCCGGACGATCCTGGACAACCCCGCCCGCGCCGTGAGGCGATCTCCCGCACAGACGAGCACGGCTCCGGTCAGCAGGACGAACGGCAGCAGGAGCAACCCGGTTCGCAGGGTGACCGCCTCGCCGCGTATCGGCTCGTAGGGCACTACGGCAAGTATCCAGGGCACACACAGAACGAGGTATGCCATACGGGGCGAGGGCGCCAGCCTCGACTTCTTGCCCTTGCGGGCCGCCCGAAGCCCGGCCCACCACATGAGGCAAGCCAGCAAAACGGCGCCGCCCCAGACGACGGCGGCACGGGGAGCCTCGTACGCGACGGCTATGGCGAGGAGTACTCAGGTTGAACTCGTGGAGTCCGTGGGTCGTGACGGTTCTTGATCGTTGCGGTACGACGTCGTCATGCGGTACGCGCATGGGGGCGGGCTGACGCCCAAGGAGCAGGAAAAGCGGGAGCGGGTGCGCCTTGAGGCGGCCCAGCGGTTTGCTCGTGGTGAGAAGACCGAGGTCGTCGCGAGGGAGCTTCGGGTGACGTCGCGGTCGGTACGACGCTGGAAGCGGGAGTGGGAGCAGGGCGGTGCGGACGCCCTGCGCTCGAAGGGGCCGGCCTCGGTGGAACGGCTCAGTTCCCGGCAATGGGAGCGGCTGGAGCGGGAGTTGAAGCGGGGCCCGCTCGCGCACGGCTGGGACGACGAGTTCCAGGGGTGGACGCTGAAGCGGGTCAAGCTGCTGATCGGGCGGATGTTCCGCGTCGGGTACACGGTTCAGGGTGTGTGGAAGCTGCTGCGGCGGCACGGCTGGTCCGCGCAGGTGCCCTTGCGGAGGGCGATCGAACGCGACGACGAGGCGATCGAGGTGTGGAAGGCCGAGGTGTGGCCGCAGGTAAAAGGACCGCGGCGGACCTGGGCGCCCACATCTGCTTCGAGGACGAGGCAGGCCAGGGGCTGAGGCCGCCGAAGGGACGCACCTGGGCACCGCGCGGAGCCCGGCCGGTGGTGCGGGTGCGTGGCCGCAACCGGGGACGGGTCAACATCGCCGGAGTGGTCTGCTACCACGCCGGACACCGCTCCCGGTTCTTCTTCAGGCTGCACATCTGGCACGGGCGACGGGGCGAGCCGAAGGCGTTCTCCTGGCGCCAGTACCGCGATCTGATCGTCATGACCCACATCCAGCTCGGCACCCCGGTGGTGTGGTGCTGGGACAACCTGAACGTGCACCTGGTCAAGGAGCTGGCCGACTTTGCCGAGGAGCACCAGGACTGGTTACGCATCTTCCAGCTGCCCTCCTACGCACCGGAGCTGAACCCGGCAGAGGGGATCTGGTCGCTCCTCAAGCGGCACCTGGCCGACTTCGCCGCCGCCGACCTTGCGCACCTCACCCGCGTGATCAAGCGGAAGCTGAAGAAGATCCAGTACCGGCCCCACCTGGTCGACGGCTGTCTGCCACCCACTGGTCTGACCATGGACGACGGCGCAATCAGACCACCGGACTCCACGAGTTCAACCTGAGTAAGACGAGTGTTCGCCGCAGCCATCGGCGTCTCCGCGCGCGCAGACTGTGCGCGACGACGGGCACAAGGTCGAATCCGTACGACGGAACAGGCAGCGGCGGCCCGTGCAGGACGTGATCTCGTACCCACTGGGCCATGGGCTCACCCAGGGGCGGGCAGTCATCGCTGCCCTCCAAGTAGATGCGTCTGCGAGTGCTGCGCCGCAGCTTGTTCGGTTTCTGATCTTTGCCCCGGATCTTGCTCCACCACGCCTTAACGGCCTTCACCCGGTCGGGACGGGTGTAGACGGCTTGGCACAGCAGCCTTGTGACCTCCGACGTGGTCGGGTCAACCTCGCCGTGGCCGCCGCCGGCAGAGGCGGCAAGGTCGACTTGAACCGGCACTGCGGGCCCGTCGACCATTCCTGCCGGGGCACGCCCCTGTCGTACACGCAGTCCCCGACCGAACCCCATTCCCGCCCCCCGTTCACTGACACGGCGGGCATCATCATGGTGAAGTCCCGGAACCACCAGACCGCAAACGCGACAATGCACTCAACCGGCCTGGATCGGTGAAGGTTTGACTGAATACCGCTCTAAACCGAGAGTGCGTTGCGCGGAGCATCAACGAGCGGTCGCACTCCGCTACTCAGAGAGCGGGTCAGTGATCAACCGTCGTCGGCATGTGGTTCGAATGCCACGATCACCGAAGGCTCGAGGACGCACTCGGTACAGCGTGCGTGGTCAGTGGCTCCTCCGTCGGGCCGTTCCTGCTTCTGCAAGCGCGAGACCTCGCGGATGTGACCGCAGTACAGGCGCACGCGCCAGCGCACGAACTCCGAGGGGTGAGGAGGCGGACCCAGCAGTTCCTTAATCGCCTCGAACTTTTCGTCGGACCATGGCGGTGCCTTGGCCAGCTGGCACTGCACCCAGTCCGCCATGGCTACCGCCTCTGCCTGCCGACGGCGATCCGCACGCGTCAGCTGGTACTCCTCAAGCGGCACGCCTTGGGCTACGTGTCTGGACTCCACTCCGGTGACGCTACGGGGTTCTGGATACTGCCGAGTTCGATCGGCCGGTCTGCACTCGAACGAGTGCAGACCGGCCTGGAAGCCGGGACCTGCTCACACCGGTGACGGTCTTGCTCCAGTCTCACTCCCGGCGAAGGGGCATGACCTCAGGACGCCAAGCGTTGCAGGCGGTCGGCGGCCTCCTGGAGAACGTCGTCCTTCTTGCAGAAGGTGAAGCGCACCTGGCTGCGGCCGGCGTCGGGGTCGTCGTAGAAGACGGAGTTGGGGATGGCGACGACGCCGCAGCGTTCGGGGAGCGCGCGGCAGAAGGCGTAGGCGCCCTTCTCGCCGAAGGGGGTGATGTCGGTGGTGATGAAGTACGTGCCCTGGGGCTGGTAGACCTCGAACCCGGCCGCGCGCAGGCCGTCGCCGAGCAGGTCGCGCTTGCGGCGGAGGTCGGCGCGGAAGCCGTCGAAGTACGCGTTCGGCAGGCGCAGTGCTTCGGCGATCGCGTACTGGAAGGGGCCCGCACTGACGTAGGTCAGGTACTGCTTGGCCGTCCGGACGGCGGAGACGAGCGGGCCGTCAGCCATGACCCAGCCAACCTTCCAACCGGTGAAGGAGAAGGTCTTGCCAGCGGAGGAGATGGAGACGGTGCGCTCACGCATGCCCGGCAGGGTCGCGATGGGGCGGTGCGTGCCTTCGTAGACCAAGTGCTCGTACACCTCGTCGGTGACCACGAGCAGGTCGTGTTCGACGGCGAGTGCGGCGATGGCGCTCTGCTCTTCGGCGGTCAGGACCATTCCGGTCGGGTTGTGAGGCGTGTTGAGGAGAAGGAGGCGGGTCTGCGGGGTGATCTTGGAACGCAGTTCGTCCAGGTCGGGGCGGAAGGACGGGGCACGCAGGGTGAGCGGTACGCGCTTCGCGCCGGCCATGGCGATGCAGGCCGCGTAGGAGTCGTAGAAGGGCTCGAAGGCGACCACCTCGTCTCCGGGTTCGAGGAGGGCAAGCATGGCTGCGGCGATTGCCTCGGTTGCCCCTGCGGTGACCAGGACTTCCGTGTCGGGGTCGAAGCGCAGGTCGTAGAAACGTCGCTGGTGGTCGGCGATCGCCTGGCGCAGCTCCGGGATGCCCGGTCCTGGCGGGTACTGGTTGCCGCGCCCGTCCCGCAGCGCTCGTACGGCCGCTTCCCGTACTGACTCCGGCCCGTCCGTGTCCGGGAAGCCCTGGCCCAAGTTGATCGCGCCCGTCGCTGTCGCCAGTGCCGACATCTCCGCGAAGATCGTCGTCCCGAGCCCGTCCAGCCTGCGGTTCAGCAGCGGCCTGCCGCCCATGTCTCCACCGTCCTCACCTCGGGTACCCGTCGATCCTTCGGGACCATCCTTGCCGATGCCCGACCAGACGTTCACGCGGCCAGCATCCAATAGGTAGGTGAAGAAGCCTTGACCCAGCCGACCTTCCAGCCGGTGAAGGAGAACGTCTTGCCCGCCGAGCCGATGGTGACCGTGCGCTCCCGCATGCCGGGCAGCGTCGCCAGCGGCACGTGCCCGGCCCCGTCGAAGACCAGGTGCTCGTACACCTCGTCCGTCACCACCAGCAGGTCCCGCTCCACCGCGAGTGCGGCGATCGCGGTCAGCTCCTCCCGGGTGAGGACCGTGCCGGTCGGGTTGTGCGGGGTGTTGACCAGCAGCAGCCGGGTGCGGTCGGTGACCGCGGCGCGCAGCTCGTCCAGGTCCAGCCCGAAGGTGCGGCCGCCGGCCGCCTCGCCGGGGGCGTGCCGCGGGCGCAGGGTGACCGGCACGCACCGGCCGCCGGCCATCGCGACACACGCCGCGTACGAGTCGTAGTACGGCTCCAGTGCGACGACCTCGTCCCCGGGCTCCAGCAGCGCCAGCAGGGACGCGGCGATCGCCTCCGTCGCCCCCGCCGTGACCAGCACCTCGGTGTCCGGGTCGTAGGACAGGCCGTACCACCGCTGCTGGTGCGCGGCCACCGCGGCGCGCAACTCGGGCACGCCGGGGCCCGGCGGGTACTGGTTGCCGCGCCCCTCGCGCAGCGCCCGCACGGCCGCCTCCCTGATCTCCTCGGGCCCGTCCGTGTCGGGGAACCCCTGTCCCAGGTTGATGGAACCGGTACGCAGGGCCAGCGCCGACATCTCGGCGAAGATCGTCGTCCCGAACCCGTCGAGCCGGCGGTTCAGCACAGGGCGCACGAAGGAGGTCATGCCCGCCATCCTCCGCCCAACCTCCGGAGTTGCTCAACCGGCCCACGCCGATCCGCACCGGCGGCCCTGCCCGGGGTGCCGCCCGGCACGGGGCCGGCCCGTCCGCCCGAGGCCGAGCCGGCGGCGGCCCGGTGAGGTGCGACGGTCCGCGAACTGCCTGTCCGTGCAGGTCAGGCGTTGTCGACGCGGGTGGACCCTCAGATGTTGCTCAACTCTGCTTTGGTGCTCCGGTGGGGTGGGCATGTCCGAGACACGCAAGGAGCGAGGCACCCACGGGGGGTCGCTTCGGGGGAGTGGGAAGGAGGGTGGCGCCGTGTCGGTCGGCTTCATCCTGGTGGCGCTGATCGCCGTCGTGGTCCTGGTGACGGTCTTCGCCTCGCTGAACCAGAACAGGAACCGTCGCTCCCGCGGGTACACGCCCGCGCGTGCCCGTCGGCGCTCCGGCGGCGGCTCCGGGAGCGGCTCGGGCAGCGGCTCGGGCAGTTGGTGGGCCGGCGGCGCCGTCGCCGGCTCCTGTTCGAGCGGTGCCTCCCACGGCGGTGGCTCCCACGGGGGCGGCTCCCACGGCGGCGGCTCCGACGGGGGCGGCGGCTCGTCCTGCGGGAGCAGTGGCTCCTCGTGCGGCGGTGGGTCGTCGTGCGGTGGTGGGGGCGGATGCGGCGGAGGCAGCTGACACGGGGCAGCTGAGCTTCGAACGAGGGACCGCATCCGCACCGGGCGTCCGCCGGGGTACCGACCCCGGCGGACGCCGTCGTCCGTTCCGTGTCCCCGCCGCGCCCCCGCCGTGTCTCCGCCGTGTCCCCGCCACGCCCCCGCCGTGTCTCTGCCGCGCCCCCGCCGTGTCTCCGTCGCGCCCCCGCCGGTGGACGCGCATCCCGGTTTCGTCCCGGTTTCGTCCCGCTTTCGCCCTGCTTCGGCCGCCGCCGTGGCCGTTCAGACGTACGGCGTAGTTGAACAGTTGAGCTGTGCAGCCCTCTGAGGGATGGAAACCGCACGAAGTTGGGTAAAAACGCTGTGGCGGGGCCACGGTTCATGATTCCCTCTAAACCACCTGACCAGCCCCTCGGACGTTCCACGGACACCCGCTCCGACTGGGCTGACGGGCCCGAACTCCGGTGCGGCCGGGGTGCACCGGACCCACACCGCCTTTCTTCTGCGTGCTAGCGGAGCCGATCCATGCTCACGACCCTGAAGACCTCCTACACCGACACGCGCGCGGCCGACCTCGCCTGGGCCCTCGGGCGCGAGCCGCTCCCGGCCCTTGCCACCCTCGATCTGGAACTGGAGCGTGCGAAGCTCCAGTTGAGACTCCTCGGCGCGTCCCACCAGGTGCTCCTGGAGGAGGGCGAGGTCACCTGCTCCGAGACGGTGGCGTGCATCCCCGGCAGCAGCACCCCCCTGCCGCTCGGCGTCGCCAAACGCGTCGGCGACTGGGAGTACGAGTTCGCCGCGCGCGTCGAAGTGCTCTCACCGGGCTCCTTCGCCGGACGCGCCTCCGAACTGCTGGCCCTGGTCTCCGACCACCCCAACGGCCTCGCGGGCGTCTTCCCCGGCAGCCCGCACGCCTTCACCGCGCTGCTGGCCCAGCGGTGCGAGGGCCAGGTGCACTGGCGCACCTGGCACGCCTACCCGCAGGACGGGCAGTTGGTGGCGACGCGCACCCGCGTCGGGGTGCGCGTACCGGCCGCGGCGGCCTGACCGGAGCCGTGCCGGCGGGGGCGGGCCCGGCCGGGCACCCGCGCCGGGCGTCGGCGCGCGGCGGCCGGGCGAAACGTCCCGGACCGGCCAACTCCCAGTTCCACACGTGTGGGTGACGAAGCGTGCCCGAGCCGTGACGTAACGTCGCAGTCGTGATCGATCCGCACGCACCGGCGCCACCCGGCACCCCGCCTCCCTGGCGCGGGCCCGCGCCGCTGCCCGTACGGCAGGGCACGGGGCGTTTCCTCGTCCTCGCGTGCGTCTTCGTCTGCGCGGCCTGCGGACTCGTCTACGAACTCGAACTCGTCGCGTTCGCCTCCTACTTGATCGGCGACTCCGTCACCCAGGCCTCCGTGGTGCTGTCCGTGATGGTCTTCGCCATGGGTGTCGGCTCCCTCGCCGCGAAACGGCTCAGGCCCTGCGCGGCCGCCGGGTTCGGCGCGATCGAGGCCGTCCTCGCCCTCGTCGGCGGATGCAGCGCGATGGCCCTGTACGCCGTGTTCGCCTGGACCGGCTCCTGGGGAGGGCTCTGGGCGGCCGGCCCGCGCACCCTGCTCGTCGCCTTCTCCCTCGCCACCGGCCTGCTCATCGGCGCCGAAGTGCCGCTGCTGATGGAGCTCATACAGCGCATCCGGCGGCAGGACGCGGGCGGCGCCGTCGCCGACCTCTTCGCCGCCGACTACGTCGGCGCCCTCGTCGGCGGCCTCGCCTTCCCCTTCCTCCTGCTGCCCTTCCTCGGCCAGCTGACCAGCGCCATGCTCACCGGCGCGGTGAACGTCGTCGTCGGCGGCGCCCTGGTCCTCGGCCTGTTCCGCCGCGACCTCTCCCGCCGCGCGCGCTGGCTGCTGCTCCTCGTCAACCTCATGGTGCTCGGCGTCCTCGCCGCCGCGGCCGCCCTCGTCGACGACTTCGAGCGGGCCGCGCGCGAGGCGGTCTACGGCCGGGACGTGCGCGTCGCCCTCCAGACCGACGTGCAGGAGGTCGTGCTCACCGGCGGCACCCGCGGCCACCCCCTCGACCTGTTCCTCGACGGCCGCCTCCGGGTCAGCGGCGCCGACGAACGCCGCTACCACGAGGCCCTCGTCCACCCCGCCATGAACGGCCCGCACGCCCGCGTGCTGATCCTCGGCGGCGGCGACGGCCTCGCCGCCCGCGAGGTGCTGCGCCACCCCGGCGTCACCCGCGTGGACATCGTCGAACTCGACCCCGCCGTCGTCCGGCTCGCCCGCCGGGACCCCGCCCTGTCCGCCCTCAACGGGCACGCCCACGACGACCCGCGCGTCCACGTCCACATCGGCGACGCCTTCCGTCACCTGCGCACCGCACCGGCCGCGGCGTACGACGTGATCGTCTCGGACCTGCCCGACCCGGGCATCACCGCCAGCACCAAGCTGTACTCGCAGGAGTTCTACGGGCTGGCCCGGCGCGTTCTCGCCGACGACGGCCGCATCGTCGTCCACGCCGGACCGGTCGCCACCCGGCCGCACGTCTTCTGGACCGTCGAGGCGACCCTGCGCGGCGCGGGCCTCGCCACCGCCGTCTACCGCGTCGACGGCCGGGCCACCGGCTTCGCCGCCGGACCCGACCGCACCTCCACCGCCGCCCGCACCCCGCGCGAGCACGACTGGGGCTTCGTCCTCGCCGCGGTGCGCCGCCCGCCCGCCCTCGGCCCCGTGGGTCCCGCCCGCGCCCTCACCCGCACCGACCTCACCGACGGCGCGCGGGCCGCCGCCCGCACCCGTGTCCCCGGCGCGCCCGCCTCCACCCTCGTCCATCCGCGGTACTGAGCGCTCCGCCGAAGTGCCGCGGCACGGCGGGCGCCGGCCGGCCGCGGAGCCGTCGTGGCCGGCCGCCTGGTTCCCCGCGCCCCTTCGGGGCGCGCGCGGACCGGTAGCGGGCGCCTGCGCACCGGCCGGCACCGGCCGGTGCGCAGGCGGCGGGTGCGGACCCCGGTGCCCGGGGCGGCGAGTGAGTGATACGGCCCTGCGGGGCGGTTGTTTTCGGTCCCTTGCTGGGTAGGCTCCGACGACATGGAGCAAGAGGTGCAGGTGCCGGTCTCCGGCGAGCGGGTGCGGGCGGCCCTGGCCGACCCCGCACGGGTCGCCCGGGCGGTACCCGGGCTCCACCAGGAGGCGGGCGCCGAGCCCGTCGCCGGCCGGCTGAAGGTCAGGATCGGCGGCACCACCATCACCTACCGCGGCACGGCCACGCTCACCGCGCGTCCGGACGGGACGTACGCCGTCGAGTGCGAGGCCGTCGAGTCGCGCGGCACCGGAAGCGTCACGTTCACCCTCGTCGTCGCCGTGCGCGACGGCGGTGAGGACGGTGGCGAGGACGGCGCGACGGTCGTGTTCAGCGGGACCGGCGCCGTCGACGGCCGGGCCGCCGACCTGCCGGACGACGCCGTGGCCACCGCGGTCGCGCGCCTGCTCAAGCGGTTCGCCGGGCATCTCGGTGCCGCCGAGGCCGACACCGCCACCCCCTCTCCCGACGCTGCTGCTCCCGCCACCCCCGCTCCCGCCACCCCCGCTCCCGCCACCCCCGCTCCCGCCACCCCTGCTCCCGACGCTGCTGCTCCCGGGGCCGGCGCCGGGGACTCCGCCGCCGAAGAGGCCTCCGCCGAGCCCGCGGGAGGGGAGTCGCCCGGCCGAGAGGCCGAGGGCGGGGACTCCGGCGGCGGGGACTCCGGCGGCGAGGAGTCCGGGGGTGCGGGGTCCGGCGGTGCGGGGTCCGGCGGTGCGGACTCCGGCCGTGCGGAGTCCGGTGACGGGGAGGCCGCTGCCGGGAAGCCGGCCGGTGACGAGCCCGCTGCCGGCCGGAGTGCCGCGTCGCTCCACGACGCCGAAGCCCCGCCACTCGCGCCGGAGCCCCTCCCCGACGACCTCGGCGCTCCCGCCCAACCCCCCGCCGAGGCCGCCCATGCCCGCCGCACCATGATCGGCCGCAGCGCGGAGGAGGTCGACCACGCCCCGCCCAGGGGCCGCTACGCCCCCGTCCCCGCGCCGCAGTCGGCCGGTACCGCGACCACGCTGCGCTGGGCCGCCCCGGCGGCCGCGCTGGTCGTCGCCTCCGTGATCGTCGCGGGCAGGGTGCTGCGCAGACGCCGCCTCTGAGCGGGCGCGGCCCGTCCCGGCGCCCCCGTCCGGCGGCGCGCCGTTCCCGGCGTCCGGTTCCCGTCGTCCCGTTCCCGTCGTCCCGGCGGCCCCGTCCGGCGGCGCGCCGTTCCCGCCGTCCCGGCTCCCGTCGTCCGGTTCCCGTCGTCCGGTTCCCGTCGTCCGGTTCCCGTCGTCCCGGCGGCCCCGTCCGGCGGCGCGCCGTTCCCGGCGTCCGGTTCCCGGCGTCCGGTTCCCGTCGTCCGGCTCCCGGGCGGTTCCCGGCGGTTTCCCGCCGGTCCGCTGCCGCCGGTCCGTGACCCGGGCTCTCGGGCCTCGGCCGGGGTCCGCTCCGGCCGTCCGCAGCCCGGCCGTCGCCTCCCGCGTGACCGGACCACCCGCGCCGCCCCGGCACGGCGATCACCCGAGTAGGGTCGCCCCCGTGAGTAACGACGAGATCACGCTGACCGCAGGCGACGTGCACCTGACGGTGGCCCCGGGCAACGGCGGCCGGATCCGCGGCCTCCGGGTCGCCGGTACGGAACTCCTCCGGCAGGGCGACCGCTACGGCTGCTTCCCCATGGTCCCCTGGTGCGGCCGTGTCCGCGACGGCCGCTTCCGCGACGGCGCCGTCACCCACCAGATGCCTCTCAACGCCCCGCCCCACGCGATCCACGGCACCGCCCGCGACGGTGCCTGGAGCGTCGCCCGCACCTCCGCGGACGAGGCCGTCCTCACCTACGACCTGACCGAACCCTGGCCCTACCCCGGCCGCGTCACCCAGGCCGTCACCCTCACGCCCGAGTCCGCGACCCTCACCATGGCCGTGGAGACGTACGACTCCTCGTTCCCGGCCCAGATCGGCTGGCATCCCTGGTTCAACCGCACCCTCGACGGCATCGGTGCGACCCTCACCTTCGACCCGGCCTGGCAGGAGGAACGCGGCGCCGACCACCTGCCCACCGGCCGCCGCACCGACCCGGTGCCCGGCCCCTGGGACGACTGCTTCGGCATGCCCGGCGGCGTCGACGCGACCCTCACCTGGCCGGGCCTGCTGGAGCTGAGGGTCACCAGCCCCGAACAGTGGGTCGTGGTCTACGACGAGCAGGACGCCGCCGTGTGCGTCGAACCCCAGACCGGCCCGCCGAACGGGCTCAACACCCTCCCCCGCCTGGTCACCCCCCTGGAGCCGCTGGAGGCCACCACGACCTGGAGCTGGCGGCGGCTCTAAGCTGGTCCGCATGACGGACGTCGACGAAGCACAGCCCGGCACGCGCGGTGCGCTGCTGCAGCAGATCAAGGACAAGGCCGTGGTGCACGGCAGAGTGACCCTCTCCTCGGGCCTGGAGGCCGACTACTACGTCGACCTGCGCCGCGTCACCCTCGACGGGGAGGCCGCCCCGCTGGTCGGCCAGGTGCTGCTCGACCTCACCGACGGCCTCGACTTCGACGCCGTCGGCGGGCTCACCATGGGGGCCGACCCCGTCGCCGCCGCGATGCTGCACGCGGCCGCCGCCCGCGGCCGGCGCCTCGACGCCTTCGTCGTCCGCAAGGCCGCCAAGGCGCACGGCCTCCAGCGCCGCGTCGAGGGCCCGGACATCAGCGGCCGCCGTGTGCTCGTCGTCGAGGACACCTCCACCACCGGCGGCTCCCCGCTGACCGCCGTGGAGGCCGTGCGGGAGGCGGGAGCGGAGGTCGTCGCGGTGGCCACCATCGTCGACCGGGCCACCGGCGCCGCGGAGAAGATCCAGGACGGGGCGGGCGTGCCGTACCTGTACGCGTACTCCAAGGACGAACTCGGCCTGGACTGACCGCGCCCGCCGGCCCGCCCCGCCCGACCGGACGCCGCACGGGCACGACCGCTCCGCGGACCACGCCTGGACCTCGCGGTCCGGTCTGGAAAGATGGGGCCGACGATGACGTCGCCCCCACCCCATGGTCTAGGTCAGGGCCGTAAGCACCAGTAACGCCCACCCGCACATACAAGGAGCGGACAGATGCCCATCGCAACCCCCGAGGTCTACAACGAGATGCTCGACCGGGCGAAGGCAGGCAAGTTCGCCTACCCGGCCATCAACGTCACCTCCAGCCAGACCCTGAACGCGGCTCTGCGCGGCTTCGCCGAGGCGGAGAGCGACGGCATCATCCAGATCTCCACGGGCGGCGCGGAGTTCCTCGGCGGCCAGTACAGCAAGGACATGGTCACCGGCGCGGTCGCGCTCGCCGAGTACGCGCACATCCTCGCCGAGAAGTACCCGGTGACCGTCGCGCTGCACACCGACCACTGCCCGAAGGACAAGCTCGACGGGTACGTCCGTCCGCTCCTCGCGATCTCCGAGGAGCGCGTGGCCCGCGGCGAGAACCCGCTGTTCCAGTCCCACATGTGGGACGGCTCCGCGGAGACCCTCGCCGACAACCTCTCCATCGCCCAGGAGCTCCTGGAGCGCGCCCGCGCCGCCAGGATCATCCTGGAGGTGGAGATCACCCCGACCGGCGGTGAGGAGGACGGCGTCACCCACGAGATCAACGACGAGCTGTACACCACCGTCGACGACGCCATCCGCACCGCCGAGGCCCTCGGTCTCGGCGACAAGGGCCGCTACCTGCTCGCCGCGTCCTTCGGCAACGTGCACGGCGTCTACAAGCCGGGCAACGTCGTCCTCCGCCCCGAGCTGCTCAAGGAGCTCAACGACGGCGTCGCCGCCAAGTTCGGCCGGCCGGCCGGCTCGCAGCCGTTCGACTTCGTCTTCCACGGCGGCTCCGGCTCGACCGAGCAGGAGATCGCGACCGCGCTGGAGAACGGCGTGGTGAAGATGAACATCGACACCGACACCCAGTACGCCTTCACCCGTCCGGTCGCCGGCCACATGTTCCAGAACTACGACGGCGTCCTCAAGGTCGACGGCGAGGTCGGCAACAAGAAGGCCTACGACCCGCGCACCTGGGGCAAGCTCGCCGAGGCCTCCATGGCCGAGCGCGTCGTCCAGGCCTGCGGGAACCTCCGCTCCAGCGGTACGAAGATCAAGTAAGGCCGTTGCCGCCGCGCTCCGCGGCAGGCCCGGCGGCCGACAACCACGGCAGGCCCCCGGCAGGGCCTGCCGCGCAGGGCCCGCCACCCGCGAACCCGGTGCCCCGGCACCGGGTTCGCTGTTTACTTGGGGCATGCCCGATGTCCGGCTGGCCTCACCGCAGGGCCGATGGATCCTGCTCACCACCGTGCTCGGCTCCAGCATGGCCCTGCTGGACTCCACCGTCGTCAACGTCGCGCTGCCCACCATCGGCCGCGACCTCGGCGCCGACCTCGCCGACCTCCAGTGGACCGTCAACGCCTACATGATCACCCTGGCCGGGCTGATCCTCCTCGGCGGCTCCCTCGGCGACCTCTACGGACGCCGCAGGATCTTCGTCCTCGGCGTGATCTGGTTCGCCGCGGCCTCCCTGCTCTGCGGGATCGCGCCGGACGCCGGCGTGCTCATCGCCGCGCGCGCCCTGCAGGGCATCGGCGGAGCCCTCCTCACCCCCGGCTCCCTCGCCCTCATCCAGGCGTCCTTCCACCCCGACGACCGCGGTCGCGCCGTCGGCCTCTGGTCGGGCTTCGGCGGCATCGGCGCGGCCGTCGGGCCGTTCCTCGGCGGCTGGCTCGTCGACGGACCCGGCTGGCGGTGGGTGTTCCTGCTCAACGTCCCGCTCGCCCTGCTCTGCGTGCCCGTCGCCCTGCGGCACGTCCCCGAGTCCGGCGACGGCCGCAGCCGCGGCAGCCGCTTCGACGCGCTCGGCGCGCTGCTCGGCGCGGCCGCGCTCGCCCTCGTCACGTACGCCCTGATCGAGGCGCGCGACGGAGGGCTCGCGGTCGTCGTCACCGCGGCCGCGGGGCTCGTCTGCGGTGTCGCCTTCGTCTACGTCGAGAAGCGCCGGCCCGACCCGATGATGCCGCTCGACATCTTCGCCTCCCGCCAGTTCACCTCCGTCAACCTCGTCACCCTGTGCGTGTACGCGGCCTTCGGCGGCTTCTTCTTCCTCTCCGTGCTCCAGCTCCAGGTCGTCGCCGGGTACAGCGCGCTCGCCGCGGGCACGGCCCTGCTGCCGACGACCGTGCTCATGCTGCTGTTCTCCGCCCGCTCCGGCGAACTGGGCGAACGCATCGGGCCGCGCATCCCGCTGACCGTCGGGCCGCTGCTGTGCGCGGCGGGCATGCTGCTGATGCTGCGGGTCGGCGCGGACGCCCGCTACCTCACCGACGTCCTGCCCGCGCTGCTCGTGCTCGGGCTGGGCATGGTCACGCTGGTGGCCCCGCTCACCGCCACGGTGCTGGCCTCCGTGGACGTCGCCCGGGCGGGGCTGGCCAGCGGCATCAACAACGCGGCCGCGCGGGCGGCGGGCCTGGTCGCGGTGGCGGGGCTGCCGCTGCTGGCGGGGATGGGGCCGGAGGTCTACCTCTCCGCGGACGCCTTCGACTCCGCGTTCGACCGGGCCATGCCGTGGTGTGCGGGGGTCCTCGTGGTGGGTGCGGGGATCGCCTTCGCGAGCGTACGGAGGCCGGGGCCCGACTGCCGGCGGCCCGAGTGCCACACGTTTGCGGCGGTGACGGCGCCGCCGCTGGAGGGGCAGCGGGCCCGGCGGCGCCTGAGGTGGCCTTCGCGGCCTGCGGGGTCCGGGTGAGGTGGCCTTCGCGGCCTGCGGGGTGCGGGTGGGGTGGCCTTCGCGGCCTGCGGGGTGCGGGTGAGGTGGGGTGGGGTGCCCTGAAGTGGGTGAGCGGGTGCGGGCGGGGTTGGGTTTTGCGCAGTTCCCCGCGCCCCTTCATTTGAGGGTGCGGGCGGGGTTGGGTTTTGCGCAGTTCCCCGCGCCCCTTCATTTGAGGGTGCTGCCGGTGGGTGGGTGCGGGTGTGTGGTTCCCTGCGTCCCTTCGTTTGGGGGTGCTGCCGGTGGGTGGGTGTGGGTGTGTGGTTCCCTGCGTCCCTTCGTTTGGGGGTGCTGCCGGTGGGTGGGTGTGGGTGTGTGGTTCCCTGCGTCCCTTCGTTTGGGGGTGCTGCCGGTGGGTGGGTGCGGGTGGGGTGGGGTTTGCGTGGCTTCTCGCGCCGCTTGGGGGCGGGGACGGGCCGGGGGGTGTCCGTCCTCGGGCCGGCGGTGGGGTGGGCCGGGTGGTGGGAGGGGTTCGTCGCCGGCCGCTGCGGGCGGGCACCCCCCGGCCCGTCCCCTCGCCGCCGTGCGCGGCTTTCCGTTCGTCCCGGGACCGCGGTGCGGGCGGGAGGGCCACCGTCGGATGTACGAGACTGGGGGCATGACGATTCACGAGAACCTTCTCGGGGGCCCGCCTCCGACCCGTCTGCCCGATGACCCCGAGCCCCGCGAGCTGCTCGCGGGCGGCACGCCGGCGGCGGATGTCGCCGCCCGGTACCCCACGTCGTCGCTGGCCTGGGCCCGGCTGGCCGACGAGGCCTTCGAGCGCGGCAGCGTCGTGGAGTCGTACGCGTACGCCCGTACCGGCTACCACCGCGGGCTCGACGCCCTGCGCCGCAACGGCTGGAAGGGACACGGGCCGGTGCCGTGGGAGCACGAGCCGAACCGTGGCTTCCTGAGGGCCCTGCACGCGCTGGCGCGCGCGGCCGGGGTGATCGGTGAGCAGGAGGAGCACGAGCGCTGCTCGCAGTTCCTGAAGGACTGCTCCGCGACCGCCGCCGAGGCCCTCGGCTGAGGTCCGGCCCGGGACGGTGCCTCCGCCGCAGGGTCCGGCCGCAGGGGCGGGCGGGGCTTGCGGTGGGGGTGGGGATTGCGCAGGATGCGGGTGGGGACCGGGGCCCCCGTGCCGGAATCGGCAGGGGCGGACCGCTACCCGGAGCACACAACAGGAGACAGCGATGTCCCATGAGGCTCAGCAGGCCCACGAGCCCGAGACTCCGCATCTCGATTTCGAAGGCACGACGCCGTACGAGGACTACGTCAGGGCGGACGTGCTCACCCACCTCCAGCACACCCTCTCCGACGACCCCGGCGAGATGGTGTTCCTGGTCACCACCCAGGTGATGGAGCTGTGGTTCACGGTCGTCGTCCACGAGTGGGAGACCGCGGCCGGTGCGCTGCGCGGCGACGACATACCGAAGGCGGTCGCCGCCCTGAAGCGCTCGGCCCGTGAGCTGGAGGCCCTCAACGCCTCCTGGAGGCCGCTCGGGCAGCTCACCCCGACCCAGTTCAACGCGTATCGCGGCGCCCTCGGCGAGGGCTCCGGCTTCCAGTCGGCGATGTACCGGCGGATGGAGTTCCTGCTCGGCGAGAAGTCGGCGTCCATGCTCGTTCCGCACCGCGGCGCGCCCCGCGCCCACGCCGAGCTGGAGAAGGCCCTGCACGAGCCGAGCCTGTACGACGAGGTGCTGCGCCTGCTCGCCCGGCGCGGCCACGCGATCCCCGCGTCCGTGCTGACCCGCGACGTCTCCCTGCGCTACGAGCCGTCCGACGAGGTCGAGGCCGCCTGGGCCGCCGTCTACGCCGGGGACCCCGACGACGAGGCCGCCCGCCTCGGCGAGGCCCTCACCGACGTCGCCGAGCTCGTGTGGCGCTGGCGCAACGACCACCTCGTCGCCACTCGCCGCGCCATGGGCGCCAAGCCCGGCACCGGTGGTTCCGCCGGCGTCGCCTGGCTGGAGAAGCGGGCCCGCAAGAACGTCTTCCCCGAGCTGTGGACGGCGCGGTCCCATGTCTGAGCTCGCGAAGAAGGCGCGGAAGGCCGACCTCGTCGACGAACTCGCCGCCAAGCGCGACGAGTTCCACCTGGACGACGTCGTCTACCTCGACGGCAACTCACTGGGCGCGCTGCCCTCCGCCGTCCCCGGCCACGTCGACGACGTGGTGCGGCGGCAGTGGGGCGAGCTGCGCATCCGCTCCTGGCAGGAGAGCGGCTGGTGGACGGCCCCGGAGCGGATCGGGGACCGGATCGCCCCGCTCGTCGGTGCCGCGGCCGGGCAGGTCGTCGTGGGGGACTCCACCAGCGTCAACATCTTCAAGGCCCTGGTGGGGGCCGTGCGGATGGCGGGCGAGGGGAGGGACGAGCTGCTCGTCGACGCCACGGCGTTCCCCACCGACGGCTACGTCGCCGAGTCCGTCGCCCGGCTCACCGGCCGCACCCTGCGGCCCGTGACCCCGGAGCAGGTGCCGACGGCGCTGAGCGGCCGGACCGCGGCGGTGCTCCTCAACCACGTCGACTACCGCACGGGCCGCCTGCACGACCTGCCCGGCCTCACCGCCGCCGTCCGCGACGCGGGTGCCGTGTCGGTCTGGGACCTGTGCCACAGCGCGGGCGTGCTCCCGGTCGGCCTCGACGAGCACGGCGTCGACCTGGCCGTCGGCTGCACCTACAAGTACCTCAACGGCGGCCCCGGTTCGCCCGCGTACCTGTATGTGCGCTCCGGCCTCCAGGACCGGTTCGACTCCCCGCTGCCCGGCTGGAACTCCCATGCGGAGCCCTTCGGCATGCGGCCGTCGTACGAGCCCGTGCGGGGCGCCCGGCGCGGCCGCGTCGGCACCCCGGACATCCTCTCGATGCTGGCCCTGGAGGCGGCCCTGGAGGTCTGGGACGGGGTCTCGATGGACGCGGTGCGTGCCAAGTCCCTCGCCCTGACGGACTTCTTCCTGGAGTGCGTCGCGGCGTACGTGCCCGAGGGGCGCGTCGAGGCGCTGACCCCGCTCGTCCACGCCGAGCGCGGCAGCCAGGTCGCGCTCCGGGCGGACGACGCCGGTCCGGTCATGGAACGCCTGATCGGGCGGGGCGTCGTCGGCGACTTCCGTGCCCCCGACGTGCTGCGCTTCGGCTTCACCCCGCTCTACGTCGGCTTCGCGGACGTGGAGCGGGCCGCCCGGACCCTGGCCGAGATCCTCGCGGACACCCCCTGACGCGGCTCCCCGGGCACGGCCGGACGGGTTCCTTGCGGAGGATTCCGGCCGTGCCCGGGGCGGTGAGGTGGGGTGCCGGCCGCGTCCGCGGGACGCGCTGCCCGTGGTCGGTCCGCCCTGCTCACCAGGCCAGTTGGGCGATCTCCTCCGCCACGACCGCGCACGCGTCGGCCACCGGGTCGATCAGCGGGAAGTGGCCCACATCCTCCAGCAGCGTCACCCCCACCACCTCGCCCGCCCGCGACGCCGCCTCCGCGTAGGCGTCCACCACCGGCTGCGGTACGACGTCGTCGGTGCGGCCCTGGACGAGGGTGGTGGCGATACCGGTGGGGAGGAGGAGGGAGGGGTCCGCGTAGGGGCGGCGGGAGCCGGCATGCTCCTCGCCGCCCAGGAGCTGGGCGGCGGCCCCGCCGCACACGTCGAGCTTCTGTGCCGTGGTGAAGTCGGCGATCGGGGCCAGTGCGACGACCCCGCGCAGCGGTGCGGGGCGGTCCGTGCGCCAGGGCGCGTCGGCCGGGAGCACGTGCCGGGCCGCCCCCCACAGGGCGAGGTGGCCGCCGGCCGAGTGTCCGGTGAGGACGGTCCGGCGCGGGTCGGCCTGCGGCAGCGCCTCCCGGGCCAGGGCCTCCAGGCCGTCCAGCGCGGCGGCGACGTCGTCGAAGGTGTCCGGCCAGCGGCCCGCGACGGGCTCGTCCCCGGTCTGCGGGCCGGTCGCGCCGCGCCGGTACTCGATGCTGGCCACGGCGAACCCCCGCCGGGCCAGGAAGCCGGCGAACGGGCTGATGTGCGCCCTGTCGTACGGTGCCCGCCAGGCACCGCCGTGCAGGACGGCCACCAGCGGCACGAGCCCGCCGCCCGGCACGCCCGCGCCGCGCGGGGCGTAGAAGTCGATCACCTGGTCGGGGTGGTCGCCGTACGCGGCGGTGACGTCGGGGGCGACGGGCGGATGCGAGAAGGCCGACTCCTCCTCGGCGGCGGCCCGTGCTGCTGCGGCGTCGTCCGGCATGCTCCAACCTCTCAGCGGCGATAGGGATGTTGCGGACCAGGAGCGTGGGGCCGGGCGTGACCCGGCCATTGGCGGGGACGGTATCAGGCCGGTGACGTGCGGGGACACGGGGATGTCACGCACGGTGAGGAGAAAACGGTTCTGCCGCCGTCTCCGCCTCGCGCCCGTGCCGTCTTGTGCTCGCTCGCGTCGTGTTCGCTTGCGTCGCTCCCGTCCCGTCTTGTGCTTGCGGTGGTCGCGCCCGTGCCGTCTGGTGCTTGCCCGTGTCGCTCTCCGCTTGCCTGGTGCTTGCTCGCCTCCTGCTCGCTCGCCTCGCGCCCGTGCCGTCTTGTGCTCGCTCGCGTCGTGTTCGCTCGCGTCGTGTTCGCTTGCGTCGCTCCCGTCCCGTCTTGTGCTTGCCCGTGTCGCTCCCGTCCCGTCTTGTGCTTGCCCGCGTCGCGCCCGTGCCGTCTGGCGCCTGCCCGTGTCGCTCTCCGCTTGCCTGGTGCTTGCTCGCCTCCTGCTTGCTCGCCTCGCGCCCGTCCCGCCTCGTGCCCTGCCCGCGTCCTGCCCCGTCCCGCCTCGTGCCCCGTCCGCGTAGTACCTGAGACGGACCGTGCGGGACCCCTCTCCCTGCTGACGACGGCGGCCCCGGCCGGGCCTACGGTTTCGTACGTGACCCAGACGACGTACACGGGCGGTGGCGGCCCGCGGCCGACCGCGCCGGAGAACCCGTACAAGCCCTTCACGCCGCGCAGCCCCGAACTCCGGGCGGTGCTGGTGGCGCTGCGCGGGATGCGACAGGACCTGCTGCGCGACGTCCTCGCCTACCGTCCGCTGCCCGCCCTGCCGGCGGACGGCGGGTGGGTCGGCCGGCTGCCGCCGGGGGCGCGTCGGTACGCGGTGTGGACACCGCACGCGGTGGTGGCGGCGCTCGCCTGGATCGCGCTGTTCTGCGGGATCACCACGGGCCGGGACGTGGGGGCGCCGCTCACGGCCGTGACCCTGGTGGTCCCGCCGGCGGCGGTGCTGCTGACGCTGGTGCGGCCGGTCGCCGCGTTCTGGGTGTCGCTCGCGTCGACGCCCGCGCTCGCGGTGCTCGGCGGGTCGGCCTGGCAGGAGTGGCCCTGGCAGCCGGGCGGCTTCGCGGCGCACCTGTTCGTGCTGACCGTGGTCGCGCTGCGCACCCGGCCGCGCACCGCCGCCTGGATGTGGCTGCTGACCGCGGCGTACGCGGCGGTCGCCGATCTCGGCCGGAACGTCTACTACGGCTCGAACACCACGCCCATGCTGTTCCTGTCCGCGCTCTCGCTGCTGGTGGTGACCCTGCGGCAGGTGCGCCGCGCGGCCGCCCACGAGGTGACGGCGCAGCAGTCGGTGACCGAGCGGGAGCGGTCGCGGCGCACGCAGCTGGAGGAGCGCACCACCATCGCGCGCGAGCTGCACGACGTGGTGGCCCACCACATGTCGGTCGTCGCGATCCAGGCCGAGGCCGCCCCCTACCGGGTGCAGGACCCGCCGCCCGAGCTGGAGCGCGCCTTCGCCACCATCCGGGAGAACGCCGTCGCGGCCCTCGCCGAACTGCGCCGTGTCCTCGGCGTGGTGCGCGCCGAGGACGCCTGCCGGGCGCCCGACGCCCCGCAGCCCACCCTCGCCGACCTGGACGCGTTGCTCGCCAACGTCCGCGACGCGGGCCTCGCGGCGGACAAGGCGGTCACCGGGGCGGTTCGCCCGCTGCCCCAGGGGGTGGAGCTGTCGGCGTACCGGATCGTGCAGGAGGCGCTGAGCAACGTGCTGCGGCATGCGCCGGGGGCGGCCGCCCGGGTGGAGGTCGGCTACGTGATCGGCGGTCTGGGCCTGCGCGTGGTCAACGACCCGCCGCCCACGCCGAACCCGGTCGAGCCCTCCCCGGGGGCCGGACACGGCATCACCGGAATGCGGGAGCGGGTGTCGATGCTGGGCGGCGAGATGACCGCGGGCCCCACCGGCCGGGGCGGTTACGAGGTGACGGTGTTCCTGCCGTTCGCCGCGGCGGGCGTGGACGGGGCCGGGGCATGACCGTCCGGGTGCTGATCGCCGACGACCAGGTGATGGTGCGGGAGGGCTTCTCCGTCCTGCTCAACGCGATGCCCGGGATCGAGGTCGTCGGTGAGGCCGTCAACGGCCGCGAGGCGGTGGCCCTGGCCCGCGAACTCGCCCCCGACGTCGTCCTGATGGACATCCGCATGCCCGAGCTGAACGGCATCGAGGCCACCCGCGAGATCGTGGCGGCCGGCGACGGCGTGCGGGTACTGGTGCTGACCACCTTCGACCTGGACGAGTACGTGTACCAGGCGCTGCGCGCGGGCGCGTCGGGCTTCCTCCTCAAGGACGCCTCCGCCCGCCGGTTGGCCGACGGGGTGCGGGTGGTGGCGGCGGGAGAGGCGCTGCTGGCGCCGTCGGTGACGAAGCGGCTGATCACCGAGTTCGCGAAGCTGTCGCCGCCTCCGCGGCACCCGGTGCGGGGACCGGGGGACGCCTACGGCGACCTGACCGAGCGCGAGACCGAGGTGCTGGTGCTGATAGCCCAGGGGCTGTCCAACGCGGAGATGGCCGGGCGGCTCGTCGTCGCCGAGTCCACGATCAAGACGCATGTGAGCCGCATCCTGGTGAAACTGGGCCTGCGGGACCGCACCCAGGCCGCCGTCTTCGCCTACGAGGCCCGCCTGGTCGTCCCGCGCTGAGCGCCCGGGCGAGTGCGAGGTGCGCCGCCCTGGTCAGGGGGCGTGGGGGCGGGTTACCGTCCCGGCATGTCAGCCCGTACTGAACTCGCGTTCGACCCCTGGGACCCGGCGTTCCTCGCGGACCCGTACCCCGCCTACGCCGAGCTGCGGGGCGCGGGGCGCGTCCTGTACTTCGAGCCCACGCGGCAGTGGCTGGTGCCGCACCACGCCGACGTGTCGGCGCTGCTGCGGGACCGGCGGCTGGGGCGGACCTACCAGCACCGGTTCAGCCACGAGGACTTCGGGCGGAGCGCGCCGCCGCCCGAGCACGAGCCGTTCCACACGCTCAACGACCACGGGATGCTCGACCTGGAACCCCCGGACCACACCCGCATCCGGCGGCTGGTGTCGAAGGCGTTCACGCCCCGGACGGTGGAGCGGCTGAAGCCGTACGTGGAACGGCTGGCGGGCGAGCTGGTGGACCGGCTCGTCGCGGCCGGCGGCGGCGACCTCCTCGCCGACGTCGCCGAACCGCTGCCGGTCGCGGTGATCGCTCAGATGCTGGGTGTGCCGGAGGCGGACCGGGCGCCGCTGCGGCCCTGGTCGGCGGACATCTGCGGGATGTACGAGCTGAACCCGTCGAAGGACGCGGCGGAGCGCGCCGTACGGGCCTCCGTCGAGTTCTCCGGATACCTGCGGGAGCTGATCGCGGAGCGCCGCAGGGAACCCGGCGACGACCTGGTCTCCGGGCTGATCGCCGCCCACGACGAGGGGGACCGGCTCACCGAGCAGGAGATGATCTCGACCTGTGTGCTGCTGCTGAACGCCGGCCACGAGGCGACCGTGAACGCCACCGTGAACGGCTGGTACGCCCTCTTCCGCAACCCCGGCCAGCTGAGCGCGCTGCGCGCCGACCACTCCCTGGTGCCCGGCGCGATCGAGGAGCTGATGCGCTACGACACCCCGCTCCAGCTCTTCGAACGCTGGGTGCTCGACGACATCGAGATCGGCGGGACCGTGATCCCCCGAGGCGCGGAACTCGCCCTGCTCTTCGGGTCCGCCAACCACGACCCCGCGGTCTTCTCCGCCCCCGGGCGCCTCGACCTGGCCCGCGCCGAGAACCCGCACATCTCGTTCAGCGCCGGCATCCACTACTGCATCGGCGCCCCGCTCGCCCGTCTCGAACTCGCCGCCTCCATGACGGCCCTGCTGGAGCGCGCCCCGGCCCTGAGACTGGCCGCCGAGCCGCACCGCAAGCCGAACTTCGTGATCCGCGGACTGGACGGGCTGCGCGTCGAGGTGGGGTGACCGGCCGCGGAGGCCCCGGCGGGCCGGGGGACGGCCGGCCGGGGCGGGCGCCGCGGGGTCAGGCCCGCATGTCCCGGCGGCGCAGCGCGGCCAGACCCGCTGCCGTGAGCGCCGCGGCGAGCAGCGTCAGGACCGCCGGCGGCGCCCACCGCATCGTGCCGCCCGGCAGCTTGGGCAGGTGGCTGAAGGGGGAGAGGTCCAGGACGGCCTGCGGGAGGTCGAGGGCCGGGCCCAGCCAGCCCAGCAGCAGGACCGCGCCCGCCACCGCCCAGGCCGCCGCGGCGGCCCGCGGCAGGGCCCCGTGGAGGAGGACCGCGGCGCCGCCCACGGCCCACACCGCCGGGACCTGCACCAGGCAGGCGCCGAGCACCGGACCCGCCTCGTGGCCGTAGCCGGCGGCCAGGCCCAGGCCCGCCAGCAGCAGGATCAGGGCGCTGCCCGCGAACGCGATCAGCAGGTGGCCGGCCGCCCACCGGACGCGGCTCAGCGGCGCCGCGAGCAGCGGTTCGGCGCGGCCCGAGGTCTCCTCGCCGTGCAGACGCAGCACGGATCCCACCACGAACAGCGTGGCGACCAGCCCGAAGAAGGTGGCCATCGCCGCCAGGAACGCGTCCGTCAGGACCGCCTGGCCGCCCATCCGCCGGAAGATCTCGCGGGCCTGCTCGTTGTCGCCGACCAGGTCGGTCGCGCCCTCGGTCAGGGCGCCGTAGACGGTCCCGGCGACGAGGAACCCCGCGCTCCAGCCCAGCACCCCGCCCCGCTGGAGGCGCCAGGCGAGTGCGCCCGGGCCGGACAGACGTCCCCGGGCGGGGCCGGGCCGGGTCGGGACGAAGCTCATGCCCACGTCCCGGCGGCCGGCCAGGACGAAGGCGAGGGCGCCCTGGACCAGGACGGCCGCCGCGAGCAGCAGCAGAACCCACCAGCGCTCACCCGCGTACGGGCGCACGTTCTCCAGCCAGCCCAGCGGGGACAGCCAGGTCAGCGGCGAGGACCCGCCGTCCGTCGCGGCGTCGCCCGCCGCGCGCAGCACGAACGCCGCGCCCAGCACCGCCGACGTCAGCCCCCGCGCCAGCCGGGCGCTCTCGGTGAGCTGTGCGGCGATCGCCGCCGCCGTCGCGAAGAGCAGGCCCACGCCGGCGACCGCGAGCCCGAAGGCCAGCGCCCCGGTGGTGCCCTGCGGCGACAGGCCGACGGCGATCAGCAGGCCCAGGGCCAGATCGGCGGCGGCCGCCGTCAGCAGGGCCGCCGTCAGCGGGGCGCGGCGGCCGACCACGGCGGAGGAGATCAGCTCCTGGCGGCCGCTCTCCTCCTCGTCCCGGGTGTGCCGTACGACGATCAGCAGGCTCATCACGGCTGTCAGGGCACCGGCGTACACGCCGACCCGCCAGACCGTGAGCCCGCCGTAGGAGTCGGCGAACACGGGGCCGGTCATCGCCCGGAGGGAGGGGTTCGCCGCCAGCTGGGCGGCGAGGTCGGCGCGCTCGGCCGGGGTGCCGTACAGGCTTCTCAGCGTGTTCGGCATGGTCAGCACCATCAGCGCGGTCACGCCGGTCCAGAGCGGGATCATCAGCCGGTCGCGGCGCAGGGCGAAGCGCAGCAGGGTGCCCGTCCCGGCCAGCGGACGGGAACCGGAACCGGCCCGGCGGGGGCCGCCCCGGTCCGCGGCGAGGGCCCCGGCGGTCATCGGGCCACCCCGTCCGTGTCGCCGGTGGCCGTGTCGCCGGTGGCGGCGGTGTCGCCGGTGGTGGCTGTGCCGGTGGTGGCCGTGCCGGTGGTGGCCGTGCCGGGGGTGGCCGTGCCGGGGGTGGCTGTTTCGCGTGCGGTGGGCGTGTGGTCCCCGCCGTCCCCGGTATCCCGGTCGTCCCGGCTGTCCCGGCTGTCCCGATCATTCTGACTATCCCGGACGTCCCGGTCGTCCCGGCTGTCCCCGTCGGCCCCGTCGGCACGGTCGGCCCCGTCGGCACGGTCGGCCCCGTCGGCCGTGTCGTTCCGGTAGTGGCGCAGGAACAGCTCCTCCAGCGTCGGGGGCGTCGCCGTCAGGGAGCGGACGCCCGAGGCGCTGAGCGAGCGCAGGACGGCGTCCAGCTTGTCCGTGTCGACCTGGAGGCGGACGCGACGGCCCTGGACGTCGAGGTCGTGCACGCCGGGCAGTCCGGACAGGCCGTTCGGCTCGGCGGCGAGTTCGGCCGCGACGCTGGTGCGGGTCAGATGGCGCAGGTCGGCGAGGGAGCCGGTCTCCACGGTGCGGCCCCGGCGGATGATGCTGACCCGGTCGCACAGGTCCTCCACCTCGCTGAGGATGTGCGAGGAGAGCAGGATGGTGCGGCCACGGGCGCGCTCCTCGGCCACGCAGCGCTGGAACACCGCCTCCATCAGCGGGTCCAGGCCCGCGGTCGGCTCGTCCAGGACCAGCAGGTCCGCGGCCGAGGCGAGCGCGGCGACCAGGGCGACCTTCTGCCGGTTGCCCTTGGAGTAGGTGCGGCCCTTCTTCGTCGGGTCCAGCTCGAAACGCTCGACCAGGTCGTCCCGGCGGGCCCGGTCGAGTCCGCCGCGCAGCCGGCCGTAGAGGTCGATGACCTCGCCGCCGGAGAGGTTGCGCCACAGGGTGACGTCGCCGGGAACGTAGGCCAGCCGCCGGTGCAGCTCCACGGCGTCCGCCCAGGGGTCCCGGTCCAGCACCCGGGCCGTGCCCGCGTCGGCGCGCAGCAGCCCCAGCAGGACGCGGATCGTCGTGGACTTCCCGGAGCCGTTCGGGCCGAGGAAGCCGTGCACCTCTCCGGCCTCCACCTCCAGATCGAGGCCGTCCAGGGCGTGCGTGCGGCCGAAGGACTTGTGCAGTCCGGAGACGGTGATTGCCTTCGTCATGGCGCCGAACGTACGCTTTCTTCAGAAGTTTGTGAAGATAAGGAAGTGTGTGAAACACGGGTAGGGTGAATCCATGACGGAGTCAGCGGAGGCGCGGCGGGACGCCGAGGCCGTGTCGAGGTTCGTGGAGTCCTTCGCGGCGCAGCTGGTCGAGGCGGGCATGCCCCGGATGCCGTCCCGGGTCTTCGGGGCGCTGCTCGCCTCCGACGACGGTGTGCTGACCTCCGCCGAGCTGGGAGAGCGGCTGCGGATCAGTCCCGCCGCCGTCTCCGGAGCCGTGCGCTACCTCGCCCAGGTGCACATGGTGTCCCGTGAGCGGGAGCCCGGGTCGCGCCGGGAGCGGTACCGGGTGCACGCCGACCAGTGGTACGAGGCGCTCACCAACCGCGAGGCCGTCCTCAAGCGGTGGGAGGAGGCCCTCCGGGAAGGGGTGACCAGCCTCGGCGCGGACACGCCCGCCGGACGGCGGCTCGCCGAGACGCTCGCCTTCTTCGAGTTCGTCGACGGAGAGCTGGCCGGGATGATGCGGCGCTGGCGCGCCCACCGCGAGCGGACCTTCGGGGCGTAGGCGCCTACCGGTCGGTCCGGGGCCTCGGGCGGCTTGAGGCGACGTCGTCCGGGCCCTGCCGGGCGGCCCGGCAAGGCGTCCGGCAGGGACCTGCGGTCAGAGGTGCGCCGGATCGTGGCGGGCCGCGTGACCCGGCAGGGTCAGGCCGAGGGCGCCCTCCCGCACGGTCCACGTCCGGCGCCGGACCGGCCCGGACACCGCCGCGTCCGACCGGTAGCGGAAGTCCGCCCCCGACACGGTCACCTGCCGTCCCGAGGCCCGCAGCGGGACCGCCTCGGCGCCCACCGCGACCGGCCGCACCTCCACGGCCGCGGTCCCCGCCGGTCCCGGCGTCACGGACACCTCGCGCACCGGCTGGTCCAGATCCACCAGCGTCACCCCGTCGACCTCGACCCGCAGCCTGGCCGGCCCGGCGGCCCCGCCGGACGCCTCGGGGCCGGACACCGGCTCCCGGGCCGGCCGCGCGGACCCCAGCGCCCGCACCAGCGACCGGGCCTGCCGCAGCCAGGGCACGCCCGGCGGCGCGGCGGCCTCGGCCGGTGCCGCCGGCGCCCCGGACGGCGGGATCCGCAGCCCGCCCAGCACCACCCCGTCGCTCTCGTCGACCAGCAGGTCCAGCCGCCGCTCCACCCCGTCCAGCACGGCCCGCGCCGCGGCCACCGCGCCCGTGGGCACTCCGAGCGAACCCGCCAGCGACAGCGCCGCCCCCACCGGGACCACCGACAGCACGCACTCGGCCAGCGCCCGCTGCCGGTGCAGCAGGGACACCGCGTGCACCAGGGCGCGGTCGTCGCCCACCACCACCGGCCGGCGCGCACCGCGGCGCGCCAGCGCGCGGGCGAACTCGTCCGGACCGTCGGGGAGACACACCTTGGTCGCGGCACCCGCGCTGAGCACGTCCTTCGCGATCCGTACGGACTCTCCGTCCGTCCTCCGAGCGGCCGGATCGATCACCACGAGCAGCTGATCGGATGTCGCGAAAGTCGCCACCTCGGCCATGCCTCGCTTCCTCGGGTAGCATCTTTGTGCAAGAGCCCCTTGCGCTATTGCGCCAGGGGCTTCGTCTATTCCGGGGCATCCGGTCCGACGGGTTGCGGCCGACGAGGGTCGCCGGTGTACACCGCCGCACACGTGCGGCGTACGCCCCCGACCTTGGACATGCCCCGCCCGGAAGGGGTGTACGCGCGTGCCCGCACTTGTGCTGCTCGGTGCTCAGTGGGGTGACGAGGGTAAAGGGAAGGCCACCGACCTGCTCGGTGGCTCCGTCGACTACGTGGTCCGTTACCAGGGCGGCAACAATGCCGGCCACACGGTCGTCGTGGGTGACCAGAAGTACGCCCTCCACCTTCTCCCCTCCGGAATCCTCTCACCGGGGTGCACCCCGGTGATCGGCAACGGCGTCGTCGTCGACCCCTCGGTCCTGCTCTCCGAGCTGAGCGGGCTGAACGACCGCGGTGTCGACACCTCCAAGCTCCTCATCAGCGGCAACGCGCACATCATCACGCCGTACCACGTGACTGTCGACAAGGTGACGGAACGCTTCCTCGGCAAGCGCAAGATCGGCACCACCGGGCGCGGGATCGGCCCGACCTACGCCGACAAGATCAACCGCGTCGGCATCCGGGTCCAGGACCTCTACGACGAGTCGATCCTCCACCAGAAGGTGGAGGCGGCGCTCGACGTCAAGAACCAGGTCCTCACCAAGCTCTACAACCGCCGCGCCATCGCCGCCGACCAGGTGGTCGAGGAACTGCTGGGCTACGCCGAGCGGATCAGGCCGTACGTCGCCGACACGGTCCTGGTCCTCAACCAGGCCCTGGAGGACGACAAGGTCGTCCTGTTCGAGGGCGGCCAGGGCACGCTCCTCGACATCGACCACGGCACGTACCCCTTCGTCACCTCCAGCAACCCGACCGCCGGCGGCGCCTGCACCGGTGCCGGCGTCGGTCCGACGAAGATCAGCCGGGTCATCGGCATCCTGAAGGCGTACACCACCCGGGTCGGCGCCGGTCCGTTCCCGACCGAGCTGTTCGACGAGGACGGCGAGGCGCTGCGCCGCATCGGCGGCGAGCGCGGTGTCACCACCGGCCGCGACCGCCGCTGCGGCTGGTTCGACGCGGTGATCGCCCGCTACGCCACCCGCGTCAACGGCCTCACCGACTTCTTCCTCACCAAGCTCGACGTCCTCACCGGCTGGGAGCAGATCCCGGTCTGCGTGGCCTACGAGATCGACGGCCGGCGTGTCGAGGAACTGCCCTACTCGCAGAGCGACTTCCACCACGCGAAGCCCGTCTACGAGAACCTGCCGGGCTGGTCCGAGGACATCACCCAGGCCAAGTCGTTCTCCGACCTTCCGAAGAACGCCCAGAACTACGTCAAGGCGCTGGAGGAGATGTCCGGCGCTCCGATCTCCGCGATCGGCGTGGGTCCGGGCCGCGACGAGACGATCGAGATCAACTCGTTCCTGTAGGCCGTATAGGCCGTATAGGCCGTATAGGCCGTGCAGGCCGTGTCGCGGCCCGCACGGCGGCACGTCCGGGCGCCCCTGAGCGGTGGGGGCGCCCGCCGTGCGTTCCGGCCGCCCCGGGGCCAGGCTTGGCCAGGCTTTCCGGGGTGCCCGGCGGCCGGTACCCCGGCCTTCCGGGGCCTCGGCCGCCCGGTCCCGGGGCCCGGTCCCGGGCCCCGGGGCAAGCGTAGGGTGGAACGTGAGGGGGGCGCCTACCGGAAGAGGTGGCTGCCATGCGTGTGCTGCTCACAGCCGCGATGGACACCGAGAAGTCCAACGAGTTCATCCGCGACGGGAGGATGCCGGACCTGCTCAAGGCCCACCTGGAGAAGGTCCGGCCGGAGGCGGCCTACTTCGGCGTGCGTGACGGGAAGCGGACCTGGTACATCGTCCTCGACCTGGAGGACAGCTCCGACATGCCGAAGCTGGCGGAGCCGCTCTTCATGGAACTGGACGCCGAGGTGGACTTCACCCCCGTGATGAACGCCGAAGACCTGCAGAAGGGCCTGGCCCAGCTGAGCGGCGGGTCCCGCCCGGCCGACGGGGCCCCGCTCAGCTGAAGACGATCATCGAGCCCTGGGCGAGGCTCCTGGTGGCCGCCGCGTACAGCCCCAGCCAGACGTGCCGCTCGCGGGCGAACGGGCTCGGGTCGAACGGCGCGGGCACGGCCGGTTCCTCCAGACCCGTGGGCGCGTGCGGCGGCTGCGGCGCGGCCGGCGGGTTCGCCGGGTCTATGCCGATCGCCGGTGCGACCAGCTCCAGTTCGCGCAGCAGCGCCTGCGAGGAGCCGAGCGGGCCGCCCCCGGCCAGCATGTCCTCGTCGGAGAGCGGATGCGGGAAGTCGACCGGGATGTACGCTCCCGCGTGGTCGTAGTGCCACACCAGGTGCGACTGCTGTGCCGTCGCCTCGAACATCTCCAGCAACTGCTCGTAGTCCCCGCCGAGTTCGTCCACCGGCGTCACCGGCAGCCCGCACATCTGGAGCAGGTACACCCGCCGCAGGAAGTGCAGCGCGTCGTAGTCGAAGCCGGCCACCGGAGCCACGTCGCCCGACAGTCCCGGCATGTACTGGTACACCGGCACCGGTGGATGCCCGGCCGCGGTCAGCACCCGGTCGTATTGCGCGAGTTCCTCGGCGAACGGGTTGTCCGGCGTGTGGCACAACACGTCGACGAGAGGGACCAGCCACAGGTCACAGGCCAAAGAAGGCTCCTCGCTGAGAACGGCGTACGCGATGTAGCAGGGCGTCAGGGAAGCGTAGTCGGTGCGGTGCACGGATGGTGCCCCGCCTGCGCGGGCTCAGTCCCCCGCAGCGCCCTCGATCAGCGCGAGGGCGTGCGCGTTGTAGGCGGCCACGAGTGCGCGGGCCCGCTCGATGTCGCGCCGGGTGAGCGCGTCGACCAGCTCGGTGTACCCCGCCCACAGGCGTCCGCGCAGGTCGGGCAGCAGCCGCAGCCGCTGCACCGCGCACACCCAGGCCTGCACGCGCAGCCGGTGCAGGAAGTCCGCGAGGTAGTCGTTGCCGTACAGGGCGCTCAACTCGCGCCAGTACCGCAGGTCGTAGCCGATCAGCACGTTCAGGTCGCCCGCGGTCGCGGCCCGCCGGGCCTCCTCGCCGCGCCGCCGTACCCCGGCCAGGGCCGCCGCCGTCCGCGGATCCGACGGGTCCGCCGGGCCGCGGAAGCCGCCGTGCTCCCTGCCGAGCGTGTGGAACATGCCGTCCGTGACCAGGCTGCGGGCCTCCACCAGCCCGCGGAAGTCGGCGAACGTGTACTCGCGCACCCGGAAGCCCCGGTGCTGGTCCGCCTCCAGCAGCCCCTGCGCGGACAGGTCCACCAGCGCCTCGCGCACCGGCGTCGCGGAGACGCCGTACTGGTCGGCGATCTCCTTCACCGTGAAGGCCTGCCCCGGACGCAGCCGGCCCGCCAGCACCTCGTCCCGCAGTGCGTCCGCGATCTGCTGCCGCAGGGTGCTGCGTGTCACGGCCCCGTTGCCACTGCTGCCGGGCATGGTCGGCCTGTCTCCCTCATCGCGTGCCGGTGGCGTTCGGGTACGTCCGTACCGCACCGCCGCCGGGTGGGGCGGCGTGCCGGGGTGCGTCCGTACCGCGCACGCGTCCGTCCCGCCTGCGCGGACGCCCGCGTACGCCTGTGAGCACGCCACCTTACGCGTTCGGGCCGGGCCCGGCCCCTGTCCGGGCGCGGTTCGCGCGGGAGGGGGCCGGGCGGGGCCGGTGCGGGACCGTGGACCGAGCCGACGCCGGACCGTGGACCGAGCCTGACGCCGGGCCGTGGACCGGGTCGACGCCGGGCCTCGGGCCGGGTCGACGCCGGGCCTCGGGCCGGGGGAGGAGCCGGGGAGCGCCGAGCCGGGGTCAGGGCCGGGTGTGCTCGTCCGCGACGCTCAGCGCCGTGTCCAGCACGGCCAGGCCCTCCTTCAGCTCGGCCTCGGAGACGTTGCAGGGGGGCACCACGTGCGTGCGGTTCATGTGGACGAAGGGCCACACCCCGCCCGCCTTCATCGCGGCCGCGAACGCGGCCATCGGCGCGTTCGCCTCCCCGGCCGCGTTGTACGGCACCAGCGGCTCCCGGGTCTCCCGGTTCCGCACCAGCTCCACCGCCCAGAACATGCCCGTGCCGCGGACCTCGCCGACACTCCTGTGCCGCTCCGCCAGCTCCCGCAGGGCCGGCTCCAGCACCGTCCTGCCCAGGTGCGCGGCCTGCTCCACGATCTTCTCCTCGGCCATCACCCGCAGGGTGGCCACCGCCGCCGCGCAGGCCAGCGGGTGCCCCGAGTAGGTCAGGCCGCCCGGGTAGGGGCGCTTGCCGAAGGTGTCCGCGATCTTCCCGGAGATGGCCACGCCGCCCAGCGGGACATAGCCGGAGTTCACGCCCTTGGCGAACGTCATCAGGTCCGGTACGACGTCGTGGTGGTCGGCCGCGAACCACTCCCCGGTCCGGCCGAACCCGGCCATCACCTCGTCCAGCACGAAGACGATGCCGTACTTGTCGCAGAGCTGCCGCACCCCGGCCAGGTAGCCCGGCGGCGGCACCATGATGCCCGCCGTGCCCGGCACCGTCTCCAGGACGAGCGCGGCGATCGTCGCCGGGCCCTCGAAGGCGATCGTCGTCTCCAGGTGCTCCAGCGCCCGCTCGCACTCCTGCTCCTCGGTCTCCGCGTAGAACCGGGAGCGGTAGAGGAACGGCGCCCAGAAGCGCACCACGCCGGACGCGCCGCTGTCGTTCGGCCAGCGGCGGGGGTCGCCGGTGATGTTCACGGCCTGCTGGGTGCCGCCGTGGTACGACCGGTACGCCGAGAGCACCTTCGGGCGGCCCGTGTGCAGCCGGGCCATCCGCACCGCGTGCTCCACGGCGTCCGCGCCGCCGTTGGTGAAGAAGATCTTGTCCAGGTCGCCCGGGGTCCGCTCGGCGATCAGCCGGGCCGCCTCCGAACGGGCCTCGACCGCGAAGGCCGGCGCGAAGGTGGTCATGCTCGCCGCCTGCTCCTGGATCGCGGCGACCACCTTCGGGTGCTGGTAGCCGATGTTGGTGTAGACGAGCCCGCTGGTGAAGTCGAGGTACCGCCTGCCGTCGTAGTCCCAGAAGTACGACCCCTCGGCGCCGGCGACGGCGAGCGGGTCGATGAGGTCCTGGGCGGACCAGGAGTGGAAGACGTGCGCGCGGTCCGCGGCCTTCACTGCGGCGCCGGCTTCGGGGCTGGGCTGAGGGGTCATGCGGGCGAGCGTAAATGTCCGGGATGCGGACGCGACATCGGCGTCCTGTCTGCGGTCCGGGGCATTCCGCGACACGTTGTCGAGGAGGGCGGGGGCGGGGCCTCCGGCGGCCGGGCCGGGCCGGGTGCGTGGCTGCGGGTGCCTCCGGCGGTCGGGCCGAGTCGGGCTGGGCCTGGGTGGTGTGCCTGCGGGTGCCTGCGGGCGCCCGGGGTGCCTGCGGGCGCCCGGGGTGCCTGGGGGTGCCAGGGGTGCCTGGGGGTGCCTGGGGTGTCGGTGGGTGGTGCCGGTGCCGGTGCCGGTGCCGGTGTCGGTGTCGGTGCCGGTGCCGGTGGGTGGGGTCGGTTGTGTCGGTGGGTGCTGGTGGGTGGGTGGTGTGTGCCTGCGGCGGCCTGTTGTGGTGGTGGGGTGGCTGGGGTTGCGCCGGTTGTCGGTGGGTGGGTCGGGGCCGTGCCGGGGGGTGTCCGTCCTCGGTCCGGCGGTGGGCTGGGTGGGGTGGTGGGGGGTGTGGGTGCCGGACGCTGCGGGCGGGCACCCCCCGGCGCGTCCCCTTCCCGCCGTGGGCGGCCGACCCGCCGTGGGCGACCCGCCGTGGGTGGTCGACCCGCCGTGGGCGACCCGTCGTGGGCGGCCGACCCGTCGTGGGTGGTCGACCCGCCGTGGGCGACCCGTCGTGGGCGGCCGACCCGTCGTGGGCGGCCGACCCGTCGTGGGCGGCCGACCCGTCGTGGGTGGTCGACCCGCCGTGGGCGACCCGTCGTGGGTGGTCGACCCGTCGTGGGTGGTCGACCCGTCGGGGGTGGTCGATCCCCGTGGGTGGTCGACCCGACCCGCCGTGGGCTCACTACCAGGGGATGCTGGGGACGTGCGGCCGCTGAACCCGAACCACATCTGAGGCGGGCCCGGGAACACACCCCCGGCCCGCTCGCTACTCGGGCGGCCTGTTGTAGGCGTCGAGAGTCGCCTTCGCTGTCGACGCGTCCATGAGCCGCAGCTCCCATGGGCCCGTGTTCACGTCGAACTCCTTCCCGAACCCCACCCACTTCCCTGCCATGCGCCGCCCTGTCGGCTCCACCAGCATCTGCAGGGCCCCGAAGTAGCGGGCGCCCCGGTAGTAGCCCTCGGCGGCCGTCTGCTCAGTCCACGTGCCCGTCACGGTCGCCCCGTCCAGTTGCAGATCCAGGGTCAGGGGGCTGTCCGGGTTGAGGGAGCCTGCGGGCAGGCTGCGGCCCGTGATCCGGTTGCCGTGCTGGAGGAGCACCACGTAGTGCTTGCCCGTGAACACCTCGCCGCCGCGGCCGCTGGACACGTACTCGTACGTCGACAGCCACACGCCGGAGTGGTTGCCGCGGGGGCCGGTCTGCCCGGCCGGCACCGGCCCGGCTACGGGCACGCCGACGGGGGAGTCCTGGAGGTCGTGGCCGCCGTGCCCGTCGTCGGAGACGCGGGCCAGGACGGGCGAGGGGAAGCCGAGAGACTCGATGGGCAGGCCCGTCACGGACTCCAGTGCGCGGGCGTACAGGGGGCGGGGGGCGCCGGTCTCGCCGCTCTCCCAGCGCTGCACCAGCCGCTTGGAGGCGTCGTTGGGCGAGCCCGCCCGGTCGCCTGCGTCACGGAGCGCGCGGGCGAACTCGTCCTGAGACAGGAGCAGCCCCATGCGGACTGCCCTCAGGGTGCTGTTCGGTGTCGTCATGTGATCAACCGTAGACGCTCCGTCTGCGGAATGACACCGGAATGTCGCCCCGAGGGTCGCCGCTGTGACGCCGCAACCGTCGTCGCGCTACGTACAGCAACCAGGCGACTGTGGTCAGTGACAAAGCCCCGCGGCCGTGTGAACGGCCCCGGGGCACGGCCGACTTGCTGGAGTCGACATGCCCGAGAGTGCGCAGAGCGAACACGCCACCGGCATCCCCTCGGCGTACGGCTGGTGCGCCTGGCACCACGACTACGCCCGGGGCGTCCGCCTGATCACCTGGATCGAGCAGGGCTCAGGCCCCGGTGGGAACCTGTTCGCCTGCCGCACCTGCCGCGAGGTGTACGACCTCGTCCCGCTCGCCGACCGGCCGTGACCCGGGCGCCGAGACCGCCGTCCGCGGCCGGCCTGAGCCCGGCCCAGTACTCCGGGTGGGCGTGCTGCCGGTGCGGTGCCTCCCTCATGCGGGGCGGCCGTCCCGCCGGCCGCGCCCGGGGCCGGGCGGGTGCGCACGTCCTCGACGCCGACGTGTACGAGTGCGGGCCGCGATGCCCCGCCCGGCCCCGTGGGCCTCGGTCGCGCCGAGCGTCCCGGGCGTAGGCGCGGCCGGTCTGTCCGGCGCCCGTCCGTGCGCGGCGCCGGAGTGCACAGCGGCCCCCGGCAGCCGATGCCGGGGGCCGCTGTCGCGTGCGGGGTCGGTCGATCAAGGCCCCGAACCGGAGTCTGCGTCTCCGGTGCGGGGCCGCCCGTCCCGCGGCCGCCTCACGGACGGGACGACATGGGTGAGCGGGGGCGCGGCCTGCACGTGAGGGGACGTACAAGCGCCCTCATGGACCCCGCAGACGGTCTGTAACACTGTGGGGATGTTGCACTGGCTCGGCCGGGGGAGGGCCTGCGGTGGAGAAGCTCGGTGCGGGGGACCCGCGAAGGATCGGGGCGTACCGGCTGCTGGCGCGCCTCGGCGCGGGCGGTATGGGGCAGGTGTACCTCGCCCGGTCCGACCGCGGCCGCACCACCGCCGTGAAGCTCGTCCGGCGTGAGCTGGCCGCGCGGGAGGAGTTCCGCGAGCGGTTCCGGCAGGAGGTACGGGCCGCGCAGCGGGTCGGCGGGCACTGGACCGCCCCCGTGCTGGACGCCGACACCGAGGCCGAGGTTCCCTGGGTGGCCACCGGCTACGTCGCCGGGCCCAGCCTGGACCGGGTCGTCGCCCGGGACCACGGCGCGCTGCCCGAGCGGACCGTGCGCGTCCTCGCGGCCGGGCTCGCCCACGCGCTGCAGGACATCCACGCGGCGGGGATCGTCCACCGCGACCTCAAACCGTCCAACGTCCTCGTCACCATCGACGGGCCCCGCGTCATCGACTTCGGCATCGCCCGCGCCCTGGAGACGGTCACCGACGGCGGTCTCACCCGGACCGGCGTGTTCGTCGGCTCGCCCGGGTTCATGACCCCCGAGCAGGTGCGCGGCGACCGCGTCACCCCCGCCAGCGACGTCTTCTGCCTCGGGTCCGTCCTCGCCTTCGCCGCCACCGGCTCCCTGCCGTTCGGCGGCCCCGACAGCGGGATGCCCGCGCTGATGTACCGCATCGCGCAGGGTGACCCCGACCTCTCCGGCGTCCCCGAGGGCATCGCCGACCTCGTCCGTGACTGCCTCCGCAAGGACCCCGCCGCCCGGCCCGCCCTCGACCAGCTCCTCCGGCGCACCGGCGCCGAGGAGACCGTGTCCGACGGCAGGTCCCGCGACCCCTGGCTGCCGGGCGCCCTCGTCGCCCAGCTCGGGCGGCACGCCGTGCGGCTGCTCGACGCGGAGGATCCGGAGCCCTCCGGCCACTCCGGGGGCGGAGGGGCGGGTCCAGGGGGCGGGGAGCCTTCCGGTGCCGTCCGGCCCGACCCGTCCGCCGAGCATGCCCAGGTCGCCGACGGATCCGGCGCCGTCGCCTTCGGTCCGCCTCCGTCCGGTCATCAGCCGGCCGACCGCCGCGGCCCCCTTGCGCCGCATCCCGCCTACGAACCGCCCGCCGCGTACGGGTGTCCGCCGCAGGGGCACAGCGGGCACGGCTACGGGCCCGCGGACCACGCCACGGACGGCCGTGGCGGGGACTTCGGCCGGGGTGGTGCCCACGGCGGGGAGGAGTACGGGCACGGGCACGGCGGAGGTGACTCCGCCGGCGGCGCCGGGGATGCCGGAAGTGCCCGGGGTGCCGGGGGTGCCGGGTACGGCGGTCCCGGGGAGACCCTGTACGCGCCGCCGCCCGAGCCTCCGCGCCGCAACGGGCGGGCCACCGCCGCCCTCGTCGTGATCGCCGCCGTCGTCGCGCTCGCCGCAGGCGGGTCGGTGTACGCCCTGATGAGCGGCCACGCCGCCGACGACGTCCACGGCCGTGCGACCGCCTCCGCGAGCACGCCCGCCGGCCCCGGCCCCGCCGCCCGGCAGTCCACCCCCGGGAACTCCGGCACGGGTCCGGCCTCCTCCGCCCCCGCGGACGGCGCGGTCCCGTCGGACTACGTCGGCACCTGGACCGCCGCCATCGACACCGGCAGCGGCCGCAACACCCGCGTCCTCACCATCCGGCAGGGCCGCGTCGGTGACACCGTGCTGTCCCTCGCCGCCGACGGGCCCACCCCAGCAGGCTCCTACCACTGCGTCTTCGAGGCGGCGCTCAGCGATGCGCCCTCCGACGGAGGACCGCTCGCCATCGGCCCGTCCACCGTCGCCGCCGGCGAGCCCGCCTCCGCCTGCACGCCCGGCGGCGCCACCGAGGTCGCCCTCCAGGCCGACGGCACCCTCCGGCGCGTCAACACCGCCACCGGGGAGGAGCTGACCTACCGCCGGGGATGACGCTTCGGCGGGACGACGACGCCGCACCGGCCGTGGCAACGGGTGCCGGAGTGGCCGGAGACCGTGACACCCCCGAGCGGGTGCCGGAACCTCGTGGCGGCGGGGGCTATCTCGGTTCCGGGGGGCGTTGTCTGGGCATGTTGGGGCGGGTGGTGCCGTTGGGGGGGAGGGGGAAGCGGCCGGTCAGGGTGGGGGTGTCCTGGGGGCGGGCGACGGTGGGGGCGGCGGACTGGATGGTGAGGGGGGTGGAGCCGGTGCGGAACTCGATCATCCAGTCGGCGGTCTCGGCGTGGACGAGGTCCGTGACGTCGTCGGAGAAGCGGCGCAGCACGGCCAGGCAGCGTTCGGCGGCCTCCCCGGCCGTTCCCTCGGTGGGGCCGAGGACCTCGCGGACGCTCTCCGAGGCCCAGTCGAACTGGAGCACCTGAAGGCGGCGCTGTACGGCCTGGGCGGTGGCGACGTCCCGCATCCATCCGGAGGTCACCCCGAAGCAGCGGTCGACGCCGACGCAGGCCACGGCGGCCAGCAGGGCCAGGTAGCCCCAGAGGGCGACGCCCTCGGCCAGTCCGGTCAGGTCGAGGAAGGGGAGAGTGGCGCCGGTGACCGTGGCGACGGCCGCGCCGGTGCGCAGGGCGCGGGCCCAGCGCCGCTTCCACACGCGGTCGGCGAGGTACCACGCGGCGGTCTGCAGGGCGCCCTGCTCCACCCACCGGTAGAGCTCGTCGAGCCGCTCCGCGGGTTCGGCCCAGTCGCCGTGCGGAAACGCGCGCCCGGCCAGATCGCCCGGCCGCAGTGCCGCGGCACCGTCACCGCGTCCGTCCTGCGGCGGCTTCTCGGGCTGCATCTCCGGCTGACCCACCCGGCACTCCCTACTGATCACGGCGCGTGACGCGAACGACGGCGCTCACGTGACACCTGATGCTGATGCGCCGGATCCTTCCTACCTCCCAATGGGTGGCGAAAGGGAGGGTTTCGCTTCTTTTTCGTCCGGAAGCAGGCCTTGATCAGGTATAGGACCGACAGCCGACTCACTCGAAAGAGTGGCGGGGCGACGGGCCCGCCGAGCACGTAGGCTCGTGCCGAACGGGAAGAACCCGGCGACAGAGGAGAACAGATCGTGATCCCCGGTGGCGGCCAGCCCAACATGCAGCAGTTGCTCCAGCAGGCCCAGAAGATGCAGCAGGACCTGGCGCAGGCCCAGGAGGAACTGGCGCGGACCGAGGTGGAGGGGCAGGCGGGCGGTGGCCTGGTGAAGGCCACGGTCACCGGCTCCGGTGAGCTGCGTGCGCTCGCCATCGACCCGAAGGCGGTGGACCCGGAGGACACCGAGACCCTCGCCGACCTGGTCGTCGCGGCCGTCCAGGCGGCCAACGAGAACGCGCAGGCCCTCCAGCAGCAGAAGCTCGGCCCCCTGGCCCAGGGCCTCGGCGGTGGTATCCCCGGCCTGCCTTTCTAAGACGGGCGGGCGGCATCTACCGTACGTAGTGAAGGCACACCAGGAAGGACGGCAGTCCGTTGTACGAAGGCGTGGTCCAGGACCTGATCGACGAGCTGGGGCGGCTGCCCGGCGTCGGCCCCAAGAGCGCGCAGCGGATCGCCTTCCATGTGCTTCAGGCCGAGCCGGCCGACGTGCGGCGTCTGGCCCACGCCCTGACGGAGGTCAAGGCCAGGGTCCGTTTCTGTGCGACCTGCGGGAACGTCGCACAGGAGGAGCTGTGCACCATCTGCCGCGACACGCGCCGCGACCCCTCGGTGATCTGCGTGGTCGAGGAGCCGAAGGACGTCGTGGCGATCGAGCGCACGCGTGAGTTCCGCGGCCGGTACCACGTGCTCGGCGGCGCGATCAGTCCGATCGAGGGTGTGGGCCCGGACGACCTGCGTATACGAGAACTTCTCGCGCGGTTGGCCGACGGGACGGTCACGGAGCTGATCCTGGCCACGGACCCGAATCTGGAAGGCGAGGCCACGGCCACGTATCTCGCCCGCATGATCAAGCCCATGGGCCTCAAGGTCACCCGCCTGGCCAGCGGCCTCCCGGTGGGTGGCGACCTGGAATACGCGGACGAGGTCACCCTCGGCCGCGCCTTCGAGGGGAGACGACTGCTAGATGTCTGACGCCACGCTGCACGCGACCGGCCAGAACCCGGACGACTTCGCGGTCCAGATCGCGGACCAGGTGGAGAGCTTCCTGGTGGCCGTCACCGAGGTGGCCCGGGGCGACGAGCCGGGCTCGACGGTGCCGTTCCTGCTGCTGGAGGTCTCCCAGCTGCTGCTGGCCGGCGGCCGTCTCGGCGCCCACGAGGACATCGTTCCCGACGAGCGCTACGAGCCCGACCTGGGCCCCGAGCCGGACGTCGACGAGCTGCGCGAGAACCTCGCCCGGCTGCTCGACCCCGTCGACGTCTACTCCGAGGTCTTCGACCCCTACGAGCCCCGCAAGTCACCGGTCGCGGCCCGCATCTCCGACGACCTCGCCGACGTCATCACCGATCTGCGGCACGGCATGGCCCACTACCGCGCGGGCCGCACCACCGAGGCCCTGTGGTGGTGGCAGTTCTCGTACTTCTCCAACTGGGGCGCCACGGCCTCGGCCACCCTGCGCGCACTCCACTCGGTCCTGGCCCACGTGCGCCTCGACCAGCCCCTGGCGGAACTCGACGGCCTCGACACCGACCAGACCCTCGGCGACGAGACCCTGGAGTTCGAGGCGGGCCGGGTGATGACCCAGGAGATCGCGGGCCCGCTGGGCATCCGCCCCGCGCCGTAGGGCGACCGGTCGTCGGGACCCTTCCGGCCGGCCCTCCCCCGGAACGCCGGCGGCTTGGCCGCGTCTCCCCCCCGGCGGAGTCCGCCCGCGCCCGTGGCGGCCGTACGTCCCGGCCCATCCGGCCCAGGCCGATCCGTCCCGAGCCGGCCCGAGCCGGCCCGAATGCCCGGACCGCCCCGACCGGTCCGTTCCGCTGCCGGAGGTGTGATGCGGGGCACTTTTCCGAGTGGAGCGTCGTGGGGTGGGCATGAGCCTGCTCGGACGGGCGCCGGTCTCACCATGCGATACCGCGAAGGTGAATTTCGGGCGCTCGATAGACTGAGCCGACCCGCAGTACACCGGCGTATATGCGGGAAAAGAGACGGACTGAGCGAGGAGCGCACGTGGGCCTTGTCGTGCAGAAGTACGGAGGCTCCTCCGTAGCCGATGCCGAGGGCATCAAGCGCGTCGCCAAGCGGATCGTGGAAGCGAAGAAGAACGGGCACCAGGTGGTGGCCGTGGTTTCCGCGATGGGCGACACGACGGACGAGCTGATCGATCTCGCCGAGCGGGTATCCCCGATCCCTGCCGGGCGCGAACTCGACATGCTGCTGACCGCGGGGGAGCGGATCTCCATGGCCCTGCTGGCCATGGCGATCAAGAACCTGGGCCACAGCGCCCAGAGCTTCACCGGCAGCCAGGCGGGTGTCATCACCGACTCGGTCCACAACAAAGCCCGGATCATCGATGTCACTCCGGGCCGCATCCGGGACTCGCTGAACGAGGGCAACATCGCCATCGTCGCCGGTTTCCAGGGCGTCAGCCAGGACACCAAGGACATCACCACCCTGGGCCGGGGCGGCAGTGACACCACCGCGGTGGCGCTGGCCGCCGCCCTCGACGCCGAGGTCTGCGAGATCTACACCGACGTCGACGGCGTGTTCACCGCCGACCCGCGGGTGGTGAAGAAGGCCCGGAAGATCGACTGGATCTCGTTCGAGGACATGCTCGAACTGGCCGCGTCCGGGTCCAAGGTGCTGCTCCACCGCTGTGTGGAGTACGCCCGGCGGTACAACATCCCGATCCACGTGCGGTCCAGCTTCAGCGGGCTGCAGGGCACGTGGGTCAGCAGCGAGCCGATTCAGCAAGGGGTCAAGAAGGTGGAGCAGGCCATCATCTCCGGTGTCGCACACGACACCTCCGAGGCCAAGGTCACGGTCGTCGGCGTTCCCGACAAGCCGGGCGAGGCGGCCGCGATCTTCCGCACGATCTCCGACGCCGAGATCAACATCGACATGATCGTGCAGAACGTGTCCGCGGCCTCCACCGGCCTCACGGACATCTCCTTCACGCTGCCGAAGACCGAGGGCCGCAAGGCCATCGACGCCCTGGAGAAGTCCCGGGCGGGCATCGGCTTCGAGTCGCTGCGCTACGACGACCAGATCGGCAAGATCTCCCTCGTCGGCGCGGGCATGAAGACCAACCCCGGTGTCACCGCCGACTTCTTCACCGCGCTGTCCGACGCCGGCGTGAACATCGAGCTGATCTCGACCTCCGAGATCCGCATCTCGGTCGTCACGCGCGCCGACGACGTCAACGAGGCCGTGCGCGCCGTGCACACCGCCTTCGGCCTGGACTCCGACAGCGACGAGGCCGTGGTCTATGGAGGCACCGGACGATGACCGGACGACCGACGCTCGCGGTCGTGGGAGCGACCGGAGCCGTCGGCACGGTCATGCTCCAGATCCTGTCCCACCACGCGGACGTCTGGGGCGAGATCCGACTCGTCGCCTCCCCGCGCTCGGCCGGCCGCAAGCTGACCGTGCGCGGGGAGGAGACCGAGGTGGTCGCCCTGTCGGAGGAGGCCTTCGACGGGGTCGACGTGGCGATGTTCGACGTGCCCGACGAGGTGGCGGCGCAGTGGGCGCCGCTCGCCGTCGCGCGCGGCGCCGTCGTCGTGGACAACTCCGCCGCCTTCCGGATGGACCCGGACGTGCCGCTCGTGGTGCCCGAGGTCAACCCGCACGCCGTGCGGATGCGGCCGCGCGGCATCGTCGCCAACCCCAACTGCACCACCCTGTCGATGATCGTCGCCCTGGGTGCGCTGCACGCCGAGTTCGGGCTGCGTGAGCTGGTCGTCTCCTCGTACCAGGCGGTCAGCGGGGCGGGCCGCGCCGGGGTGGAGACCCTGCGCCGGCAGCTGTCCCTCGTCGCCGGTACGGAGCTCGGCACCAGCCCCGGAGACGTCCGGCGGGCCGTCGGTGACGACACCGGGCCGTTCCCGGAGCCGGTCGCGCTGAACGTGGTGCCCTGGGCCGGAACGCCGCGCGAGGACGGCTGGTCCTCCGAGGAGATGAAGGTGCGGGACGAGTCCCGCAAGATCCTCGGTCTGCCCGGCCTGCCCGTCGCGGTGACCTGCGTACGGGTTCCCGTGGTCACCACCCACTCGGCGACCGTCCACGCCCGCTTCCAGCGTGAGGTCACCGTCCCCGCGGCGCAGGAGATCCTCGCCACCGCACCCGGCGTGGTGCTGTTCGACGACCCGGGCGCCGGGGAGTTCCCGACCCCCGCCGACGTGGTCGGCACCGACCCGACCTGGGTCGGGCGGGTGCGGCGCGCCCTGGACGACCCCACCGCGCTGGAACTGTTCGTGTGCGGGGACAACCTCCGCAAGGGCGCCGCCCTGAACACCACGCAGATCGCCGAGCTGATCGCGGCCGAGTTCCCGGCGTAGCGCCGCCGCAGGACATGCGCCCGGCGGGCCCCTGTGTCCGGAAAACCCGTGGCTCCCCGCCGTCCGGTTCGTAGGATCTGTGTGTCGCATGTGACCGGGGCAATGGTCCGGACCACTTGATCCCCGCGCGGGGGCGTTCGAAGATTTTCTTCCGCCCTCCGCAACCGCGCCGAGGGCGGGGAGCGTCTGTGCCGTCGCCCGTGCGGGCGCGCCGGACGGGGACGTTCAGGCAGGGCAGACACGGGGACGCCGTGTGCCCGGGCGTGGGGACGCCCCGGCATGACGGACATAGGGGAAGAGCGGGACGCATGTGGGCATCTGAGGCTCCGTCGGTCGAGCCGGACGGAGAGCGGGCGCCGTCCGGCGCACCCCGGCCGGGACGGGCCGGACAGGCCGGAGGAAACGCGGCGCCCGGCGCGTACAACCCCCGCGGGGGGAAGCGTGTCCAACTGGCGTGGCAGAGGTACTCGACTTCACTGCGGCCCGGCGGGGCGCGACCCTGCGGCCGCCCGTCCGCCGGCCCCAGCGGCCCCGCACGCCCGGCGCGCCCGGCAGCATGCCGGTGATCGCGCCCATGCCCGCAGCGCGGCCCGCCCGCATACCCAGCCAGCGCGACGGTGCCGAGGAGACCGCGGCGGCCGGCACCACCGTCGACCACCTCACCGAGACCTACCGGGCGCACTACCGCTCGCTGCTGGGCCTCGCCGCGCTCCTCCTCGACGACACCGCGTCCTGCGAGGACGTCGTCCAGGAGGCGTTCATCCGGGTCCACTCCGCCCGCAAGCGGGTCCGCGACCCGGAGAAGACGCTGGCCTACCTCCGGCAGACCGTCGTCAACCTCTCCCGCTCCGCGCTCCGCCGCCGCATCCTCGGCCTGAAGCTGCTCTCCAAGCCGATGCCGGACATGGCCAGCGCCGAGGAGGGCGCCTACGACCGGCTGGAGCGCCGCGACCTCGTCAACGCCCTGAAGGGCCTGCAGCGCCGCCAGCGGGAGGTGCTGGTGCTGCGCTACTTCGCCGACATGACCGAGGCCCAGGTGGCCGACACGCTCGGGATATCCCTCGGCTCCGTGAAGGCCTACGGGTCCCGCGGGATGGCCGCCCTGCGCCGTGCGATGGAGGCCTCGGCGACATGAGCGACCACCACGGGCCCGAGGGCGCACAGGACCCTCGGGGCGGGGGAGACCGGGAGGGCCGTCGGGGCGGCGGGCGTCCGGGAGGCCGCGCGGGCGGCGGGAGCGCCGGGTCACGTCACGGCGCGGGGGAGAACGGACCGGGCCCTGAGCCGCGGCGGGCCCCGCAGCCGCCGTACGAGTCGAACCAACCGCACGCTGGGAACCGAACTGTGAACGACAGCCCCGACGAACAGGGTCCCCGAGGGCTCGGATCGGACGAGCTGACCCTGCGCCGGATGCTGCAGGACGTCGTCCAGGACGTCGCGCCGCGCGAGGGGGCGCTGGAACAGCTGCGCCGGGCCGTGCCCGCCCGGCGCGCCCGCAAGCGGCAGGCCGCCGTCGGCGTGGCGGCCGCCGCGCTCTTCCTCGGCACGGCCGTTCCCGCACTCGTCCACGTCTCCGGGACCTCCGGCCCCGACGCCAACCCCTCCATCGCCGGACACGGCTCCGCCGCCCAGGGCGGCTCCGGTGAGGGCGCCCTCCAGGGCGGCGACGCCACCCCCGGAGGGTCCGCCTCGGGGCCCGCCGACGGCGCGCCGGGCGGCGGTACCGGCGGCGGCCACGCCCCGGGCGGCATCACAGGACCCGGCACCGGCCCCACCGCCGCCCCCTCGGCAGGACTGCCCGCCGCGCCGCCCTGTACCGCCGGGCAGCTCTCCGCGGCCGCCGAGAGCGGCGGCCCGGACTCCACGGGCACCGTGTACGGCAGCTTCCGCGTCACCAACATCTCCGCCGACCGCTGTACCGTCGGCGGGCCCGGCACCGTGACGGCTCTCGCCCAGGGCGCCGCCGACCCCACCAGGATCACGCTGGCCCGGCACGTCGCCGGGGACGCCGCGGCCGGCCTGCCCGACCCGTCGCTGGAGGTCGGCCGGCTCGTCCTGCTGCCCGGCGCCGCCTACGAGGTGAGGTTCGCCTGGGTGCCCGCCGAGACCTGCCCCGCCGACAGCGGCACGGGCGGTGGCGGAACCGGCGGCACCGACAGCGGCGGCACCGGCACCGGCACCGGTGGCACGGACACCGGCGGCAGCGGCTCCGGCGGCGCGACACCCACCCCCACCTCGACGTCCGCCACCGGCACCACGGGCTCCGCCGCCTCCGCCGGGACCGGCGGCACCGACCGGACCGCCACCGCCGGGGAGAGCGGGACCTCCGCCCAGCTGCTCACCGCGGACGGTGTCGCCGAGGGCGGTGTGAGCGTGTCCTACACCAGCGAGGCCGGCGGGCCCGGCGCGACCGCCACGGTGACCGGCGCGTGCGCCGGGACGGTCTACCGGACCGGCGTGCTGTCGGCGTCGTAGGCCGCAGCGGCCGGTCCGGCGGCGGGTCCGGCGGCGGGTCCGGCGGCGGGTCCGGCGGCGGGTCCGGCGGCGGGGCCGCCCTCCTCGGGGAGCAGCCCCAGCTCGGCGTCCTTGGCCAGCTCCGCCTCGCGGCGCAGCAGCCGGAACCACATGAACACCACGAAGCCCGCGAACACGAACCACTCGCCGGTGTAGCCGAGGTTCTGGAACGCCTTCAGGTCCAGTCCGGTCTGCGCCGCCGCCCTCGCCGGCACGGCGCGCAGGCCGGCGTCGCCCTCGTTCAGCGTGACGAACGCGTCCTGGACGCCGTACGGCACCAGGTTGACCAGTGACGCCGAGCTGATCGCGGCGGTCTGCCCGGCCGGCAGCCCGCCCCGGGCGCTCACCCCGTTGTCGCCGGGCGTCTCCGAGGCCTGGAGCGCTCCGGTGACCGTGACCCGCCCGGCCGGCGGCTCCGGAGCCCGCGCGGGGTCCGCCGTGCCCGGCAGCCAGCCCCGCACCACCGGCAGGGCCTTGCCGCCGTCGTCGGGGCGCAGCAGCGTCAGTACGTAGAAGCCGCTCCTGCCGTCGAGGGCGCGGTCCGGCACCAGCAGCTGGTCGGCGTAGCGGCCGGTTGCGGTGGCCTGGGCGCCGGAGGTCTCCTTGTCCACGGGCAGCAGCTCGGCCAGCGGCCGTGCCGCCTGGTCCCGGTGCGCTGCGGCCCAGGCACCGGCCTCCCGGTGGCTGTCCATCCGCTCCTCGAACCGGCCCAGCTGCCAGGAGCCCATGAACACGCAGAACGGGATGGCGAGCAGCACGAAGACGTTGATCCCCCACCAGCGGGGCGTCAGCAGGAACCGGTACACACCCCCACGGTACGGGGCGGGGAGACCGGCGACGGGCCCGGGGAGGCCTCCCGTCACCCTCGCCGGTCCGGACCCGGCGGGGCGGCCCGGGCGCCGGGCGTGGGGCCGCCGGTTGCGGTGGCCCCCGGGGCCCGGTGGTTCCCCGGGCGCCGGCCGGCGCCCGGGATCTCCCGGACGACGGCGCCGGGGGCGGCGCCGGGGACGCCTTCGGATTCCCGTCAGCGAACCGGCGGTGTCCACGGCGCGCGGGGTGGCGCAGGGCGTGGACTCGCAAGGCGGGCAGGGGAGTTCGGCGGGGCGGTGGCGGGGGCCGGGGCGCTGGGCGGCCGGCCGCGTTGCCCGGGTGTGAACGAGTGGTTCCGCTTGTCCGCCGGGCGCGCCGGGCGGCCCTGTGACGCCGCGGTTGCACCGCGTTATCCCCCTATGCCGGAGCTGGGGAGAAGCGGGGCGCGGAACCATCCCGGGATGCGCTGAACGACCCGCTCCCGATCGGGTTACATAGGGGCATGAGCAGCGACGCAGAAGCCATGCCCGACTGGGAGAAGCGGTTCCGTGCACCACGGGTCTCCCTGCCCGACTGGGCCGAGGACGCCCCCGACCGCTCCCTGTTCGTGTCGAACGCGACGGGGACGTACGAGTTGTACGCCTGGGACCGGTCCACCGGCCGGCAGCGCCAGGTGACCGACCGGCCCAACGGCACCACGGACGGTGTGCTGACCCCGGACGGCGCCTGGATCTGGTGGTTCGACGACAAGGACGGCGACGAGTTCGGCGTCTGGCGGCGGCAGCCGTTCGGCGGCGGGGCGGACGAGCCCGCCGTGCCGGGTCTGGCGGCGTCCTACCCGGCGGGTCTGGCGCTCGGCCGGGACGGCGGCACCGCGGTGGTCGGGCGGTCCACGGACGACGAGGGCACCACCATCCACCTCGCGCGGGCCGGCCGGGCCCCGGTGGAGATCTACCGGCACCGGGAGTCCGCCGGGGTCGGCGACCTCTCCCACGACGGCACGCTGCTGGCCATCGAGCACACCGAGCACGGCGACGCCATGCACTCCGCGCTGCGGGTGACGCGCCTGGACGGCACGACCGTCGCCGAGCTCGACGACACCAAGAACGGCACCGTCGAGCTGGGCCTGGAGGTGCTGGGTTTCGCGCCGGTCGACGGCGACACCCGGCTGCTCGTCGGGCACCAGCGCCGCGGCCGCTGGGAGCCGCTCGTGTGGGACGTGGTCTCCGGCGAGGAGACCGACCTCGCGCTGGACCTGCCGGGCGACGTCAGCGCCGAGTGGTACCCGGACGGCGGCGGGCTGCTCATCGCGCACAGCTTCGAGGCCCGCAGCGAGCTGCTCCGCTACGACCTGGCCGGCCGCGAGCTGGTGCGGGTGGACACGCCGCCCGGCACCGTCTCCGGGGCCACCGCCCGGCCGGACGGCAGCGTCGAGTACCTGTGGTCGTCGGCGGCCGTGCCCTCCGTCGTCCGCTCCACCTCCGGCGGCGTCGTGCTCGACCCGCCCGGCCTGAAGTCACCCGGCTCGGTACCGGTGGAGGACGTGTGGGTGGACGGGCCCGGCGGCCGTATCCACGCCCTCGTGCAGAAGCCCGCCGGTGCGAGCGGACCGCTGCCCACCGTCTTCGACATCCACGGCGGGCCCACCTGGCACGACAGCGACTCCTTCGCCGCGGGCCCGGCGGCCTGGGTGGACCACGGCTACGCCGTCGTACGCGTCAACTACCGCGGGTCCACCGGCTACGGCCGCGCCTGGACCGACGCCCTCAAGCACCGGGTCGGGCTGATCGAGCTGGAGGACATCGCCGCGGTGCGGGAGTGGGCCGTCGCGTCCGGCCTCGCCGACCCCGCCCGTCTCGTGCTGACCGGCGGATCCTGGGGCGGGTACCTCACCCTGCTCGGCCTCGGCACCCAGCCCGACGCGTGGGCGCTCGGGATCGCCGTGGTGCCCGTCGCCGACTACGTGACGGCCTACCACGACGAGATGGAGGCGCTGAAGGCGATGGACCGGACCCTGCTCGGGGGCACCCCCGAGGAGGTGCCCGAGCGGTTCGAGGCGTCCTCTCCGCTGACGTACGTCGAGCAGGTCAAGGCGCCGGTGTACATCTCGGCGGGGGTCAACGATCCGCGTTGTCCCCTTCGGCAGATCGACAACTACGTCAAGCGGCTGGAGGCTCGTGGCGCGGTCCACGAGGTGTACCGGTACGACGCGGGTCACGGATCGCTGGTCGTCGACGAGCGGATCAAGCAGGTGCGGCTGGAGCTGGAGTTCGCGGGGCGGCACCTCGGGTAGGCGCTCCGCCGGAGGGGGCGGGGTTCCGCCGTCGGGGCGCGTGGGGTGGGTGCGGGGCCCGTGGTTCTCGCGGGGTTCCCCGCGCTCCTGTCGGGGGTGCTGGCGGCCGGCGGCGGGTGCCGCGCCCGGGGCGGCCGGGTCGCGCGGTTCCTCGCGCTCCTTCCGGGGTGGTGCGCGCGGCCCTTGCCGGGGTGGTGGCGGTCGTCGGGACCGTGCGGGAGTGTGGTGGTTCCCCGCGCGGCTTCCCGCGCCCCGCCGCGGGGACGGACGGTGTCCGGGAGGGCCGGGGGGAGGGCGTGGGGGGTGTCGCCCGGGTGGCCGGGAGTGCGGGCGGTGCCGGGGGGTGGACGGCGGGCGTGGCCGGGGTGGCCGGAAGGTGACGTGTCGGGGTGGCGGCCGACGGGGTAGATGTCAGTAGCGTTCCGACTTCAAGCCCCTGACCTGCGGAAATAAGTGTCCCGTGAACGGATGTAGGTGTCCGGATAACGGTCGTGTCACGCGCCCTGGCATTTCGTGAGATCACCGTGAGTTGTGTGGGATGCATCACACGCAGGTGGGGGGCGCGTGTGTTAGGAATGCGCAACTCCGCAGGTGGCACCAGCCCTTGTTCAGCCTGCGGGGGCCGGTGTCCCGCCGGCAGCACGACCGAGGTGATCACGCTCCGAGTCCGGGGGCGTGAACTCCTCACCGCCGACCGGACAACGGCGTTCGCTCAAAGACCGCACCCTCACCGGCGCACCTCCCGCGCGTCGCTTCTGCGTTACTGAGGTCCCCACGTGTCACTCGATTCCTTCACCCAGTCCGTCGACGACGCCGTCAGCGGCTTCTTCGAGCCGATAGCCGCCAAGCTCGGCGAGATCGTCTTCTATTCCGTGCACGTCGGAGGTACCGACCTGCCCCTGATCGTGGCCTGGCTCGTCGTCGCCGGCCTCGTCTTCACGGGCTGGTTCGGCTTCGTCCAGATCCGCAAGTTCCGGCTCGCCCTGAACGTCGTGCGCGGCAAGTACGACGAGAAGGGGTCGACCGGCGAGGTCAACCACTTCCAGGCGCTGACCGCGGCCGTCTCCGGCACGGTCGGACTCGGCAACATCGCCGGTGTGGCCGTCGCCGTCTCGATCGGTGGCCCCGGCGCCACGTTCTGGATGGTCCTCTGCGGCCTGCTCGGCATGGCCACCAAGTTCGTCGAGGTCACCCTCGGCGTGAAGTACCGCGAGGTGCACCCCGACGGCAGCGTCTCCGGCGGCCCGATGCACTACCTGCCCAAGGGCCTGACCGAGCGCTTCGGCAAGAACGGCAAGACCCTCGGCAAGGTCCTGGCCGTCCTCGCCTCCTTCATGGTGCTGTTCTTCGGTCTCTTCGGCGGCAACCTCTTCCAGGTCAACCAGTCCTACGCCCAGCTCGTCTCCGTCACCGGCGGCGAGGACGGCGTCATCGGCTCCTCGGCCGGCGCACTGTTCTTCGGCCTGCTGATCGCCGCGCTCGTCGGCATCGTGCTGCTCGGCGGCATCCGCTCCATCGCCTCCGTCACCAGCCGGCTCGTGCCGTCCATGGCGGGCATCTACATCGCCGCCTGTCTGATCGTCATCCTGGTCAACGTGACCGCCGTCCCGTCCGCGATCTCCACGATCATCGAGGGCGCCTTCAACCCGCAGGGCGTCGCGGGCGGTGTGCTCGGCGCACTGATCATCGGCTTCAAGCGGGCCGCGTTCTCCAACGAGGCCGGTCTGGGCTCGGCGCCCATCGCGCACTCCGCGGTGAAGACCAAGCACCCCGCGAGCGAGGGCCTGGTCGCCCTGCTGGAGCCGTTCATCGACACGGTCGTCATCTGCACCATGACCGCGCTGACCATCGTCATCGCCAACCCGGCCAGCTGGGCCGAGGCCCGCGCGGGCGAGTCCATCGGCGGTGTCACCATCACCTCGGACGCCTTCGAGACGGTCCTGCCCTGGTTCCCGTACATCCTGACCGTCGCGGTCATGCTGTTCGCCGTCTCCACGGTGCTGACCTGGGGCTACTACTGCATGAAGGCGTGGACGCACCTGTTCGGCCGCAGCCGCGCCAGCGAGCTGAGCTTCAAGGTCTTCTACACCCTGTTCGCGGTCGCGGGCGCCCTGCTCACGCTGCAGACGCTGATCGACATGGCCGACGCGGTGCTGTTCATGCTCGCCGTCATCAACATCATCGGCCTGTACCTGCTCGCGCCGATCGTCAAGCGGGAGCTGAACTCCTTCCTCGCCTGGGCCAAGAAGCGCGACGCCGGTCTGGACCCGGACGAGGACGCCGACGAGGAGTCGGTGGAGGCCACCGTCTGACCTCCCGCCGGCCGTCCCCCGCCGCCCCGCGGCGGTCCGGCACCCGGTAGAGGGTCTGCCCCACCGAGCTCCACGGTGGGGCAGACCCTCTCGCCCGTTCCAGCAGGTGAGAGACGCCCTGGTGAGACCCCCGGCCACCCGTTAGGGTGTGAGCACGCATCGCGGCTGAGCGATGCCGGTGTGCCGGGAAGTCTGGTCGGCGTCCGTGGGGCCTGTGCGCCCGCCGCCGAAACGCCCCGGAGGATTCCTTCCCATGAGCCAGGCACGCCCCCGCAAGACCGTACTCGGCCTGGTCCCCTGGCCCGAGCGGCAGGCGGTCGCCGAGGCCCTGCGCACCGAGACCATCGGCGGGCTCGTCCTGCTCGCCGCCGCCGTCGCCGCACTCTTCTGGGCGAACAGCCCGTGGAGCGCCTCCTACGAGTCCCTGCGCTCCCTCCACTTCGGCATTCCCGCCCTCGGGCTCGACCTGTCCGTGGAGCACTGGGCGGCCGACGGCCTCCTCGCGGTGTTCTTCCTCGTCACGGGCATCGAGCTCAAGCGCGAGTTCGTCGTCGGCGAACTGCGCACCCCCGCCACCGCCGCCCTGCCGGTGGTGGCCGCCCTGTGCGGCATGGCCGTCCCGGCCCTGCTCTACACCCTCACGGCCAGCATCGGCGGCGGCAGCCTGCACGGCTGGGCCGTCCCCATGGCCACGGACATCGCCTTCGCGCTCGCCGTCCTCGCGGTCATCAGCACCCATCTGCCCGCCTCCCTGCGGGCGTTCCTGCTCACCCTCGCCGTCGTCGACGACCTCGGCGCGATCCTCATCATCGCGGTCTTCTTCACCTCGGGCCTCAACTTCTGGGCCCTCGGCGCGGCCGTGGCCGGCCTGGCCCTCTTCTACCTCCTGCAGCGGCTGCGGGTGCGCGGCTGGTGGTTCTACGTGCCGCTCGGCGTCGCCATCTGGGCGCTGATGTACAACTCCGGCATCCACGCCACCATCGCCGGCGTCGCCATGGGCCTCATCCTGCGCACCACCCGCGACCCCGGCGAGGACGCCTCGCCCGGCGCCCGCGTCTCCCATCTCGTGCACCCCTTCTCGGCGGGCGTCGCCGTCCCCCTCTTCGCGCTGTTCGCCGCCGGCGTCGCCGTGACCGGGGACGCCCTGGCCCGCGTCTTCAGCGACCCCGAGCCGCTCGCCGTGTTCGTCGGCCTGGTCGCCGGCAAGGTCCTCGGCATCTTCCTCGGCACCTACGCCGCCGTCCGCTTCACCCGCGCCCGGCTCAACCCCGAACTCGCCTGGGCCGACATCCTCGGCATCGCCGTGCTGGCCGGGATCGGCTTCACCGTGGCCCTGCTGCTGGGCGAGCTCTCCTTCGAGGACCACACCCAGGTCGAACACGTCAAGGCGGCCGTCCTCATCGGCTCCCTGACCGCGGCCGCCCTCGCCTCCGTGCTCCTGCGCCGCCGCAACCGCGTCTACCGGCGGATCTGCGAGGAGGAGGACCGCGACGTGGACGGCGACGGCATCCCGGACATCTACCAGACCGGCGCCCGCTGACCGGCGGGGCATCCCGCCCCGACCGCGAGGGGACCCGCCCGCCGCGGGGCCGCCGGTGGCTGCCCCGCCCGGCGGCGGCCGTCCCCGCGGCCAGGTCCGGCCGATCGTCACAGAACGCCCCTTTCCCGCAGAAGCCGACCATCAGGCGCATCACCTGACAGAACATCACCGCGCCGGCCGTCCGTGACGCGGCCGCCGGTGATCCAGGTCACTTCAACTCCGCACGGTGTAACGTTCGTTGGCTGCTCCACGCTGGAACAGCCGGGCCACCCGTGTGTCTGGTGAGGCCCGAGTGACTTCTTTCTGCGGCCCCAGGGGCCCTTCTGTGGGGGTAACACGTCGTGAGTCGTCGTGCGTCGCATGCGTACCGACCTCTGAGCATCAAGCGACGGGCGTGGCTGACGCTCGGCGCGGTGGTCCTGGGCGGCGGGGGCATCGTGTCGTATGCCGCCGCCAGCCCGTTCGCCGGTCATGGCGGACACGGACCCGATGTCCGGTCCAAGCGGCCGGCCAAGGTCTACGACCTGGCACTGAAGAGCACCGGACGCGGCAAGCGCGAGCTGCCGCGGACCGAGACCAAGCAGTTCTCCCTGCTGGGCGTCTCCTGGAAGGACGCCGACAAGGAGCTCGACGGCCGCGTCCAGGTGCGCACCCGCGACGCCGGGACCGGTGACTGGACCGGCTGGCGGGACCTGGAGACCGGCGTCGACCCGGTGGAGGTGCCCGAGGGCGAGTCGGAGGCGCGCGGTGCCTCCGAACCGCTGTGGGTCGGCCCGTCCGACGGTGTCGAGGTCCAGGTCGTCCACGCCGACGGCTCCACCGCCGCCGGCCTGCCCACCGGGTTCGAGGTCAACCTGATCGACCCGGGTGTGACCGCGGCCGAGGCGAGGACCGAGCCCGCGGCGTACGAGCTGTCCCCCGCGGCCCTCTCCGCGGGCGCCGCCGCCGGCCTGCCCGCCGCCGCGGCGGACGCCGCACCGCAGCCCCCGGTGGTCGCCCGCGCCGACTGGGGCGCCGACGAGTCCATCAGCCCCGAGGCGCCGGACTACAACGCCGACGTCAAGGCGGTGTTCGTGCACCACACGGCCGGCAGCAACGACTACACGTGCGCCGACTCCGCCGCCATCGTGCGCGGCGTCTACGCGTACCACGTGAAGACCAACGGCTGGAAGGACATCGGCTACAACTTCCTGGTCGACAAGTGCGGCACCGTCTTCGAGGGCCGCAAGGGCGGCATCGACCAGCCGGTGCTCGGCGCGCACACCTACGGCTGGAACCGCGAGTCCGCGGGCATCGCCGTGCTCGGCGACTACTCCACCACCGGCGCCCCCGAGGCCACGCTGGACGCGGTCGCGAGGGTGGCCGCCTGGAAGCTCGGCCTGTACGGGCTCGACCCCGCCTCCACCGTGCAGCTCACCGCGGGCGCGACCCAGACGAACTACATGAAGCGCAGCTTCACCACGGGCAGCCTCTACACGTTCGACCGGATCTCCGGGCACCGCGACGGCTTCAACTCCGAGTGCCCCGGCACCTCCCTCTACGGCCAGCTGCCGGCCGTCCGGGCTCTCGCGGGCGGCCCGGTGGAGGGCCTGAAGGTCACCTCGATGAGCGGCGCCGGACTGTCGGGCCAGACCTACTACACCAAGGGCAAGGTCACCGTCCGCTGGTCGGCCGAGACGCCGGCCTCCCTCATAGGCGGCTTCGACGTGCTGGTCGACGGCGAGGTCGCGGCGAGCACCGACGGCTCCGCGACCTCCGCGGCCGTCACCCTCGCCGCGGGCAGCCACACCGTCGCCGTGCGGGCCACACACCTCTCCGGCCGCAGCGCGACCACCGCCCCGCTGACCGTCGTGGCGGAGACCACCGCACCCACCTTCACGACCACGCCGAAGCTGTCCCTGCGCGGCGGCACCGTCAACACCGGCGCGGTCCCGGTCACGCTCAACTGGAAGGCCGCCGACAACGCCGCCCTGCGGTACGTCAAGCTGCTGTCCCCCTACTCCAGCACCTACGGCCCGGCCAGCACGGTCTCCTACCGCACCGCCAAGTCCGGCACCGCCACCGCCTGGTCCATGCGGGCCTACGACTACGCCGGCAACTCCCGCACCTCCTCGCCGTCGTACACGCCGGTGATCCTGCAGGAGACCTCCGCGGCGAAGACCGGCAAGTGGACCAGCCGCTCCTCCGGCAGCTACCTGGGCGGCAAGTCGTACTCCAGCTCCGCCAAGGGCGCGAGCCTCACCTGGAGCTTCACCGGCCGCTCCGCCGCCTGGGTGGTGTCCCGGGCCTCCGGCTCCGGCCAGGCGTACGTCTACGTCGACGGCAAGAAGACCGCGACCGTCGACCTGAAGTCCTCCGCCGTGAAGTACCGCCAGGCGATCTGGACGAAGACCTGGCCGAGCAGCGCCCGGCACAGCGTCAAGATCGTCGTCGTCGGCACCAAGGGCCGGCCCACCGTCACCACCGACGGTCTCGTCCACCTGAAGTGAGCCTCCGGCACCCGCGGTGATCCGCCGCCCGTACCCGGAGTGATCCGCCTGCGGGACGGGACGGGGCGGAGCCCGCCCCGTCCCGCAGGGGCCCGAGACCCGTCGGGCCCCTGCGCCGTGTGCGGGCCGCACGCCGTCCGCAGGCCGGTTCTCCGGCGCGTCCGCCCGACCCGGGGCGCACCCGCCGGGCGGGGCCGCGTAATCTGTGCGGCCGGGTCTTGACGGAGCACCGACGACAGCGGCCGTCACCGGTGGAGAGGGAGACGGCGGGTGGCGGGACCGGTGACACGGACACGGGCGGGGACGTCGCTGCTGGCGGCCCATCCCGCCCGCGCGGTGGTCCTGTCCTTCGCCTGCGTGACCCTGGCCGGCACCCTGCTGCTGTCGCTGCCCGTCGCCGCCGCCGACCACACCTCCACCGGCCTGGTGACCGCGCTGTTCACGGCCACCTCCGCGGTGTGCGTCACCGGCCTCGCGGTGGTGGACACCGGCACCCACTGGAGCGGCTTCGGCCAGGGCGTCATCCTCGCGCTGGTCCAGATCGGCGGCTTCGGCATCATGACGATGGCGTCGCTGCTGGCCCTGCTGGTCTCCGGGCGGCTGCGGCTGCGGATGCAGCTGACCGCCCAGGCCGAGACCCGCAGCCTCGGCATCGGCGACGTACGCCGGGTGCTGCTCGGCGTCGCCGCCATCACCCTCGGCACCGAACTCGTGGCCGGCACGGCCCTGGCCCTGCGGTTCCGCCTCGGCTACGGCGAGAGCACCGGCGACGCCCTCTACACCGGCCTGTTCCACGCCGTGTCGGCCTTCAACAACGCCGGGTTCGGGCTACGCCCCGACAGCCTCGTCCGCTACGCCCAGGACCCGTGGGTCCTGCTGCCGATCGCCGCCGCGGTGATCCTCGGCGGCATCGGCTTCCCCGTGCTGCTGGAACTGCTGCGCCACCGCCGCCGCCGTCTCGCCACCGGCCGCCGCAACTGGACGCTGCACACCCGCCTCACCCTCGTCACCACCGCCGCCCTGCTCGCCGTGGGCACCGCGCTGACCTGCCTGCTGGAGTGGAGCAACCCCGGCACCCTCGGCCCGCACGGCGTGGCCGGGAAGGTCCTCGACGGCTTCTTCCACTCCGTGATGAGCCGCACGGCCGGCTTCAACTCCCTCGACGTGCACGCCATGCACGCGTCGACGCTGCTGACGACCTGCATGCTGATGTTCGTCGGCGGCGGCAGCGCCGGCACCGCGGGCGGCATCAAGGTCACCACCTTCGCGGTGCTGGCCGCCGCCATGGTCGCCGAGGTGCGCGGCGAGCCCACCTCCTCGGTGCTGGGCCGCCGGCTCGGCCCGCACGTCCTGCGCCAGGCGCTGACCGTGGCGCTGCTGGGCGTCGGACTCGTCATCGGCGCCACCCTCGCCCTGCTCACCCTCACCGAGGACGCGCTGGAACCGGTCCTGTTCGAGGTCGTCTCGGCGTTCGCCACCGTCGGCCTGTCCACCGGCATCACCGCGGACCTGCCGGACTCCGGCCGGCTGCTGCTGGTCGGCCTGATGTTCGTCGGCCGCCTCGGCCCGATCACGCTCGTCTCGGCCCTCGCGCTGCGCGAGCGCACCCGACGCTACGAACTGCCCGAGGAGCGACCCGTCATTGGCTGACTTCCTGCACTCCCTGCGCCGGCGCGGCCGCAGGCGCCTCGTCGACGCCTCCCGCCGCGACGGCGGCGACCAGCGCGTCGCCGTCATCGGGCTGGGCCGCTTCGGCCACTCCCTGGCCGGTGAGCTGATGCGGCGCGGCTGGGACGTCCTCGGCCTGGACACCGACCCGCGCCTGGTCCAGAAGTACAGCGACGGCCTCACCCACACCGCCGTCGCCGACTGCACGGACCCCGAGGTGCTCCGCCAGCTCGGCGTCCACGAGTTCACCAGCGCCGTCGTCGGCATCGGCACCGACATAGAGGCCAGCATCCTGGTCAGCTCCAACCTGCTGGAGGCGCAGGTGCCCAACATCTGGGCCAAGGCCGTCAGCCGCCAGCACGGCCAGATCCTCGAACGCCTCGGCGTGCACCATGTGGTGCTGCCCGAGCACGAGATGGGCGAACGCGTCGCCCACCTGGTCACCGGCCGGATGCTCGACTTCATCGAGTTCGACGACGACTACGCCCTGGCCAAGACCGTCGCCCCGGACGCCGCCACCGGAGTGCCCCTCGGCGAGAGCCATGTGCGCGGCCGCTACGGCATCACGGTCGTCGGGATCAAGCGCCCCGGCGAGGACTTCACGTACGCCACCGCCGAGACGGTGGTGCAGAAGGGCGACGTGATCGTCGTCACCGGCAAGACGCGCGCCGTGGAGGCCTTCGCGGAACTGGGCTGAGGCGGCCGGCCACCGGGTCAGCGAGGTGCGCCCGCGGCGGTCCCGCCGCGGCCGGCCGGCGCCGCCGGCACCGGGCCCGCCGCCCCGCCCCGGTCCGGGGAGGGGCGCCGTTCCAGGCGGGCGCGCAGCGTCGCGGCGAAGTCCTCCGCGCGGGCGAGCTGCAACCGCAGCCGGCCGACCTGCTCCGCGGTGGCCCGCTCGTACGCGCGCACCCGCTCCAGCAGGTCCTCCCGCTCGCCCGCGGCCGGGTCGCCGGACGCGGCGGCGGGGCCGTCGTCCGGAAGGAGGGCGCCGCCCGGGGAAGGCGCGTCGAGCGCGTCCAGACGGTCGGTGGCGTCGAGCAGGTCGCGCATCTGGTCCAGGGTGAAGCCCAGCGGCTTCATCCGGCGCACCACCATCAGCCGCTGCACGTCGTGCTCGGTGTAGAGGCGGAAGCCGCCCTGCGAGCGGGCGGAGGGGGTGACGAGACCGGTCTCCTCGTAGTGGCGGATCGTCCGCAGGGACAGCTCGGTCCGTGCGGCGACCTCGCCGATCCGCATGTGCTTGCCGTCCATGCCCCTGGTCCCTGGTCCTCTCGTGCTGCGGCACCGGCGTGGCCCGGCGGCGAACGCGGTCGTGGTGAGCGTGCCGGGGCGCCGGAGCCCCTCGCGCCGCCGGCGGTCGCGGTCCTCGTGCCGGCGACGGTCGCGCTCCTCACTCCCGCGGGCGGTCGCGGCCCGGAGGGCGCCGCCGATCCCTACCCTAACGTTAGGGTAGAGTTGCGACGGCGCGGGCCGCGCGGTGCTGCCCCGCCGCTGCCGTACCGGGGCCGGTGCCGCCCCCGGTGAAGTTCCGATTCCGCCGGAGACCAGTGTGGGCGAGCCGACGACGGCCGGTGCCGCCTGCCCGCCGTGACGCTCCGCCCCCGGACACAGACCGCCCCCTCACCCCCGCAGGGCTGCGCCTGAGTCCCTTCCCGACCTCCGGCTCCGTGCCCATGGAGCCGCCCGCGGGGCGCCGGCCCGGCCCCTCCGCGTCCCTCCCGCACGCCCCGGCCCGCCGCACGGGGAGTGCCCGAGCCCGACAGGTTCCGCTTCGTTGTCTGCTGCTGCTTCCGCTGTGTCCCCGGCCGCGCGCCTGCGCGGTCTGAAGCCCGACTGGCTGTCCGATCCCAAGGTCTGGCGCACCGAGGTGCTGGCGGGCCTGGTGGTCGCGCTGGCGCTGATACCCGAGGCCATCTCGTTCTCGATCATCGCCGGGGTGGACCCCGCGCTCGGCCTGTTCGCCTCCTTCACCATGGCCGTGACGATCGCCGTCGTCGGCGGCCGGCGGGCGATGATCTCCGCCGCGACCGGCGCCGTCGCACTCGTCATCGCGCCGCTCAACCGCGAGCACGGCCTCGGCTACCTGATCGCTGCCGTCATCCTGGCCGGTGTCTTCCAGGTCGTCCTGGGCGCGCTCGGGGTGGCGAAGCTCATGCGGTTCATCCCGCGCTCGGTGATGGTCGGCTTCGTCAACTCGCTCGCCGTCCTGATCTTCATGGCCCAGGTGCCGGAGATGACCGGTGTCCCCTGGCCGGTCTATCCGCTGATCGCCGCCGGCCTGCTGATGATGGTGTTCTTCCCGAAGCTCACCAGCGTGGTCCCGGCCCCCCTGGTGTCCATCCTCGTGCTGACCGTGATCACGGTCGCGGCGGGCATCGCGGTCCCCACCGTCGGCGACAAGGGGGCCCTGCCCTCCTCGCTGCCCGTGCCGGGCCTGCCGGACGTGCCGTTCACCCTGGACACGCTGACCACGATCGCCCCGTACGCGTTCGCGATGGCGCTCGTCGGGCTGATGGAGTCGCTGATGACCGCGAAGCTGGTCGACGACATCACCGACAGCCACTCCGACAAGACGCGCGAGTCGGTCGGCCAGGGCGTCGCCAACATCGTCACCGGCTTCTTCGGCGGCATGGGCGGCTGCGCCATGATCGGCCAGACCATGATCAACGTGAAGGTGTCGGGTGCCCGCACCCGGCTGTCCACGTTCCTGGCGGGCGCCTTCCTGATGGTGCTGTGCATCGTGTTCGGCCCGGTGGTCTCCGACATCCCGATGGCCGCGCTCGTCGCCGTCATGGTCATGGTGTCGTTCGCCACGTTCGACTGGCACTCCGTGGCCCCGAAGACCCTGCGGCGGATGCCGGCCGGCGAGATCGTCGTCATGGCCGTCACCGTCGCCTGCGTGGTCGCCACCCACAACCTCGCCATCGGCGTGGTCGTCGGCTCCGTCACCGCCATGGTGGTCTTCGCCCGGCGCGTCGCCCGTCTCGCCGACGTCACCGCCGTCACCGACCCCGACGGCAGCACGGTCGTCTACCGGGTGACCGGCGAGCTGTTCTTCGCCTCCTCCAACGACCTGGTCGGCCGCTTCTCGTACGCCACCGACCCCGGCAAGGTCATCGTCGACCTGTCCGACGCGCACATCTGGGACGCCTCGTCCGTGGCCGCCCTGGACGCGATCGAGACCAAGTACGCCCAGCGCGGCAAGAGCGTCGAGATCATCGGGCTGAACGACAGCAGCGCCCACCTGCACGACCGGCTCAGCGGGGAACTCGCCGTCGGACACTGAGCGACCGGCCCGGGCGACCGGCTCGGGCGACCGGCCCGGGCGGTCGCCCGGGCTCGGAAGGGGCCGCAACGGGCTCCGGGGCGGGGCCGGTTCGCCTCCGGCCGCCCGGTTCCCGCGCCCGCCCGGCCGTGTTCCTTGCGCCCGCCCCGGCCGTGTTCCCCCCACCCGCCCGCCCGTGTTCCCCCCACCCGCCCGCTCGTGTTCCCCCACCCGCCCGCTCGTGTTCCCCCACCCGCCCGCCCGGTTCCTCCCCGCCCCGGCCGGCCGTCGTTGCCGGGGCACGGCAACCTCCGCCGCCCCCCCGATGCCCGTCAGGGATCTGTCAAAGACGTGTCAAGGGCAGGTAAGGTTCCCCCTGGTGTGCCGGGAAGTCGGGTCGGCGATGTGAGGACAAGTCTCTCTTCGATCGGGGCCCGTGATGGTACTGGTGGTGGTGTTCGGCGTCGCGCTGCTCGTGGCGGTGATGTTGTCGGGTCTGGCGGCCCGGACCGTGCTGTCCACGTCCTTCCTCTTCCTGGTCGGCGGCGCCCTCGTCAGTGACGGCTTCCTCGGTCTGATCCACATCACCCCCGACAGCGAGATCGTGTCCGTCACGGCCGACCTGGCGCTGTTCGCGGTGCTGTTCACCGACGGCATGCACGTGGCACTGCCCAAGCTGCGCGCCAACTGGCGCAACCCGGCCCGCGCCCTGGGCCTGGGCATGCCGCTGGCGTTCGTCTTCATGGCGCTGATCACCCACTACCTGGTGGGCCTGGACTGGACGACGTCCTTCCTCGTCGGCGCGGTGCTGGCGCCGACCGACCCGGTGTTCGCCTCCGCGATCGTGGGCCGCGCCGAGGTCCCGGCCAAACTGCGGCAGCTGCTGAACGTGGAGAGCGGCATCAACGACGGGCTCGCCCTGCCCGTGGTGCTGATGCTGATCGCCGCGGCCGGCCCCGCCGCGGGCAGCGCGGAGGCCACCTCCGGCGAGATCGCCCTGGAACTCCTGCTCGGCCTGGTCTTCGGTGTCGTACTGCCGCTGCTGGTGAACGCCCTCGCCCGGTTCCCGCTGCTGGGCGCGGAGCCCAAGCTCCAGCCGCTGCTGCCGCTGGCCACCGGGATCATCCTGTACGCGGCCTGCCACCTCACCCACGCCAACCCCTACCTGGCCGCGTTCTCGGCCGGCGCGGTGCTGGTGCACGTCTCGCCCGAGGCGAAGGCGTCCTTCGAACCGCTCGGGGAGGCGCTGGCGGAGCTGGCGAAGTTCGCGGCGCTGCTGGTGTTCGGCGCGCTGCTCACCCCGCAGCTGTTCGGGGACCTGTCCTTCGGCGGCTACGTCGCCGTGGTCCTGGCCATCGTCCTGATCCGCCCGGCCTCGCTGCTCATCTCGCTGCTCGGCACCCGCATCTCCCGCAAGGAGAAGCTGGTCGCGGCGTGGTTCGGCCCGAAGGGCTTCGCCTCGGTGGTGTACGGGCTGCTCGTGCTGCAGTCCGGCATCCCGCAGGCGGAGGAGGCGTTCACGCTCATCGCGGTGTGCATCGCCTTCTCGATCATCGCGCACAGCTCCACGGACGTACCGATCGCGCGCGCCTTCGACGTCGAGGACCTGGCGGGCATCCCGGACGACGACGAGCCCGCCCCGCCGCGCCCCAAGGCCCCGGCCGACGCCTGAGCCGGTCTGCCCGCCTCCGGCCCCGGACACCGAGCCGGCCGTCCCCGTCGGCCCCCTCGGTGTCCGGGCGTCCCGCCGGACGGGTACGACCGGGGCGGGCTCCCGGGGCCGGGGCGCGTCGAAAATGCGTTGACGTCCCCGGCAGGCCCCTTGTTAGCCTCATCGGGCCGTTCTGCTTCGTACCGGGCCCGTGCGCCCTGGAAAAGGGGTGCTTCATGACCTGGTCCGCGCCGAGTGCGCCTCGCCGTACCGCGTAACCGTCCGCAGTCTTCCGCCGCCCGCTCGTCCGGGCGGCTGCCGGACGGCTTCTCCGGTGCTCCGACCTGCCCGTCCGCCGCTCCGTGGCGCTGCCGGGCCCTCCGACGAGGCCACTCGGCCTGCTCTTGCTGTCATGACAACGTCCCAGCAAGGAGCGTCCGGGTGTCCAGCCACACCACCCACACCACCCACACCCTCAGCCTCGGTACCTTCACCTGCCTCCGGTGCGGGCTGACCGTGTCCGCGTACGCCGCCGACGGCGCGCCGCGCAACCACTGCCCGTCCTGCCTGCACTCCCGGCACGTCCTCGACCACGTCGAGGGCGGTCCGAGCGACTGCGAGGGCCGGATGTCCCCGATCGCCGTCGCCGTGCTCCGCACCGGGGACTGGAGGGTGATCCACCGCTGCGTGCGGTGCGACGAGCTCACCTCGAACCCGGTCTGCACCGACGACAACCAGCTCGTCCTGATGCGCATGGCCGTCCGCCCGCTGGCGCAACCGCCTTTCCCGCTCGAAGCGTTCGGAACGCTCTGACCGCCCGACGGGGAAGGAGCACCGCCATGTCGCGCAACAACCGCAGCAGTCGCGGGCGGCGCCGTCCGCAGCGGCACAAGGACGTCCTGCACACCCGGGGAGGGCACCGGGCGAACGACTTCCGGTGCGTCTCCTGCCGGCTGGACGTCTCCCCGGCCGCACCCGGCACCGCGCACCGCAACCACTGCCCCCACTGCCTCGCCAGCCTGCACGTCGACCGGAAGACGCCCGGCGACCGCGACGCGGACTGCCGCGGCCGGATGGAGGCGCTGGGCATGTCCGTCCGGCCGGACGGCGAGTGGATGATCATCCACCAGTGCGCCTCCTGCGGCGAACTCAGCGCCAACCGCATCGCCGGGGACGACAACCCGCTCGCCCTGGTCCGCCTCGCCCTCAGACCCCTCACCGACCCCGGGGCCGCCGGCCGTGTCCTGCTGACCCTGTGACCCGGCCGCGGCATTGCCCTCACCGCGCAGCCCCGGGCCGCCGGCCCGGGGCTGCGTCAGGTCCGGCAGCCGCGTGACCACGCGGCGCCGCCGTGCCGCCGCAGCCACGTGTCCGGGCGGTCGCCCGGCACCGCAGCCCGGGTGCTCCCGGCCGCGGCGTCCGGGCAGGTCCCGGTGCGGCGGCGGCGTTCCGCGCGGAGACCGCTCACGGCGTTCGCAGGCCGTCAGACGTCGTCGTCGGGCCATCCCAGCAGCCGGGCGCCGATCACCGCGGTCTGCAGGGTGTAGCGGTGGACGGAGTCGGAGGGGTCGGCGCCGGTCAGCTTGTGGATGCGTTCCAGGCGGTAGGTGAAGGCCCGCACGCTCAGGCTCAGCCGCCGGGCCGCCTCGGCGGCGACACAGCCGGCGTCGAAGTACGCCGTCAGCGTGTCGATGAGCGGACGGGCACCTCCGCGGGCCAGTTTCAGCGGGCCGAGCGTGTTCTGCACGAGGTCGGCCATGGCCTGCCGGTCGCGGCTGAGGACCGGATAGACCAGCAGGTCCGCCGCACGCAGCACCGGCTCCTGGATGTGCAGCCGCCCGGCGAGATCGAGGGCGTTGAGGGCCTCCTCGTAGGAGTGGACGACGCCGCCCGCGCCGGGATGGGGGCGGCCGACGGCGACCTGGCCGCCGTCGGTGGCCGCGTACGCCTGCTTGGCGAAGAACGACAGCACGTCGTCCTGGTCTCCGGGCGCCACGCAGACCAGCCTGCCGTCCTTGGTGGTGAGCAGGATGCGCCGCTCGCCGAACCGGGCCACCACGGCGCTCTCCACCTGCCGGGCGGCCGGATCGGCGTCGTCGACCGACACGGCGCCCTGCGCGACGGCCACGGCGTGCGCGCGGGACAGCAGCAGACCGAACCGCTCGGCCCGCTCCGCCAGCCGGCCCAGGTCGCTGCGGCCGTACAGCAGGTCGTCGACGAACTCCCGGCGGACCGCCTCCTCCTGCCGTACGGCGAGCAGCTGGGCGCGTTCGTGGCCCTCGGCGAAGGCGTCGACGGCCTGCTCGACCGCGGCGAGAGCGTGCGGGCCGGTGCCGTCCGGCAGCGCGGGCCAGGCCTCGCGGGCCACGGAGATGTGCCGGCGAACCAGCGCGCGCAGACCGAAGCCGGCCTCCGCCGCGCGCTCCCCGCGGGCCCGCAGCGACTCCAGCTCCTCGCGGGTGAGGCGGCGGCCCGTCGCGCACACCTCGGCCAGAGTCCGGGCGTAGCCCTCCAGATACTCGTCGGGTATCTCCCGCCCCTTCACGCTGTCCTCCGTGGTGCCGGCGCCGTGCGGCCGCCCCCTCGGCGCCGCCGGACCAGCCTGGCAGATCACGGCGGCACCGGGCAGCCCGGCCGGCCGGGGGCCCGCCGTACGGTGCCGTGGAGTGCGGTGCCGTGGAAGGCTCCGCGGCACGGCACGGCACGGCACGGCACGGCGCGGCACGGCACGGCGTGGCACGGCGCGGCGCACGCCGTACGGCCGGGTGCCTCCCGCGGCGCGGCGGGGCCTTCTCAGGGTTGTCCGGCGGGCCCGGTCCGGGCGGGTGTCTGGGTGGCGAGCAGCTCGGCCAGGCCCTGGCGGGTCGCGGCGAGCACCACCCGGTCGCGGGAGTGCAGGACATAGCCGGGGTGCAGGTCCCACAGCAGGCCGCCGGAGTGCTCCCGGCCCTCGTGGGAGGGCGTCACCGCGAGGTCGGGCAGGCGCTCGCCGGGGGCGGTGGAGTCCACGGCCAGGACCCGCCAGCCGCCCGCACGGAACGACTCGGCCACGGTCCGGCCCTCCAGCTGGGGGTGGTCCGCCACGTTCAGCGCGGCGAACACCAGGACGCGCCGCTCGACCGGGATGGCGCCGAGGATGCGGCGGCCCATCATGGCCCCGGCGAAGGCGGGTGCGGCGAGGGTGGAGACACTGCGGCTGCGGGTGAGGGCCTCGGGGTGGGCGGCGCGCAGCGTGCGGTACACGGCGGTGGCGAAGTCGTCGTCGTACAGCCGCAGCGACACCCGGACGCCGGGGGCCACGGAGCGGGCGTACAGGGCGGCCTCCAGGTTGGTGCTGTCGTTGCTGGTGACGGCGAGCAGCGCGTGGGCGCGGTGGATGCGGGCGGCCTCCAGGACGCCTTCCTGGGTGACGTCGCCGACGACGGTCGGCACGTGCAGCCGCCGGGCGAGGGGGATGCCGCGGGCGTCGGGGTCCTCCTCCACGCACACCACGGGGATGTCGAGTTCGTGCAGCCGGGCCAGGACGCGGGTGCCGACCTTGCCGAGGCCGAGCAGGACGACGTGTCCGGACAGTCCGCGCGGCGGGCGGCGCAGGGTGGCGGCGTTGCGGAAGGTGCCGAGCCCCTCCAGCACGGCGGCCAGCAGCACGGGCAGGATCAGCAGCCCGGTCAGTCCGGAGAGCAGTTGCAGGACCTGGCGGGGCACGGGTTCGTCGACGGCCGGGTCGCCGATGGCGAAGATGTCGAGGAGCGTGAGGTAGGCGGCGTGCAGCGGGTGTTCGCCGGCGGTCAGCCAGGACGCCACCGCTATGCCCAGGACGCTGAGCACGAGCCCGGCCAGGGACCAGCGCAGCCGGCGTGAGAACAGGGAGCCCAGCGGCAGTCCGCGCCCGGTGAGGCGGCCCGGCGGCCGGCGGTCGGCGGCGGTGACGGTCTCCAGCACGACCGTGCCGCGTCCGGTGGCCGCGGCCACGGCGTCCTCGTCCGGCAGCAGCAGCGGCCCGTCCTGGCCGCTGGCGTCCGAACCCTCGGTGCCTGCCGGGTCGTTGGCGGTGGAGGAGAGCAGGGCGAGGGTGCACAGACCGGGGTCGGCGACCTCGCCGGGGCGTGGCGGGGTGCGCTCCACGGCGCGCAGCAGCAGTCCGTCGGCCTGGACGACCTTGCTGGTTCCGGTGACGGCGGTGGCCACGAGGGAGGGGGCGGCGGTGTCCGCGTCGGACAGCACGGTGGTGGAGGTGTCGAGGACGGCCGGGTCCAGGCCGGGCGAGGCGACGACGGCGGCCTGGTCGAGCACGTCGGCGAGGTGCTGGCCCAGTTTGCGGTCGTAGAGGCGGATGACCAGGCGCAGGCGGGGGTTGAGGCGGCGGGCGGCGAGCGCGGCGCGGATGTTGGTCTCGTCGTCGTCGTGGACGAGGGCGAGGGCGTCGGCCCGGGTGACGCCCGCCTCGTCGAGGGACCGCTCGTCGAGGACGGGTGCCTGGAGGATCCGCACACCGGTCGACGGGTCGGTGCCGGGGGCGCGGTTGACCGCCGCCTGCATACGGGCGAGCAGCGCGGCGGCGCCCGCCCAGCGCGGTGTGGCGCCGCCGGGAGTGCCGGTGCCCGGCAGGGACGGTACGACGACGGTGACCTGGACCCGGTACAGCTCGCGCAGTTCGGCGGCGAGCCGCCCGGCGAGGGCGTCGTCCCCGGCCACGATCATGTGGCCGGGCAGCGTGCGGTGCCGGGTCTGGTCGGGCAGTGAGGGGACGCGTCTCATCGGCGGACCGCCCCGGCGGCCGGCGGGTGCGGGCCGGCCGCCGGGCCTGGCGCGCGGACGGACGACGTCCTACTGTCAACACGGCCTGGACGCACCTGCGTTCCTCCCCGTCTGCCGATACCGAGCGGCCGCGTGCGGTGGTCGGTCGTGCTGCGGCCGCCTCGATCATGACGCACCGTCGGACGGGACGGGAGCACCTCCCCCCGGGGACGTCCTCTCGCGAGCCGTGCCCGCCGGGAGGGGGCGCCGTGCCCGCCGTGCCCCGCGGTCGGCTCGCACGGTCCAGGCCCGCGTCGCCGGGCCGCGCGGGCCGCCTGCCGGTGCTCGGCAACGAGGCGGCCCGTGGCGGACGTTGCCGCCCGCGGAGGCCGGCGCACGGCCGCCCGCCGGGTCGCTGTCCGGCATGAAGGAGGCCCCAACACTGCCGGATCACGGCAGTGCGCCGGACGGGCCGGCCGGGCCAGGATGAGTGCGGCAGAAACACGGGGAGGGTTCCGGTGCCGTGCCCGGCGACGGGTGCGGCGCCCGGAACCCGCGGACACGGGTACGGGAGGTGCGGACATGGCGCAGGTCGACGCGGTGTCCGCCGCCACCCGCTGCCCGGTCCCGGGGATGCCCTCGGTTCCTGCCGCCGGGCCGTGCCGCGGCCGCGGCGGGTTCGGCGGGCCGGACGGGGCGAGCTGCGCTCCGTACGATCCCGGCAGTCGCCCCGCCCGCCCCGCCCGCGGCTGATCCGCCGCCAGGCGTCACTCCAGGACGCCGCGGCCCGCCCTCGCGCGGGCCGCCCCGCCTCCTCGCCGAGGCGTCCCTTCCCGCAGACTTCGAGGACCCCTCATGGATTTCGTCACCCTGGGCATCGGCCTGCTCGTTTGCCTCCTGCTCCTGGCCGTCGTCGCCCGGTTGTTCCGCAAGGTGGAGCAGGGCAAGGCGCTGATCGTCTCCAAGATGCGCAAGGTCGACGTGACCTTCACCGGGCAGGTCGTGCTGCCGGTGCTGCACCGGGCCGAGCTGATGGACATCTCGGTGAAGACCATCGAGATCACCCGGGCCGGCAAGGAGGGGCTGATCTGCAGGGACAACATCCGCGCCGACATCCGCATCTCGTTCTTCGTCAAGGTCAACAAGACCGTCCACGACGTCGTGAAGGTGGCGCAGGCGGTCGGCACCGCGCGGGCCAGTGACCGGGAGACGCTGCAGGAGCTGTTCCACGCGAAGTTCTCCGAGGCGCTGAAGACGGTCGGCAAGCAGATGGACTTCACCGACCTCTACACCAAGCGCGAGGAGCTGCGGTACCGGATCATCGAGGTCATCGGCGTCGACCTCAACGGGTACCACCTGGAGGACGCCGCGATCGACTACCTGGAGCAGACCCCGGTCGGCCAGCTCGACCCGTCCAACGTCCTCGACGCCCAGGGCATCCGCAAGATCACCGAGCTGACGGCCGTGGAGCACGTGCGCACCAACGAGGCGCAGCGCACCGAGGAGAAGGAGATCACCCGCCAGAACGTCGACGCCCGCGAGGCCATCCTGGAACTCGAACGGCGCCAGACGGACGCGGAGATCAAGCAGCGCCGGGAGATCGAGACCGTGCGGGCGCGGGAGGAGGCCGAGACGGCCCGGGTGGTCGAGGAGGAGCGGCTGCGCGCGCAGTCCGCGTTCCTGAAGACCGAGGAGCACCTCGGTGTGCAGCGGGAGAACCAGGCCCGCGAGGTCGCGGTGGCGCAGAAGAACCGCGAGCGGGTCATCGCCGTCGAGAACGAGCGGATCGAGAAGGACCGGCAGCTGGAGGTCATCGCCCGCGACCGGGAGACGCAGCTCACCCAGATCGCCGCGTCGAAGGAGGTCGAGGCGGAGAAGCGGGAGATCGCCGAGGTCATCCGGGAGCGGGTGGCGGTGGACCGTACGGTCGCCGAGCAGGAGGAGTCCATCAAGCGGCTGCGTGCCGTGGAGGAGGCGGAGCGGGAGCGCCAGGCGCTGGTCATCGCCGCCGAGGCGGAGGCGCAGGAGAAGCTGGTCAAGGACATCAAGGCCGCCGAGGCCGCCGAGCAGGCGGCGGTGCACCGGGCCGCGGAGGAGCTCACCCTGGCCGAGGCCCGGCTGAAGAGCGCCGACCTCGACGCGCAGGCCAAGCTCAGGATCGCCGAGGGCGTCCAGGCGGAGGCCGCCGCCGAGGGACTGGCGGCCGTCCGGGTCCGCGACAAGGAGGCGGACGTCATCGAGAAGGCCGGCCGTGCGGAGGCCGAGGCGGCCGGGGCGCGGATGCGGGCCGAGGCGGAGGGCGCCCGTGCGAAGGCGCTCGCCGAGGCGGAGGGCGTCAGCAGCCGGCTGAAGGCGGAGGCGGCGGGCCTGACCGAGAAGGCGGCGGCGATGGCCGCGCTGGACGAGGCGTCCCGGGGCCACGAGGAGTACCGGCTGCGGCTGGAGGCGGAGAAGGAGATCCGGCTGGCCGGGCTGGACGTGCAGCGGCAGGTCGCCGAGGCGCAGGCCACGGTGCTGGCGACCGGGCTGGAGAACGCCGACATCGACATCGTCGGCGGGGAGTCCGCCTTCTTCGACCGGCTGGTCGGGGCGATCTCGCTGGGCAAGGGCGTGGACGGGTTCGTCCAGCACTCCGAGACCGTGCAGTCCCTCGCGCGGCCCTGGCTGGACGGCTCCGCGGACTTCACCGAGGACCTCGGCCGGATGCTCGGCTCGGTCTCCACGTCCGACGTGCAGAACCTGACCGTGTCCGCGCTGCTGATGAAGCTGATGCACAGCGGCGGCGCGGACTCCGGCGCCCTGAAGCAACTCCTCAGCAAGGCGGGCGAGCTGGGGCTCGCAGACACCTCGCTCGCCGCCCTGAACGGCAGCGCACGGCGCTGACCGACGACGGTCCGGAGCTGCCGCACAGGGGACGGCAGCTCCGGACCGTACTTCTCCGACTTCCTGAGAGGGACCCCATGACCACCGGCCTGGACACGGGACTGTACGAGGTGCTGCGCGACCGGCTCACCGCGCAGGCGGCCGAGCTCGCCCGCCGCGCAGAGGCGCTGAACGCCCGCCGCGTCGAGGAGTTCGGCTCGCTCAGGCTGGAGCTGGCCGGCACCGAACGGCTGCGCACCGCCTCCGCGGCCCTGCCCCGCGCGGTCGTGGCCGTCGGCGACGCCCTGCTGTTCGGCTACGGCACCGTGCCCGGCCGGGGTGCCGACACCGGCCCCGGCGACGTGTTCGCGCTGTACGACCGGGCCGCCCTGGAGCGGCTGCCCGACGACGCCGTGCCCGGCCTGCTCGACGACCCGGACTTCGTCCGCGAGTTCACCGCCCTGCACCGCTACTTCCACCAGGCCCGGCTGGTCCGGCTGCACCGCGTCGAGGGCCGGCTGCTGGCCGTGTTCCGCACCGGCGAGGCCCTGGCCGACATCCGGGTGCTGCGCTGGTCGGTCACCGCCGACGGGCAGGTGTCCTTCCTCGACGCCCGCGGCGACCGCGACCACGTCCAGCCGCCCTCCCACGACTTCACCTGGACGCCCACCACCCGCGAGGACCACGTGCCGGGCCGGCACCCGTACGTCCTCGTCGACGGCGAGGTGGCCGTGTCGACGGTGGGCGGCACCCTCACCGTCCGCGCGGCGGAGGCCGTCGTCCCCGGCACCGGCGCCGGGGAGGCCGGTTCCGGTCCGGGCGGTCCGGGCGGTCCGGGCGGTCCGGGAGGCGGCGCGGCCGGCGGCTCCGGCGGCGGGGCCGTGGCCGACGGCTCCGGCACCGGCTCCGGCACCGGGACGGGAAGCGGCACCGTCCCCGGCGCGACCGGCAGCACCGGCAGCACCGGCACAGGCGCCGGCTACAGCGAGCCCGTCGACGAGCCGCTCCAGTCGCTCGCCGACGCGGACGTCTCCTACGCCCGCGTCGGCCCCCTGATCCTGCTCGACGTCCTGCCGTACAAGGAGGTGACCCACCGCCACCTGGTGTTCAACACCCTCACCAAGGCGGTCGTCCGCCTCGACGGCATCGGACAGGCCTGCCGCCGGCTGCCCGAGGACCAGGGCGTCGTCTTCCCCGGCGGCTACTGCCTGGCCACCGGCACGCACCGCACCTTCGACGGCGTCGACACCGCTGACCTGGAGTTCGAGCGGACGGTCCGCTCCCCGAACGGCGAGGACGTGCTGTTCGCCTTCCGCGCCCGCCGGGACGGCCGCGGCCTGCTGCTGCCGTACAACGTGATCCGCAAGGAGGTCGCCGCCCCGCTGACCTGCCAGGGCTGGGCCCTGTTCGACGACGGCGCCCTGCTCGCCCTGCGCGCCGACGGCACCGAGCCGCAGCGCGTGCACCCCGTGCAGCGCTGGGACTCCCCGTTCGTCTCCGACACGTTCGCCGCCGCCCGCCCGGCCGGCACCGGGCCCCTCGCCCGCGTCGGCAACGCCGACCTGGTCCGCGGCATCTCCGACTGCCTCTCCCTGACCCGCGCCGTCGCCGACACCACCCCCACCCGCGAGGTGTACGAGGAGCTCGCCGCGGCCTGCGTACGGGTCGCCGACTCCTGCCACTGGCTGGCCGAGCCCGGTCTCGGAGCCCTGCACGAGCCGCTCGCCGAGGTCCGGGCCGCCGCCGAGCAGGTGCTGGCCGAGTTCACCGCCGTGCAGGACCTCACCCGGCAGGCCGCCGACGCCCTCACCGAGGCCGAGGCGCGGGTCGCCGCCGTCGTCCGGCGGCTGCGCGGCGAGACCCCGCGGGACGCCGGCGCCTGGGTGGCCGGACTCACCGAACTCCGCCACGCCCAGGGGCATCTGCTCACCCTGAAGGACATGCGGTACGCGGACACCGCCCGCATCGACGCCCTCGCGGCCTCCGCCGAGGCCGACCTCGCCGCGTTCGGCCGGCGGGCCGTCGGCCACCTGGCCGACGAGGACGCCTTCGCCGGACACCGCACCGACATCGAGCGACTCGCCGCCGCCGCCGACGCGATCGGCACCGTCGCCGAGGCCGCGCCCGTCGCCGCCCGCCTCGACGAACACGCCGACGGCCTGCGCACGGTGACCGAGGTCGTGGCCGGACTCGACATCGCCGACGCCACCGTCCGCACCGCCGTCCTGGAGCGGATCGCCGAGGTCCTGGGCGGGGTCAACCGGGCCCGCGCCACCCTCGACGCCCGTCGCCGCCACCTCGGCGAGAGCGAGGGCCGCGCCGAGTTCGCCGCCGAGTCCGCCCTGCTCGGCCAGGCCGTCACCGGCGCCCTCGCCGCCGCCCACACCCCCGAGGACTGCGACGAGCACCTGTCCCGGCTGCTCGTCCAGATCGAGAACCTGGAGTCGCGGTTCGCCGAGTCCGACGACTTCCTCACCGAACTCGCCGACCGGCGCGACGAGATCCACGAGGCGTTCTCCGGCCGCCGGCAGACCCTCGCCGACGACCGCGCCCGCCGCGCCGCCCGGCTCGCGGACTCCGCGGCCCGCGTCCTCACCACCGTCACCCGGCGGGCGTCCGCGCTCGCCGACGCCGACGCCGTCAGCACGTACTTCACCTCCGACCCGATGCCCGCCAAGGTGCGCCGCCTCGCCGGGCAGCTGCGCGAACTCGGCGACCAGGTGCGGGCCGAGGAACTCGACGGCCGGCTCAAGTCCGCGCGCCAGCAGGCCCTGCGCACCCTGCGCGACCGCACCGACCTGTACGCCGACGACGGCCGCACACTGCGGCTGGGCGCCCACCGCTTCGCCGTCAACACCCAGCCGCTCGACCTCACCCTGGTCCCGCACGGCGAACACCTCGCCTTCGCCCTGACCGGCACCGACTACCGCGCCCCGGTCACCGACCCCGACTTCGCCGCGACCCGCCCCTACTGGGAGCGCCCGCTCCCCTCGGAGTCGCCCGCCGTCTACCGCGCCGAACACCTCGCCGCCCGGCTGCTCGACGAGCACGGCCCGGCCGCCCTCGCCGCCGCCGACGACCTGCCCGCCCTGGTCCGGCAGGCCGCCGAGGCCGCGTACGACGAGGGCCACGAGCGCGGCGTCCACGACCACGACGCCACCCTGATCCTCGGCGCGCTGCTGCGCCTGCACGATGGCGCCGGCCCGCTGCGGCACGAGCCCGCCGCCCGCGCCGCCGCCCAGCTGCACTGGGCGCACGGCACCACGGCCGGGGAGCGCTCCGTCCTCACCCGGCGCGCCCGCTCCCTGGCGCGGGCCCGCGACACCTTCGGGCTCGCACCCGCCATCGCCGACCTGGAGGCCGAACTCGCCGCGGCCACCGGGTCGCCCGCCGCGGCCGCCTACCTCTTCGAGGAGCTGACCCGCGGCCCCGAGGGCTTCGTCCTCGCCGCCGGCACCCGCACCCTTCTCGACAAGTTCCGCCGCGCCGTCGGCACCTCCGCCTACGACGACGACCTCGCCGCCCTCGCCGACGCCGGGGGCCTGCCCGCCCGCCGGCAGCTCGTCGAGGCCTGGCTCACCTCGTACGCCACCGCGACCGGGACCGACCTCACCCCCGGCGACCTCGCCGAGGCGGTCGCTGCCGAACTCTGCCCGGACCTGCCCCGCTACACCTGGGACGCCGCCCTCACCGAGACCGTCACCGGCCTGCTCGGCAGCCACCCCCGCGTCCAGGGCCGCACCCTCACCGTCCGCATCGACGAACTCCTCGCCCGTACCGAGGAGTTCCGCACCCACGAGGCCCCCGCCCACCGCGCCTACCAGCGCCGCCGCACCGCCCTCGTGGCCGCCGCCCGCGACCGGCTGCGGCTGGAGGAGCACCGGCCGCGGGTGATGCCGGGCTTCGTGCGCAGCAGGCTCGTCGACGAGGTGTACCTGCCGCTCATCGGCGACAGCCTCGCCAAGCAGCTCGGCACCACGGGCGAGTCCAAGCGCACCGACACCGGCGGCCTGCTGCTGCTCATCTCCCCGCCGGGCTACGGCAAGACGACCCTGATGGAGTACGTCGCCGACCGCCTCGGCCTGCTCCTGGTCCGGGTCAACGGCCCCGCCCTCGGCCACGCGGTGACCTCGCTGGACCCGGCCCAGGCCCCCGACGCGACCGCCCGGCGCGAGGTCGAGAAGATCAACTTCGCGCTGGAGGCGGGCAACAACACCCTGCTCTACCTGGACGACATCCAGCACACCTCGCCCGAACTCCTGCAGAAGTTCATCCCGCTGTGCGACGCCACCCGCCGCGTCGAGGGCGTGCACGACGGCCGGCCCCGCACCTACGACCTGCGCGGCAAGCGGTTCGCGGTGTGCATGGCCGGCAACCCCTACACCGAGTCCGGCGGCCGCTTCCGGGTCCCCGACATGCTCGCCAACCGCGCCGACGTGTGGAACCTCGGCGAGGTGCTCACCGGCAAGGAGGACGCCTTCCGGCTCAGCTTCGTCGAGAACGCCCTGACCGCCAACGCCCACCTCGCCCCGCTCGCCGGCCGCGACCGCGCCGACCTGGAGCTGCTGCTGCGCCTGGCCGGGGGCGACACCTCCGTCCGCGCCGACCGGCTGTCCCACCCGTACGCGCCCGCCGAGCTGGAGCGGATCACCGCGGTGCTCGGCCACCTGCTGGCGGCGCGGGAGACCGTCCTCGCGGTGAACGCGGCGTACATCGCCTCGGCCGCCCAGTCGGACGGGACCCGCACCGAGCCGCCCTTCCAGCTCCAGGGCTCGTACCGCAACATGAACAAGATCGCCCAGCGCATCCAGCCCGTGATGAACGCCGCCGAGCTGTCCGCCCTGGTCGAGGACCACTACACGGCGGAGGCCCAGACCCTCACCACCGGCGCCGAGGCCAACCTGCTGAAGCTGGCCGCGCTGCGCGGCACCCTCACCGCCGCGCAGGCCGCCCGCTGGGCCGAGCTGACGGCCGCGCACGTCCGCGCGCAGACCCTCGGCGGCCCCGAGAACGACCCCCTCACCCGGGCCGTCGCCGCTCTCGGCCTGCTCGCCGACCGGGTAGCCGCCGTCGAGGCCGCCATCACCCGCGCCGTCGACCCCCGCACCCTGCTCGCCACCCCGCACGGCCGGCCCGCCGCCGGACGAGAGGAGCACGCGTGAACGCCGGACCCGGTACCGCCCGCCGCGATCGGAGCGGGGGAGAGGCCGCCGCGACGGGACGGCCGGCGCCGCCCGCCGCCGCGGGACGGAGGCTGCGCCCGTGACGCCCTTCCTCGTGCCGCTCGCCGCCGCCGTGCTGATCGTCGCGGCCGCCACGTCCGTCCTGTGCCGCCGGGACCGGCGCCGCCTCGCGGCCTGCGCCGACGGCTCCCGGACCGACGGTTCCCGGACCGACGGTTCCTGGACCGACGGTTCCTGGACCGACGGTTCCTGGACCGACGGTTCCCGGACCGGCGGCCCCCGGGCCGGGAGCGGCGGGGGCGGGGCCGGCCGCCGCCCCACCGGCACCGGGGAGGCCGGATGACGCGCGCCCGGGGGTCACGGCCGGGCGGTCCGGTCCGGCAGGTCGTGCCGGTGCACGTCGGCGGCCTGGAGCCGGACGAAGGGGATGGCCTCGCCCGCCGTACGGAACGACGCCTCGCTGCCGTCGGAGGGCAGGCCCAGGTACGAGCAGAGCCGCCGGGCCGTGCCCGGATACCTGCGCGCGTAGTCGGCCATGACGTCCGCACCCGCCTCGGACGGCAGGAACTGCGCGGTGACGGCGTAGAGCCGGTTGCCGAACTGCAGCACCGTCTGCGGCTGCTCCCGGAGGTTGCGGTACCAGTCGGAGCCGGGCCCGAACCCGGAGGCCACCACCCAGCTCTGGCCCGCCGGGTCGTGGGAGACCACCTCCAGCACCACGACCCGGTCCCGGCCGCTCACCCGGCCCACGTGATGGAGCAGCAGCATCCGCTTCCCGGCCAGGCCCCCGAGGCCCGCCCGGAACAACAGCACGGGCAGCCGGGCGACCAGGCGCCGCCATCCGGTGGGCGGGCCCGGCCGGGAGGATGCGGTCTCTCTGCGTGGCATAGCGCCTTCCGTGGGTCGGAAGCGTCGGCTCTCGGCGTCGATTGGGTAAAGGCCATGACGGAGGGCCGTCTCGTCCGGGCAACCTTTGCATAGTCTAAAGGTGGGAGGGGCGACTACGGGGCCGGGAGGCGGCTCCCGAGAGCCGGGAGACCTCTGGAGAGCGCCATGACCGACCACAGCGCGGCGTCGAGCCGTCGGGTGCTGTCGTGGCTGCCGGGCGTGGTCATGGCGGTCGTCGCGGTCATGGACATCGTCGCCGGGCCCGGGGTGGGTTTCCTGCCGCTCGTCTCGCTCGGACCGGCGTTCTCCGGACTCGTCGGCGGCTGGCGCCGGACCGCCGTGTACGGGCTGGTCGCGCTGGTGCTGTGCGTGGCGCTCGGCCTGTACGACGGCCTCTTCGAGGAGCGGCGCGGCTTCACCGCGATGGCCTCCGTGGCCGGTGTGACCGGGGTCGGCATCGCGGCCGCCGTGACGCGCTCACGCCGGGAGGGCGAGCTGGCCAGCGTGCGCTCCATCGCGGAGGTCGCCCAGCGCGTGCTGCTCAGGCCGGTGCCGCTGAGCGCGGGACCGCTGCAGGCGGCCGTGTCCTACACCTCCGCCGTCGCCGAGGCGCGCATCGGCGGCGACCTGTACGAGGTCGTGGCCTCACCGCACGGCATCCGGGTGATCGTGGGCGACGTGCAGGGCAAGGGCCTGGCCGCGGTGGAGACGGCGGCCGTCGTCCTCGGCGCCTTCCGGGAGGCCGCGCACGACGAGCCCGACCTCCTCGGCGTCGGCGAGCGGCTGGAGCGGAGCGTGGACCGGGAACTGGAGGGCGAGAAGTTCGTGACCGCGATCCTCGCCGAGATCGGCACCGGGCACGAGGCGGTGTTCCTCAACTACGGCCACCCGCCGCCGATGCTCGTCCGCCGGGACGGCGACGTCGACTTCCCGCAGCCGCCCGCCTACGCCCTGCCGCTCGGCCTCGGCGCGCACGGCGGCGGCGGTCCGACGCCCTACCGGGTGGACTTCCCGCCCGGCGCGCAGCTGCTGCTCTACACCGACGGCGTCACCGAGGCCCGCAACGAGGACGGCCTGTTCTACCCGCTCGGGGAACGGGCCCACCTGCTGAAGGACCCCGACGCGCACCGGGCGCTGGAGGCGGTGCGCGGCGACCTCGCCCAGCACATGGGCGGTCCGCCGCACGACGACGCGGCGATGCTGCTGCTCAGGTACCACCGGCACGGGGACGGGGACGGGCACGGGGACGGGGACGGGCACGGGGACGGGGACGGGGACGGAAAAGCCGTTCCGCACGGGTGAGGAGCCGGTGGCCCGCGCGAGGTACAAAGGACTCATGGCCGAGCGCGAGCGCCCCGTGGGGGCGGTGGACGACGTGGCCGCGGCCGACCCGGCCGACCCGGACGTCGCGGCCGACCCGGACGGCGCGGAACGCGCAGCAGAAGCGGCGGACGCGGCCGCCACCGAACCCGGGGCGGACGCGGCCGCCGGCGAAGGCGCGGCCACCGAAGGCGGGGCGGACACCGAAGACGCGGCCGGTGTGGCCGGCACCGGAGCCGGGGCGGGCGGGGCGGACACCGGGGACACGGTCGGCGGGGTGGACGACGTCGACGCGGTGACCCGTGCGGTGCTGACCGCCTCCCGCCTGCTGGTCGCGGTCTCCGCTCGTTCCCTCGCCGAGGTCGAGGAGCGAGTGACGCTGCCGCAGTTCCGGATGCTGGTGGTGCTCTCCACCCGGGGCGCCACCAAGCTGGTCGCCCTCGCCGAGGTGCTCCGGGTGGCGCCGTCCACCGCGATGCGCATGGTCGACCGGCTCATCGCGGCCGGGCTCGCCGACCGCCAGGCCAACCCCGGCAACCGCCGCGAGACGCTGCTGCGCCTCACCCCGGAGGGCCGGCGCACCGTCGAGGTCGTCACCGCCCGGCGGCGTACCGAGATCGCCGCCGTCGTCGAGCGGCTGAGCCCGGCCCAGCGGCTGGCTCTCGTCGAGGCCCTCTCCGTCTTCAACCAGGCCGGGGGAGAGCCCCCGGCACCGGAACCCGGCGAGGTGGAGCGTCACCCGCTGGGCTGGGCGGCCGACCTCCCCGTCCGCCGGGACTCCTGACGGCCCCGCCCCGGGGCGCACTCCGCCGGGCCTCCGGGGCCTGAGGTCCCGGGGCCGCCGAGGTGTCCGGGCCCCCCGAGCGAGGGGGCGGCCGGTGGCGTGTTTTCCGTGCCCGCGCAGGTCTTTGCATAATGCAAGGCAGCCGGGGTGCGCGGGCTCGTTGCCCGGTCCCGGCAAGGTGGGGCGTTCGTACGCATCCGGCCGGAGGCCGCGCGGGCGGTCCGCGGTCGGGACCAGAATGCAGGGCCGTGGCCCGAGCCGTGGAGACGCCGGAAGGGGATGAGCGTGCGCCGTCGCAGTCGTCCCCTGCCCGCGCCCGAGGAGCACCTGCCGGCGCATCTGCGCGCCATGGTGTGGGGGCCCGCCGAGTTCATGGGGCTGCCGCCCTGGTGGCTGGTGGCCGAGGGGGTGCTCGCCGGATGTGTCACCGTGGCCGCCATCGTCCTGCTCACTCTGGCCGGGGTCTGGTACGGCGTCCCCGTCCTCGCCGACGGCGAGGGCGGCCTGCTGTGTGCCGCCGCGCTCACCGTCCACCTCTGCGCGGTACGGGCCGGGCGGGCCCTCGTCGGCATCGTCGCCGTGCTCGGTGTCTGCCTCGCGTTGCAGGCGCCGCAGGCGGCCGCGGACATGGTGCTCGCCGAGCGCGGGCAGGTGGAGCCGACGGTCGTCACCTCCGTGGAGGGCGGGCCGGGCGAGATGCCGGGGCGCGGCCGCTACCTGTGCTCCGTCGTCGACCGTGACGGCGTCCCGCTCGGCGTCCGCATCCGGCGCGGCTGCGGGCGGGCCACCCGGCCCGGCGACGTGCTCGCCGTCGTCCACGACGTACGGGGGCTGGTGCCGCCGCGCGGGGTCGACGCCCACGCGTCCTGGTCGAGGCCGTGGCGCGACCTGGGCGGCTGGGCCCTCGCGCTGGTGGGCGGGTGTGTGACCGCCGTCGTACGCTCCTTCCGCCTCGGCGGGACCGGACCCGCGGCCGCGCCTGCGGCGGAGCCCGCGTGCACCGGTCCGCCCGAGCCCGCGCGGCGCCGCTGAGGCCGGTCCGGGTCCGCGCCGCCGCCCGGTACGGCGCTCGGCCCCGGTGTGCGGCCCGGCCCGGTTCGGCGCTCGGCCCCGGTGTGCGGCTCAGCCGACGGCCGGTTCCGGGCTCGGCGTCGGGGCGGCGGTGTCGACGTCCAGGTCGGGGCGCGGAGTGAGCACCACGACCGGTGAGCCGGGCTGCGGAGCGGGCGGCGTGAGCTGCTCCTCGGGCAGCTTCGGCGGCGTGGTCTGCTGGAAGTTCACCTGGTCGTGATTGACCAGCCCGGTCTTCTCCAGCACGGTGATGTGGTCGAGGACGGTGTCGTTGGCCAGGTCGGCCAGCCGGCGCACCAGGGTGTTCTGGGTGTTGGCCCGGATCTTCGCGATCACCGGGAAGATCTGCCCGTGCGTGATCCGCATGATGTTCACGGCCGTGGAGTCGAACTCCTTGCCGTTCTTGGCGGCCACCGTCTGCACGAACTGCTGCTGCTGCGGACTGGCCTGGTTGGGCAGTGTCACGTTCAGCTCGGGAGCGATCTCGCGGCACATCCGGTCCAGTCCCTCGTGCCCCACGATCAGGTGCTCGCCCGCCTCCTTCATCTCCTTCGTCGTCCCGCGCGCCAGCGCCATCTCGCCCAGCGGGTACTCCCACAGCCCCGCTGCCCGGACCTTCACCACGAAGTCCCGGTCCGCCTCGGTCAGCGGACCGTACTGGGTGCTGGCGATGATCCGGGAGGTGTCGCTCGCCGTCTTGTCGAGGCCGAGCATCGCGGGGTAGGCGAGCGCGGAGAGGGTGAGCACCAGGGCGCCGCACACGAAGGCGGTGCCGACCGTGTTCCGGGAGAGGGGCATGGGGGCTCCTGATAGCAGCGGGCTGTACCAGGAGGTACGGCTGAGCGCGCCGAACCCGTCAGCGAGTCGGACGAAATCTGCCGCGGTTCACGTGAGTTACGTCACTCCGGGGCGGGTGGCGAGGGTGCGGCGGTACGCCGGAGGGGCGGGCGCGGCCGGGGCGAACGGCTTCAGGACGCCGCGGCTCCCCCGGCGACGTGCACCCACACGGCGGTGGACGGCACACCCTCGCGGTCCACCGCGACGGCCATGTACCAGCCGGGCGGCACCAGCGTCGGGTCGTCGGGGACACCGACGGTGAGGGTCTTGCCGGTGCGGTCGGTGACGGCGGCGGCGACCGAGCGCTGGTCGAAGTCGGTGACATGGGTCGCCGAACCGGGCCGGATGAGCCGGACGCGGTCGATCGCGGCCGGGTCCGCGGTGCGCAGGACGAGCTTTCCGCCGTGCTCGGTGTCGGCCGGGCCGTCGAGTGCGAGGCCGGGCCGGTCGCCCTGGTACAGATAGGGCGGCGAGAAGACCTCCACGCGCTGCTCGAAACGGCCGGGGCGGGAGTCGGCCCGGTCCGCGAAGAGCGGGTCGGAGCCGAAGACGGCGACGCGGCCGTCGGGCAGCAGCAGGGCCTCGGTGTGGTAGTTGCGGCCGACGGTCGGGTCGGCGGCCGGGGTGAAGGCGTTGCCGGCCGGGTCGTAGATCTGGGACCTGAGGATGTCGCTGGCGCCCTTGCCGCGGTAGTCGTTGCTGCCGCCGGTGGTGAACAGGGTGTCGTCGGGCAGGATCACGCTGTTGAGGTAGCGGGTGTTCTCGGGCAGCCGGGGGCCGGGGGTGAACTCCGGCTTGCCGGCCCGGGTGTCGACGATCGCGGTGCGCGAGGTCGCGGCGCGCGACTCGCCCACCCCGCCCCCGCCGAGCACCATCACCCTGCCGTCCTGCGCGGGCGGCAGGAGCACCGAGGAGGACGTCTCCAGCACGTCCGGGTCCGCCAGGCCGCGCACCGGGGTGAAGGTGTTGTCGGTCAGGTCCCACAGTCCGGGGGTGCGGCCCTGGTCGGCGGGGCCGTAGCCGGCGTTGGAGCCGGAGTAGAAGATCTTCCGCTTGCCGACCAGGAAGAAGGACGGATACGTCGGGAAGTACCGGGTGGGCGCGGGCGACCAGGTCTTCTTCGCGGGGTCGTACAGCTCGTTCTTGCCGGGCACCACCTGGCCGATGTCGTCCAGCCCCGAGACGGCGAGCACCCGGCCGTCGGACAGCGTGGTCAGGGTCGGGTACCAGCGGGCCTCGCTCATCGGCCCGACCTCGGTGTACCTCTCGGTGACGGGGTCGAACTCGTAGGCCTTCCTGATGCCCTGGAAGTCCTTCTTGTCGAGTCCGAGTTTGTTGGCGATGCCGTAGAAGTTGTCGGCGTCCTTGCCCTTGAGCCCGTCGATGGCGTACTGCTCGGTGGTGTTGGTGATGCCCTGCCGGCCCTCCGCCACCGCCTCCACGAACACCCGGGCCTCGCTGGCGGTGACCTCGACCTCGCCGCCCCGCCCGGTCGGGGTCTTGCGGGCGGCGGGCACCCGCACGTCGAACTGGGAGCGGTAGGCCACCCCCGACGGTGAGCGGAACACCGTGCCCTTGGGGAAGGTGCGGGCCGTGTCCGGGTTCTCGTTCTTCACCAGCATCGCGCCGCCGGCCCGGGTCACATCGCCCTGGAGCACCTCGTAGCGGGCGGTGCCGCCGGCGATCAGGACCTTGCCGTCGGGGAGTTGGGCGTGACCGCCGCAGAACAGGTCGGCGGGGGTGTCGATCTTCTTGAAGGTGTCGGCGGCCGGATCCCACAGCGTGCTGCGGAACACGCCGCCGTCGAACTGCTTCACGTCGTTGCCCGACCCGGCGATCAGCAGCACCTTGCCCGTGTGCAGCAGGACCGCGTGGATGGAGTTGAGCTGGTACTTCTCCGGCAGCGAGGCGAGCGCCCAGTGGCCGTGCGCCCGCTTGTACTCGGGCCGGTCGATCTCCCAGCGGTGGTACGCCTCCTGGGCGAACCCCGCGACCGCGGGGGCGTTGACGGCGGCGAGCACGAGCACGGCCGCGGCACCGAGCCAGGTCTTGCGGGTGGTGGGGCGGGGGGACAGCTTGGGCATGGGGCGGCTCCACGGCGGGCGGATCGGACGTGGACGTACCGACGACTACCGCAGCCGCCCCGGACCCTCGCGCAGACACGCTCGTTCGCACAGTGCAGGATGCCCCGATCCGCCCAGCGCACCGCCTCGCCGGAGCACCGTCCTGCCGGTGGGCCGTCCTGCCGGTGGGCCGTCCTGCCGGAGTGCCGTCCTGCCGGAGTGCCGTCCTGCCGGTGGGCCGTCCCGCCGGAGCACCGTCCTGCCGGAGCACCGTCCTGCCGGTGGGCCGTCCTGCCGGAGTGCCGTCCCGCCGGAGCGTCGCCCTGCCGGTGGGCCGCCTGTTCGGCGGGCGGCCCACGGGGCCGCGGGGCGCGCGGGGCCCGCCCCGGGGCGTCAGGAGCCGGCGGGCGGCCGCCCGCGCCCCGCGACGGGCCTGCCGTGACAGCGGGCCCACTTGCGTCCGCCCCCGCACGGGCAGGGCGCGTTGTGCGGCCGCCGGGCGTCGTCCTCCGCGTAGCCGCGCATGATCTGCGCCGGGGCCAGCCCCCGGCGCAGCAGCCCGGCCATGGCGCGCATCGGGGGGTCGACGTGCCGGAAGAACGCCTGGAAGCCGGCGCACAGGTGGTTCAGGCCCGGCTCGCCGTCCGGCGTGGTGTCGAAGCGGTCCTTCGGGCAGCCGCCGTGACAGGCGAAGCGGACGTCGCAGTCGAGGCACTGACGGGGCAGGGAGTCGTACTTGTCCTGGCCGAACCTCCGCTGCCGCGGCGAGTCGACCAGCTCCAGCAGGTGCCGGTCGCCGATGTTGCCGAGCAGGTGTGCGGGCTCGACGAAGTGGTCGCAGGAGTACACGTCCCCGTTGTGCTCCAGGGCGAGGGCGTCGCCGCAGGTCCGCGCGTGCACGCACAGGGAGGGCGGCTCCCCGTACCAGTTGGCCAGCGCGACATCGAACATCTGCACGTAGACCGTGCCGACGTCGTGGCGGACCCAGTCCTCGAACACGTCGATGAGGAACCGGCCGTACTGCTCCCCCGTCACCGACCGGTCGGTGACGCGGTCGCCCTGCTGCCGGTACAGGGGCCGGTCCGTGGCGCGGGTGCCCCAGCCGTCGTTGGCGCGCTGCAGGTCACCGGAGGTGGCGCGTTCCACGATCGGGATGAACTGCACGTGCTCGGCGCCGCACTCCTCGCGCAGGAAGGCGTACACCGCGCGGCCGTGCCCGGCGTTGGCGTCGTGCAGCGTGGTCAGGGCGTTCCACCGTACGCCGTGGGCCCGCAGCTGCCGCAGTCCGGCCATGACGCGGTCGAAGGTGGGCCTGCCGCCCTTGTCCACCCGGTAGGCGTCGTGCAGTTCGCGGGGCCCGTCCACGGAGAGCCCGACCAGGAAGTCGTTGTCCCGGAAGAAGCGGGCCCACTCGGCGTCGAGGAGGGTGCCGTTGGTCTGGACGGTGTTCACGATCCGCTGGCCGGGACGGGCATGGCGTCGCTCGTACGCCACGGACCGGCGGAAGAAGTCGAGCCCCATCAGCGTCGGCTCGCCCCCCTGCCAGGCCACCGTGACCTCGGGGGCCGGGCCGTGCGCCTCGATGAGCTGCCGGATGTAGGCCTCCAGCAGCTCGTCCGCCATACGGAACCTGCTGCCCTCGTAGAGCAGCTCCTTGGACAGGAAGAAGCAGTAGGTGCAGTCCAGGTTGCAGATCGCCCCGGCCGGTTTGGCCAGCAGATGGAACGGCCGGCGCCGGACGGTCGGATCGGGCAGCGCCACGGTGTTCATCGGCCCAGGATGGGGCGGCCGCCCGGCGGGCGCGTCACCCGGCGGGGGTGAGGTGCGGCGGCCGCCCCGCCCGCCGCCCCGGGGGATCCCGGCACCGAGCGCGCGGCACCGGGCGGGCGGCGCCGACGGCGTGGGGCGGGACGCCGGGCGGGCACCGCCACCGTCGGTGGGCGCCGGGAACGACGGTCACCCGTGACAGGTGAGGTCCGCGGGCCGGACGGCTGGTGCGCTGGGCTCTAGGGCGTGTTTCGAAAGTAGCGTCGTCTGCCCGAAGGGCAGGCCTGGCGGCGTCTGGTGCGTGCGATCGCAAGGCGGAGGGTCGCCCCGATACTGGATGTATCGGGGCGAGCCCGACAACGCGGCGAGCGTGCGTGCCAGACGCCGCCAGGCAGGCGGGACGTTCGAAACAGGCCCTACGGCAGGCCGGCCCCGCCACGGGAGGAGGGCCGGTCACCGCCGGCCGGACACGGGCGGGCGTGCCGCGCGCCTGCGTGCACCTGCGCGCGCCTGCGTGCACCTGTATGCCGGGCGCGGACGGGCCGGACGGCAGGACGTGCCGGGAGGACGGACGGGCCGGGAGGACGGACGGGCCGGAAGCAGGGAGGGCCGGGAGAGATGACGAGATGCCGGGAGAGATGACGAGATGCCGGGAGAGATGAAGAAGAGATGAAGAGATGAGCGGTGAAGCCTGGACCGGTGTGGCGGTGGCCGGCGTCACCGCGGCGTACGCGCTGGGCTCCCGGCGGCTGGCCTCCACCCCGGTGTCCTCGGCGATCGTGTTCGTCGGCTGCGGGGTGCTCCTGGGGCCCGCCGTGCTGGGGGTCCTCGACCTGGCGCACGACGCCGGGCCGATCCTCACGCTGCTGGAGGCCGCGCTCGCCCTGGTCCTGTTCACCGACGCCATGGCCGTCCGCCCGGGGGACCTGCGCTCCGGCGGCTTCCTGCCGGGCCGGCTGCTCGGCATCGGACTGCCGCTGACCATCGGGGCGGGCTGGCTGCTGGCCTGGCCCCTGCTGCCCGGCCTGACCGCCTGGGAACTCGCGCTGGTCGGCGCCGTCCTCGCCCCGACCGACGCCGCCCTGGGCAAGACCGCCATGAGCAGTCCGCGGGTCCCGCCCCTGGTCCGGCAGGGACTCAACGTGGAGAGCGGCCTCAACGACGGCATGGTGCTGCCGTTCTTCGTCCTCTTCCTGGCCGGAATCCCGGGCACCTCCGCCGCCCGGGAAGGAGTGGAGGGCGTCTTCCTGCGGGCGCTCGTGCTGAGCACGGTGCTGGGCCTCCTGGTCGGCGCGGTCGGCGGCCGGCTGCTCCGGGCGGCCCAGGCGCGGGGGTGGGTCGCGCCGGAGTGGGCGCAGCTCTTCGTCCCCGCCGTGGCCACCGCGGCGTACGCGCTGGGTGTCGTGGTGGACGGCAGCGGGTTCATCGCCGCCTGGGTCGCCGGGTTCGCCTTCGGCTTCGCGCTGCGCCGCTTCCGGGGAGCCGCCGCGGACGACGGCCTCTCCGGGGGAGCCGGCCGTACCGCCGACTTCACCGAGCACCTCGGCGGGCTGCTGGCCTCGGTCAGTCTGCTGGTCTTCGGCGCGGTGCTGCTCGGTCCGACGCTGGAGGACCTGAGCTGGCGGATCGTGGGCTACGCGGTGCTCAGCCTCACCGTCGTCCGGATGCTGCCGGTGGCCCTCGCGCTGGCCGGCAGCGGGCTGCGGCTGCCCACGGTCGGGTATCTCGCGTGGTTCGGGCCCCGCGGCCTCGCGTCCGTCGTCCTGGGGCTGCTGGTCCTGGAGGAGCACGTCCAGGGGGCGGACCTGCTCGGCCGGGTGGTCGCGGCCACGGTCGGGCTGAGCGTGCTGCTGCACGGCGTCTCGGCCGTCGTCCTCGCCGACCGGTACGGCCGCTGGACCGAGCGCGTCACGGCCGCGGGCGGCGCCCTGCGCGAGACCGGGCCCGTCCCCGGACCGCCCAGGCCGCGGCGGATCACCCCCCGCTGAGGCCCGTGCGCCGCGCGGGGCACCCGGCACGTCACCGGCCCGCCTCACCCGCGCCGGGTGAGGCGGGCCGGTCCGCCCGCCCCCAGGGTGGAGGGGAAGGCGAGGCCCCCGGGACGGCTCGGGACAGCTCCGGGCAGCCCGGCTCCGGGCACCGGGGGCAGCTCACGGCAGCGAGGGAGAACCGTCATGGCCAAGCCCTTCCGGGGAAAGATCGCCCTCGACGTCCGTGACGCGCAGCCGGACTGGGCGCCGTTCCTCGCGCCGAAGGCACCGGAGAACGCCCCGAACGTGCTGATGATCGTCTGGGACGACGTCGGCTACGGGACGATGGACTGCTTCGGCGGCCCGGTGCGCGCCCCGGCGATGTCGCGGATCGCCGACATGGGCCTGCGCTACGCGAACTTCCACACCACCGCGCTGTGTTCACCGACCAGGGCCTCGCTGATGACCGGCCGGAACGCGACTTCCAACGGGATGGCGACGATCGCCGAGTTCAGCTCCGGCTTCCCCGGCATCTCGACCCGCATCCCGTTCGAGAACGGGTTCCTCTCCGAGGTCCTCGGCGAGCGCGGCTACAACACCTACTGCGTCGGCAAGTGGCACCTCACCCCCGGCGAGGAGACCAACCTGTCCGCGTACAAGGGACGCTGGCCCCTCGGGCGCGGCTTCGAGCGGTTCTACGGCTTCCTCGGCGGCGAGTCGAACTGCTGGTATCCCGACCTCGTCCACGACAACCACCCGGTCGCCCCGCCGGCCACCCCCGAGGAGGGGTACCACATCGCGAAGGACCTGTCCGACAAGGCCATCCAGTTCGTCCGGGACGCCAAGGCCGTCGACCCCGGCAAGCCGTTCTTCCTGTACCTCTCGCTCGACGCGGCCCACGCGCCGCACCACGTCTTCAAGGAGTGGGCCGACCGGTACAAGGGCGTCTTCGACGAGGGGTACGAGGCGATCCGGCCCGGGATCCTGCGCCGCCAGAAGGAGATGGGACTGCTTCCGGAGGACACCGGGCTCTCCCCGATCAACCCGCACGGCGAGCCCGCGGCGGACGGACCGGACGGTCAGCTGTGGCCGGTGCTCGACACCGTGCGCCCCTGGGACGAACTCAGCGACGACGAACGGCGGTTGTTCGTCCGGATGGCGGAGGTCTTCGCCGGATACGTCTCGTACTCCGACGACCAGCTGGGCCGGGTGCTCGACTTCCTGGAGTCCGCCGGGGAGCTCGACAACACGATCGTCGTGGCCGTGTCCGACAACGGGGCCAGCGGCGAGGGCGGTCCGGACGGCACGTTCAACGAGTGGCGGTTCTTCAACGGCCTGTCCACACCGGCCGCGATGTCCCTGGAACACCTCGACGAGCTGGGCGGCCCGGCCTCGTACAACCACTACAACACCGGCTGGGCCTGGGCGTTCGACACGCCGTTCCCGTACTGGAAGCGCTGGGCCGGCTACGAGGGCGGGATCGCCGACATGTGCCTGGTCGCCTGGCCCGCGGGGATCGGGGCCCGCGGCGAGGTGCGTCAGCAGTACGTGCACGCCGTCGACGTCGTCCCCACGCTCTACGACCTGCTCGGCATCGAGCCGCCCGAGACGGTCAGGGGCTACCCGCAGAACCCGATCGAGGGCGAGAGCTTCCGGGCCTCGCTCACCGACCCGGAGGCGCCGGGCCGGCAGACCCAGTTCTACGCCATGCTCGGGCAGCGCTCCCTCTACCACGAGGGCTGGCTGGCCTGCACGGTCCACCCTCCGCTGAGCGGCTGGGGCGGGTTCGCGCACGACGTGTGGGAGCTCTACGACCTCACCCGCGACCGCGCCCAGTCCACCGACCTGGCCGCACGGGAACCGGAGCGCCTGGAGACCCTCAAGAGCCTCTGGTACTACTACGCCGGCATCTACAACGGGCTGCCGCTGGACGACCGCAGCGCCCTGGAGCAGGTCCTCGCCGAGCGGCCGCACGGGACCCCCGAGCGTGACCGCTACGTGTACTACCCCGACTCCGCGGCGGTGCCGGAGGCGTCCGGCGTGGCCACCAGCGGACGGTCGTACACCATCGCCGCCGGGGTGGACGTCGGCTCGGCCGACGCCGAGGGCGTCCTCTACGCCCACGGCGGCGTGGCCGGCGGCCACAGCCTGTACGTCAAGGACCACCGCCTGCACTACGCGTTCAACTGGGTGGGCAGCCGCCTGCAGACGGTGGACGCCGACCGGGAGATCCCGCCGGGCAGGCACGTGTTCACGGCGGAGTTCGCGGCGAGCGGGCGCAGCAGCGACCCCGCGATGCCCGGCGCGACGGGCACGCTCACCCTCTACATGGACGACCAGGAGGTGGGCCGCGACGACATCGTCACCCAGCCCGGCTCGTTCTGCCTCGTCGGGGACGGGATCTGCGTGGGCCGCGACGACTCCTCACCGGTCACGCCCGACTACCGGGGACCGTTCCCGTTCACCGGGGGGACGATCGACAAGGTCGTCGTCGACGTCTCCGGCGAACGCTACGTCGACCACGAGGCGCAGGTACGCGGCTGGTTCATGCTCGACTGAACCCGCGGCGCGGTGCCGGTGCGGTGCCGGGCGACGCCGTCCGGCCCGCACCGGCTGAGGCACGCGCCGGTCCGCGGAGGCGAGGTCACGCGAACTCCCGTTGCCCTCGGGGTTCCTTCGCCGGGCCGCGTCGCCGGGCGGCGGCGCGGCCTCAGGCGGCCTCGGCGGGCAGCCGTCCCGCGCGGATGGCGTCGACGAGGGACTGGTGGTCCCGCTCGTTCTGGTCGGCGTAGCGCTCGGCGAACGTCACCAGGGCCCGGTCGAAGGAGTCGCCGCCGCCGAGGTAGGCGGCGATGGCGATCCGGTCGCCGGTCCTGGCGTGGGCGCGGGCCAGCGTCGTGCCGCAGAGCGCGCCGAACGAGCGCATGATGCCCGGATCCATCTCCTCGGCCACGGCGACGCCCTTCCAGTCCCGCAGCTGCCGTACGTAGAAGTCCCGTCGCCGGCCGTCCATGCCCTCGACCCGGTCCCAGCCCAGGAAGATGTCGCTGGTGGCCTGCATCAGCCGCTGCCCGGCCACGACGCGCTCGCCCTGCGTCGGCTGGGCGGAGGCCCCCACGTAGGGCGCGAGCACGGACTCGTCGGCCTCCTTGGCCTGGAGGAACAGCGGGTCCTCGCCGTCGCGCCCCAGCAGCAGCACGATCCAGCAGCGGGTGCCCACGCTGCCCACCCCGACCACCTTGCGCGCCATGTCGGCCACCCGGTACTGCTCCAGCAGGAAGCGCCGGTCCGAGGGCAGGGACCTGCCGTAGCTCTCGATCAGCCGCCCGATCTGCTGTTGCAGCCGGTCGCGCCCCTCGCCCGGCAGCAGATCCGCCAGGCGGGTGATGAGCGGCGGCTCGGGGACGATCCGGCGCTCGCCGTCGACGACGCGGGTGAGCTTGCGGAAGACCTGGAGTGTGTCGTGCGAGCGCGCCTTGGCCACGCCGCGCTCCCAGCGCTCCCGGCCCTGCGCGGACAGGTCCGCCCCGTACCGGTCCCGGACCCACGCCTCGTCGTACTGCACGTACCAGACGCCCAGGTTGCCCATACCGGCGAAGGCCCGCATGCTCTCGCGGTACGACCGTACGGTGTCCCGCACGACCGCGGTGCGCTCCTTGGTGCTGAAGCCGTTCGACCGGCCGGCGATGACCAGGCTGGCGACCAGCCGCTTGACGTCCCACTCCCAGGGCCCCGGCAGCGTCTCGTCGAAGTCGTTGATGTCGAACATGAGCCGGCGTTCGGGGGAGGCAAGCAGCCGGAAGTTCAGCATGTGGGCGTCGCCGCACAGTTGGGCCCGGAGACCCGACCTGGGGGTGCCGGCGAGGTCGGACGCCATGATGGCCGCGGCCCCGCGGTAGAACCGGAAGGGCGACTCGGACATCCGGCCGTAGCGGATCGGCACCAGTTCGGGCACCCGGGTCGCCGACTGCCGCTCGATGATCTCCAGCGGGTCCGGCCGCTTGGGGCCCGGCGAGAACTCGGCGTGGCTGGAGCGGGGCACGTCGGCCCGCGCCGCCTTGCCCAGCGCGGCCCTCTCCTGGGGAGTGCGGTGCCGCAGCTCGCGGCCGTCGAGGCGGTTCTCGGTCATAGCGGCGGCTCCAGGGGAGTGTCGTGCCCGCGCACGCGGGGGCTGCCGAAGGGCGGGTGGCCGAAGGCGGGGGCGCGCCGCCTCGGTGTGCCCCCCCGGGGCGCGGGTCCTGGCCGGCACGCCCTCCGTCCGGGGTCGGTGCCGACGGAACGGCGAGCCACCGTCCTCCTCGCCCAACGTATTCCCGGACCGCCCCCGCGGCGAGCGGAGCCCGGAGGGGCGGGCCGGGCCGGGCGGTGCCGTGGGACGCGCAGGCCGCCGAGGTGCGTCGGCCGCGGCCCGATGCTGCAATTGAGGTGAGACACAGACACAGACACAGACACGGAGACACGGAGACACACGGAGACGCAGACACACGGGAACACCGGCGAGGGAGCCGGAGGAAGCCGGAGGAGCCGACGAGGAGTCCGGCGTGGAAGTCCCGGCGTGGAAGTCCACCGGAACCGGAATCGGAGTCGGAGATGCCGGCGGAGACCCAGCGAGCACCCGAGGTGACGGCGTGAGCGACGCATTCGAGGAAGCGGGCGATGTCGGCCCGATCGACTATGTGGTCGTCGAGTTCCCGGGCAACCGGATGACCGGCGAGGGCCTTCCCGCCCTCGTCGACCTCGTGGACCGCGGCCTCATCCGCATCCTGGACCTGACGTTCGTCAGGAAGGACGAGGACGGGTCCGTGACCGGCCTGGAGATCGCCGACCTGACCGGCGACGGCCGGCTCGACCTGGCCGTCTTCGAGGGCGTGTCGTCAGGGCTCCTGGGCGAGGACGACATCGAGGAGGCGGCGTCCGCGGTGGAGCCGGGCAGCTCCGCGGGCATCCTGATCTACGAGAACCTGTGGGCCGCCCCCTTCGCCGCCGCGCTGCGCCGCGGCGGAGCCCGCATGGTCGCCTCCGGCCGCATCCCGGTGGCCGACCTGGTCGACGCCCTCGACGCGGCGGAGTCCGCGGGCTAGGTGTTCCGTCCCGCGAGGCCGTGGACGGGCGGCGTGCGCCTACGGACGCCCGGCGCGCACGGAAGCGGTAAGCGGTGCGGGCACGGATGCCACAGGGGCCCGCACACGGTGCGGGCACCGGCGTGAACACAGAAGGGACACCGTCATGCCAGGTCTTCTCCGAGGGGTGGCGCGCACGGCCGTGGTCGCCGGGACGGCGACCGCCGTCTCGAACCGGGTGTCACGGCGGCAGCAGGGCCGATGGGCGGCCCAGCAGTCCTACGAGGCCCCGCCGCCCCAGCAGCAGGCGTCCTACGCCGCACCGCCGCCGCCTGCCGCGGCGCCCGCCGACATGACCAGCAAGATCGACCAGCTCAAGCAGCTCGGCGACCTCAAGGCGCAAGGCGTCCTGACGGAGGCCGAGTTCGAGGAGCAGAAGCGCGCGATCCTCGGCTCGTGACGAACGCCGGGACCTGGCTACGCCAGCCCGAGGATCACTCGACAGCACTCCTCCACACGCCGCATCTCGCTCGGGGCCAGCAGGCCGAGCCGTCGTCGGAGCCTGGGCCGGTCCACGGTGTGCAGGTCGGTGCAGTTCACGTACGACTCGGCGTACGTGGTCACCCCGCAGTCGGGACCGATCGGCACGTGGGTGGCGGCGGGGCCGGGTGTTCCGGTGATCAGCGCGACGGTCAGTGCCGACAGTGGTTCGGCGATCCGGTTGACGGTGAGGACGACCACGGGATGAGGGCCGATGGGGCCGGGGAGGGCGCAGCCCCACACCTCGCCACGCAGGGCGGAGCCGGGGTTCACCATTCGGTCTCGTCCGCTGCCGAGAGTTCCTGCGCTGTCGCGGGCAGCACGCCCTCGGGAGCCGGGGCCTGGGCGCCGTGGTAGAAGTCGCGGATCTCCTGCGCGGCAGCGACCTCGGTCGCCTCGCGGGAGAGCAGCCGAAGCCCCTCGCGCAGGGCGTCGGAGAGCGAGTGCAACTGGAGGGTCTGCATCACCTGCTGGAGGTTCGCCATCTCGTCCGGGCGCAGTCGCACCTGGGCCACGCTGGTCGCACCGCTGTCACCCTGCCTCCGACCTGTCTGCGGGGGTCGGGCTGCGGTGGAGGCTCGCCTCTTGGGCGTGGCAGCGGAGGCTCGTTGTCCTTGGTCGGGCTTCGAGGCCATGCCCGCCTCCCCTCGTGTATGACAAATGTAGTACATCCAGTCTCGCTCTCGTGTCGGACCTGGTCAAGTGCCGGGGACCGGCGACTCAGGCAGCGGCGGGCAGGCTCTTGCGGCGTCGTCGGCAGTCACTGCAGTAGCCGGGTTCCGCGGCGCGGATGGCGCGCTCGCAGCCGTCGCAGTTCAGGAAGGGCAGCACGGGCGGCCGCTCGGCCCGGGGCGGCGCGGGCGGGGGCGGCGCGGGCAGTGGCGTCTCCCGGAGCCGGTAGGCGAGGACGCCTGCCGGCCGGACCCGGAAGTGGTCGGGGAGCCGCGCGGTCAGCAGCCCGGTGATCTCCCGAGGCCCCACCCCGGCCGCCAGCCACTCGGCCACGGCGGGTGCCAGGCGGGCGGCCTCCCGCTCGGACAGGACGAGGCGAGGGTCGACCCGCCGCAGGCCGGTCAGCACGGCGACCGCCGCGGGGTCGGCGTCGGCGAGCGCGAGCGCGGGTGCGGATGCGGATGCGGATGAGCGTGCGGGTGCGGGTGCGGGGTCTTCGGCCGGGCCGGGAGCTGAGCCCGCCTCCGGCCGGGGCGTCGGACCGGGTTCCGCCCCCACCGGGGCGGCGGCCCGCCCGGGGGACCGGGCCGGCTTCGACGCCTTCGGCGGCCCGGACGAGCGCCCGGAGCTGTCAGGACCAGCCGGGCTGTCAGGGCTGTCAGGACCGGCCGGGCTGTCCGGCCGCTCCGGGCGCGGTGGGCCGGGCGGACGGGGAGGGCCGTCACCGCCGTCACCACCGGGCACGTCGTAGAAGTACGTCCGCGTACGGACCTGACCGGTGGGCGTCCGCTCCCTGCGGCGTTCCAGGTAGCCGGCCTCCTCCAGCTCCCGGAGCGCCCGCGAGACGAGGATCTCGCCCTCGCTGAAGTGCCCGCACAGGGCGCTGATGGTCACGGAGGAGCCGTCGGGCAGGGAGGCGATGTACGCCGCGACACCGACGGTGACCGCGCTGCCGCGCCGCTGGACGAGGGCGTTGGAGAGCACCGTGAAGTCGGCCGTCAGCCGGGTGCGTACGTGGATCACGCCGGAGCTCGGAGCTCCGGCCTCGGCGCGCAGGCGCGCGTTAGACTGCGGTTCAGCCATCGGGAAGGGGCTACTTCCTGATCGGTGAGGCCCTCGATCGGGATTGCCGTCCCGGCCGGGGGCCGCATCTGTCTGCGGTTGTTGCGGCGAACGTAACCGCCCGTATCGCGTGCCTGCAAGCCGGTCACCCGGACGGGTGACGCCGCCCCTGCGGTGCGAGGAGGGTGGGTGGGCGGGGAGTTCTTTCCCCCGGTTCTTTGAGGAGCCCCGCGGCCGACCGGACCCTCGCCGACAAGGGCCCGGCACTCCCGGAACCCGGACCCCGCCCGGGACCCGGCGACCTCAGAAGCGGCCGAGTCCGCCCCTCAACCCGCCCACGAAGGCGGTCCAGGCGCCGTCCCCGAAGCAGAGCGCGGGCCCGTTCGGGACCTTGCTGTCACGGACGGGCACGCCCCCCGGAATCCCGTCGGCCACCTCGATGCAGTTGCCTCCCGCTTGATTGCTGTGGCTGCTCTTGCGCCAGGCGGTGTCGTCCAGGCGGGGAAGGAGCCTTCGCGTCATGGGGGTTGGCCTCTCTCAGGGGTGGCTGTGCTCAGCCTTGAGCGAGCTGGTGAAGGCATTCCAGGCGGCGGCTTCGAAGCACAGCGCGGGCCCGTTCGGGACCTTGCTGTCACGGACGGGGACGACGGCCGGAATCCCGTCGGCCACCTCGATGCAGTCGCCTCCCTCCTGATTGCTGTAGCTGCTCTTGCGCCAGGCGGCGGCGTTCAGATCGGGATGGGACCTTCGCTCCACGGTGGTTGCCCTCCAAAACGGATCGGATCACGTCCAGGGACATGAGCGGGGGCAGAGCTGCCGCCCGAAGCCGATCGTAGGTCAGCGCGTAGCTCAGGACATCGTCCGGATCCTCAATGAGTTGGCCATGGTGTGCACCCTCGGTGTACGCGATCTCCGAGCTGTCAGGCATGGAGAGCACCGTGAGCGAGCCACCCATGACATCGTGCTCGCCTTGGTCGAAGGGGAGTACCTGCACGGTGATGTGGGACTCGGCCGTGGTTGCGATCAGCCGTGTCAGCTGCGCCCGCATCACTGCCTGCCCGCCTATGGGGCGCCTGAGCACCGCTTCATCGAGGACCACCCAGATGTCAGGCCGATCGGGCGCCGAGAGCCGTTTCTGTCGTCCCAGACGAACGCTGACCCGCTCTTCCAACTGGTCCTTGTCGCCGAGCGTTCGGCCGACGCTCAGCACAGCGCGCGCATAGTCCTCGGTCTGCAGCAGGCCGGGCACCACATGGGCCGCGTACTGCCGGACGGCAACCGCGTGCTCCGAGTACTCCATGAACCTTCGCGACCAGTCCGGAAAGGCCTCGCGGTACACGTAGGGCCACAGCTCCACCAGGAGGTCGTCCGCGCCGAGAGCCGTGTCGAGGGCACGCGCCAGCTCCAGCGTGGGCTTCGCCCCGGAGGCCCGCTCGATCTGGGTGATCCGGGTGCTCACCACATGGGTCAGGCTGCCGAGTTCGGCCTGGGTCAGTCCGGCCCGCATCCGGAGTCTGCGTACGCGTGCGCCGAACAGCGCGGCCATGGACACACTGGGATCGATTCCGCCGGCCAAGGCATCACTTCCGTTCCTTACGGCGTGAAGGGTAAGGCTGCACCCCCTGTTGAGCGTAGGACGACCCGGCGATTCTTGAGCACGGAACGTGACGATCCGTGTGCGCAACGGCGTGCATCGGCTCGATGGAGAGGAACGAACAGGCCGTGCTGACTGAGACCGCCGCCCCGGGAGACGAGCCACGACGGAGGGCCGAGCCGCGGGCGGACGCTGTGGAACGCGATGGCGGCGGGTACGGCGGGTACGGCGGGCAGGAGTTGCAGCGGTTCGGAGCGCACTTCCCCTCGTCACCGCGAGGTGCGCGACGGGCCCGGCGGGAGACCGCACGGTGGCTGGAGGAACGCGGCCATCCACCGGAGTCGGACGTGTCCTGCGCGGCCGCCCTCGTCGTCGGTGAACTGGCGGCGAACGCCGTACGGCACGGTCGGGTACCCGGCCGAGGGTTCGGTCTCGGACTGGCCCTCGACCGGACCGCCGGCGTGCTGCGGGTGGAGGTCGCGGACGCGGCCGCCGCGAGGCGGTTGCTTACGGCGGTGCCCTCGTCGCGTCCCGAGGGCGAGTCCGGCCGGGGACTGCTCCTGGTGGAGGCCGTGGCCCTGCGCTGGGGGTCGGCACCACGCCACCCGGTGGGCAAGACGGTGTGGGCCGAACTGGCCCTGGAGGCCTCGTCGCCCTAGGACGTGCTGCGGAAGCGGTGTCGTCCGCCCCGAGCGCTCCCGCCGCCGTCGACACCCCTCGCCCGTGGAGCCGTCGACTGCCCGGCGACCGCCCTCGCCCGCCGAACCACCGGTCAGCACCCCGCCCCCTCCCGCCCGGCGGCGCCGGACATCCGACCGGGGAGGGAGCCGACGGCGTCGGCTCCCTCTCGACGGCGGCCGACGGCGACGGCGCACCGGGCAGGCACACCGGGGGAGTCGGCGCTCAGTGGCTCTCGGCGGTGGCCACGGGCAGGCGTCGGGTGAAGGTCCGTCCGCCGTCGGGGGATTCGTACACACCGTCCTGTGTGGCGACGAGGACGCGCTCGGCGTCGACTGCGGTCAGGGCCTGGGGCCGTCCGCCCGGCGCCGTTCCGGTCCGCTTCCAGGTGGTGCCGCCGTCGGTGCTGCGGTGCAGGCCGCCGGAGAGATCGACGCCGTACAGGGCGCCGGCCGAGGGCCACGAAAGAAAGGCGAGGACCCGCCCGGAGCCCGCGCCGAACGTCCGGCCGCCGTCGTTGCTCGTGGCGACGCCGTTCTCGGTGGTGGACAGTACGACGTTCCGGTCCTCCGGGCTGACGGCGATGTCGAGGGCGGCGAGTTCGGCACGTTCCTCCCAGGTGGTCCGGTCGGAGCTGACGAGCAGCACGCCGCGGGCGCTGTCGTAGCCGTAGACGGTGTCGTGGGCGTACACCAGGGAGTGGAAGTCGGTGGTGCCGCCCAGGGACAGGGTCTTCCAGGTCCTGCCGGAGTCGGTGGACCGGAGCAGGCCGCGGTTGCCGTGGTCCTTGCTGCCCGCGGCCGGGTGGCCGCTGCCTAGGAAGGTCTTCGGGCCGACGACGGTGAAGCTCATGTAGTCGGCCCGGTCACCGGCCCGCTCGGCGGTGCCGTCGGCGGCCACGGCGATCACGCCTTCGTGGGTGGCGACGTACAGACGACCGTCGGCCGGGTCGACGCCCAGGCCGTGCACGTGGCTGACGGCGAGGCCGCCGGAACCGCCGGAGCCGTCGGCCGACGCCGTGTCGGAGGCGGTGCCGGACGCGGTGCCGGGGCCGGAGGAACATGCGGCCAGCACGGCCGTGAGAGCGGCCGCGGCGACGGCGGCGGCCGCGCGGGAACGAGTCTTCATGCTGAGGATCTCCATGAGGCGCGAGGAGGGCGAGCCGGGCCCGGCAGCCGGCGCGGGACATGCCCGCACGGGCCCGGCAGCCGGCGCGGGACATGCCCGCACGGGCCCGGCAGCCGGCGCGGGACGTGCCCGCACGGGCCCGGGAGTCGGCACTGGACGTGCCCGGACGGGTGCGGGAGTCGGCACTGGACGTGCCCGGACAGGCTCGGGGGCTGCGCGGAGGCGGTCCCCGAGCCCCGGTGCGGGTGGGGTCAGCTCTTGCCGAGGAGCTTGTTCATCTCCTCGATCTCGGCCGTCTGCGTGGTGACGATGTCGTCGGCCAGCGCTGTGGCCGGCCCGTACCGGCCCTGCTCCTTCTCCGTGGCGGCCATCTCCACGGCGCCCTCGTGATGCTCGATCATCATGGTCAGGAACATGGCGTCGAAGCCCTTGCCGGACGCGCCCGTCAGCTCGTCCAGGTCGTCGGCGTCCATCATCCCGGGCATGCCGGAGTCAGCGCCGTGGTCCATGCCCGGCATGGAGGCGGGCACGTCCTCGCCCCACGCCTCCAGCCAGCCCGACATCGTCTCGATCTCCGGGGCCTGGGCCTTCTCGATGCGCCTGGCCAGGTCCCTGACCTCGGCGGAGGACGCCCGTTCGGCGGCCATCCCCGACATCCGGACGGCCTGCAGGTGGTGCGGGATCATGTCCTGCGCGAAGGACACGTCCTGGTCGTTGTGGGGGCCGAAGGCGTCGTCGGCCCTGCCCCCGGCGCTCGCCGAGGCCGAGGCCTGCGGCGCCGGTCCGCTGTCGGCCCCGTCGCCGCAGGCGGCGAGGACCAGCCCGGCGGCGACGGCTGCGGTGCCGAGAACGGCACGACGGACGAAGGAACGGGTGCGGGTACGGGTGCGGTTACGGCGGGTGCGGCTCATGGCGGTACTCATCGCTGCTACTCCTACGGTCTGCTCCGGAAGCCGCGCCGAGCGGCGCGGGACGTGGCTGAGTGCCGCGGGGCGACTCGCCGGCCGAAGCCGGCGGGGCGGTGTGCGGCCCGGCCTTGTCCTAGATCCGCAGGGGCTGCGGTGGGGCCGACGTGGGCGGCGCGCGGCCGCCGCCGGGCGTGGCGTGAGGCACGCCGTCACCGATGCCGGCGGAGGAGAACGCGGCGACGGCGCCGGTCGACGGCGCACGAAGGACCGGCCCGGTGCCGACCGCACCGGACGCGCACGTCACATCGGCGTGCTCGCTGTGCCCGCCACCGCCGTCACCGTGGCAGACGTGCTCACCGCCCACCGTCGCCGGCCCGGCATGCCCGGGGACGGAGGAAGAGTGATGAGCACCGACCGCCACGGGAACGACCCCACCCGCACTGAGGGCGTGCATCCCGAGAAGGCCGGCCAGCAGCCCGAGCACCAGCGGCACGCGCCACCGCCCACGGGGCGCTCGCGCGAAGCGGAACGGTGCTCGGCCTGTCACAGCCCTCATGCTACGGAGGCCCCTCGGCTCCGCGCACGCGGGTGACCGCGGGACGGCGCGGAGCCGTGCGAGCCACCAGCGGGTCACTCCGGTCAGCCCGCCCCGAAGCCACCCGTCGTCATCCCGGCAGCATCGCAGCAGCCACCGACATCGCAGGCGACACAGGCGCCCAGGACCTTTCCCCGGCGCTCGCACCACTCACCGGACAGGGGACGGACAGTCACACCGGAACAGCAGATCAGCCGTCCGTCCGCAGCGAGGTCTGCTGTCCGCTCACACGGATGTCGCAGTGTGCCGTGCCACCGCCCGCTGAGCCCGACGACGGGGAGCAGCCGAACCTCGTGCGGCGTGTGGCGACGAGCTCCTGATCTCGAAGAGTGACCTCCAGTGGAGCCACACGGCGAACAGCCCGACCTCGGCTGAGCCGCGCGGACTGGCTTGGCGTCGCAGCAGGTGCGAACCACGTGACGTACGGCGCAAGGCCCGTTCTTGCCAGCTTCTGACCTGCCCCGCACCAGGGCCTGCGTCACGTTTGTGACCCGGCGTCACGTCCGGTTGCGTTCCAGGGTGCGTGTGTCGCAGAAGGTGACACGCGTGGTCGGCCGGCTGGCGGGCCCGTCCGTGCTGCCCTGGCTGAGTCCCGCCCTGTCTGCGGATCGTCCGGTCTGATGCCATGGACGAAGTGCGGGTTGCGGCACCATCGTTGGGGGCGATGTGGGGACATCCACGCGATGGAAGGGGCCTGACGGGGATCGGTGGAGCTCTGCCGGGAGGCGGCTGGCGCGCTGGCGGGACGACTCGCGCAACGCGGATCAGCGGCTGGAGGAGATCGCGGCGGACCACCTGAACGCCCTGCACGAGACGCTCCGCGCCGATCGATCGGCTTTCGGGTTGTACGACACGGCCTGTGCAGCCGGTGAACGGCTCTCCAGGGCCCTGGGGTCGCTGGCGACACAGGGCGCGGAGTCGGAGGACGAGCTCGTCGCGCGCCTGGTGTCGGAGGTCGGAGGGGACGGCGGCACACTCGCCGACGCAGCGGTGCGCAGGGGGATGGCCGCGGCGGTCCGCGATGTCCGGAGCAGACATCCCGAGCTGGACGACGCCGAGGGCGGAGGCGTCGGCGGCGGCTTCACCTGGGACATCCTGTGCGATCTCTACCAGGTGTTCTTCGCCGACATGGTGGGGGAGTTCCTCAGGTCCGTTGTAGCCGAGCACATCAAGCTGGCGGTACCGGCGCTCATCGCGACCGATCCGGAAGGCAGGATCGCCGACTGGGTCGCGGAGAAGGTGGTGGACCTGGTGCCGAATCCCTGCGAGGAGTCCGCCGAAGCGACCGACCATGCACAGGCTGTGGATACCGCGCAGACGGTGGCGGGCGCTGTGCAGGATCCGTCGGCGGCACTGCCCGAGATCGCCGAGTTGCTGGTACCGCGGGCGGTCGGAAGGGCGCTCGGCCTGATCACTGAGGAGAGCACCGGAGAAGAGGGAGCTGCGGCGTGACCGATTCCGAGGACTTCCTGTGGTGGCGCGGACCCGGGGGCGACCGGCCACATGGCGGCCACTGGATGGAGATCGGCGAGGAAGACTTCCAGGAGAGGGAGCGTCGCATCACCGGCCGGCACCGTCTGCCCGATCCTGTCCCCGACTGGGCCGAGGATCTGTTCCGTGTCGCCAGGGCGACGTTCATCGCCGACAAGTACGTACGCCGGGCCGGACAACGGGACCGGTGGACCCGCCGCATCAGCCTCGCCGTGCCCGTCACGAAACTTGAACGGTGGGGAAGCGCAGCTGTCCGTACCCACCTCAATGCGCTCCTCCAAGTCCTGACCGGGGACATCTGGAACGTGGACTTCAGGCCTCTCGCCGGCCACTACATCCAGGAGGCGATGGCCTCTCCCGACGACCCGCGTGCATCGGAAGTCGCGTTGTTCTCCGGTGGACTGGACTCCCTCAGCTGGGCTGCCACCCGTTCGCGTGCCGACGACTGCCGGCCGCTCCTGCTCGTGATGTTCCGCGAGATCGGCCTGCTGCGTCTCCAGCAGCGGGTGTACAAGGCCGTGGAGCGACTGGCCGGAGCACGGCCGGTGCTGCTGTTGCCGATGAGCCAGACCCCGGCGGGTGACGGCTCCGGGCTGCGGCTGGAGACCTCCTCCCGCACTCGTGGTCTGCTGTACGCGGCGGGCGCCATCCGCGCCGCCACCGCGCACGGCGTGGGTATCGTCCACATCCCCGAGAACGGCCAGCTCGCCCTCAACCCGCCTCTGACGCCGGCGCGTTCGGCCGCATGCTCCACGCGTTCCGTGCACCCGCGGACGCTGGGCAGTCTGAACGCCTTGGTGGCTGCCGTGAGTGACCCGGAGAGCACGGTGCAGGCGGTCAACCCCTTGGCGCGGCTGACGAAAGGCGAGGTATGCAAGGCCGGACGTGATGCGGGCCTCGCCCCGTCCGACCTGGAGTCCACCTTGAGCTGCGGCAAGCCGCCCACCCGCCGAAGCGGCGGCCCTCCCATCGCCAACTGCGGCGTCTGCTTCCCGTGCCTCGTGCGCCGCTCCGGGCTGCTCCACGCCGACGGCACCGACGACACCCGGTACGAAGCATTGCCATGGGCGGACGGCCTGCCGCCTGAGCGGGGTGCCGACTGGCGAGCACTACAACGGTGGCTGCTCGGCCGGTACACCCTTACGGATGTCCTCACCGATACCCCGCTGCCGCCGGACACGGACCCGGTGGCTGCCTTCGACTTGATCAGGCGCGGGCGGAGGGAGCTGGAGCGCCTGCTCAGGATCGCGGCTGTCGACGGGGCCGCTGACGCAGCGTAGGCGTCGACCTGGCACACGAGTCAACGACGCGCGTGCGACGTCCAGTTGCTCCGTGGTCTTCCCTCTTGGCCGAGAGCTGCCAGGTTCGGGACGAAGTGCGGTACGGCGGCAGCCACCCGGCGCTCACGGCACGGACTGGTGCGAGGAGGCAGCGGCGTGCCCGTCGGCCAGGAGGCCCGGCAGCAGCCCGAGAAGCTGCGTGTGGGCCCCCAGGGCCACCTGGGCAGTCACGATGACGTCGCACAGCTCCTTCTCGACGTCCTCCCAGGTGTGGCTGTTCCCCTTGCGCGGGTTGGCGCCGAGGGCCCCGGTGATGGCCTCCGCTGCCTCCCCGAACTCCTCACCGACCTTGAGCACGCGCAGCAGGCGCACGTCGCCGGCCGCGGCCTGGTCCTCCTCGTCCAGCCGGCCGCGCAGCTTCCGCACGCCGTCCCACGTCCGGTCCATGTGGCTCGTCTCCTCGTCTCCTCGTCTCCTCGTGTTCTCGGTCGGTCGGGACAGCGTGGCCGTTCAGGCGGCGTCACGACGGGCGTCGGACACCGGTGCCCCGGCACATCGCCACGGTGTGCGCGGTGCCCCGCGTCACGGTGTGGTGGATCACCACGCCGTGGACCTCGCCCCACGGCCCCATGTGGTTCCGCGACGTGGTCCTCCAGGCCCCGACCTCCACGGCGTTCAGTCCCTCGCCGCGCAGCGCGCGAAGGAGCTGGTCCGCTCCGATCGGCGCGGCCATCACGCGCGCTCCGGCCGGTGCCAGGACCCGCCGAGCATCCCGTCCGCGTCCGCGTGCACGCAGCCGCCGGCCGCGAGCGAGTGGAAGAACTGCCCGGTTGGGTTGAGCACGGCCAGGCCGACGCGCCCGGAGTCGTCCGGGTCGACCTCGGTCACGATCGCGGCCCGGCACGCGATCGGGAAGGTCTGGGAGCCGTCGGAGCGCACGCTTCCGCGAGAGACGTAGTGCACGGTCCGGCCGACGGACGCGGGTGGGTGGGACATGGGCATCTCCAGGGTGCGGACAGGGGGTCCGGACACCGGGCAGAGGGAGTGAGGACAGGTGTCCGCCCGGGGGGTCTCAGGCGAGGACACGAGGACGGTGACCTGCACGGACACCGGGCGGACACGGTCCGGCAGGGGTGTCCAGGGGTGTCCAGGGGTGTCCAGGGGGTGTCTGTCCAGGGGTGTCCATGGCTGTCCGGGGACAGGGCGCCGGGCTCACCGCCAGGGGGAGACGTACTACCGGTCCTGCTGCCAGCGGCCCGGCCGCAAGGCTCAGGAGGTCGTCGGGTACCGGACGGCAGAGCCGTCCGGTACCCGACGAAGACAACAGCCCAGAAGGCCGCCGAGAAGGCGGACGTGGAGGCGTTCGAGGTCGCGAGGAGCGGCCGTTACGTCCCACCGGAGCAGGCCGCGGCCACCGCCCGCGTCACCGTCGGGGAGTACACGAAGGAGTGGCTGGAGGGCATCAGCCTCGCGGACTCCACGATGCAGAACTACCCCCGCAGCTTGGCCCACTTGCTGCCCTGCTTCGGCGACAAGCCCATCCAGGACATCACCCCCGTCATGGTGGACACCTGGGAGAAGGAGCAGCGCAAGGAGTCCGCGGTGAGCAGCGTGCGGACCTACCGGTCGCTGCTCCACCTGATCCTGGCCGACGCGGTCGACGCCGGCCTCGCCCAGACAGGGGCGAGTTCACCCGGTGCCCGCCGAAGGACGACAGCTACCGCGCGATCGACTCCCCGCCCTGGCTGTCCGGCCTGGTCGGGGAGCACATCGCCCGCACCAGGCCGCAGCCCTGCGCCTGCCACGGGCTCACCTACGTGTTCAGCGGCCGGGGCCACGGCGGCACGAGGCACTCCCAGATGGCTCCCAAGGGTGCTGCTGCCTGGATGCTGCCGGAGAGTCAGCCCTGTGACCCGAAGACAAACCACCGGCCCATCAGTGCCAGGAAGTCGAGTCGGCCACTCTATTCGCCGTCCGCTGCCTCGTGTCGGAGACTGCCGATGTGGTCCGGACAAAGTACGCGAGGGCATCGCGAGTGCTCACCAGCGTGGGTGCGGGCGCCGGAGGGGCGCGGGTCGGGTCACACCTTCTTGACGACGATCGTGTCCGGGACCAGCTTCTCCAGGTCGTCGACGTCCGAGGTGAAGACGGTGACCTGTCCCCTCTGCTGTCGCGCGATGACGGCGAGCACGGCGTCGATCGCGTACTTGTGGCCGTGCAACTTGGCGTCGGCCAGGACTCGACGCGCCTGGCGGGCCTCGTCCTTCCCGGTGTCGACGACCTGGAGCCGGGACAGTACCCAGTCCCAGCGTTGCTCGGTCGTTCTGCCGTCGTACGCCTCGACCAGTGTCATCGGGGACGTCACCACCTCGGCTTCCCCGCGTGCCGCGAGATCGAGCCAGGCGATCATCCTCCGGTCGCCGCGCACCGCGAGGGACAGGGCTTCACAGTCCAGTACGAAGACGCGGAGGGGGCGCTGTCCGTGCTCACCGGCTCGCTTCTTCACGCAGCCTCTCCGGCGTTGTGCTTTCCGGCGGTTCGACGCCGCTCATGCTCGGCGTCGAGATCGTCCAGCTCGTCGAGTGCTGCCGCGTGTTCGTCCTCGGTGACGGGGCCGTGTTCTTCCTGCAGCCAGTCGACCAGTTCTCGGAGCCGGTCCCGGTCACGCTTGAAGCGCAGCGCCTCGGCGACATACGCCGACAGACCCCGCTCTGCCGCGTCCGCGCGGATCTCGTCCAGGAGATCCTCGGGGATCGTCACGGTTACCTTCTTCGTCGCCATACAAGAGACCATACTCCTGGTATCGCACTCCTTACCAGTGGGTCAGTGATCGACGCTCGGCGAGCAGGAAGCCGAGGCGGGGCGTGGGCTGCTGTGGAAGACCTGGCTGGTGTGCCAGGAGCGGTGGACCGCCGCGACGGGACGGGCACCCGGTTGAGGTCCGATGAGCGGGCGGCCGGCGAGCGCTATGACGTGCTCGCGGGCGGCGGGGCTGTGGCCGACGAAGCGCTGCGAGACCAGGATGCGGTGACTGTCACCGATGCCGAGGACGCCCTTGTCGAAGAGCTTGTGGTGCAGCGAGCACAGGCACAGGCCGTTGTCGACGTCGTCAGGGCCGTCGAACGCCCACCAGCGCACATGCGCGGCCTCCAGCCCGACCGGCACCGCGCCGATCCTGCCGTCGTAGCCGCAGAAGGCGCACTGGTACTCGTATGCCGTCAGGACCTGCTCCCGCATCCGGGGATCCCGCCGCCTGCGCACGGCCGAGAACTGTTCGGTCTCCGTCGGCTCCAGCTCCAGCCCGACGGCTTCGCACAGGTCGCCGTGGAGCGAGGGCGGGAAGTTCAGGTCGAGCAGGACCCGTGCCATCCGGCCGAGCAACGAGGGCTCGCGCCGCAGCGCCGCCCGTAGTTCCGGCGTCAGCCGCCCTGCGGCTCCGACCTCCCGCAGCTCCCGCACGCCACTGCCGGGACTGCCCGGCCCACGCTCGGTGCGCACCTCCCACACGCCGTCGCTCACCAGATGGTGGAACGGGTAGGCAGGCGTCGTTCTGTTGGGTGGACCGTACTCGGCCAGCAGCCGTCTGAGATCGTCCTCCACCGCGCTGTACCGCAGTTCACCGTCGGCGTCCTGCTGGAAACGCCCGAGCGCGTACAGGAACAGCAGCGGCTTGTGCGGAGCGCGGGTCCCGCTCCTGCTCCACTGCCTCAGCTTCGCGGTGCGCTCCAGCCAGTCCATGACCGGCGATCGTAGTGGCGTTGGGGTGCGGTCGTATCGAAGGGGCTTGGGGAGTGGGGCGACTCCCAGACGGCGCCCAGACGCCGTGGGGCCACTGGCTTCGTGCCGACGTTGCCTGTTGCGGCCTAACGAGTCGTGCCGAGGCGACTGCGACGGGTCTCAACCAGGTGCCGCCATCGTTCGCGCGTCTGTCGTTCTCCGTCGATCCACCGAGCTCGCGCGGTGTGCTCGGGGAACGGAAGGCCGACCATGAAGTGTGCGATCTCGACGTAATAGGCGTAATCGCCGCTCCGCGTGAGTTCGCGCAGGCGGGTGATCGCGTCGACGAGGTCGTCCTGGGCGTCGAGAACGGCGTGGTGGAAGCACAGGGCCAGTTGCAGTTTCGCCGCGGCGTAGGAAATGCCGGAGACGCCGATTTCGGCGAGCAGGACGGCCGCCCGGTCGGGCACGTCTGCGGCGAACCCGGCATCGCGTACGAGTGCGGCGATGCGAGCGGTCATCTCGCTGGAGCGCAGGCTGAGGCGCGACAGCAGACGTCCATGGGCGTCAGCGAAATGCCATGCCGCGGAAGGCGTTGCGGACGTCGGCCAGAGGCTGGCGGTCGCGGGTGTAGTAGAGCTTGTTGGTCAGCAGTACCGCCCATCGGCGCCGCCGGGGTGAGATCCACATGCCGGTGCCGGTGAAGCCGTAGTGGACCCAGATGTCGTCGGAGAGGCTGGTGCCGGGGTGAGGTTCCCCCGAGATGCGGGGAAAGATGACAGCAGGTCGGATGGGTCTCATGAGAGGAGCCCAGACTATGCCTGCCCCGAGGAAGTACCCGCTGGAGTTGCGTGAGCGTGCGGTGCGGATGTATCGGACCGCCGAGCCGAAGCCCGTGATCCGCCGCATGGCCGAGGAACTCGGTGTGCATCACGAAGCCCTGCGGAACTGGATCCGGCAGGCCGAGGCCGACGCCGGCGAGCGGGATGACCTGCTCACCACCGAAGAGAAGAACGAGCTCGCCCAGCTGCGGCGCGAGGTGCGGGACCTGCGCCGGGCCAACGAGGTCCTGCGGACGGCCTCGGCTTTTTTCGCCGCGCAGCTCGACCCGACCCGGCCCAGGTGACCGCGCTCCTCGACGAGCACCCGCACCTGGGGGTCGAGCCCGTACTCCGGGAACTGAACATCCCCTCCTCCACCTACTACCGCTGGCGCCAGGCCGAGAAGGACCCCTGCGAACGGATCCGCCAAGACACCGAGCTGACCGGGCAGATCCGGCAGATCCACCAGGACTCCGGCGGGATCTACGGATCGCCCAGGGTCCATGCCGTCCTGAAGCGCGAGGGTGTCCACGTCGGCCGTAAGCGGGTCGAGCGGCTCATGCGCCAGGCCGGCCTGGCCGGGATCAGCCCCCGCAGGAGCAAGGGCTTCACCCGCCGTGACCCGGACGCCGACCTCGCCCCTGACCTGGTGCAACGCGACTTCACGGCACCCGCGCCGAACCGGCTGTGGGTCACCGATCTGACCATGATCCCCACCCTGGACGGGCCACTGTGGCTGTCGGCGATCCGCGATGCCTTCTCCCGCAGAGTCGTGGCCTGGGAAACCTCCGCCCGCGCGGACGCCGACCTGGTCCTCACCTCCCTCGAGTACGCGCTGGCCAGCCGCGAGGTTGCCCCTGGCGAACTCGTCCACCATGCCGATCACGGCACGCAATACACGTCTATCAAGCTCACAACACGTCTGGTCAGAGCAGGAGTTCAGGCGTCCATGGGCTCGGTCGGCGACTCCTTCGACAATGCCCTGGCGGAGAACCTGTGGATGCTGATCAAGACCGAGTGCATCCGCGGACGCGTCTTCGCAACCAGGGCCGAGGCGAATCTCGCGCTCTTCGAGTACATCGACGGCTTCTATAACCCCCGCCGCATCCAGAAGCGGCTCGGCTACCTCAGCCCTATCGAGTTCGAGGAGAAGCACTACGCCGACCAGGCAGCGGCCGAACCAGTGAACCTGAAACCACGTCAACCCGCCCTGACCTGCTAGTCAGCCACTCCCGCGCAGCGGGGGAACCTCACCCCGCTGGCGCAGGTCGGGGACGGCCGTGACGGCTACCCGGCCAGGGCCCCGTACGACCGGCTGATCGCCACCTGTGGCTTCACCACGATCCCGGTGGCCTGGCTGGAGCAGGTGCGGCCCGCCGGCCTCATCGTGTGCCCTGTCGGCTGGGGGACCGCGCGCCTGGTCGTCGCCGACGACGGCCGCGCCGAGGGCCGGTTCCTGCCCGGCGGTTCCTACTTCATGGCCGTACGCGATGCCGGTGCCACCGGCGCCCCGGCACACCCAGGCAGGCCGAGCGCGACGAGCGGCCGACTCACCGGCCTGGACCTGGCCGAGGTCGCCGGGGACGATGCGTTCCGCTTCGTGCTCTCGCTGGTTGCGCCGGACACGGCTTTCGCTTCGGAGCGCGATGGTGACGGCCGGGTGACGGCCGTGGAGCTGTGGGGTGCTGACGGCGCGTGGGCGCGCGCCGAGGACGGTGGCGTACGGCAGGCCGGGCCGCGTCTGCTGTGGGAAGCGGTAGAGGCGGCACACGAGCTGTACGTCGAGAACGACCGGCCTGGCCGGGAGCGCTTCGGAGTGACCGTGACCGCCGAGGAGCAGCGCACCTGGCTCGACGTCCCCAGCCGTCCTGTACCGGTTGCCCGTGCCGTGGACCGGGACGGGGGTAGGTCCTCGGAGAGCCCAAACTGCCGTACAGCGGCCACGTGAGCGGGCGCTTCCGTGTCCGCCAGCGACCGTCGCCGCACACTGCCGGAAATGCACCCCCGTCAACCGGGAGTCCCGCGTGAGTGATCAGCCCGACAAGCCGTTCCTTCAGATCGTGGTCTGCGCGGCCGGGGTCGCCGCCGACGTCGGCCGGCTGATCACAGCGGCACAGGAGCGGCACTGGGACGTCGGTGTCATCGCCACCCCGCAGGGACTCGGCTTCCTCGACGCGGAGGCGGTCGAGGTCCAGACCGGCCGCCCCATCCGCTCGGCCTGGCGATCACCGGGGGAGCCGCGCCCGACTCGGCCTGCGGGACGCGATCGCGGTCGCCCCGGCCACGTTCAACACGGTCAACAAGTGGGCGGCGGGGATCTCTGACAATCTCGCGCTGGGCATCCTGTGCGAAGCGCCCGCCATGGACGTCCCGATCGCTGTGCTGCCGTACCTGAACTCGGCCCAGGCCGCCCACCCCGCATACCGGCAGAGCCTGGACCGGCTGCGCGAGATGGGCGTCCTGATTGGCTCGTACGAGCCGCACCGGCCGAAGGCCGGCGGCGGGGCCGACCGTTACCGCTGGGAGGAAGTGCTGGAGCTTCCGATTCCCGCGCTGGTGGGGAGGGCGGCCGACTGAGGAGTGGTCGTCGCCCCGACCGCCTGGCCTCGGCCGCCGCGCGGAGGAACGCCGGCAGCTCTTCGGAGGGCTCTGGGGGCCGACGGGGCTGTGCCGGCCCCCAGAGCGTCCGGGAGGTCAGCGCCGACCTGTCAATTCCTTCAAGAGGGTGCGCGCCTCGGCAGTGAGGCCGTCGATGACCTCCTGCGCGTAGCGGGTGCCGGGGCGGGCGGCGAGGTTCTGGACCGCGGGCCAGTTCGCCGTGATGTCCTCGACGGCCTGCTGGATGCGGCGGATGGTATCGCGCCGGTGGGCGTGAAACTCCTCGGCGCGTTCGTGGGCCTGCTGCCAGGTGATATCGCCCTGTTCGACGAGCTGCGTGAGGGGCGGGGTGGTGTCGTCGTCGGCGAGGCGGAGGGCGTCGGTGTCCTGGACGTGCCGGCGCAGGCGCTCCTCCTCTTGCCCAGGGCTTGATCAAGTTCCCTGAGTGTCCGGGTTGTTGGTGATGCCCAGGAGTGGGAGGGCTCGTTCGGGCTGGTCGCGGATTGCGCGGGTGGTCTTGGCGATGTTGACGGCTCCGAGGGTCTTGAGCAGGCCGATGGCGAGGTTGCGGAAGGTGGCCATGGCGCGGGGTGCGGTGCCGGTGTGGAGGGTGGAGGCGTCCTCGGCGTAGGTCACGTCTCTCACGTGGTGCAGGGCCTCGACGGCCCGGTGGCCGTGGACGGCGGCGGCGAGTTCGGCCGGGGTGGTCTGGTGGGCGTCGAGGCTGGTGACGGCGTAGATGGTCTCGCGGCTCTCGCGCTCGCCGGTCTGTTTGCGGCGTCGGTGGACGCGGAGGGCGAGGCGGCCGTGGGGGAAGGCGATCCCGCCGAGTTCGTCGGCGATGCCGCAGGTCTTGATCGAGCGGGACTCCCGGCGGCCGTGTCCGGCAGAGGAAGCGGTGTGCTGGACGGCGATGTCCGGCCAGGGCAGGGCGGCGAGCTGCCGGTGGGCGGTCGGCTGATTCCGTTTGATCATGGCGATGTAGTGGGCGTTCTTCGTCTCGACCAGCCAGGTGACGTTCGCCTTGACCGAGTGCAGGGCGTCGAAGGTGACGACGGTGCCGGTCAGGTCCAGCGGTTCGAGCAGGGGCCGGAAGTGCGCGGTCTCGTTCGTCTTGGTTCCGACCTGGGCCTGGGCGAGGGTCAGGGCCCGGTGGTGAGTGACGGCGGAGAGCAGGTGTCTGCGGCCGGCGGACAGGCGGGCCGATCCTCGCAGTGACTTGCCGTCGACGGCGATCACCTGTCGTTTCCCCGAGACTGTTCCCGCGGTGTTCCGGGCGGTGAGGTAGGCGCCGACCGCTTGGTCCAAGGCGTCACCGTCGACGGCCGCGAGCACGCGGCCGATCGTGGTCCGCGAGGGGGCACGGCGCCATCTGAGCGGGTGCCGGCGGACTCCGACGGCCGTCAGCACGGTGTCCGAGGCCCGTGCCGCCCACTCGGCGATCTCATCCACACTCCTCATTCCGGAGACGGCCGCGCAGGCACAGACGAGGAGGATCGCGGTCAGCGGGTACCAGCGGCCCCGCCTCGCCCGCGGGTCGGGCACCCGCTCCAGAAAGGGCCGCAGGTCAGCGACTTGACTGGCATCCAGCGGACCCAGCTTCACCGGCACCGGCGGGATGAGAGAAGATGCAGCGGCAGGCACGGGCCACCTCATGATCGTTGAGCTTCGACACCCCAATGATCACGAAGCCCGTGCCTGCTCCGCTATGCACCCCAACCGGTCACGCCCGACCAACCGCCCGACCCCGGAACTCGCCCAAGCCCTGATGTGGCTGATCAGCCGCATGTGAAGAGGCCCGGCTGTGCGGGCCGCCGTCAGGGTACGGCGGCCCGCACGGATACTGCACTCCGCCACTTGCAAAGTGGTGCATTTCCCTGTGAAGGAGATAATGGCTAGTGAAGATGTCTATTGGGTGCAGGTTTATGCTTTATATGCCGAACGGATGGCGGACTGCATGGGCGCGACGTACCGCGAACGACGTTCTTTCCGGCATGCACGACTAGCAGTTGCTATTGCTCTCCTCGTGCTACTTGGAGCCATGGTCGGCTGGAAATGGGGGCCGTCTATCGTGCGGTTCCTGGTGCCGATGGAAATGCCAGGGTGGAGAGACCTTGGCGCGGCCGAACGTGCGACGGTTCTTGGTCAATTTCGGATCGCTTTAGCGCAGATTATCGCTGCGAGTGTCGCCGGGTTGGCCATCCTCTACGCGGCGCGCAATTATCGATTGAGTCAGCGTGGACAGGTGACTGAGCGGTTCGCTAAGGCTCTAGAGAGGCTCAGCTCTGACAAGACCTATGTTCGCGCCGGCGGAGTACTCGCTCTTGAGCAGATCATCAGAGATGCTCCGGACTACGCCCTTGATGCTGTACGTGTCCTTGAGGCATTTCTGTGCCATGAAGCATCCCGCTGGGGTAGGACCCCCGGCGGCTGGTCGATCGACGAGGCTAGGAGGGGGGATCCGCCGCGAACCGCCAACGCGTGGCTCGTGCGACCCAACGCCGATGTGCAGGCGGCTGTGACGGCGTTGACTCGCCCTGCCGTGCGGCAATATGTCCCCGCAGGGTGGGCGCCGGATTTACGGCACCTCCACCTGATGGGAGCGCATCTTGAGGGCGCCGATCTTCGCGGAGCCCAGATGCATTGGACGAACTTGAGTCGAGCGAGTCTTGTCAACGCGAACTTGGCAGGAGCGGTTTTCGAATACGGATGGCTGACGCAGGCCAAGTGTGCCGGGTTAATTCTGACCGATGCAAGTCTCAGGTCGACCGACCTGGAGTACGCCCAAGGGATCTCGACTGCCGAACTTACCGGGACTTTTCTGGACGGTGCCGTTTTGGACCGTACAGGCGTCACAATCGAACAACTCGTCGTTGCGAAGCCCACGCGGTACACCAGGGCTGTAAATATCGTGACCATAGAGGACCCTACCTCGGACTTCCCCTGGCGTTCCGTCTATCGGGACCTGATCAACGATCCGCGTGTGGTCGCCCGGATTGAGGAACTTCCGGAGGGGCATCCCGACCTTTACCCGCCTTCGGCGCCCCCGCCTCCACCCCCAGGCCGGACGACACCCAGATAGACCTTGAAGGTACAGGCGCCCGCGTGGACGTCCATCAGGCCAGACCCTGGTGCTGGCGACCCAGGGCAATGGGCGAGTCTTCGTGTAGCTGCGCCGGTAGTCACGCATTCATCCACGCGCTCAGCGCTCCAGCGCGTTCCTGTGGCCTGCTTCGTCGAGGCCCTCGCGGACAGGTTGGCCCGTAGCAACCGATCAGCCGAGGCGTGGCTACATCGATCGAAGTGGGGCGCAGGACAGTGATCAGCTCTGTTTGGCCCCCCGTTTGGCCCCCCCAGGCATGACAGAGGCCCATTCGCGATCATGCGAATGGGCCTCTGACCAGCGTCGGGGTGGCGGGATTTGAACCCACGACCTCTTCGTCCCGAATGAGGTTCGGCGAAGATCGATACCAGCGCTGATGAGCATCAGTGCTGCTCAGAGGCTTGGAGTGGGTTGGTCTTGAGTGGCCTTGATGGGCTTCCGGGCGAAGATCATCTCCCAGATTTCTCCCAGACCGCGAGGCAGCTGATGGGCCCGGGATGAAGCAGCAGGCACGGTCGGCCATTTCCCTCGCACATTTGCGGTGAGACCGGTCGGCAGCTGGCGCGTCCGGCGGTTCGTTGATGGGGGCGGCTTTGGCGAGTTCGGCAGCTGTGCCTGGTCGCGATAGATGACACCTGGCCGCGACGACTGACGCCCGAAGCGCATCTGGCCCCGCCACTAGACTCCGGCACCATGACGGCCGCCACTCCTATGTCGCCCATCCCAATCGCACCTGCTGGCCTGAGCGACCGAGCCAAGAGGTTCATCGAGGTGGACGGCGTTCGTGTTCCTCGGCAGGGCATCGGGCAGTACCGAGAGAGGTGGATTGGGCACGGGGTCCCGGCCTTGGAGATCGACCGGGCCGCGGCCTTCCAGGACCGCTGGGGCGGTCTTGCGCTGCCGCCTGCCCCGTTCTACGAGGGCGGTCCGCGCATTCTGGGCGCCGGCTGCCCCGAGGGCTCCGCCGCTGAGGGCTGGTTGTTTCCGGCAGGAAGCTGCCGGGTGTCCATGGCCTACGGATTCAAGATCGGCCCCGACGGCGCATTCGGGATCGATGCCTACACCTGGACACCGCTCCATGCCAGCACAGACGGATGGGTGGAGTCCTTGGCGCTCGCCGCTCATGCCGGTCGCTGGGCCAAGACCATTACAAGGATCAAGGGGAAGGCCGTCGAGTCGTTGGACCTCGCCGGTTTCGAGCCGGTGCCTGAAGTACAGGGCCTGTCAGACATGTGGTGGCGGGGCAAGGACTCGCTCATAGCCCTCTACCGAGGTGAGGCCGTCGGTATGGACACTCCGCGATGCCTTGAAGCCCATGTGTACGGCGGCCTCGACGAGTGGGGGCTCCAGGGCGGCTGATCGCCGACACCGTCAAATCTCAGCATCTACTTGGCCGGACGGCCCGCGCTGTCGCGCTCAGTCGCATCGGCCTGAGCAGGGTTCTGGCGGACTCCGCCGATGTCATTTTTCGCGACCAGTCACAGCAGCGCCGGGCAACGCCGCAGCGCTGGTAGACCGCGAGCTCGTATCTCGGCCCCCCCACGTGAAGTTGACGGCTATTGCTCGTACGCCCAGGCCCTGCCGGTCTGCCGGTACTCCTCGACAGGGATCGGCTCGACCCCGGTGCGCATGCGGGCGGTGTAGAACAGGCCGTCGAGGTGGTCGATCTCGTGGTGGATGAGGCGGGCGAGGCCGCGTTCGTACTCGGTGGTGACGGTCTCGCCGGTCAGGGCCGTGGTCTCGACGGTGATCTTCAGGGGGCGGGGGACGAGGCCGCGGACGTCGAAGAAGCTCAGGCAGCCCTCGTACTGCTCGTCCAGCTCGTCGGAGCGGTCGGTGATCTTCGGGTGGAGCAGGATGACGGCGGGTGCGTCGCCGGGCGGCTGGACGACGGCCGCGGAGCGGCCGATGCCGATCTGCGGGGCGGCGATGCCCATGCCCTTGGCGAAGGGATGGACCTGTCCGATCCGTTCCATCGCGGCGAACAGCTCGTCGGTGATGCGCTCGGCTTCGTCGCGCTCGGCGGGCAGGGTGAAGGCGCGGGCCGGTTCGGTCAGGATGCCGGCGCCGTGCTGGACGACTCCGAGGTCGCGCATCTGCTGGCTGGGCCGCACGTCGATCACCTGAAGTCCCCTTGTTCCGTGTTGTGTTCGGGCCGTGTCCGGAACCTCCACTCAAGACGGTACCGAGCGTGGAGGGCGGGCGTGGTCGTGATCCAGGTGAATTGCCTCAGTTCACCGTCGTCGCTGCGGACAGGCGGGGTCCGTAGCTGGGAGGCTTCGGCGGTCATGGAGGTCTCGGTGCCCCACACGACGGGGGCGAGGGCGGCGGGGAAGGCGAGCTGGACTTCGAGTTGTTCGGTGGGCAGTCGGACGGCCCGCTGGAACCAGTTGCCCCATTTGTCGTCGCCGACGGTGTAGGCGTACTCGATCCATACGGATTCGCCGGGGGCCCGGCCAGACACCGCCCGACCTGGCGCACAAGACTTTGCCGCCGTTCCGGGCGGGGCTGTCGGTGGGATACGTGAGACTGTCCACGTGTTCACAATCGGTCTTCTCATCGCGGTTTCCCCGTGGTTGGTCTTGGTTGGGATCGCTCTGCTCCTCATTCCTGGACCGGTTCAGCGCTGGGGGTCGGCGTCTTTGGAGCGCTTCGAGCGACTGCGCGCCAACTCGGGGGTGCGTCGAGCTGCTCCGCTTCTGACGCAGATACTGCTACTGCCGCCTCGAATACAAGATCGGGTCGGCGGCCACGGATTGGCCCCTCAGTATGTTGTGCGTTGGTGGCGTGCTCGGCCCCTGGCCGCGCCAATCAAGACACTCCGGTTTTGCTTGCTGCTATTCGTCTTGCTGCACGTTAATGACATGGCCGACTGGGAGCATCTGCGGTTGAGCGCTGATCCGGGACCGCAGCCTGGCGTGGTGCAGGAACTGCTCAGCAGCATCGTGACTGTGCCGATGTCGGTGCGTCTCTGGGACTTCTCTGCGATCCCCAAGGCGACGGGACTTCTCTCCTGGGCCCTAATCCTGATCGCTGAAGTGCGGCTCATCAAACGCATGAACCTGAGCAGTTCTGGCAACGGCGCGTCGTATGCCGCCTATGACCTGGAGGCGCTCGCAGGGTACCCGGTCAAGGAGAGCGCGCGAATGGAGGACCGGCGCTGCTGGCCTGTCGTTGCACTGCTGACGGTCGCAGCTCAGTGCGCCACGGTTCTCCGTCGCTGGGAGGAAACCCACCCAGACTGCCAGATCCCGCGAGTTTCCGTACAACCGGTTGAGCGCGCCATCTGGAGGGCTCATCGCACCCGCCGCGCCAGAGCGAGACGGCACAACGAGAGGCAATTCAAGGCACATGCCGCCCTGGTGGTGGGCGCGCTACGAAGCGCCGAAGCCCGACAGGACTCCGAGCCGGGCCGCGCCCTTGAAGACCTCACCGTGATGCTGCTGACAATCGCCGAACGCTACGCCGAGGGCCGTGTCGACGACCTTCTCGACGCAGATCAATTGGCCGGTGTGGCTCCGGCCGCGCCGAGGGAGCGATTGCGGGTGGTCGTGGTAGGGGTCGTGGTCGTGCTGGTCATGGCTGGTGCGGCCGTCCTCGGATTGCCCGATGCTGCACTCATCCCCTTGCTGCCGGCAGTGGTGCTGTTCGTTGCGGTCATCTTCAACCGCGGTCGGATACCAACTGCGGGGCAGCTCACCGATTTCCTCATCCCTCGGTGAGGCCCGAGTACACATGTTGAAGCCTACCCGCCTCACCACATAGGACAGCGCCTTAGCCGAAGACAAGCTCGCGGAAGGCGTTGCGGATGTCCGTCAGGGGCTGGCGGTCGCGGGTGTAGTAGAGCTTGTTGGTCAGCAGCGCTGCCCACAGCTGCTGACAAGGCGAGATCCACATGCCGGTGCCGGTGAAGCCGTAATGGACCCAGACGCCATCGGTGCGGGCGGCGCCGGGGGCGGGGTGCCAAAACAGGCCGCGTGCGGGTTCCAGTCCGCCGGTCTGGATGGCCAACGATTCCGTGGTCCAGGCGGGGCCGAAGCCTGCCCGCCTCGGCCCAGTGGTGGGGTGCAGCATGTGACGCAGGAAGACGGTGAGGTCGTCGAGGACGGTGAAGGCGCCGGCGATTCCGCACACTCCGCCCAGGAGTCGGGCGGAGAAGTCGTGAGCAGTGCCCTTGAGGTGAGTATCGGTGTCCTGGTCGAGTTCGGTCGGCGCGCACCGTGCGGCGATCTCGGCGGGGAGCGGTCCGAAGCGCGTGGAGTCCATGCCCAGGGGCTGCCAGGCCCGTTCTGTGGCGATCTGGTCGAGGGGCTGGCCGGAGAGATGCTCGGCGAGGTAGCCGAGGATGAGGGCGGCTCGGTCGGTGTACTCGACGGCTTCGCCGGGCGGGCGGTGCAGGGCCTCGTGGAGGACTCCGTCGCGTACGTCCTGAGGGTCGCTGCCGTACAAGTTCTTGAGTTGGGCCCGCAGCGGGACGCCGGCGGTGTGGGTCAGCAGGTGGCGGGCGGATACCGCTTCGAGTGGGTGGCCGTCGACCTCGGGCCAGAGGGCGCCGAGCGGGGCGTCGAGGTCGAGTTTTCCCTCCTCCCAGAGGGCCCCGATTGAGGCCCACACGGCGATGATTTTGGTGAGGCTGGCGGCGTCGAAGACGGTGTCGAGCCGCATCGGTGTGTCCGGCTCGTTGGGGTCGAGGACTCCTGTGGCGCCGTGGGCGCGGGTGCCGGTGGCATCGCCGACTGCCCATACGGCGCCGGGGTAGACCTTGTCGCGGACGCCTTCGCTGAGGAGCTGTTCGATGCTGTCGGTGCGGTACGTCATGGTCTCCCTGTTCGCCGTCGGCATCCCGCGGTCAGCGTAGTGACGAGGGTAGGGCTGGTGGGGCAATGGCGTGTCGACACCGGTCACGGCACGCCGTTCCCGAGGAACCGGTCCTGAAGCGTGTTCATGCGAGCTGGCGGCCGACGTCGGCCAGGGTCTGGGCGGTCGTCGAGAGCGGATAGCGGGCGGCGTTCGCGTAGCCCGCGTGTCGGATCGCGGGAAGCATGCCCGGCGCGGTGCGTAGCCGATCCAGATCGCGGCCGAGCCTGGCCGAGTGTGTGAAGTCGGTGGCCACTCCGGACGCGGCGAGGACTTCGTTGAGGCCGGGCACAGGTTGATACAGGACGGGCAGGCCGCAGGCTTGGGCCTCCAGAGCGACCAGGCCCATGGCCTCCAGCGTGGTGGACGGTATGACCAGCAGGTCGTGCTCGGCGAAGGCTTTCCACAGTTGTGGACGGCGGAGCCAGCCGAGGTACCGGGCCCGTACTCCGGTCCGCTGGAGAAGTGGGGTCAAGGCGTGGAACTGGGCTCTGGGGGCGGCGATGCTCAGCTCGACTCCTGGAACGGGTGCCAGGCCGGTGATCAGGTGCCCGACGCCCTTCTCGGCTGTCAGGCGGCCTGCGTACAGCACCCGCAGATTGCTGGTTGACATGCGGGCGCGTCGCGCCGGCGGAGCGGTGATCAGGTGGTCGGGGATGCCCCAGGGGATGTGGATGACCTTGCGGCGGTCCGTCTGCGGGGCGAGTTTGAGCAGGTGATCGGCCATTGCCCCGGTGGAGACCACAATGGCGTCGGCGGCCCTCGCCGTCTGGCGCAGCACCTGGAGCTGCTCACGGTGGGCTTCGGCAAACAGCAGGTCGGTGCCGTGAACCATCGCGATCCTCGGGTGCGTCGGCAGGGCCCGGAGCAACGCGGGTGTGGCGCCGAACGCGAGATGCTGCAGGTGCAGCACGCCGATCTGAGCCGGATCGATCGCGGTGACCAGGGCCTGGCGCAGGGCCGCGACGTAGCGACTGAAGCCGGTACCTTCCAGGCACTTCCCGGACACGGCTACAAGGTCGAGTCCCAGTGGGAGACGAGGCCCGGGGCCTGTGGGGGCCAGCATGAAGGCCCGGGCGGGGATGAGGGGCTCGTCGCCGGTATAGAGATCGAGGAAGAGTTCGACGCTGCCACCAGGGCTACCTGCTGGAAGGTCCAGGAAGGTGGCGGTCAGAGGACCTGCGGCCGGGCGTACGACGGAACTCACAGCGCTCCTTGAGGGATCTCTTCGTACAGGCGGGAGATGTCGATGCCTTCCGTCGCCGCGTACTTGGCGGGCTGTTGCTGGTAGCTGGCTGGGCTGCCGACGCTGCTCAGGAAGGTGACCTTGCCGAAGGTCATCCCCGGATAGACCCGGGCGGGCTTGGCGACGCGGATCTCCAACGTCCAGCGGATCGCGTGCCCCTGGTGGCCGAGTGGGGCGGAGACGTGGACCCAGATGCCGAGGGCGCCGATGGTGCGGTCCCCGTTGAGTAGCTGTGCGTACGTTTCGGAGCCGGTCTTCTCCAATGTGACGCCGAGGTAGAGCGCACCAGGCTTCAGCACCAAGCCGGAAGCGGGGATCAGGTGTTCGGTGAACTCGGTGGGGGCGGCGGCGTCCAAGTCGCTGTCGCAGACGCGGATCGTGTCGCCCAGCCGCCAGTCGTAGGCGTTGGGGGACAGCTGCGTGGGCTCATAGGGGGAGATGGTGATCTCTCCCGCGCCGATGGCGGCGGCAATGGCGGGGCCCGTAAGAATCACGAGGTGACCGCCTCGATACGTGACGCATCCCGCCAGTAGCGGGAGGACTGCGGGCCCGCGGCGCCCTGGTACTTGCCGCGGTACAGGTCGACGTCACCGGTGGAGACGAAGAACATGATCTGCCCGATCTTCATGCCCGTGTACACCCGCAGTGGGCGGATGGGCGAGAGCATCAAGGTCCACTGCCCGTGGAAGCCGATGTCGCCGATGGGGGCGGTGATCTCGACGAACAGGCCGAGGCGGCCGACCGATGAGCGGCCGAAGAGCAGGGGGACGAAGACGTCCGAACCGACCTCCTCGACGGTGTGGCCGAGGTACAGCTCGCCGGGCTGGAGGACGTACCCGTCCTTGCCAATCAGGACGGAGCGTGTGGGATTGGCGCGGTGGGCGTCGATCACCTTGGCGGTGTACGTCAGCAGGGTCGGACCGAGGCGGACGTTGTAGCTGTTGGGGTTCGTCTGGTCGGTTGCGAAGGGATTGATCCGCAGGCGGCCGTCGGCGACGGCGGCTTTGATCTCAGGCCCGGTGAGGATCACTGTTCGCCTCCTTCTGGTGAGGGGCGGAGGTGGGGGGTGAGGTGGTCAGGACGCGGCACACGGCCTGCCCGAGCTGTATGCCTGACTCGTGCGTTCGCCCGCCCAGGTAGCTGTCGGCGAGGTAGTCGGTGGTCAGCACGGTGCGGATTGCCGGGGGCAGGGCAGCAGGGGCGACGACTACGGGGCCGACGAGTTCGGTGAGGTGCTCGATCAGCTTGTCGTGGTCCTGGGCGTGCTGCTCCGGGAGGAAGGCGTGCACGAGCTGGTTGCCGAAGGGCTCGATGGCCAGCAGGTCCCCGAGGCTCAAGGCGGTGCCGAGTTGTACGGGGCGCAGGGCGGTTTCATTGAGGACGACCGCGTCGGCGCCGAGGCCGGTGTGTAGTCGGCCGGCGACCTCTTCGAGCAGTCGACGGTGGTCCAGGGGCGCGTTGCGGAGGCGCTCGTCCACGGCGCCGATGGGACTCCTCAGCTGCAGTCCGACGGTCGAGATCTCGTCTTGCAGTGCGATCAGGTCGTGGGGTACGGCGGAGGCGTCGGGGAAGGCGCAGGTGCGGGCGGCCCAGCCACTGCCTACGGGTTCGGCGGCGGCGTATCCGACGCCGAGTTCGCGTCCCTTGACCACGAGGGTGTCGCCGACGAGTACGGGACCGTAGAGGTCGCTATGGCAGTGCCCGGCGAAGATGACGTCGGCGAACGGGCAAACGGCGGCCAGCTTCAGGTCCTCCCCGAAACCGGAATGGGACAGGACCATCCAGGCATCGGCGCGGTGATGGTGCTCCAGCATCACTTCGCGCAGGGCCTGGGCCGGATCGGTGACGTGGTGACCTTCCCGTTGGCCGGCAGGGATGGCGTTGAATGCCTGCGGGCCGATTACCGCGGTGACAGCCACTCGACGGCCGCCGATACTCTCGATGCGTACGCGGTCGAAAAGCGGTTCGCCGCGCTCGTCGGTCGTGTTCGCGCAGACCGTCATCCGGTGCAGCCGCGGCTCGAAGTAGTGCGGCCAGCCGTGGTTTCCGGGCGCGAGCAGGTCGTACAGGGTGGTGAGGACTTCGCGCTCGATGCGCCCCCTGCCGAGGTGGTAGAAGCCGCTGCCTTCGAAGAAGTCGCCGCAGTCCACGATCAGGCTCTCGGGCCTGGCGGCGTGCAGGTAGGTGAGCATCGGGGCGGCCGAGTCGAAGGCGGAGTGGACGTCGGTCGTGGCGATGACCTGCCGGAATTGACGGAGTTGCCGGAGTCGCCGGAGTCGCCGGTTCACGGGATCACCTCGCAGATGTCGGCGCCCAGGGCGTGCAGCTTGACGGGGAGGTCGGCGTGGCCGCGTCGGAGCTGTTCGAGGCCGCCGAGGGTGGTGACGCCGCGAGCGGTGAGGCCGGCGATGAGAAGGGCGGAGCCCGTGCGGATGTCGGTGGCTTCCACTCCGGCACCCGTCAGCTGCTGCGGACCGGTGAAGCGGCACTGCGTGGGCGACAGCTCGTCGATCGTGGCCCCGAGGCGAGCGAGATGGGGCAGCAGGTTGCCGTGGCGGCCGGGGTTGATGGCATCGGCGAACAGGTGGGTGCCGGGGAGGGTGAGGGCCAGGGCCATCAGCGGTGGTTCGAAGTCCGCGTCCAGCCCGCCGGGGGACAGGGAGGCGATGGCTCGCAGCGGTCGGCCGGTGGGCTGGGCGTCCTGGGCCCGGATGACGAGGGTGCCGTCTTCGGCGTCGGCGGGTACGCCGAGCCGGCGCAGTGCGTTGACCAGGGGAGCGACAGCATCACTGTCCACGCCGTGGATGTGCGCGTTGCCGCCGCTCACCGCGACCGCGCAGGCCAGGGTGCCTGCCTCGATCTTGTCGCCGGGTACCCTCCACGCGATGGTGTCACCGGAGACGGACCGAGGCGGCTGGAGCGCGAGGACGGTCTCGTTGACCCGGCACTCCCACCCCGCCGTCCGCAACGCCTCTACGACACTGAGCACTTCGGGCGACAGATTCGGCTGGCCCAGACGCAGCGGCCGTCCGGCGACGGCCGCACGCAGGAGGGCGGCGATGCTCGCTCCGCGGGACCGGAAGGGCAGCATGACCGACACCGTCCCGCGTCCACCCGGGGCCGCTTCCACGAGGTAGCCGTGGTCATCGACGGTCGAGCGGTCACCGAAGCGCTCGTACACCCTGAAGTGCTGTTCCATCCCGCGTTCCCCGATGCTGCACCCGCCCGGCCAGGGCAAGCGGGCCCGTCCGTACGCACCAAGGAGCGCGGGCACGAGGTAGTACGAGGCGCGGATGAGGGCAGCGACCTCGGGATGGGGGTCCGGCTGCGGCTTGTCGCTCGGCAGGATCACGGTGGTGTGCGGGTCGCTGACCGGGCGGGCCGCGTGCCAGCCGGCCTGCTGGAGCAGGGTGAGCATCGTCTCGACGTCCGAGTTCGCAGGGACGTTGCTCAGGTGTACCGGGCGGTTCAGGGCTGCCGCGGCGGCCAGCAAGGGCAGCGCCGCGTTCTTCGATCCGTCGACGGTGATGGAGCCGGCCAGCGGAATGCCTGGTCGTACGGCGACCACTTCCGCGGCGACTGGGGGAATCCGTACGGCTGTCAACAGTCAACTCCTCTGCAAGGGCAGGTGTGATGCGGCGGGTAACAGTGGGGCGCTGAACTCGAACTCGGCCCAGCAGCGCTTGCCGGACGGCAAGGGGTCGAAGCCCTGGCGATCCGCGAGCGCCGCGACGAGGAACAGACCGCGTCCGCCCTCCGCGTACTCCTCCGACAGTCCGACCTCTGGGGCGTTCGAGCTGGTGTCCGTCACCGCAATCCGCAGTCCCGTGCCGTTCAGGCAGACATGGGCCGTGATCGGGCCATCGGGCGCGTGCCGTACGGCATTCGCGATCAGCTCAGCGGCTACCAGCTCCGCCGATTCCAGGAGCTCAGACCCGAGCAGGGTTCCCCAGGCCCGTATCCCTTCCGCGAGCCGCCGCCGCGCGGACGTGGCACCCGCAGGTGTGCCGGAGACGGGAATCCGGATCTGATGCGCTTCCATGAGCGGCCTCCTGGATCGGTACGGCCACTCCAGGCAACCGCTGCACGGACAGCTCGAACCAGTCCGTGTGCCGGTGCCGCATCGTCTATGCAGGAGCTGCATCACGGTGAACTGCCATTCCATTACGCTCGGTTGAGCAGGCAGGATCGGCGACGGCGGGAGGAGCCGTGGCTCAGATGGCCGAAGCGCAGAGCGAAGCGAGACAGATCGGTGAAGTGATCCGCCAGGCACGCGTGTTACAGCGGCGCTCACAGAAGGACGTCGCCTCCGCCCTGGGCTATCACCAGTCCAAGGTGAGCCGTCTGGAGAACGGCAGAGGCACGGAGGACGTCCGCATGCTGCGCGAGGTCGCCCAGGTACTCGCGATTCCGCTACACCACCTCGGCCTCGCCGCCACTTCGGACATCAGCCCATCGAACATCAGCCCTTCCGACCCCGAGACAGAGGACATGCGCCGCCGTACCGTGCTCGCCGCAGGCATCGCCGCGCTCGCGGCCCCGACCATCCCCAGCGCCGCCCACCAGGACCTGGTCCAGGCTCTGCTCCCCGGAGCGGCCCATACGGCCACCGAGCGAGTGCCGGACGTCCGGAAACTGCGTGATCAGGTCGCCGACGCGCGCCGCCTCTTCTACACCTGTGACTACACGCAGCTGGAGGGCACGCTGCCCGGCCTGATCGGGCAGCTACGGCAGGCCATCAGCGATGCCCCCGGCTCGACCGGTCTGTCCGGGCTCCTCGCGACGGCGTATCAGACCTCGGCGAGCCTGCTGCTCAAGCAGAGCGATCAGGGCAACGCCTGGCTCGCGGTCGGACGGGCCATGGCCGAGGCCGAACGCTCCGGCGATCCCGTCGTCCTCGCCTCCAGCGTCCGTGTGCACGCCCACGCCCTGGCCCGCGACAACCACACCGCCCAGGCCGTTTCCCTGGTCCGTCACACCACCGACCAGCTCACGGGCTCGTACGACCAGCGCTCTGCGAAGTACCTCGCGGCACTCGGTCTGCTGCTTCTGCGCGGGGTTACCGCTGCCAGCAGCGGTGGCGACCGCGCCTCCACTCAGGATTTCCTCACCGAGGCGAAGGAAGTCGCCCGCTACGTCGCGCTCGACAGCCCTGACGCCTGGGCCAACTTCAGCCCGACGAACGTCGCCCTGCACGGCCTCAGCGCGGCCGTCGCCTTCGGGGACGCGGGCGTCGCTCTGGAAACCGCCCGGCCTCTCATGCGCCGGCACATCCCGGTCCCCGAGCGCCGTGCTGCCCTTTGGATCGAAGCGGGCCGCGCCTACAGCCAGCAGGGCCGCTTGGCCGACGGGTACCAGGCACTGCGCATCGCCGAAAGCTGCGCGGCCCAGGACATCCGCCGCCCCGCAGTCCGCGAGCTGGTCGCCGACATGGCCGCCCGCGACCGTCGCCGTACGCTGCCCGAACTGCACCGCTTCAGCCGTCAACTGGGAGTCCCCGCGTGAATGACCAGCCAGACCGGCCAGACCGGCCAGATCAGCAGGCCGAGAAGCCCTTCCTGTACGTCATCGTGTGCGCGTCCGGCATCGCCGGCGACGTCGGCAAACTGATCACCGCAGCCCAGGAGACGGACTGGGACGTGGGCGTCATCGCCACCCCACAGGGCCTGGGCTTCATCGACGCCGAAGCCGTCGAGGCGCAGACCGGCTACCCGATCCGCTCGGCCTGGCGCTCACCCGGCGACCCCCGACCGCTGCCGCCCGCCGACGCGATCGCGGTGGCCCCGGCCACCTTCAACACGATCAACAAGTGGGCTGCCGGGATCTCCGACACCCTCGCGCTCGGCATCCTGTGCGAGGCGTACGGATTCGGCATCCCCACCGCCGTCCTGCCGTACCTGAACTCCGCCCAGGCCGCCCACCCCGCGTACCGGCAGAGCCTGGACCGGCTACGCGAGATGGGCGTCCTGACCGGCTCCTACGAGCCGCACCGCCCGAAGACCGGCGGCGGGGCCGACCGTTTCCGCTGGGAGGAGGCGCTCGAACTGCTCACGCCCAAGCTGCCTGTGCGATCGTGATCAGCGTCGCCGTGCGTGTGACGGCTGGGGCCGGGGCGGCGGGGTGGCTGATGATGGCTGTACGTGCGTGTTCGGAGACTGTGCTCCACTCCGGACCTGTGCCGCAGGTGCGTGGGCGCTGGGTACCGTCCTCGTACTGAGGCGTTCGACGCGCCACGTCAGCACGCGCGCGGGCTGGCGGGCGTCGTCGAGTGCTCGCTGGTCGGCGGCCTGTTGTAGGAGTTGCTTCGGGTCGTGTCCGGTCTTCTCTGCGTCCGCGAGTGCGGTGGCGAGCGCGTCGAAAGCCGGGTCCTCCAGCACCTGTTCTGCGTGATTGGGCACGGTCTGCCGGATGAGGAGGATGTGTCGCTCCACTACCTGGGTGGGTGGCCGGCGTTGGGCGAGCACGGTCAGTGGCGCGACGGCAGTCTGTTCGTAGGCGGCCTGGAGGTGGAGCAGGGTCTGCTGGGCTGCGACGACCTGTTGGTCGTGGTGGCGTTGCTGGTGCCAGCGGGCGGCGGCGATGACGGCGAGGATCGCGGCGTCGAGGAACATCGCCAGCAGGGCGCCGTCCTTGGGGGCAGGTTCGCGGACCATGGCCCGCACAGCGCCGCGTAGGGCGCGGGCGTGCTGGTGCTCGGCCTGGATGCGGGATCGGGTGGCGCGCTCGAACGCCTCAGCTGCCTGACGGAGCTGGGACTGAACTGCCTGGGGTGCGCGAAGGGGCAGGACGTCGAGGGCTTCACCGAGGACAGCCAGATGGGCCTGGGCCGCTGTGTCTTCACTGTGCTCTAGGCGGTGGGGGATGCGTTCTGCGGCGGCGGTGGCCTGGTGCCACGGGTTGGTCCTGCGGGGGCCTTGCTGCGGTTCGGTGGCGCCAAGGCGCTTACGGATTTTGGGGAGGGACAGGTCCGGGGAGAGGACGGAGCCCGAGTACCAGATCGGTTCCTGCGCGGCGTTGACGTCGCCTTCGAGGGCGACGGTGTAGCCGCGTACGTCTCCCGACGGGAAGTGCTTGACCTCGACGAGGATGCCGTCGGTGTGCTCCAGCAGGTAGACGAACTCCTCGGTGCTGGTTGCGGCGGCCACGGCGGTGCGCACGGTGGTGCGCAGGCGTTCGCGGGCGGTGCGGGCCTGGCCGGCGCGCTTGGCCTTCTCCTGCTCGGCGCGGGTGAGCCGTTTGGCAGCGGTGCGGTCCCCGCGCACGATCTGGTGCAGGCCGTGTTCCTTCTCGATGGCGGCGAGTTCGCGGTCGGCGGTGAGGTAGTCGTTCCAGTGCCGGGCGGTGCGTAGGTCGGCGCGGACGGTGGTCGCGGCGATGTGGATGTGGTCCGGCGCGTGGCGTACGGCGACCCACCGGCAGCTGTCCGTATCACCGCCGGGGGCGATGCCGGTGGCGGTGACGACGCGGCGGGCGATGTCGCCCCACTCCGCGTCGCTGAGGTGCCGGTCGGTCCCGGTGGCGCGGATCGAGCAGTGCCACACATGCTGCTTCGGTGCGCGGCCGAGGCGCTCGGCCTGTTTGACGTGTAGGTCGAGGTCGGCGACGAGGAGCTTCTTGGCGGCGTCGAAGTCGTCGGTGCGGCCGGGGTCGGGGGCGAAGCCGTCCCAGGAGGCGACGAGGTGGGGGTCGGTGTGGTCCTTGGCCTTCTTGGTGTCGTAGAGGTAGCGGATCAGGCCAGCGGTGCTCTTTCCGCTGCTGATCTTCGCGATCATCGGGCCGCCTTGTGGCTGACGGCCTGGTTGGCGGCTGCTGCGATGTGGCGTACGGCTGTGCCGACGGCGTCCAGGGTGCGGTCGGTCTGGGCCAGTAGGGCGCTGTCTCCAGGGTGTGGATGGCCGCCGGAGTTGAGCTTCGTGGCGATCTGGTTGACGTTGTGGCCAACGAAGGCGACCTCGCGGCGCAGGGCGTTGAGTTCGTCGATGTAGTCGTCGAGTTGGGTGCGCTGGCCGGGCACGGTGAGGTCGCCGTGGACGTGGGCCAGGGTGACGACGGCGACGTAGTGGGCGCCGCTGACGTTCAGCGACCTGGCCTTGGCGAGGATGACGGCCTTCTCCTCGGCGCTGTAGCGGGCATCGACCCGCTTCTTGCGCTGGCCGTTCGGGTCGGGCTTGCGACGTCGGGCGACTCGTTGCAGGGCGGCGGCGTCGGCGGCACGTGGCAACGGCGCGTCGGCAGCAGCGGCGATGTCGTCGGCGGCGGGCTGTTCCTCCTCGGGCACCCCCTGGTGCCCGAGTGCCTCCGCCACCCCCGGGGCGGAGGCATCCCCGTGAGGCCGGCCTGTGGACGGTCCAGCGGGATACCTTGCTGACGCGGTCGTGGGTGCTGTGGCCTTGGTCATCTCCAGCTGTGCGGTGGGCAGTTCGTGCTGCGGTGTGGGCATGGGTGTCCTACTCAGCGGGGTGTTGGCGGGGTGGGTCGGTGATGTCGAGCCGACTTGTTGCGCAAGGGGGGCTCGCCCCCGCGCCGTTCTGCGCGGGGACGAGTGATGCCGACGTGGGCGGCAGTGGCGGGTGGTCAGGAAGCGATGGCCGTCTTCGAGAGCTGGCTCGGCTCGGCTGCGGCGGCTTCGTCGAGTTCGGCCTGGAGCGCGTCCTTGACGCGCTCGGCCTCGTCCTTGCCGATCGGGCGGCCGGTGCTGCGGACCGTGTCCTCGATGTGGCGGCGCGAGGCTTTGCCTCCGCGCCCACGCGGCGCACGGCGGGCAAGGGCGAGTAGATCGGGATCGATAGTGCCCATGTCCACTTCGGGATCTGCTGTGGAGGTGGCGCTGGGCTCCGCCGCATCGGCAGCGGCTTCCGCCACGTCTTCCGGGGTGCCCGCCACCTTGAGCTGCGTGGGCAGGTGGATGCCGGGCGTGGCGGCGACCGTCTTGGCGGGCTTGGTCGGCTTCGGGTTGTGGTGCAGCGCCTTGGCCACGAGGTCCGATCCGAAGTAGATCGATCCGACCGGGAGCGAGGTCGCCAGCAGCACGAGCGCGTAGTTCACCGGGTCCCAGTCGGCCAGTCGGCTCCATCGGGCTGCCTCGGTGTGCAGGGCCGGTATGAGGCCGTGGATGTAGTTCAGCAGGAGGCTGGCGAGTGTGTAGGCCGCCAGGACCCGCAGAGCGAACTTCCGGTCCGGGCCGGTCAGTACGAGCGTGGAGATGAGTGCGAGGGCCATCAGCCCGTCGATCACGATCGGGTAGAGCAGGGCGGCGGTGGAATCGGCGCCGATGGCCCGGGCCACGTCGGACAGGGCGTTCCACGAGACCCGGAAGGCCATGAGGACGATGGCCGCCAGGCCGAGGACAAGGGCGGTGCGCGTGTGTGTCCGTAGGGCAGTTCCAGGAGCGGCAGCAGGTTGCCGTCGACGTGACGTGATCCGGCGGAACCACGTGGTGAAGGCGTTGATGCGGGCGAACAAGCGGGGTCCTCCGGGTGGGCTTGGGGGCGGCGGCGGTCTCGGCGCAGGGCAGGGCGTGGCCGCCGTGGGGTGCTGGGACTCGTACCACTCGTCGCGTGCCTGCTCAGCACAGGTACGAGTGGCGTGGTGATGCCGAGACGACTCGTTGCGGGCCGTTCACTCGTCCCCGCGCTGACCTGCGCGGGGACGAGTGATGCGAGTGGTGTCGAGTCAGGCTGCGGTGCCGGGTAGCGGCCCGCCGGCCGGTGAGGCGGGAGCGTCCGCCTCCTTCGGCTCGGGGCAGTAGCGCGCCCAGGTGTCGAGGAACTGGTTGCGCGCGAAGCCCTTGGCCTGGGCGCCGTCGGGGAAGCGGCGGTTGGCCGAGCCGATGCCGTACGGCTTGAGCAGCAGCTGCAGGCCCCGCGGGGTCAGGCCGTTGGCGCCGTACTCCGCCCACGGCGCTTCCTTGTCCGCGTTGAGCGCCTCCAGCAGGTGCTTCGTGCTCAGCACGGCCGGATCGCCGACGGCGGCGAAGGCGCGGCGGATACCGGTCAGGAGGCGGGGGCGCAGACCGCCCTCCTCGTCCTGGCCGGCCTCGTAGTCGGTCATGGCGCGGCAAGCGGCACGGGCCAGAATCGGCCAGTCGCCCCCGGCGAGGTCGGCGATGATGACCAGCGGCTCCCAGGTATCCGCCGCGCGGTCCTCGACCGGCATCGGCGGCTCCACCTCCATCGCCTGCTCGTAGAGCGGCTGCAGCCAGGCGTGGAGACGGTCACGGATCGCGTTCAGAGCGGGTGTGTCCCGCCCGGTGCGGAAGTGCGCGACCTTCTCCCCCGCCGCGCGGCGCCGCATCCGGATCACCACCGCCCGATCCATGATCGTGTCCGGCAGGTCACCGATCCCGGCGAGCGCGGCCATGGCGAAGGTCGGGAACTCCTGCACCTGGTGCTCGGGCCCCGACACCCGCAGCGTCGGTCGGCCACGCTGGTGCCCGGCGTTGATCAGACCGCGCACCTCCTCGTTCCTCTCCGCGACCCTGGGGCTGCTGAACATGGCGTCCGCCTCGTCGACCAGAAGCGTCGGCGGGTCGTCCCCGTCGATCGACCGGAAGATCGCCGCCGCGCTGGCGTTGACCGTGATCAGCCGGTGGTGCACCGTCTCGGTCACCACATCCAGCAGCCGCGATTTACCGCACCGCTTCTCCGGAGCGACGATCGCCAGGCGCGGCGCGTGCTGCCAGGCACGCTGCAGATGCGTCGCCGCGATCCACAAGGCCACCGCCGTGACGGCTTCCTCGCTGGGCATCGCCACGTACCGCTTGAGCTGTGCCCGCAGATCGTTCAGGATCTGCACCCCCTCGGGCAGCGGTGGCGCCGAGGCGGCGGCGTCACGGTCCTCCTCCGCCGGAGGTGCGGTGGAGCCAGCCGGTTGGCCGGGCACGGCAACTGGAGGCCACGATGTGCCAGGGCCGTCGGGAAGGGATGGCGTATTCGGCTGGGCATCGGTCATACTGGGCATCAGCTCCTCTGCTTGCGGGCCATATGGGACGGCAATCCCGGTCTCCGCAGGTTGATCGCTAGGGATGGCGGTTGAGAGGTTTGCGCTTGAGCCCCCGGCATTGTCGGGGGCTTCTTTCATGTGATGTGCGGGCGTGCGGACTCCTGAGGTCGGTGGGGTGGGGGTGCCACCAGTATGCCACATGAATTGCAGATCGCAGAAGTGTTTTGCATCTCGCAGTAGAGATGCTACTGTTTAAGCTGTGCTGCAAACCGCAGTGCAGTGCTACGAACCGAAGGAGGTGGCAGTGACGGAAGAAGAACCGTCCGAGGGCGTGCTGCTCAGCGGCGAGGCGAACGTCGCGACCCGCATCAGGGTGGAGCGCGAGGCGCGCGGCTGGAGCACGAACGCCCTGTCCGACCGGCTCAACGAGGCCGGATTCGACATGAACCCGTCCGCGGTCTGGCGGATCGAAAACGGCAAGCGCCGCATCAACCTCGACGACGCCATCGGCTTCGCCGAGGTCTTCGGCATCGACCTGCGCAACCTCGTCGGGCCACCCCAGCTGGCCGCCAAGGCTCGCGCCATGGAGCTCATCGACGAGGTCGTGGACGCTTTCCGCGCGACGCAGAGAGCCAACATGGCCTTCACCGAAGCGCGCGACGCTCTCGACGCCTACCTCGCCGAGCACCCCGACATCCGGGAGGAAGCCGACCTCATGGTCCAGAGCGCCATGGCGGAGGAGGCCAGCAAGACCATGCTGAAGATGCACGGTCCTCCGTCCGGCGAGCACGGTGACACCGGCTCCGCCGCCGAGGCATAGCTTCCGGCTCCCACTCCCGTCCTGGGCCCGCAAACCCCCAGCACGGGCATCTCATCCACATCCCTAGCGATCGACCGGCGGGTCGGCGTTGCCGCGCCCTCGACCCGCCAGAAGAGGACTCACCCCTTGCGTCCACCCGCGATAGCCCCTGCCTCCGAACCGACTTCGCCCGTCGAGGCCGGCCTGCCGCGCCTCTACGTCCCCGAGGAAGTCGCCGCCGTCCTCGGCTGCTCCGCCTGGTGGGTCAAGGACCGCGCCCGCCGCCGGCTCATTCCGTTCACCCGCGTCGGGCGTGCTTACCGCTTCTCGGACGAGCACCTCGCGGAGATCATCCGCATGCACGAAGAGCGCCCAGCCGTGAATGCGCAGCGCCCTGGCGTCGCCGTTGCGCCGACGCGTAAACCTCCCGCTCGGCACCGGCCGGATGCGGCTGTGCCCACCGTCCGGCTCCAGGCCCGGCCGCCGCGCCGGATGGCCAAGTCCCAGTACGGAACCGCTGCTTAATGCACCCCACACGACAGAAGGGAGGGAAATCTGTGGGGTACGCGGAGAAGCGCAGCGGCTACTGGCGAGGCCGCTACAAGATCGAGGACGGCAGGTACGGCACCGTCGCCGATTCCACGGGCGCCGTGATCAAGTTCGCCACCAAGCGCGAGGCCAAGCAGGCCGCAGACGCCGAAGAGGTGACGGTTCGCCGTGGCCAGTGGCGCGATCCGGGCCTCGGTCAGGAAACCTTCGGCGAGTACGCGAGCCGCTGGTACGCCGCCCAGGACCTGGCCGCCTCGACGATGCAGAACTACAAGCGCCACATCGAGGAGCACCTGCTTCCCGACTTCGAGGACAAGGCGCTCGCGGGCATCCTGCGCACGGACGTCGACGCCTGGGAGAAGAAGGAGCGGGCTGCGTACGCGGCCTCCAGTGTCAAGACCTGGCGCTCGACGCTCCACCTGATCTTCGAGGACGCGATCGACGAGGGCCTGCTCACGTCGAACCCGGCGGCGAGGCGGCGCGGGCGGGGCAAGCGCGCCGGCCGCTCACGGGACCGTGGCCCGGAGAAGGTCGTCACCGACGCACTCGGCATCCTGCTGACCGCCGAGCGGGCCGCCCTGCTTTCCGGACGTGACGACGAGTTCGTCGCCACGGTCCTCAAGGGCTACACGGGCAAGCGCTGGGGCGAAATCGTCGGCCTGCAAACGGAGTTCGTGCGCCGAGACGCCTTCCGCGTCGAGTGGCAGCTGTACGAGCTGGACACCGGCGAGCTGGTGCGCTGCCCGCCCAAGGACGACAGCTATCGCGACATCGACTCGATGGACTGGCTGTCGGCCCTGGTCTTCAACCACATCGCCCGTACGAAGCCGACACCCTGCCCGTGCCACGGCAGGACGTACGTCTTCCGGGGCCAGGGCGCGGCGCGCACCGGCGGCCACCAGGGCGCGAAGCTGGTCGACGTCGCCCGTCGTGCCGGAGTCTCCACGGGCACGGTCTCGAACGTCCTCAACCACCCCGACCGGGTGCGTGAGGACACTCGCGTACGCGTCGAACTTGCCATCGCAGAGCTCGGGTTCGTACGCGGAGGTGCCACGTCGGAGCACGCGGCCCACTGGCGCCGCAACGGCTTCGCCACCTGGCTGTTCACCCCGGCGGTCTCTGGCTGGTACCCGAAGAAGGCGCCGCAGGAGGCCCGCCCGGTGCCGATCCTCGGCGAGCCCTGGCCCGGCATCCCGGCCCGAGGCCGAGGGGCAGCCGCACGGGCGGACGCCTGCTGGGTTCCGATCGCCAAGGGCCTCACACCCCATGGCCTCCGCCACACCCACCGGACGATGATGGAGGACCTCGGCACCGAGAAGGTCCTCATGGACCAACGCATGGGCCACATCGACGGTTCAGTCTCGGCGCGCTACGCGCACGTCACGCCGGGCATGCGCCGGCGCCTCCTGATTAGCCTGACGGAGCAGTGGGAGGCCGCCCTCGACGCGCGGCGCGCCATGTGCTCTACGTCGCCAGTTCGAGTTCTCGATCGCCTGCTGCGGTTGTAGGAACCGGGTACCTGGCAATCAGTGACAGGCGGGGTTGCCGTCAAGACAGCCCCGCCTCGTCCGATTTGGGCCGCTAGTCGTCTCCTCCTAGCGAAGGGTCAGGACCAAACGCAGTGACAACCATGCGGGCGAGCCCGCCGGGTGGACTGGTCAGTGTGCCGCTCACACGGACAGGGATGCCGGCATCGTGGCAGTGAACAGCCGTGTGATAGTCCCTGTCGGCGAGGTCCATCCATACCGTGCGGCTGCGACGCTGAATGAGCGTTTGTACTCCGACGCGGCCGGTGTCGTCATCGGGGTGGCGGCTGAGGTCTGTGACCACGCCGTAGATCAGGTGCTCGCGTGTGTAGACCTTGGTTTTGAGCTGTTCCGATACCAGGTCGACGATCTCGATCGCATCGCGGTTGAACTCGACACATGCTGGCGTGCCTGGTGGTGGTGCAGCCACGCGGGACCAGTTGAAGGCCACGTCGAGCGCGCTGACGGACTCTGTGTTCACGACTTTGGCGAGGGCCCGACACAGCTCGTAGGAGACCCCCTCGCCGATAGAGTCATTGATCTCGCTAGGAGTAGGCTCGCGGTCGGCACCCGCCATGTCCTCCAACACGCCTAGCGCGCGAGACATCGTGGCAGTTACCCGGCGGTCGAAGAGAGTCTCCTCGACCTGGACGTCGATGTGCTCCTGACGCGGCGCGTAGACGTCCTCGGGGGAGCGTGCCTGGCTGATGATGGGCACGATGTAAGAGCCGCGACGTGTCTGTCCCAGGCGAACCTCTGTTGCCTGGTTCCGCGCCCGAGTAGGGAAGTTCCGGAAGTGCCCTTGGCGTCGGATGGTCGCCGCAGCAGAGGCCACACGGAGGCGCTTCGCGGAGACGAAGAGTTCATAGCCGGACTCAAGTGGGATCGATCCATCACTCATCGATGGGTGAGAGGCCCGGAGGTCAGTGACGTCGTTATAGACCGTTGCGATGGCATCGTGGACTGTCTGGACGTCTTCGCTCCCGACCCTCGCCAGGTCCTGGATGAGGATACGTGCCCTCTTGGCGAAGTCTGGTGCGCCAGGTTTCATTGGGACGAGGACGACTTCGTCCGCTGGCCCTGGGAGCCTCCAGAGTTCGGCTACGTCCCCGCCTGACACAGGGGCCCAGCCGGTGACCTTGAGGTAGCTGCGAATCTCTTCGGGGCCGAAGTCTGGGGTGTTGTCCGCCATGTCAGCTCAACCCCAGATCGGTGCTGTTGGTCATGCGTCGCGCAGCATCGAACATGGTCCCCATGGCCTTCGCGGTGAGCTCTTGGTGCTCAGGAAGGTGGATCGCAGTAGTTGATCCACCAGGGGCGTGTCCCATCCCGTAGAGGGAGGGGACCTGTCCCCGAGTGGTGGACACCTCTGAGCCCGGCCCCGGCAGGGGCCGGGTAGGAGGCATCTTTTATGGTGATGAAGGTCTACTCGCCCGAGTTCAAGGCGGACGCCGTCGCGCTGTACCTGTCGGACCCGGGCCACACCTTCGAGGGCATCGGCAAGGACCTGGGGATCAGCCGGGAGACGCTGCGTAACTGGGTACGGACCGAACGGGCCCGCCACGGCGGGGGCAGTACGACGAGCACGAGCACGGAGAAGAACACGGTGGATTCCCCGCCGACGGCCGAAGAGCTTCAGGCCGAGAACGAGGCCCTGCGCCGTGAGCTGGCGACGGTGCGCAAGGAGAACCAGAAACTGGCCACCGAGCGTGACATCCTGCGCAAGGCCACGAAGTTTTTCGCACAAGAGATGACCTGGTGACCAGCCGCTTCCAGTTCGTCGAGGACCACCACCACGCCTGGGGCGTGAAGCGGTTGTGTCAGGTGCTGGAGGTCGCCCGCTCCAGCTTCTACAAATGGCGGGCCGGACGCGCAGCCCGTGCCGCCCGCGAGCGGGCCGATGCTGCTCTCGCCGAGCGGATCAGGGCCGTGCACACCGAGTGGGACGGCACCTACGGCCGCCCCCGTATCACCGCCGAACTGCGCGACGAAGGCGAGCTGGTGAACCACAAGCGCGTCGGACGGGTCATGCGCAAGTACGGCATCGCCGGCCTGCGACTGCGCAGACGCCAGGTCACCACCGTGCCCGAACCGTCCGCCACCCCGGTGCCGGACCTGTTCCGGCGCGACTTCACCGCGAGCGCCCCGAACCTGAAGTACGTCGGGGACATCACCTACCTGCCGGTGGGCGACGGCGAGTTCCTGTATCTGGCGACAGTGATCGACTGCTTCTCGCGCCGCCTGGTGGGCTGGGCGATCGCCGACCACATGCGCACCTCACTGGTCGCCGACGCACTCCGGGCAGCCGCCCGGGTCCGCGGCAGCCTGGCCGGATCCGTCTTCCATAGCGATCACGGAGCCCAGTACACCTCCCGCCAATTCGCCGATGCCTGCGCCGAGTTGGGGGTACGGCAGTCCATGGGCGCGGTTGGCACGAGCGCGGACAACGCACTCGCCGAGAGCTTCAACGCCGCCCTCAAACGCGAGACGCTCCGCGGCGCCCGCCGCTTCGACGGGACGCACGCCTGCCGCCTGACGGTCTTCCGCTGGGCCACCCGATACAACACCCGCCGACGGCACTCCGCGAACGGCCAGCAGGCACCGATCGCCTACGAACAGCAGTCAGCTACCCTGACACTCGCCGCATAACAACACGAACAGGTGTCCACTCCTCGGGGACAAGGCCCGAGGACCAGTAGCCGTGGCAAGCAAGGACGATCGAGTCTGGCTGGTGGATCACCCAGCGACCGATGTCGGGCGGGACTATGAGGAGCGCAAGGTGAGCAGGTGCTGAGCGCTCAGGGTCACGCAACTTGTCGTAGGTCTCGATGTCCAGGTCGAAGCTGTAGCCGCTTCTGATGGCGCGTGGGTTCTGTGTGCATTTGAGCTGGATATCGACCATGAGGCCGCGCGAGCGCAGTGTGACGTCGACCCCGTCCTTGTCCACGTTCCAGTCGCAGATCGTGTACCCGCCTTGTGTTGCTAAGGCATGCACATACGCGCGACTGACTTGTTCCTTCTGCCAGCTCGTTGCCCCAGCAGCCATGCCCACCCCCCCCGGTCGCGTGATCGCGAGGATAAGTGGGATCGGAGGGTGAGGGAATACCGCATCCACGACCCATCACTGGGCGTCCTCGCTGCCTTGCTCTGGGGTATCCCGATTGGCGAGTGCACAGGTTCAGCCGTGTGACGGCTGCTGGGTGCTGCCCTCACGATGTAGGACCGTCTGGGAGAAGCCGACCAAGATCTTCTCCCAGATTTCTCCCAAACGATCACCGGAGACGCAGGAAGGGCCTGATCCGTTTCCGGATCAGGCCCTTGACCTGGTATTTCTCTGTCGGGGTGGCGGGATTTGAACCCACGACCTCTTCGTCCCGAACGAAGCGCGCTGCCAAGCTGCGCTACACCCCGATGTCGCTGCTTGTCGCGGCGACGACGTTTACTTTAGCCCACCGGGGGCTGGAGACGAAATCCGGTTCTGCCTCGATGGCGGACCGGGTTCGGGCGGATGCGGTCGAGGACGACCAGGAGGACGGCCAGCGCGTAGAAGGACAGGCCGAGGAGGAGGGCGTTGCCCAGGACGGCCTTGTAGCCGTGGGCGTCGACGTCGAGGAAGGAGTAGAGGTAGCGGCCCTGCGGGGTGCCGGGCAGCAGGAGCACGCCTCGCGTCAGGGAGAAGACCAGGTAGGCCATGGGATAGATCAGCCAGGTCGCCGCCTGGCGCAGTTGGAGGCGGCCGGGAGTGGTCAGCAGCAGCCAGTCGAGGACCGCGGCCGCGGGGACGACGGTGTGGAGGACGTGGTTCGAGACGGCGTGCCAGCCCGTGGGGGCGGCGGCGTTGTCAGCCATCGAGAACGGGCTCGACGCGTTCGCCAGCAGCAGGTGGTAGACGAGGCCGGTGATCGCGGCGTAGAGCAGAGCGGCTCCGGTCAGGCCTCCCGGCAGCGGCCGGCGTGCGCTCCAGGCGCGGCGCGCTGAGGAGAGCATCACCAGGGCCAGCAGCAGACTGGCCTGGACGGTGAAGAAGCTCAGGACGCGCAGCGGGGTGCCCAGCAGCATCTCGATGGTCACGCCCCCGATCGCCAGCAGGGCGGTCAGCAGGCGGAACGCGGCGATGAGGGGCCGGCGGACCGGCGCCACCACGGCCGCTGCGGGGACGGGCGAGGGGAGCAGCGCGGGCGTGCCCGGGATCGCGGGGAGGTCCGGCATGTCCCTGGGTATCGGGGCGGTCATGCTCACACGCTAGGCATGTCCGTCATATCGGGCGATGCGGAGCGGGCTGTACGGGTTACTCCCGCCTCGGTCGCGTCCCCGGCCCCGGTGGCCCCCCCCGGACCCGGCCCCGTCTCATCCCGCCTCGGCCCTCCGACGTCGGCCCCTGCCCCCTGCCCCCTGCTCCGCCCCGGCTCCGGCTCGTGACCTGGGCGGCTCGGATCGGGCCGAGACCGGGCTCAGGTGTGGATCCCACCGGCCCGTCCGGACCCGGGGGCCGTGCCCGGCGTGGTCCGGCCGGTTCCGAGGGGATCCGCGGCTACGGCAGCCGGGCCCCGCCGCGCTACTCCCGCCCCACCAGCGTCAGCAGCGTCGCCTCCGGCGGGCAGGCGAACCTCACCGGGGTGTAGCGGCTCGCACCGCAGCCCGCCGAGACGTGCAGGTGCGCCGTACGGCCTTCCGCGGTGTGGGTGGACAGGCCCTTGACCCGGTCGGTGTCCAGGTCGCAGTTGGTGACGAAGGCGCCGTAGAAGGGCAGGCAGACCTGGCCGCCGTGGGTGTGGCCGGCCAGGATCAGCGGGTAGCCGTCGGCGGTGAAGGCGTCCAGGCTGCGCAGATACGGTGCGTGCACCACGCCCATCGAGAAGTCCGCCGTGCCGGACGGGCCGCCTGCCACCTCCGCGTACCGGTCCCGCTTGATGTGGGGGTCGTCCACACCGGTCAGCTCGACCGTCACACCGTCCGCCTTCAGCACGCCCCGCGTGTTCGTCAGGTTGATCCACCCGGCCGCGTCGAAGCTGTCCCGGAGGCCTTCCCACGGCAGGTGGACGACGCCCTTGGCGGGCGGGTTGCCGTTGAGGCCGTGCCGGCCCTGCACCTTCTCCACCAGGTAGAGGGCCGGGTTGCGCAGCTTCGGCCCGTAGTAGTCGTTCGAGCCGAAGACGTACGCTCCCGGGAACTCCATCAGAGGCCCCAGCGCGTCCAGCACCTCCGGCACCCCCTCCGGGTCGGACAGGTTGTCCCCGGTGTTGATCACGAAGTCGGGGCGCAGCCCGGCCAGGGACCGCAGCCAGCGCTGCTTCTTGCGCTGACCGCTGACCATGTGGATGTCCGAGACGTGCAGCACGCGCAGCGGGCGCATGCCCGCGGGGAGCACGGGCACGGTGACCCGTCGGAGGCGGAACGAGCGGGACTCGAAGCCCGCCGAGTAGAGGAGGCCGGCGGCCGCGACCGCCGTGATGCCGAGGGGTACTCCGTAGTGCGCGCGCATGCGTCCATCGTGTCAGACCCTCAGGTCCGGCCGTGTGCGCGGCCGTCCGGGCACACGCGCATACGAGCGCACGCGCATACGGGCGCACGCGCACCCGGGCGAACGAGGAGAGCGACCGGAGGACCGGAGGAGAGGAAGCGGGCGTGCGAGGAACCGGGCGTGCGGCTGGTTGCCGCCGGGCCCGCCCTCCCACCGTGCCTGCCGCCTGCCGCCTGGAGTGTCACCGTGCTGCCGCTCTGCCATGTCATCGTGCTGCCGTCGCGGTCGGGGGCCGGTCCGGGGCCGGCGTCGGCAGTGCTGCCGCAAATGCGGGGGCGGCGCTGCCGTCGCACCTGCGACAATCAGGCCATGACCACGCTCAAGTCGAAGCTTCAGGAAGACCTCAACGCCGCGATCAAGGAGCGCGACGAGCTGCGCTCCTCGACGCTCCGGCTGACGCTCGCCGCGATCACCAAGGAGGAGGTCGCGGGCAAGGAGAAGCGCGAGCTCTCCGACGACGAGGTGCAGAAGGTGCTCACCCGCGAGGCGAAGAAGCGCCGCGAGGCGGCGGAGGCCTTCGCGCAGGGCGGCCGCGCCGAGCAGGCCGAGCGGGAGAAGGCGGAGGGCGAGGTCCTTGCCGCGTACCTGCCCAAGCAGCTGTCCGACGAGGAACTGGAGCAGATCGTCGCCCAGGCCGTCGAGGAGGCCAGGGCGGCCGGGGCCGAGGGCCCGCGGGCCATGGGCGCGGTCATGAAGATCGTGAACCCCAAGGTGGCCAGCCAGGCCGAGGGCGGCCGGGTCGCCGCCGCGGTCAAGAAGCTGCTCGCGGGCTGACACCCGTCCTCGGCGCCGGCCGCGGCCATCGGGGCCGGCCGGCCGAGTCGTACGACGGCGGGGCGCCCCTCCCAGAAGGGGGGCGCCCCGCCGTCGTGTGCTCCGGACCTGTTCCTCGGCCTCAGGCCTCGGCCCCGGCGGGCCTCGGTTCCGGCCTCAGCCCAGGGCCTCGGCTCCGGGCTCAGGGAAAGATGCCGGAGTTGCCGTTGCCGCCGTCGGCGGTCCCGTCGTTCCCGCCGTTGCCGGTGCCCTGGATCCAGCCCTCGGGGATGGTGAAGGAGGGCGAGGGGAGCCCGCCGCCGCCGAGCAGGCCGCCCCGGTCGTCGCCGTTGCCGTTGTCGTCACGGCCTCGGCCGCCTCGGCCCCCGTCGCGGTCCCGGTCCCGGTCCTGGTCCTTGTCCTCCTCCTTCGGCGGGTCCGGGATGTCGACGAGGTTGAAGGGGGGAGCGTCCTTGCCCGCCAGCGCGCCGGTCATCATGTCGCGCCAGATCGGGCCGGGAACCTGGCCGCCGAAGACCTTGTCGTGCCAGACGCCGCCGATGGTGATGCCCTCCATCTTGCGGCTGTGCGCCGGGTCCCCGACCCAGACGGCACCCGCCATGTTCGGGGTGTAGCCCACGAACCAGGCGGCGAAGCGCTCGTCGGTCGTGCCCGTCTTGCCCGCGCTGGCGCGGCTGCCCAGGCCGGCCTGGGTGCCCGTACCGTCCTCGACCACGCCGCGCAGCAGCGTGTTCACGGTGTCGGCCGTGGTCTCGGACATCGCCCGCGAGCAGGTCGACTTCGGGACCTCCAGGGACTTGCTCTCCCCGCCGACGCGCTGGCTGATCGACTCGATGGCGATCGGCGTGCAGTACATGCCCCGTGCGGCGAAGGCGGCGTAGCCGTTCGCCATGGTCAGCGGGGACATCTCCTGGGTGCCGAGGGCGATCGACGGGCCTTCCTTCATCTTGTTGCCGTCGGCGCGCTCGACGCCCATCTTCTTCGCCATGTCGATCACCGGACAGATGCCGATCTCACTGATCATCTCGACGAAGTAGGTGTTGACGGACTTCGCCGTCGCTTCCTTCATGTCGTACGGGCCGGACTCGGACCTGTTCTCGTTGGTGAGCGAGATGCCCTTCTCGTTCCACGTCCTGCCGTCGCAGGCCTGGACCGGGCTCGGGTAGTCCATCTCGTACGGTGAGTCGTAGACCTTCGTCGCCGGCATACCGCCCTCCATGGCGGCCGCGGCCACGATCGGCTTGAACGTCGAACCGGGCTGGTAGCCGACGCCGCCGCCCATCGCCTTGTCGACGGAGAGGTTGATCTGCGTCTCGTTCTTGCCGAAGCCGTACGGCCGTGACTGGCCCATGGCGAGGATCTTGCCGGTGCCGGGCTCGACGATGGTCGCGGCCGTCGCCACCTCGTCGTTCTGGTTCACATGGTCCTTGACGGACTGCTGCACCGACTGCTGGGCCTGCGGGTCCATGGTCGTGCGGATGGTCAGGCCGCCCTGGTTCCAGATCTTCGCCCGGTCCTCCCTGGTCTTGCCGAAGACCGGGTCGCTCAGGAACACCGCGCGGACGTAGTCGCAGAAGAAGCCCGCGCCCTTCACGGCGGTGATGCAGCCGTTCTTGGGCCGGCTGACCTTCAGGCCGAGCGGCTTCTCCTTGGCCTCGTCGGCCTCTTCCTGGGAGATGTCGCCGACCTCGGCCATGCGCTGGAGCACCGTGTTGCGCCGCTTGGTGGCCTCCGTCTCGTCGTTGACCGGGTCGTACCGGCTGGGCGACTGGACGATGCCGGCGAGCAGCGCGGCCTCCTGGACCTCCAGGTCCTTGGCGTGCTTGGAGAAGTAGCGCTGGGAGGCGGCCTCGACGCCGTAGGCCTGCTGGCCGAAGAACGTGATGTTCAGGTAGTTCTCGAGGATCTTCTTCTTGCCGAGTTCCTCCTCCACCTGGATCGCGTACTTCAGCTCCTTGATCTTCCGGCCGATGGTCTGCTGGGTGGCCTGGGCGACCTTGGTGGGGTCGTCGCCGGCCTCCTCCACGAAGACGTTCTTCACGTACTGCTGGGTGAGGGTGGAGGCGCCCTCGGCGACACCGCCGCTCTGCGCGTTCCGGTTGACCGCGCGCAGGACGCCCTTGAGGTCGACCGCGCCGTGCTCGTAGAAACGCGCGTCCTCGATCGCGACGATCGCCTTCTGTACGTACGGCGAGATGTCCTTGAGCTCGACCACCGTGCGGTCGCGCGAGTACACCGTGGCGATCGCTCCGCCCTGGGCGTCGAGGATCGAGGTGCGCTGGCTCAGCGGCGGCGTCTTCAGGTTGGCCGGGAGTTCGTCGAAGCTCTCCGCCGACCCCTTGGCCGCGAGCCCCAGCGCGCCGACTGCGGGCAGCGCGATACCTGCCATGACGGCACCGGCCAGCACACTGACACCGAGGAACTTCGCGGCCTGCTGCGTGGGCGACAGGCCCCCGCCCGAGGGCTTCTTTGGCATAGGGGCAGCCTACGTTCTCATTCGCCGGACACGCGTATAGGCCTTGGCCTAAGCTGCTCTCAACTGTCACAACAGCGCGGTCATGTATCAATACGTCCGGCGACGCCGAATCGTTTCGGATGTGACCGACTTTTTTCGTGACGGCGTGTCCGAATCCGCCTTGTGTGTCACAGGGTGTCCGTTGTGGCACGGCTGAAGCATCCCCTTTTGTGGGGATCGTCACGCATGTCGCCCGCTCACTCCCGCGGGTGATCTGCCGCTTACGCATAGTCCGTTCGGGCCATTCAAGATTGGGCCCGAAGGGGGTGTTGCGCTGCCCCCACCTTCCGTAACGTCCTCAACTGGCGGCGGTGAATATGCCGCTGCCGCCGTGGGGGAGCCTCGATTCGGGAGAGGACGGCGCCGGTATGGGCTGGGTAACCGACTGGAGTGCGCAGGCGGCCTGCCGCACTACCGATCCGGATGAACTGTTCGTTCAGGGAGCAGCGCAGAACAGGGCCAAGGCGGTGTGCACGGGATGCCCGGTGCGCACCGAATGTCTGGCCGATGCGCTCGACAACCGCGTCGAGTTCGGCGTGTGGGGAGGCATGACGGAGCGGGAACGCCGCGCACTGCTGCGCAGGCGCCCCACGGTGACCTCCTGGCGCCGACTGCTGGAGACGGCTCGTACGGAGTACGAGCGCGGGGCCGGCCTGGTGCCCCTCGACGACGACCAGGTGTACGAGAACTACGCGGCGGTGAGCTGAGGCCGAGTGCAGGCCCCTCCTCGCTGACGGCCTGCGGACCAGGCCCATCGGCCGAGGGCAGACACGGCCACCGCCGTCCAGGCCCTGCCGAGCCCCGGCGCCCGCTGCCGAGTGCCGCTCCGGATGCTGCCCGGGGCTGCCGAGGCCGCTGAGCCGAGTCCTACCGGACTCCGCGCCACCGGTCCGACTCCGCGCCACCGAACCGGCTCTGCGCTGGTCTGCACGCCTGCCTGTGACGTGCTTCCTGCGCTTCCCGCGCCGCGGAGTGCCTCCTGTCCGTTCCCTGCTTCCGGTCCGTTCTGTGCCTCCTGGCCGGTCCGTGCCTCCTGTGATTCCTGTGTCTCTGTTGCCCTCGCCGTCCGGTGTCCGTCCGGGTGTCCGTCCGGGTGTTCGTCCGAATGTTCGCCTTTGGTGCGCGCCGTCGTGTGCCTTCGGCCGGCGTGTGGTTCGGCCGGTCGGGTACCGCGGTGCCCGCTGCCGATGCCAGGGTCCGGACGCGATCCGGGCCCACGACGCGGCGGCCCGTGACACGGCGACCCGCGGCCCGCGCACCGTCGGCCGGCGACGCGCCGTTCACGACCCTGCGCCCTGCCCCGGGCACCGGGCGGCGCCCCGGCCGTCGGCCGCGGGGCAACGGCGCGACCACAGGACCGCGTGACCGTCGAGGTCGTACGGCCGGCTCGCTGCGGGCCCGCCGTCACCGCCGTGCGGGCGGCCGCGGCGCCTTCCGCCGCTCGGCCGGGTGGCCGAGGCGTGGCTCCGCCGCCCGGACGAGCGGCCCCGGGCGGCCTGCGCCGGCACTGGCTCCTGCTCACCGGCTCCTGCTCACCGGCTCCTGCGCACCGGCTCCTGCGCACCGGCTCCTGCGCACCGGCTCCTGCTCACCGGCTCCCGGGTTCGGGCAGCTCCGGCCGGTTGGCGGCGAGCCGCTCGCCGATGTCCCGCAGCCCGGCGAGGTCGTGCACATCGCTGGGCAGCGCGGCCACTTCCGCCACCGCCACCTCGGGGTGGAGCGACGTGAAACGGTCACGCGTGCGCTGCTCGCGGGACAGCAGATGCATGCGGTCCGCGTGCAGCCTCAGCAGGCCCGCGGTCAGTTCTTCCGCGGACCGGTCAGGTTGTGGGTCGGGTCCGGTGCCCTGGGCGGCACCGGCGACGGCGTCCGGTTCGGGGGAGTGGGAACAGCCGTCGTGCTCGGGGGAGTTACGAACGTCAGCTTTCCCGTCCCGCTGATCGACAATGCGGGACTCCTCAAGATTTTCCGCGGCGGCCAGCGCCCGCTCGGCCGACAGCCGGGCGGCGCCGCTGCCATGCACCCGGTTGAGCACCAGACCCGCGAGCGGCATGTCCTCGGCGGCCAGGCGCTCCACGAAGTAGGTGGCCTCGCGCAGGGCGTCCCGCTCCGGAGCCGCGACCACCAGGAACGCCGTCCCGGGCGCCTGGAGGAGCTTGTACGTCGCGTCCGCACGGGTCCGGAACCCGCCGAACATCGAGTCCATGGCGGCCACGAACGTCTGGACGTCCTTCAGCAGCTGCCCGCCGAGCAGTTTGCCGAGGGCGCCGGTCATCATCGACATCCCGACGTTCAGGAACTTCATCCCCGCCCGGCCGCCCACCTTCGCCGGCGCCAGCAGCACACGGATCAGCTTGCCGTCCAGGAAGGAGCCCAGCCGCTTCGGCGCGTCCAGGAAGTCCAGCGCCGAACGGGACGGCGGCGTGTCGACGACGATGAGGTCCCACTCGTCCCGCGCACGCAGCTGGCCCAGCTTCTCCATCGCCATGTACTCCTGCGTGCCCGCGAAGCCCGCCGAGAGCGACTGGTAGAAGGGGTTGCTCAGGATCGCCGAGGCCCGTTCGGCGTCCGCGTGCGCCTCGACGATCTCGTCGAAGGTGCGCTTCATGTCCAGCATCATGGCGTGCAGTTCGCCGCCCGCCGTGTCGTCGATGCCCTTGACCCGGCGCGGGGTGTTGTCGAGCGAGTCGATGCCCATGGACTGAGCGAGGCGGCGGGCCGGGTCGATGGTCAGCACCACCACCTTGCGGCCCCGCTCGGCCGCCCGCAGGCCGAGGGCCGCCGCGGAGGTCGTCTTGCCGACCCCGCCGGAGCCGCAGCACACGACGATGCGCGTCTGCGGGTCGTCGAGCAGCGGATCGAGGTCCAGTACGCGTGCGGGGGACAGATGCCGGTCCTGGGCGGTGTCCGCGCTCATGCGATCCCCTGCTTCCGCAGCTCGGTTGCCAGTTCGTACAGCCCCGCCAGGTCCATGCCCTCCGCCAGCAGCGGCAGCTCGTGCGCCGGCAGGCCCAGCTCGCCGAGGACGGCCCGCTGCTCCTGCTCCAGCGCGTGCCGCTCCGCGTACTCCGAGGCCTGCTCCAGCAGCGGGCCGACCAGCCGCTCCGCGTTCCCGCCGCGGCGCGCGCCGCCGAGACCGGCGGCCGACAGCGACCGTGCCACCGCCGTGCGCGGCAGCCGCCGTACGAGATCCAGGCCGGCCGCGTCCAGCACCTCCGGCCGCACCATGTTCACGATGACCCGGCCCACCGGGAGCCGGGCGGAGCGCAGCTCGGCGATGCCGTCGGCGGTCTCCTGGACCGGCATCTCCTCCAGCAGGGTCACCAGGTGCACGGCCGTCTGCGGCGACTTCAGCACCCTCATCACGGCCTGCGCCTGATTGTGTATCGGGCCGATCTTCGCCAGCCCCGCGACCTCGTCGTTGACGTTCAGGAAGCGCGTGACGCGGCCGGTCGGGGGCGCGTCCATCACCACGTGGTCGTAGACGAATCGGCCGGCCCGGTCCTTGCGGCGGACCGCCTCGCACGCCTTGCCGGTCAGCAGCACGTCCCGCAGTCCGGGCGCGATCGTGGTCGCGAAGTCGATCGCGCCCAGCTTCTTCAGGGCTCTGCCGGCGCCTCCGAGTTTGTAGAACATCTGGAGGTAGTCCAGCAGGGCCAGTTCGGGGTCGATGGCGAGCGCGTGCACCTCCCCGCCCCCGGGTGCGACCGCGATCTTGCGTTCCTCATAGGGCAGCGCCTCTGTCTCGAAGAGCTGTGCGATGCCCTGCCGGCCCTCGACCTCGACGAGGAGCGTCCGCTTCCCCTCCGTGGCCAGGGCCAGCGCTAGGGCTGCGGCCACCGTTGTCTTGCCGGTACCGCCCTTGCCGCTGACAACCTGGAGCCTGCTCACGTCTTCGAGCGTAACCAGTCCGGCCGCGCAGCAGTCAGAGGCTGTGGACAACCGGCCACGCCCGCCTGTGGAGAAACGGTTCCTGAGCAGGGCGGACAGGGCGTGCGAGCCCGTTTCGGCCGGGTTCGCTCCTGCTTCCGGTCCGGTCCGGGCCCGATGCGGCCCCGCCCTGCCCTGGCGCGGCCCCGCCTCACTCTGCCCTGCTGCATAGTATGTTGCGGTTTGCCACGATATGGGCGAGGGGGGTTCCGGACCGTCCGGGACGGCGGCCGCGGGCCCCGGCGGCGCGGGGCGGACCCGGCGGCCACCCGCTGCGGCGGGCCCCGCCGCAGCGGCTACAGTCGGCCCCATGACCAAGTGGGAATACGCAACCGTGCCGCTGCTCGTCCATGCCACGAAGCAGATTCTGGACACCTGGGGCGAGGACGGCTGGGAGCTCGTCCAGGTCGTGCCGGGCCCGAACAACCCCGAGCAGCTGGTGGCCTACCTGAAGCGGGAGAAGCAGGCGTGAGCGCGGTCGAGGCGAAGATCGCCGAACTCGGGCTGACGCTGCCGCAGGTGGTGCCGCCGCTGGCCGCGTACCAGCCGGCCGTGCGCAGCGGCGCCTACGTGTTCACCGCGGGCCAGCTGCCCATGGTGGACGGCAAGCTTCCGCTCACCGGCAAGGTCGGCGCGGAGGTCACCCCGGAAGAGGCCAAGGACCTGGCCCGGGTCTGCGCCCTGAACGCGCTCGCGGCCGTGAAGTCGGTCGCCGGTGACCTGGACCGCATCGCGCGCGTGGTGAAGGTCGTCGGCTTCGTGGCGTCGGCCTCGGACTTCACCGGCCAGCCCGCCGTCCTCAACGGTGCCAGCGAGCTCCTGGGCGAGGTCCTCGGCGACAAGGGCGTGCACGCGCGCAGCGCGGTGGGTGTCGCGGTGCTGCCGCTGGACGCGCCGGTCGAGGTGGAGATCCAGGTGGAGCTCACCGAGGCCTGAGCGCCTGCCGCCAGGCCCGCGGCCGGGTCCCGGAGCCCGGCGCGCCCGCGCCTTCCCGGCCCGGCCGCGGGCTGCTGCGGGGCCCGCCGACGGCCCACCGGTCCCGGCGCGGCCTCCCGGCCTCCCCCGACGGCCCGGGCTCCCCATCAGCCCTCCGGCAGGGATCCCGGCCCCGGAGGACGATCCCGGCCCCGGGCCCGGAGGACGCCCGGCGGCAGCCGGGCCGCACCCGCCGACGACATGGCCGGCCTGCCGGGCGCGGCTCCTCCGGCTCCCGCCACGGTGCGCCCGGCCCGGCCCGGCCCGGCCCGGCCCGCTCGACCGGTCCTCCGCCGGGCCCCTGGCGCGGCCGCCCTGCCCCCGGACGCGGTCCGGCCCCGGCCTGCCTGCCAGGCCGCCTCGCCGGCCGCTCACGTCCGGCTCCGCCGGCCGTCGGCGCCCGTCGGCGGCCGTGGGCCGTCGGGCGTCGGCCGTCAGCGGTCCGCCGTCGTCAGTCGTCCGCCGCCGTCCGTCGGTCCGCCGGTTGCCGGCCACCGGCCACGGGTCGCCCTAGGCCAGCCGTTCGCCTGCCGCCTGCCGCCTGCCGCCTGCCGCCTGCCGCCTGTCGCCTGCCGCCTGTCGCCTGTCGCCTGCCGCCTGCCGCCTGCCGTCCGTCGCCGGTCCGCCGGTCCGGCCTGTTGTCGGCACCGGCCACTGGTCGCCTGGCGCCCCCCGCCTGCCGTCCGTCGTCGGTTCGCCTTTTGTCTGCCGCCCTCGCCTGCCGTCCGTCGCTGTCGTCTGCCGCCCGTCCCCCGTCCCCCGTCCCCCGTCCCGTGTCGCCGGCCTCCGCCGCTCGCCGCCGTGGCCCGCTGCCCGGCCTCCCGGCGAGGCGCGTTCGCGCGCCGCCGCTGCCGGTGGTGCCTCCGCCCGCTCGCCGCGCACCGTGGGCGAAGACCGTTCCGTCCTCGTCCCCCGTCGCCGTCCCCCGTTTCCATCCCGTTCGTCGTCGCACCCGCACGGTGCATCCCCTCCGCGGCCCCCGGCCGGCCGCGTGTCGCCTCCGTCGGACCCCTCTCGAACATCCGCCCGCCACGGGATAGCCTCCGGCCATGGCGAACGGTCAGTGGTACCCCCCGCAGTGGCCCGACCGGATCCGCGCGCTCGCGGAGGGCACGCTCACCCCGGTGCAGCCCCGGCGCGCGGCCACCGTGATGCTCCTGAAGGACGGGCCCGGCGGCCCGGCCGTGCATCTGCTGCGCCGACGCACCTCCATGGCCTTCGCGGCCGGCGCGTACGCCTATCCGGGCGGCGGCGTCGACCCGCGTGACGACGACCTCCGGGTGAGCTGGGCGGGCCCCACGCGCGCGTGGTGGGCCGAGCGGCTGGGGGTGGACGAGCCGGGCGCCCAGGCCATCGTGTGCGCCGCCGTCCGGGAGACCTTCGAGGAGGCCGGTGTGCTGCTCGCCGGGCCCGCACCGGACACGGTCGTCGGCGACACCACCGGCGACGACTGGGAGGCCGACCGGGTGGCCCTGGTCAGCCGCGAGCTGTCCTTCGCCGAGTTCCTCGACCGCCGCGGCCTGGTGCTCCGTTCCGACCTGCTGGGCGCCTGGACCCGCTGGATCACCCCGGAGTTCGAGGAGCGCCGCTACGACACCTGGTTCTTCGTCGCCGCCCTGCCCGTCGGCCAGCGCACCCGCGACGTGTCCACCGAGGCCGACCGCACGGTGTGGCTGCGCCCGGCGGACGCCGCGGCCGGCTACGACCGGGGTGAGCTGCTGATGATGCCGCCCACCGTCGCCACCCTGCGCCAGCTCACCGCGTACGCCGCGGCCGCCGACGCGCTCACCGACGCCCCCGCCCGGGACCTGGCACCCGTGCTCGCGCAGGCGCGCCTGGAGGGCGGCGAGATCATCCTGACCTGGCCGGGCCACGACGAGTTCACCAAGCACGTGCCGGCCGCCCCCGCCGCGTCCCCGGCGGCCGGCTCCCGTACGACGCCTCCGGCAGCCGCTCCGGCACAGCCCCCGGGCCCGGCACAGCCCCCGTCCCCGTCCCCGGCCCCGCCTTCGACCTCGACGGGTGGAGCCTCCTCATGACCGACGCGAGCACCCTGCCCGGACAGCCGCGCGGCCGGGTCCTGTCCGGCCCCGCGACCGCGCGGGCCGTGAACGTACTCGCGCCCAACCCCTCCGCGATGACCCTGGACGGCACCAACACCTGGATCCTCGCCGAACCCGATTCCGACCTGGCCGTGGTCGTCGACCCCGGCCCGCTGGACGAGGGCCATCTGCGCGCGGTCGTGGACACCGCCGAGAAGGCCGGGCGGCGCGTCGCGCTGACCCTGCTCACGCACGGCCACCCCGACCACGCGGAGGGCGCCGCCCGGTTCGCCGAACTCACCGGCACCCGGGTGCGTGCCCTCGACCCGTCGCTGACCCTGGGTGAGGAGGGCCTCGCCGCCGGGGGCGGCATCGAGGTGGGCGGCCTGGAACTGCGGGTCGTACCGACCCCGGGGCACACCGCCGACTCGCTGAGCTTCCACCTCCCGGCCGACCGGGCGGTCCTGACCGGTGACACCGTCCTCGGGCGCGGCACGACCGTCGTGGCGCACCCCGACGGCCGCCTCGGCGACTACCTGGACTCGCTGCGCCGCCTGCGGTCGCTGACGGTCGACGACGGCGTGCACACCGTGCTGCCGGGCCACGGGCCCGTCCTGGAGGACGCCCAGGGTGCGGTGGAGTTCTACCTGGCCCACCGCGCCCACCGGCTCGCCCAGGTCGAGACGGCCGTGGAGGACGGCTACCGTACGCCCTCGCAGGTCGTGGCCCATGTGTACGCCGACGTGGACCGCTCCCTGTGGCCCGCGGCCGAGCTGTCCGTACGGGCCCAGCTGGAGTACCTGACGGAGCACGGCCTCATCTGACCGGAGGCGGCCCGCCGCGTGCCCGCAGCCGTGGGCCACGGCCCGGCCGTCGCCCTCCCGGGGCCGGGGGGTCTCGTGCCGTGCACGCGCGTGTACTCCGCCGCCGGCCAGGGCCCCGGGTCGTCGACGTGGGCGCGCAGCGCGCCGGGGTCGTCCACGGGCTCGTGGCCGAGACGGGCGGCGGTCCGCAGCTGCCCGCCGCGCTCGGGGTGGTACCGGGCGAACGTCTCGGCCATCTCGTGCAGGTCGCTGGTCCAGCCGTTCCAGCGCGGCATGACGAGGGTGAAGGCTGTGCGTACCAGGTGCCGGGAGAGGTGCCGGGAGAGGTGCCGGACCAGGGTTCGCCGCCGGCCGGGTGTCGCGGCCGAGGCGATGCGCTCCCGCCGGCGCGGCGGCAGCAGGGCGAGGTCGCCGTTGGTCTCGCGGGCCGGCCGGGTGCCAGGGCGGTAGCGCGGCAGGTACCCGGCGAGGTCCTCCCCGAGCAGCGGGGTGCACAGGCGGGCCGCGAACCGGTCCAGGTCGTACGTCGCCGGGTCGCTCAGCAGCCGCGCCCGGCCGAACGGCAGCGTGCCCACGCCGTCGATCTGCCCGAACCGCCGGTCGAGCTCCTCCTCCCGGCCCGTACGGCGTCCCGGTCCGCGTCGGCCGGCTCCTCGGGCAGCGCCACCAGCAGGTCCAAATCGCTGCGTCCCACGCGCGGGGTGCCGCGCGGCACCGACCCGTAGGGGCAGGCGCTGTGCAGCCGGTTCCCGAAGAGGTCCAGCAGCCCGTCCCGGGCTGCGGCGACGACGGGCCGGAAGGCGGGCGGGACCAGTCCCGGGGAGCCCTCGCGCTCGATGCAGCCCCGGCTGTCGAGGCCGGGGCGCTCGGGCCGCGGGGTGCGCCGGGCGCGGCGGACCGTCTGCGTCATGGGTCCACTGTGCCCTGGGCCGGGCACGGCGGCGGTCCGTGTCGGGCGCGGAGGGCGGGAACGTCACCGGCCGTTCAGACCGGCGGCACTCACCGGGAGCGCTTGGCGAGCCGCTCCACGTCCAGCAGGATCACGGCCCGCGCCTCCAGACGCAGCCAGCCGCGCTGGGCGAAGTCGGCGAGCGCCTTGTTGACCGTCTCGCGGGAGGCACCGACCAGCTGGGCGAGCTCCTCCTGCGTCAGGTCGTGGACGACGTGGATGCCCTCCTCGGACTGCACGCCGAAGCGGCGGGAGAGGTCCAGCAGGGCGCGTGCGACCCGGCCGGGCACGTCGGAGAAGACCAGGTCCGACATGGCGTCGTTGGTCTTGCGCAGCCGGCGGGCGACGGCGCGCAGCAGCGCGGAGGCCACCTCGGGGCGGACGTTCAGCCAGGGCTGGAGGTCGCCGTGGCCCAGACCCAGCAGCTTGACCTCGGTCAGTGCGGTGGCGGTCGCCGTACGGGGGCCCGGGTCGAACAGCGACAGCTCGCCGATCAGCTCGCCGGGGCCGACGACGGCGAGCATGTTCTCGCGGCCGTCGGGGGAGGTGCGGTGGAGCTTCACCTTGCCCTCGGTCACCACGTACAGCCGGTCGCCCGGGTCGCCCTCGTGGAACAGGGAGTCGCCCCGTGCCAGGGTCACCTCGCTCATGGAGGCGCGCAGCTCCGCGGCCTGCTCGTCGTCGAGGGCCGCGAAGAGCGGATTGCGCCGCAGGACGTCGTCCACGAGTTCTCTCCTTGTCGACCTGCTCAGGGGATCTTGCTCCCCCGGTGTACCAGGGGACCGTGGTGCCCATTTTGCGGGACAGTCCAAACAGTGTGATCTGTCACAAGGATGCCGCACTGGTGTCCGCTGGTAAGCGGCAGGGGTCCAATTGGGGGCCGATCTTCAGGGTCCGGGGCGGATGTCGGCGCCGGGCCGTAGGCTGGCCGGGTGTCCGAAACGCCGGTGAGAGCGCAGGCCGAGGGGGCTGGGCGGATGGTGGTACGGCGGGATTCCGCTGTGGGCGAACAGCCTCCTGACGGTGACGGGGAAGCGGCGGACGCGGCCCGGAGGACCTCCGGCGCGAGCAGGGCGAGCGGCCGGACGAAGGCCGTTCCGGCGGAGCAGGCACCCCCTGCGAAAGAGGGCGTCGAGACCGGGAAGGGCGTCGCAGTGGAGAAGCCGGCAGCCAAGAAGACGGCGAAGAAGACGGCGAAGAAGACGGCAGCGCAGAAGACGGCGGCGAAGAAGACGCTCGCGAAGAAGGCGCCCGCCGAGCCGACCGCGGGGAAGGCGACCGCGAAGAAGGCTGCGGCGGGGGGTGCCGCGGGAAAGTCCGCTGCGAAGAAGGCGGGTGCCGCGACGAAGGCGGCTCGCGGCGGGGCCGCCGCGAAGCGAGCCACCGGGCGGGCGACGGGAGAGACGCCCGCGAAGGCCGCGGCCGGGGCCCCTGTGAAGACCGCGACCAGGTCCGCCGCGAGGCCTGCGGCCAAGGCTCCCGCCGGGCCGGCGGCCGGCTCCGCGGGCGGACCCGCGGTCGGGTCCGCCGAGTCCGCCCGGAAGCCGGCGAGGAAGCTCGCGAAGAGCCCCGCGAAGAGCCCCGCGAAGAAAGCCGCGCCGAAGACGGCGCAGAAGACGGCGCCGAAGACGGCGAAGAGAGCCGCGAGGAAGCCCGCCGTGCTGACCGGCGGGGCCGGAGCCGCCGTGGCCGCGGCTCCCGCGTCGACGATCGCGGCGGCGTCGCCGAAGCCGGGCGAGACGCGGACGGCACTGGTGCGCCGGGCCCGCCGTATCAACCGGGAACTCGCCGAGGTCTACCCGTACGCCCACCCCGAGCTGGACTTCGACAACCCCTTCCAACTGCTGGTCGCCACCGTGCTGTCGGCGCAGACGACCGACCTGCGGGTGAACCAGACCACCCCGGCGCTGTTCGCGAGGTACCCCACCCCGGAGGACCTCGCCGCAGCCGACCCGGAGGAGGTCGAGGGCATCCTGCGCCCGACCGGGTTCTTCCGCGCCAAGACCAGGTCGGTCATCGGCCTGTCGAAGGCGCTGGCGGAGCAGTTCGGCGGGGAGGTGCCCGGCCGGCTGGAGGACCTGGTCAAGCTGCCCGGCGTGGGCCGCAAGACGGCGTTCGTCGTGCTCGGCAACGCCTACGGCCGGCCCGGCATCACCGTGGACACGCACTTCCAGCGGCTGGTGCGGCGCTGGCGGTGGACCGACGAGACCGACCCCGACCGGATCGAGGCCGCGGTCGGCGCGCTGTTCCCGCGCGGCGACTGGACGGACCTGTCGCACCACGTGATCTGGCACGGCCGCCGCATCTGCCATGCCCGGAAGCCGGCCTGCGGCGCCTGCCCCATCGCCCCGCTCTGCCCGGCGTACGGCGAGGGAGAGACCGACCCGGAGAAGGCCAGGAAGCTCCTGAAGTACGAGAAGGCGGGCCTGCCCGGGCAGCGCCTCAACCCTCCGCAGTCCTACCTGGACGCGGGCGGCCGGGCCGCGCCGCCGCTGGGGGCCGGGTGACCGGCGGCCGGGCGGGGGAACGATCACGGCGGGTCCCGGCGTTGGACCGGGTGGAGCGGGGGTGGCCATGAGGCGCGGGAGCCATACGCAGGGCGGACCGGTGGCGCTGAGCAAGGACGGGCTGCCGGACTGGCTGGATCCGGTGGTGCGCGCCGTGGAGACGGTGAAGCCGCTGGAGCTGAGCCGCTTCCTGCCGCCGGAGGACGGTGCGGGCCGCCAGTCCGCCGTGCTGATCCTGTTCGGCGAGGGCGAGCGCGGGCCCGAGCTGCTGCTGATGGAGCGGGCCGGTTCGCTGCGCTCGCACGCCGGCCAGCCGGCCTTCCCCGGGGGCGCCCTGGACCCGGAGGACGGCGACCCGCAGACCGTCGGCCCGCTGCGCGCGGCCCTGCGCGAGGCCGAGGAGGAGACCGGGCTCGACCCGGCCGGTGTGCAGCTGTTCGGCCTCCTGCCGCGGCTGTACATCCCGGTCAGCGGCTTCGTGGTCAGTCCGGTCCTCGGCTGGTGGCGGGAGCCGACCCCGGTCGGCGTCGTGGACCCCAACGAGACCGCCCGGGTCTTCACGGTCCCCGTGGCGGATCTCACGGACCCCGGCAACCGCGCCACCACCGTCCACCCCAGCGGCCACAGAGGACCGGCATTCCTGGTCGAATCGGCCCTCGTCTGGGGGTTCACGGCCGGTGTGATCGACCGTCTGCTGCACTTCTCCGGCTGGGAACGCCCCTGGGACCGCAGCAAGCAGGTCCCGCTCGACTGGCGCTCATGACAGGGTGGCCACCACGCGGGCCGTACGGGCGACAGCCGTACGGGGGACACTGTGTCCGTTCGCCGGGGCGCGGAGGTCCGGTGCCCCGGCCGGACGGAGCGGACGGAAGATGACGAGGCGAGGCCCGAAGCAGTGAACGTGCTGGACATCCTGTTGCTGGTCGCTGCCGTGTGGTTCGCGATCGTCGGCTACCGCCAGGGGTTCGTCGTCGGCATCCTGTCGGTGATCGGCTTTCTCGGCGGCGGACTCGTCGCCGTCTACACCCTGCCCGTCATCTGGGACGCGCTGACCGACAACGCCGAGGTCGGTACGACCGCCGCCGTCGTCGCGGTCGTCGTCGTGATCGTCTGCGCCTCCGTCGGCCAGGCCCTGACCACCCACCTCGGCAACAAGCTGCGCCGCCACATCACCTGGTCCCCGGCCCGCGCCCTGGACGCCACCGGCGGCGCCCTCGTCAACGTCGTCGCCATGCTCCTGGTCGCCTGGCTCATCGGCTCCGCGCTCGCGGGCACCACCCTGCCGACCCTCGGCAAGGAGGTGCGGAGTTCCAAGGTGCTGCTCGGCGTGTCCCGCGCGCTGCCCGACCAGGCGGACACCTCCTGGTTCGCGGACTTCTCCTCCGTCCTCGCGCAGAACGGCTTCCCCCAGGTGTTCAGCCCGTTCGCCAACGAGCCGATCACCGACGTACGGCCGCCCGACCCCGCCCTGGCCGAGAGCGCCGTCGCCGCCCGTGCCAAGCGCTCCATCGTCAAGGTGATGGGCACCGCGCAGAGCTGCGGCAAGGTCCTGGAAGGCACCGGCTTCGTCTTCGACGACCGCCGGGTGATGACCAACGCGCACGTCGTCGGCGGCGTCGACGAGCCGACCGTCCAGATAGGCGGCGAAGGCCGCCGCTACGACGCCACCGTCGTCCTGTACGACTGGAAGCGCGACATCGCCGTCCTGGACGTGCCCGACCTGAACGCGCCCGCGCTGCGCTTCGCCTCCGCCGACGCCGGGAGCGGCGACGACGCGATCGTCGCCGGATTCCCCGAGAACGGCTCGTACGACGTGCGCGCCGCGCGGGTACGCGGCCGGATCCCGGCCGACGGACCCGACATCTACCACCGCGGCACCGTCCGCCGCGACGTCTACTCGCTGTACGCGACCGTCCGCCAGGGCAACTCCGGCGGCCCGCTGCTCACCCCCGAGGGCGACGTGTACGGCGTGGTCTTCGCGAAGTCCCTGGACGACGCCGACACCGGCTACGCCCTCACGGCCGACGAGATCGCCGCGGACATCACCGAGGGCCGCACCGCGACCCAGCAGGTGGGCAGCGACAGCTGCGCGCTGTAGGCCCGTACCGCGGGGACGGCGTCGGCCGGCCGGGCGGTGACGGCCTGTGAGGTGGCGGCGCGCGCGGGGCGGTGCCGGTCACGGGGCCGGCACCGCCGTGGCGGGGTGCCGGCCGTGGGAGGCGGCAGCGGTCGGGGCGGTGAGCTCTGCCGACGTCAGCCGCGGGGATGGCGCAGGCGTACCGAGACCCAGCGGGCCCGGCGGCGCAGGATGCGCGGGATCCCCACCGGCAGGCCGGTCCCCGGTGACTGCGGGGTGCCTCGCTGGCGGGTGCTCAGGGAGCGGCCCGAGCGGCGGTTGCGTGCTACGTCACTGTAGTCGTGCGTCCAGCCCATACCCCGACGTCTGCCCCCGCCCCAAGGTCGATAACCTCCGCCGTGCACCCCAGTTGGAGTATGCGCCAGGCAATTGGCCGTTCGACGGACAGGTGTTCCGGCCGCCGGTACCGGGCGCACGGGGGCCGTCACGCACCGAAGGCGAAACGTTGCCGTACCGGCACCCGTTCGGGTGGTGCGACGCCTCCACCGGGGGCGGGGCAGGCGGTTGTCCCGGCCCCGGAGCCGGCCGCGGGGACCGGTTCAAGCGGTCCGTATCACGTGGCCGGGTTCGCCTGGCCGGGTCCACGCGCCGGGTTCGCCTGGCCGGGTCCACGTGCCGGGTCCACGCGCCGGGTTCGCGTGGCCGGGCTCACGTGGTCCCGCGCGGGCGGCCCGGTGCTCGGCGGGGGCTCAGCGGTCCGGCTCAGGGTCCTTCAGCCAGTTGATGAGCTCGGTGGAGAACGCCACCGGGTCCTCCTCGTGCGGGAAGTGCCCGAGTCCGTCGAACAGCCGCCAGCGGTACGGCGCCTCGACGTACTCGCCGGAGCCCGCCGCGCTGCGCGTGCGCAGCACCGGGTCGAGGGAGCCGTGCAGATGCAGGGTCGGCACCCGCACCGGCCGCTTCATCCGCCGGTTGAACTGGATGCCGTCCGGCCGGGCCAGGGAGCGGACCAGCCAGCGGTACGGCTCGATGGAGCAGTGCGCCGTGGAGGGGATGCACATGGCCCGCCGGTAGGTGCGCACCGCCTCGTCGTCCGGCAGTCGCGGGCCGGACCATTCCCGGATCAGCTGCCCGACCAGCGCCCCGTCGTCGGCGACGAGCTGCCGTTCGGGGATCCAGGGCCGCTGGAACCCCCAGACGTGGGAACTCGCGGTGGTCTGCTTGACGTCGGCGAGCATCGCCGCACGCCAGCGGCGCGGGTGGGGCATCGAGGCCACCGCCAGACGCCGGATCAGCTTGGGCCGCATCACGGCCGCCGTCCAGGCCAGGTAGCCGCCGAGGTCGTGGCCGACCAGGGCGGCGTCGGGCTCGCCGAGCGACCGGATGACGCCGGTGATGTCGAGGGCCAGGTTGGCCGGGTCGTAGCCGCGGGGCGTGCGGTCGCTGCCGCCGACCCCGCGCAGGTCCATGGCGACCGCCCGGAAACCGGCGTCGGCCAGCGCGGTCAGCTGGTGCCGCCAGGTCCACCAGAACTGGGGAAAGCCGTGCACCAGCATCACGAGCGGGCCGTCGCCGAGCTCCGCGATGTGGAAGCGCGCCCCGTTCGCGGCGACCTCGCGGTGCGTCCAGGGGCCCTGCGGTCGTACGACCGAAGCGGGCGGGGCCGGGGAAGTGGCAGGGTCCGTCATGACGACGAGCGTGCCACAGCCTCGATGGCCGGGGGCGCGGCTTCCTCCGGCAGCGCGGCACGCGGGTGCGGCTTGGCGCTCTGCAGGACGCCCGCCGACTCCTTCACCGACGCGGCGACCTTCTGCGGGCTCTTGCTGCGGGCGGCCTTCTTGGCGAACGCGACGCCGATCAGTCCGAGCACCAGTGCGATCAGCACGTTCGCCAGGAAGGACAGCAGGAAGCACAGGGCCAGGTTCCAGTCGCTCCAGGTGCGGATGCCGTACGCGAGAGCGAAGTTGAGCATGGGCAGCGAGAACAGCAGCACCGCCCCCGCCACGGCGAAGGCACCGCCGCTGACCGCGCCGCGCCGGACGTCCTGCTTGAGCTGAGCCTTCGCCAGCGCGATCTCGTCGTGCACGAGCGCCGACAACTCGTTCGTCGCGGAGGCGAACAACTGGCCGATGCTGCGTTCTGCGCCGACCGGGCTGCCGTCGGGTGCGCTCATCGCGGTCTCCCTCTTCTGACTGGGGCTGGATGTCGAGTCTTTTGTACCGTCCCGTCAGATCATGCCGGACGGTCGTTCCCCTCGCCTGCCCCACCCGTCACTTCGGCAAGCCGCGCCGCGGCCTTCTCCTCCGCCAGACGGCGGTGCTCGGCGGCCTTGTGCTCGTGGATCTCCGCCATCCGCAGGTGGTAGGCCGGGTCGTCCTGCTCGTAGATGTCGGGGATTCCGTCGAGATCCTCGTCGCGTTCCTCGTCCTCGCACAGGCGGCGGTACTTGGCGTTGCGGATCTTGAGCAGGACGGTGGCGAGGGTCGCCGCGATGAGCGAGCCCATCAGGACGGCGGCCTTGATCTCGCCGGTGAGCGTGGGGTCGCCGTCGAAGGCCAGCTCGCCGATGAGCAGCGACACCGTGAACCCGATGCCGGCCAGCGAGGCGACGGCGAAGACGTCCGGCCAGGCCAGTTCCTCGCTGAGGGTGGCGCGGGTGAAGCGGACGGTCAGCCAGGTGCCGCCGAAGATGCCGACTGTCTTGCCGACGACGAGACCGAGGACCACACCGAGGGTCTCCGGCCGGGTGAACACGTCCGCCAGAGCGCCGCCCGACACCGACACGCCCGCGCTGAACAGGGCGAACAGCGGGACGGCGAGCCCCGCCGACACCGGGCGCACCAGGTGTTCTATGCGCTCACCGGGGGAGTGGTCCTCGCCCTCGTGGGTGGTGCAGCGCAGCATCAGGCCCATGGCCACGCCCGCGATCGTGGCGTGGATGCCGCTGTTGTACATCAGCCCCCAGATGACCAGGGCCAGCGGCACGTACACGTACCAGCCGCGGACGCCCCTGCGCAGCAGCAGCCAGAACAGGGCGAGGCCCAGGACGGCGCCGCCGAGCGCGGGGAGCTCGATCTGGTCGGTGAAGAACACCGCGATGATCAGGATGGCGAACAGGTCGTCGACCACGGCCAGGGTGAGCAGGAAGGCCCGCAGCGCGCTGGGCAGGGAGGTGCCGATGACCGCCAGCACCGCGAGCGCGAAGGCGATGTCGGTGGCCGTGGGGACCGCCCAGCCCTTCAGGGAGCCGCCGCCCGTGGTGCTGGTGAGGACGTAGACCAGGGCGGGTACCGCCATGCCGCACACCGCGGCCACCACGGGCAGCACGGCCGCCTTGGGGTCGCGCAGATCGCCCGCGACGAGCTCGCGCTTCAGCTCGATGCCGGCCACGAAGAAGAAGATCGCGAGGAGGCCGTCGGCGGCCCAGTGGGCGACGGAGAGGTCGAGGCCGAGCGCGGACGGCCCGAAGTGGTAGTGCGAGACCGTGTCGTAACTGTCCTGCAGCGCCGGTATGTTCGCCCAGAGCAGTGCGGCCACCGCGGCGACCAGGAGCAGGATGCCGCCGACGGTCTCGGTGCGCAGGGCGTCCGCCACGTAGGTGCGCTCGGGCAGGGACATGCGTCCGAGGAACTTGCGGGGGGCGGTGTTGCGGGGCGCGGCCACGAGGAGGACCTCCGGTCGGTGGGCAGGACGGAGCGCATGCCGACCAGACTTCCCGGCGCACCTTTTTGCTTAGTTTACCTAAGGTGCGTCGGGGCCGTCCGATCATCCTCACGTTAAGCGCAAAAGAGGCACCCGGCGCGGGGGGTGCCGGGTGCCTCTCCCGGGTCTCGGAGCGCGGTGCTCCGCTCCTGCGGCGCGGGCCGGGCGGCCGGTCCGCGCCGGGAGCCGGGTGCTCAGTCCTCGCTGGTCGCGGCCGGGAGCTTCGCCTGGATGAAGTCCATCACCGTGGAGTCGGTCAGGGTGGTGACGTCACCGAGCTGGCGGTTCTCCGCCACGTCCCGCAGCAGCCGCCGCATGATCTTGCCGGAGCGGGTCTTGGGCAGCTCGGCCACCGGCAGGATCCGCTGAGGCTTGGCGATCGGGCCGAGCGTGGCGCCGACGTGGCTGCGCAGCTCGTCCACGAGGGAGTCGTTCTCGGACGCCGTACCGCGCAGGATGACGAACGCGACGATCGCCTGCCCGGTCGTCTCGTCGGCCGCCCCGACCACGGCCGCCTCCGCCACGGACGGGTGCGACACCAGCGCGGACTCCACCTCGGTGGTGGAGATGTTGTGCCCGGACACCAGCATCACGTCGTCCACCCGGCCCAGCAGCCAGACGTCACCGTCGTCGTCCTTCTTCGCCCCGTCGCCGGCGAAGTACTTTCCCTCGAACCGCGACCAGTAGGTGTCGATGAACCGCTGGTCGTCGCCCCAGATGGTGCGCAGCATCGACGGCCACGGCTCGGTCAGCACCAGATAGCCACCGCCGCCGTTCGGCACCTCGCGGGCCTCGTCGTCGACGACGGTCGCGGAGATGCCGGGCAGCGGGCGCTGGGCGGATCCCGGCTTGGTCTCGGTGACCCCCGGCAGCGGGGAGATCATCATCGCGCCGGTCTCGGTCTGCCACCAGGTGTCCACGATCGGGGCCCGGTCCGCGCCGATGTGCTTGCGGTACCAGATCCAGGCCTCGGGGTTGATCGGCTCCCCCACCGAGCCCAGCACCCGGAGACTGCTGAGGTCGAACTTCGCGGGGATGTCGTCGCCCCACTTCATGAACGTACGGATGGCGGTGGGCGCCGTGTAGAGGATCGTCACGCCGTACTTCTGCACGATCTCCCAGAAGCGGCCCTGGTGCGGGGTGTCCGGGGTGCCCTCGTACATGACCTGGGTGGCGCCGTTGGCGAGCGGCCCGTAGACGATGTACGAGTGGCCGGTCACCCAGCCGACGTCCGCGGTGCACCAGTACACGTCGGTCTCCGGCTTGAGGTCGAAGACGGCGTGATGGGTGTAGGCGGCCTGGGTGAGGTAACCGCCGGAGGTGTGCAGGATGCCCTTCGGCCTGCCGGTCGTCCCGGACGTGTAGAGGATGAACAGCGGGTGCTCGGCCTCGAACGCCTCGGCGGTGTGCTCGGCGGGCTGGCGGGCGACGATGTCGTCCCACCACACGTCCCGGCCTTCGGTGAAGGCGACGTCCTGGCCGGTGCGGCGGACCACCAGCACGTGCTCGACGTTGTCCACCTTGCCGATCGCCTCGTCCACGGCGGGCTTGAGGGCGGACGGCTTGCCGCGCCGGTAGCCGCCGTCCGCGGTGATGACGACCTTGGCGTCGGCGTCCTTGATGCGGGTCGCGAGCGCGTCCGCGGAGAAGCCGCCGAACACGACCGAGTGCGCGGCGCCGATCCGCGCGCACGCCAGCATCGCGACCGCGGTCTCCGGGATCATCGGCATGTAGACGGCCACTCGGTCGCCCGCGCGGACACCCAGCTCCAGCAGCGCGTTGGCGGCCCGGGACACCTCGTCCTTGAGCTCGGCGTAGGTGATGGCCCGGCTGTCGCCCGGCTCGCCCTCGAAGTGGATGGCGACGCGGTCGCCGTGGCCGGCCTCGACATGGCGGTCGACGCAGTTGTACGCGACGTTCAGCTCGCCGTCCTTGAACCACTTCGCGAACGGCGGGTTGGACCAGTCCAGGGTCTCGGCCGGTTCCTTGGCCCAGGTCAGGCGCCGGGCCTGCATGGCCCAGAAACCGAGCCTGTCAGCCTTGGCCTGCTCGTACGCCTCCGCTGTGACGTTGGCGTTCGCGGCCAGGTCCGCGGGCGGCGCGAACCTGCGCTCCTCTTTGAGCAGGTTGGCCAGGCTCTCGTTGCTCACGACATCTCCCTTTCCCGGGGTGTCCGTTGTGTCCCAGGCCACAGCTCATCAGACCAGGGGGGCCGATGACAAGGGTCGGCCGAGAATTGGTGTAGACCTGTCGGGGTCGAGATGCCGGGCCATGGACCGGCGCGTCCGTCCCCGTGACCGGGCGTACGACGGTTCACACGGACGCCCCGGCCCTCGGGTTCACCGTGCGGCGGTCTGCGCGCCGGCCGCGAGCGGCACTTCCCCGTGTGCCCGACTCGCCTGGCGGCGGCCCGGCGCAGCGAGTCGCCGCCAGGCGGCACTCCGGGGTTCCCAGGAGAGCCGAGGCCGGAGGCAGCGGGCGGGTGCAGGCAGCCGGGGCCGGGCAGCCCCGCCCGGCTGCTCGGGCCGCCCCGCCCGGAGCTCCGGTGCGGTCCGCCGGGATGCGCCCGGGAGCGACGGGTGGTGGGTCCGGAGGCCCGGCGCCTTTGACGGGCGCCGGGGCCGACCGGGCCCCGGCCCCATGGGTGCCGGCCCCTGCCGTACGGGGACCGGGTGTCGGGCGCGTGGGGCGCACAGGCGGGCCGGGTCCAGGGGCGCACGCCTGCCGGCCGCCCGTGTCACGCCGGGCTGGGCAGTTCCTCCGCCCCGGTGACGTGAGTGAACAGCTCCCCTCCCGCTCCGCCCGTGAGGAGGTACGCCTGTGCCTCGCCCACGTGGAAGTACACCCCGTGGAGCTCCAGCGCACCTTGCCGGAGCGCGCGGGCGACCGACTCGTGAGCGCGCAGATGCTCCAACTGCTGGACCACGTTGGTCAGGCACAGCTGCTCGAAGGCGTCCGCGGGGCGCCGCCCGGCGATCCGGGCCCAGGGCCGGCTGCCGTCCGCCATCCGCTCCAGGCTCGGCAGGCCGTGCCGCAGCCACCGCTTGAGCGGTGTCTGTACACCCCCCGGCTCGGAGTTGAGCAGCGCCTGCATGGCACCGCATCCCGAGTGCCCGCACACCGTGATGGACCGTACGTTCAGCACGTCCACCGCGTACTCGATCGCCGCCGCGACCGAGTCGTCGCCGCTCTCCGCGCCCGGCAGCGGCACGAGGTTGCCCACGTTGCGGACCACGAACAGGTCGCCCGGACCACTGGAAGTGATCATCGAGGTGACCACGCGCGAGTCGGCACAGGTCAGGAACAGCTGGGCGGGACGCTGGCCCTCGCGGGCCAGCCGTGCCAGCTCGCCCCGCACTCTGGGGGCGGTGTTGCTCTGGAACGCGCTCATGCCACGGACCAGTTGGTGCTCACCCGTGTCCTCCCCTCCGGGGCGGAGTCCGGCGGAGGGTGCTGTCCGCCGGGCGGTGCCGTGCGGCTGTCCGCCGGATGGGCCGGACGGCCGGCCCCCGGTGGAGGGGCCGGGGGCGTCGCCCGTGGCCGGCGCCGAGGAGGGTGCGGCGGCCCCCCGGAGCTCGGGGGCTCTGCCGAGGAGGGGTGGGCCGAGGGGCGGTCCCGGCGTGCTGTTCTGTTCGAGGGCTCCTTCCGGTGTGCGGGTGGGCGGGTCGCTGAGAGGGTGCGTGAGGTCGGGGAGCGGGCCCTTGGCGCCCTGGGCCGGGGTGTGCCCCTGTGCGGGGTCGCCGTACGGGAGCAGACCGGTGTCCTGGTCCGTGCCCGCGTCCGGGGCCGCCGGGGTCCGCGGCCTCGCGCACTGGTGGTTGCGCCAGGGCGTCCAGGGGCGGCAGCGGCAGTCGGACGTGCCGGCCGGGGAGCGCCCGTCGGTGGTGACGTGGTCCTCGCGGAGGTCCGCGAGTTGGGCGGGCTCGGCGATCCGGACTCCGGCGCGGCGCCCGGTCAGTTCGACCGTGCCTCCTTGGGCGGTGTGCGTGCTCTGCCAGTCCTGCAGTGTCTCGTAGGCCGCGTGGTCCATGAACGAGCCGTCCAGCTCCACGACGACCGAGGCGCCTTGGGGTACGAGATGCAGGACGCGGCTGAGCCTCGGTACCGCGAGGAACGTCAGCTGGCCGCGGACATGTACGTGGTGGACTCCTTCCTGCTCGTCGTGGGTGATGCGGGTGCGGGCGAGGCGGTGGAGGGCGACGGCGACGGCCACGGCGATGCCGAGTGCCACGCCTTCCAGGACTCCGAGGAGCACCACGCCGGAGATGGTGGCGGCGTAGGCGAGTGCCTCTCGGTGGCGGGTCACCGTGCGGATGTGGTTGAGGGACACCATCTGGATGCCGACGGCCATCACCAGGGCGGCGAGTGAGGCGAGCGGGATGAGCTCCAGGATCGGGACCATCAGCAGCGCGGCGACTACTACGAGAACGCCGTGCAGCATCGTGGAGTTCCGGCTGACGGCACCGGATCGGACATTCGCCGAGCTGCGCACGGCCACACCGGCAACGGGCAGTCCTCCGAGGGCGCCTGAGACGATGTTGGCCGCTCCCTGGCCGAGGAGTTCGCGGTCGAGATCGGACCGGGCGGGGTCGCGTCCCGGGCCGGCATCGGCTCGTCCTCTTCCGCGCCGGCCGGGTCCGGGCTGTCCCGGTCGGGGCCGGTCGGGGCTGTGGCCGGGCCCGGAGCCGGACTCCTCGGTGCCGTGCAGGGCTGTCCCGGACGCGGCCGCGTCGGAGTCGGCCGTGCCGGGGCCGACGTGCGCGGCTCGTCGCGCGGCGATCAGCTTGTCCACGGCGACCGCGCCGAGCAGCGACTGCACGCTGCACACCAGCGTGATGGTGAGGACAGCCGCGGCGAGACCGGCCACCGGACCCTCGGGCAGGCCGGCCAGGGCGTGGCTGCTCCAGGACGGCAACTCCACCTTGGGCAGGCTGAGTGCGGTGAGCGAGGCGGTGGCGGTGGCTCCGGCGACCGCGACGAGCGGGGCCGGGACGGCGCGCAGCAGTCGGCCGATCCGGCCGGGGAGTCTGGGCCAGAGCAGCAGCAGGGTGAGGGTGAGGATGCTCATCAGCACGGCCGCGGGGTGCAGATGCGCCAGTTGGGCGGGCAGGGCGGTCAGGTTGTCGAGGACCGCGCTCTGCGGGGTGCCGCCGAGGACGATGTGCAGCTGGGCGACGGCGATGGTGACGCCGATTCCGGCGAGCATGCCGTGGACGATCGCGGGGCTGACGGCGAGCGCGGTACGGGCCACCCGCAGTCTGCCGAGCAGGAGTTGGGTGCATCCGGCGAGGAGGGTGATGGCGCAGGTGGTGCGCCAGCCGTACCGGTGGATGAGGTCGGCGGTGACGACCGTCAGCCCGGCGGCGGGACCGCTGACCTGGAGCGGGGAGCCGCCGAGGAGCCCCGCGACGATGCCGCCGACCGCGGCGGCGACCAGGCCGGCCTGGAGCGGGGCGTCGGTGGCGAGGGCGATGCCCAGAGAGAGGGGGAGGGCGATCAGGAAGACCGCGATCGACGCGGACACGTCGGCGCCCGAGAGGCGGGCCCGTCGGCGGTGCGGGCCCGTCGGCGGGCTGTGCGGCCGGTGGATGCGTTCGGTGCGGGTGGAGTCGGCTGGCGCCTCCTTCGTCACGGGTGCGGAGTCCAGGGGCTGGGGGTGTGCGGGGACGCTGGCTGACATGTTCCCGTCTCCTCCGGGGCGGCGCGGTCGCGGAAGCAGGGGGGTCCCCGCCGGGGCGGGGTCGGTCGCGGCCGTGGGTCACGGCGTGCAGCGGCGGGATGGATCAACGCTCGGTAAACGGATCGTAATGCAGAGTAAAGGCTCAGCATGGACATTCGACGCATTTGGGCTAACGCGTCACCACAAAGAGTGAAGTGGTCTTCTGGTCGGCTTGTCGTACTAATTCCGTCCCGGTCCCGTGCGAGGTTGGCGGCGCTGTCGGTTCGTCCCGGCACATCAGCTCGCACACGCCGTCATCAGCATGGGCCCGAGAGAAGGAAGAAGGTGGGCGGAAGATGGCCGCCACCCAGAGGATCGCCGTGGGCGCCGTGGCCGTAGCGGCCTGCGCCGCGTCCCTGGCCGGTTGCGCGAACGGCGCCCGGGACGCCGACCAGGGAGCGCCCGGACCGCAGAAGGTGAAACCGGCCCCGGCACCCGCGAAGGTGGTCCGTCTCATCGGCGACGGTTCCACCGCGTACACCGGCGCGCAGCCGCACCTGCCGCGGGCGGAGCGGCTGAAGCCCGGTCAGAAACCACCGCAGTTCGTCGTGTTCTCCTGGGACGGCGCGGGCGAGGACAGTCAGCGGCTGTTCTCCCACTTCCGCAAGGTCGCCAAGGACAACAACACGACCATGACCTACTTCCTCAGCGGCGTGTACCTGCTGCCCGAGGACAAGCGCGATCTCTACCGGCCCCCGCAGCACTCACCGGGCCGCTCGGACATCGGTTTCAACGACAGGCAGGGCATCGCCGACACCGTCAAGCAGCTGCGTCTGGCGTGGCTGGAGGGCAACGAGGTCGGCACGCACTTCAACGGCCACTTCTGCGGCAAGGGCGGCGGTGTCGGCGAGTGGTCGGTCGAGGAGTGGAAGGACGAGATCGCGCAGGCCAAGCACTTCGTGAAGTCCTGGAAGACGAACACCGGGATGACGAAGGCCGCCCCGCTGCCCTTCGACTACGAGAAGGAGCTCGTCGGCGCCCGCACGCCCTGTCTGGAGGGTCAGGAGAACTTCCGCAAGGCCGGCCGGGAGCTGGGCTTCCGCTATGACACCAGCGGCGTCAACAACCAGGTGTGGCCCGGCAAGAAGGAGGGGCTGTGGGATCTGTCGATGCAGCTGGTCCCCTTCCCCGGCCATTCCTTCGAGCAGCTCAGCATGGACTACAACTTCATGGTCAACCAGTCGGGCACCGCGACCCAGGGCGATCCGGGCAAGCACGCCTTCTGGGGTGACCAGATGCGTGACGGCCTGCTGGCCGGCTTCGACCGCGCCTACAACGGCAACCGCGCGCCTCTGATCATCGGCAACCACTTCGAGTCCTGGAACGGCGGCACCTACATGCGCGCCGTCCAGGAGGTCATCGAGCGGGTCTGCACCCGTTCGGAGGTGCGCTGCGTGTCCTTCCGGCAGCTCGCCGACTGGCTGGACGCGCAGGACCCGACGACGCTGGCCAAGCTGCGTACCCTGGGCGTCGGCGAGGCGCCCGCGCAGGGCTGGCAGTCCTTCCTGTCGGGCAGCCCGGCCGCCCCGGCCCCGAAGGGCGTGCCGGGAGCCCCGGCGGCCGGGTCCTGACGGTGCCGTACCGGGCGGGGCTCACGCCGGCTGCGTGACGCTCTCGCCGAGGACGAAACCGGGGTCGATCTGCGCCGCCAGGTCGACCCCGGTGCGCTCGTCGCCCCACGACCGGGCGTTCTTCAGATGGAAGTGCACCATGTGGCGGGTGTAGCGCTCCCAGTCGCGCCGTGCGTACGTCGCATCGACGGCTGTGTGCAGGGTGCTCAGGGCGTCGCGGTTGGCCTCTTCCAGGAAGGCGAACCGTGGCGGGCGGCCCTTCTCCATGGCGCGCACCCAGTCGGAGTGGCCCACGGTCACGAGCAGGTCCTCCCCGACCTCGGCGTGCAGGAAGTCGAGGTCGTCCGGGCCTTGCACCTTGTTGCCCACGACCTTCAGTTCGACGCCGAAGTCGCGGGCGTACTCCTTGTACTGGCGGTAGACGGAGACCCCCTTCCGGGTCGGCTCGGCGACGAGGAACGTCATGTCGAAGCGGGTGAACATGCCCGAGGCGAAGGAGTCGGAACCTGCCGTCATGTCGACGACCACATACTCGCCGGGGCCGTCGACCAGGTGGTTGAGGCAGAGCTCCACCGCTCCGGTCTTGGAGTGGTAGCAGGCGACCCCCAGGTCCGCGTCGGTGAAGGGGCCGGTGACCATCAAACGGACGGCACCGCCGTCGAGTTCCACCGGCCGGGCGCAGGCGTCGTAGACCGGGTTGTCCTCGTGCACCCGCAGCAGCCGCGAGCCCTGACCGGGCGGTGTCGTCTTGATCATCGTCGCCGCGGAGGCGATGCGCGGGTTGCTGCCGCGCAGATAGTCCTTGATCAGCGGCAGTCGCTCGCCCATGGCGGGCAGGCCCGCCGCCTCCGCCTCGTCGAGGCCGAGCGCGGCGCCCAGATGCTGGTTGATGTCGGCGTCGACTGCGACGACCGGTGCTCCGCTGGCTGCCAGATGGCGGACGAAGAGGGAGGACAGGGTCGTCTTGCCGCTGCCGCCCTTCCCGACGAAAGCAATTTTCATGTTCAGAAAGCGTAGTGGCGCAGAGTGCGCAGGGGCGGGCCGTACGTGAAGAAGACCACTCCTTCGTGGGGCGCGGGCGCGGGTTGCGTACTGTCGTACCCATGAGTACGACTGGTGCGACCGCCGATCCGATCGCGGCCCTGGGCGCACTGCCCGGTGTGCCCGACTCCGTCGAAACCGTGCGCAAGTCCGTGGACCGCGTCTACGGCCACCGGGTCATGCGCCGTCGCGGCAACGAGGTCACGTCCGAGGCGGCGTTGCGCGGGGCGCGCGGCTCGGCGGCTCTGTCGGGCGCGGACTGGGCCCTGGAGGAGGTGCGCCGGCGCACCGACTTCAGCGGCGGCGACGAGGCGCAGGTGATGGGAGGCGCGCTGCGGCTGACGGCCGAGGCGGGGCAGCTGCTGTCCATCTGGCGTCAGTCGCCCTTGCGTGTGCTGGCCCGGCTGCACCTGGTCGCGGCGGCGGCCGACACCGGTCGCACGGGGCGGCCGCGCCTGGCGGGCGAGCCGGTCGACGAGCCACTGGTGGAGCTTCCGCTGCCGGATGCCGACGCGGTCGCCGGTCGCCTGGAGGCGCTGTCGGAGCTGATCGTGGCGGGCAGCTCGGCTCCGGCGCTGGTCACGGCGGCCGTGGTGCACGGTGAGCTGATGGCGCTGCGTCCGTTCGGCTCGCTGAACGGGCTCGTGGCGCGGGCGGCCGAGCGGATCGTCCTGGTCGGCAGCGGTCTGGATCCGAAGTCCGTCTGTCCGGCCGAGGTCGGCCACGCCGAGCTGGGCCGGGCCGCCTATGTGGCGGCGCTCGACGGCTATGCGTCCGGCACGCCCGAGGGCATGGCGGCCTGGATCGCCCACTGCGGCAGCGCTGTCGTGCTGGGTGCGCGCGAGTCCACCGCGGTCTGCGAGGCACTCCAGCGCGGGGCGGCGTAGGGCGTGTTTCGAAAGTCCCGCCTGCCTGGCGGCGTCTGGCACGCACGCTCGCCGCGTTGTCGGGCTCGCCCCGATACATCCAGTATCGGGGCGACCCTCCGCCTTGCGATCGCACGCACCAGACGCCGCCAGGCCTGCCCTTCGGGCAGACGACGCTACTTTCGAAACACGCCCTAGAAGGCTGCTGAAAATCTTGTTGGGGGCTGTCCGGCCTGAGGCCGGATGGCCCCTTTCCCTATGCGGTGGCGGGGGTGAGGTGCCAGGTAGTGCTGGTCCGGGTGAGTCCGAGGTTGATCAGTCGGCGGAGGTTGAGGGCGGCGGCGCGGTGGTGGAGCCAGATGTTGTTGGCGATCACGCCGCGGTGGGGGACTCTGCGGTTGCCTTTGCCGACGAGCCAGGCGATGGCGCGTTCGACGGGGGGCCGCCATCGGCGGTATTCGTCCTGCCAGGCGGGGTCGGTGGCGGCCTGGTGGCGGGCGGCGGCCAGCAGTTCGTGCTGGGGGTGGACGTTCACGGTGCGTCCGGTCTTGGAGGTGGTGCAGCGTTCCCGCAGGGGGCAGTCGGCGCAGAGGCGTTTGAACTGGGCGGTGCGGGCGCCGTCTGCTTTGACCTGCCCGAGGTTGGCGGTGTGTCCGGCCGGGCAGGTCGCGGTGCCGGCGGCCAGGTCGAGGCGGAAGTCGTCGATGGTGAAGCCGCCGGGGACGGCCGTCCGGATCGGCGGCGGTTTGATCACCAGGGTGTGGCCCTGGCCTTGAAGGCGCTCGCGCAGTTCGCCGGTGCCGTAGGCGGAATCGCCGAGCACGGTTAACTCCGTGCCCTCTTCTTCGTCGGCCAGCAGGTCGGCGGCGATGGCGGCCTCGTGGTTGCCGGGCCCGTAGCCGCCGGTCAGGGCGACGGCGGTGAACAGTGCGGTCTCCGGCTCGAAGGAGACATGTCCTTTGAAGCCGTCCTGGTGGCGGGTGCGGTTCTTGTGGATGTGCCGGGCGTCGGGGTCGACGGTGGACACCGTCCGGTCGGGTGCTGTGCGCTTGGCGATGCGCCAGCGGCCGTCGCGGCCGTCGGAGTCCTTGGCGGGTTCCACGTCCTGTCCGGCGACCAGGGCCAGCAGGCCGACGGCGTCCGCCGCCTTCTCGCCCAGGTTCTGCTCGGGCAGGTGTCCGAGCAGGTTGAGGGCGTCGGTGACCAGCGCGTCGACCAGCGCGGCGCGGGCCGTCTCGTCGTCCCAGGCGATCCTCGGTTTGCCCGGGTTGGTGTAGTCGTGGGCCGTGCACCACCGGCCGGCCGTCTCCTGGCCGCCGGGAACCTCTCGGATCACCCGCCGGATCGCGGAAATGATCTGGGTGACGGTGTCCTGGGTGGCCACCGCGTCATCGAGGACGGTGGAGTCCAGCGCCCGCCGCTGCTTGCCCTTGAGCACCCCGGTCGCGGCCACGACCTCCTTGACCTTGGTGAAGATCCGCGTCGGATCGGCCGAGTTGCGCAGGCGGCGCCGGAAGTACGTCAACAACGACGGATCGAACGCGGTGTCGTGCAGGCCGAGCCCGCAAGCGGCCTTCCACCGCAGGTCACACCGCAATTCCTGAACGACCTCGAAGTCCGACAGCCCGTGCAGGCTCTGCAGCACCACGGTCGCGGCCAGGACCTGTGGCGGCAGACTCGGACGGCCGTTGGACGAGGGATACATGTCCGCGAACATCTCCGCCGGGAACAGCACCTCGCGGTGCTCGGCCAGGAACGCGAACACACTCCCCGCCGGGATCAGCTCCCGGCACGTCTCCCACACATCCGGCCCGACCGGCTCCCCGGCCCATTCCCCCTGCATGCCTACAAGACTGGCCCCGACTCCACCGAGCCGGGGCCAGAACACCAGATTTTCAGCAGCCTTCTAGGTGTATCGCCCCGGGAGGTTGTGGACGGGTGATGGAGGTCTCGGCTGGGACTGCTTGAACGGGTGAGGGCCTTCCGGGTTCGGTGTGGATTGCGACGTCTACACCGACCAGAAAGGCCCTCGTGCCCCACCGTAATGCACCCCTGACCGAGACCGGACGCCTGCGCCTGGCCCGCTGTGTGGTCGAGGACGGCTGGCCGCTGCGGCGGGCCGCCGAGCGGTTCCAGGTCTCGCCCACCACCGCCCAGCGGTGGGCCGCCCGCTACCGGGCCCTGGGCGAGGCCGGAATGGCCGACCACTCCTCCCGCCCGCACCACAGCCCCCGGCGGACGCCGACCCGCACCGAACGCCGGATCATCAAGATCCGGCTCCTGCGCCGGTGGGGACCGGCCCGCATCGCGCACCTGCTGGACCTGGTGCCCTCCACCGTCCACCGGGTCCTGACCCGCTACGGCCTGGCCCGCCTCACGCACCTGGACCGGGCCACCGGCCGGAACATACGCCGCTACGAACGCGAACGTCCCGGCGAACTGGTGCACGTGGACATCAAGAAGCCCGGCAACATCCCCGACGGCGGCGGCCACAAGACCCTGGGCCGCCAGGCCGGCCGCAAGAACCGCCGGAACGCCGGCTACAGCTACATCCACACCGCCGTCGACGACCACTCCCGCCTCGCCTACAGCGAGATCCTCACCGACGAGAAGAAAGAAACCGCCACCGCCTTCTGGACCCGGGCCCACGCCTACTTCACCGGCGTCGGGATCACCGTCGAGCGCGTCCTGACCGACAACGGCTCCTGCTACAAGTCCCACGCCTGGCGCGACACGCTGGCAGCGGCCGGGATCACCCACAAACGAACCCGGCCCTACCGGCCCCAGACCAACGGCAAGGTCGAACGCCTCAACCGCACCCTGCTCGACGAATGGGCCTACGCCCGCCCCTACCGCTCAGAACAGGAACGACGCGACGCCTTCCCCCAGTGGCTGCACACCTACAATCACCACCGCGGACACACCGCGCTGAAGGGCAAACCACCCGCCAGCCGCGTCCCCAACCTCACAGGGCAATACACCTAGGCGCGGCCGCCCCGCGCCGGGGTTCCTGCCGCCGGTCGGACCAGGGGGCCGTCCGCGTGCATGCCGGGGACGGAGGGTGTCTCCGCTCCTCCGCTCCTCCGGTCGCCTGCAGTCGGAAGCGTCTGGGCGGGAAACATCCGGGCGGGAAGCGGACGGACGGCGTCCGGCGGACACCCGGGCGGGGGCCGCCGTTCGGGACCCCGGAAAGAGGTTGCGGCGGTACGAGTTCTCGTACCGCCGCTGGCATGTTCACCCGGTTACCAAGCGTCCTCGATGTGTTGCCCATCAGGTCGGGATCTTTGCCCGTCACCTGGTGCGGCTGGCCCGTATTCGACGGGTCGACGTCGCGTGGGTGCCCGGTGTCCATGCGCGGTCCGTGGGGCCGAATGCGTAGTTGAGGTGATCCTCGCGGATGTCCTTGGTCTCGCGGGCCGTTGACTCCTTTGTACTCCAGGTCGGGAGCAAGTGGTAGTCCTGGCCATACTTCTTTACTTTCCCGCTCAAACGGGATGAAGGCCGGCCTCCGTTTCCCGGTGCGCCCGGCTGTGCCGAGGCAGGCGCAGGTCAGGCCGTCGCGGCACGGCGGCGGCTGGCGTACCAGACGAACCCCGCGGTGGCCGCCGCCGCCCCGATGGCAGCCGCGGCGACGAGCGCCGGCCGCGGCGGCACGGAGAAGGCGGGCAGCCGCTGCTTGAGCCGCACGGGCCGGTGGAAGTCCAGAACCGGCCACCCCCGGGCGAGGGCCTCGCGGCGCAGGGTGCGGTCCGGGTTGACGGCGTGCGGATGGCCGACCGCCTCCAGCATCGGAAGATCGGTCGCCGAGTCGCTGTAGGCGTAGCACCTCGAGAGGTCGTACCCCTCGGACTCGGCCAACTCCCTGATCGCCTCCGCCTTGGTCGGCCCGTAGGCGTAGTAGTCCACTTCCCCGGTGAAGCAGCCGTCGTCCCCCACGACCATCCGGGTGGCGATCACGCGGTCGGCGCCCAGCAGCTCACCGATGGGCTCGACGACCTCCGCGCCCGAGGTGGAGACGATCACCACGTCGCGGCCGTCGACGTGGTGTTCCTCGATCAGGGAGGCGGCCTCGTCGTAGATGATCGGGTCGACGATGTCGTGCAGGGTCTCGGCGACGATCTCCTTGACCTGCCGGACGTTCCAGCCGCGCACCATCTGGGACAGGTAGTCGCGGGTCCGTTCCATCTGGTCGTGGTCCATGCCGCCGACGAGGAAGACGAACTGGGCGTATGCGGTGCGCAGGGCGGCCCTGCGGTTGATCAGCCCGCCTTGGTAGAACGACTTGCTGAACGTGAGTGTGCTCGACTTCGCAATGACCGTCTTGTCCAGGTCAAAGAAGGCGGCTGTGCGGGGCATCGAGTGGTTTTCCACGCCTCTGAGCATAGGCGCAGCCCATTCGGCGTAAGGTAGGGCGTGTGGGTTTGCCTGAGAAGGCTCTCGGGTACACCATGGAAGTCACGGATCGTTCGCGACCGTGCTAACCCGGCCCGACTCCTCCCCCCCCGAGTCGGCCGTGGGGACGACCCCCGCTCTCCCCCCCGGCGGGGGTCGTCGCATGTCCGGGTGGGTTTTCCTGTGTTCCGCGCGGCGTCGGGCCGTATCCGGGTGACGATGGCAGAGTGATTGTCATGCCCATGATTGATTACGTGGAGTAGTTGTCGGACTCCTCTGCGGGTGTCGTACTGGAGACGGTGCACGGTCACCGGTATGGGTGAAGGAGATATTCACAACCACTCGGCCGTCCACAGATATCGACCAAGATCCACACGTTTTGCGGGATCGCTGCACCGTGATTCCAGCGCGTCCCGAACACGGCGAGTTCGTGACCTCTTCCGTTTGCGGGACGCGCTTGACCGGTTTCTGGCGGCCCCTCATATGGAAGCCGCTCACCCGGTTCTTCACACCCACGGGAATCGCGGGGCCGCACGGGCCCCGCGGGACACGCAGCGAAGGGGGAGCCGCACCATGGCCGACGTCATCACCCACGATCCACCGCCCGCCGCGGGAGGCAGGCCGAGCCGGCCGCTCATCGTCACCGAGGACCCGGATCTCCTCGACGACCTGCTCCGGCTGTGCGCGGCCGCGGGCGCCACGCCCGAGGTGCGGCCCGCCCTGCCGGCCCGGCGGGACGGCTGCGGCGGCTGGGAGGCCGCGCCCCTGGTCCTGGTCGGCGACGACGCCTCCGGGCGAGTGCGAGGAGCCGCCCGCAGACGCGGAGTGGTGCTGGTGGGCCACGACCAGGACGACTCCGGCGTCTGGCAGCGCGCCGTCGAGATCGGCGCCGACCACGTGCTGATGCTGCCCGACGGCGAACAGTGGCTCGTCGACCGACTCGCCGACGTCGCCGAGGGCGTCGGCCGGCCCGCACTCACCGTCGGGGTCATCGGCGGCCGCGGCGGCGCCGGAGCGTCCACCCTGGCCGGCGCCCTCGCCGTCACGGCCGCCCGCGAAGGGCTGCGCGCCCTGCTCGTGGACGCCGACCCGCTCGGCGGCGGGCTCGACGTCCTGCTCGGCGGCGAGAGCACCGAAGGACTGCGCTGGCCCGCCTTCGCGGGGTCGCACGGCCGGGTCGGCAGCGGAGCCCTGGAGGAGTCGCTGCCCGAACTGCACTCGCTGCGTGTCCTCAGCTGGGACCGCGGCGACCGGGTCGCCGTCCCGCCGCAGGCCGTCCGCGCGGTGCTCGCCGCCGCCCGGCGCCGCGGTGGCACCGTCGTCGTCGACCTGCCCCGCCGGTTCGACGAGGGCGTGGCCGAGGTGCTGTCCCAGCTCGACGTCGGCATCCTCGTCGCCCCCGCCGAACTGCGCGCCGTCGCCGCGGCCGGGCGCGTGGCCTCCGCGTTCGGCATGATCCTGCGCGACCTGCGCGTCGCCGTCCGCGGTCCCTTCGCCCCCGGCCTCGACGCGCGCGAGGTCGCCCGGCTCCTCGGGCTGCCCCTCGTCGGCGAGGTCCCGGTCGAGTCCGCACTGCTGCGCCCGCACGCGCGCAGGACCCCGCCCGGCGTGGGCGGACGCGGCCCGCTCGCCCGCTTCTGCAAGGAGTTCTGGGAGCGCGCCCTCACCGAGGCGGGGGCGGTATGACCAGCCTGCCCGGGCCCGGAAAGCCGGCCGCGCCGCGCCGAGACCCGAACCTGCTGTCCGGCCGCCCGGCGCTGCTCCAAAGCCAGTCCGTCAGACCGGCCGGACGCCGGGACGCGTCCACTCACGTGCCCTCGCACGGCATGCCGTGGCCGGCCGACGGCCGCGGTGCGGCCACCCCCGGGCTGCTGGAGGGCGTACGGCGCCGGCTGGCCGAGACAGGCGCCGAACCGACCCCCGCGCGCGTGGCGCAGGCGCTGCGGGAGCAGGGGCGGGTGCTCGGTGACGCCGAAGTACTCAGAGCGGCCGAACAGCTGCGGTCGGAGCTGACCGGCAGCGGGCCGTTGGAGCCGCTGCTCGCCGATCCCCGCGTGACCGACGTGCTCGTGTCGGCTCCCGACCGGGTCTGGGTCGACCGGGGTGGCGGCCTGGAGCTGACCCGGGTCGCGTTCACCGACGCGGCCGCGGTACGGCGGCTCGCGCAGCGCCTGGCCGCGGTGGCCGGACGGCGGCTCGACGACGCCCGCCCCTGGGTCGACGCCCGGCTGCCCGACGGCACCCGGCTGCACGCGGTGCTGCCCCCGGTCGCCGTCGGCTGCACCTGCCTGGCCCTGCGGGTGGTGCGGCCGCGTGCGTTCACACTCGACGAACTGGTGGCCGCGGGCACGGTTCCGCCGGGAGGGGACCACGTCCTGCGAGCCCTGCTGCGGGCCCGGCTGTCCTTCCTGATCAGCGGAGGCACCGGAAGCGGGAAGACGACCCTGCTCAGTGCCCTGCTCGGGCTGGTCGGGCCCGAGGAGCGGATCGTGCTCGCCGAGGACTCGGCGGAGCTGCGGCCCGATCACCCGCACGTCGTGCGCCTGGAGACGAGGCCCGCAAACCAGGAGGGCGCCGGGCTCGTCACCCTGGAGGACCTCGTCCGCCAGGCCCTGCGGATGAGACCGGACCGGCTGGTCGTGGGCGAGGTGCGCGGGCCCGAAGTGGTGCATCTGCTCTCGGCTCTGAACACCGGCCACGACGGTGGCGGAACCGTGCACGCCAACGCCGCCGCCGATGTGCCCGCGCGGCTGGAGGCGCTCGGGACGGCGGCAGGGCTCGACCGGTCCGCACTGCACAGCCAGTTGGCCGCCGCCCTGTCGGTGGTGCTGCACCTGGCGCGCGACGGGACCGGGCGCCGCAGGGTCGCCGAAGTGCACGTGCTGGAAAGGGACTCCGCCGGCCTGGTGCACACGGTGCCGGCGTTGCGCTGGGGAGCGCGGGCCTTCCGACGCGAGCCGGGCTGGACGCGGTTGCGAGAACTGCTCGGGGAGGACTGCCTGGACCAGCAGCGGCAGCAGCAGCGGCGACAGAGCCGCCCGGGCCTGGAAGAGCACGGAGGCTGCGGAAGCGACGGAAGCGACGGAAGCGATGGAAGCGACGGAAGCGATGGAGGCGATGGAGGCGATGGAGGCGATGAAAGAGGCGGAAGTGACGGAAAGAACGGAAGCCGGGCAGGCGAGGGGCGTGAGACACGTGCACCGGATGGGACGGATCGGGAGGGAGCAGGCGTGTGGACGCGGTGAGTGAGACGGGGGTCGCGGCGGCCCTGGTGTGTGCGGCGGGAGCGGCCTGGCTGGCCGGTGAACGGCAGTCGGGTGCCCGGCGGGCGCGGACACTGCTGGCCGGCGGCGGTGCGGTGGGTTGGGGTCCGCCCGCATGGTCACAGCTGACCGGCCCGCTGCGCCGGCTGCGGGAGCGGGTGCGGCCCGAGTGGTGGTCCCCCGTCGCGGGGCTGGTGGTCGGCGTACTGGGTGCCTCGGTGCTGCCTGCCGTCGCGGGAGCGGTCGCGTTGCCGGTCCTGCGGCGGGTACGGCTGGCCCGCGAGGCCCGCAGCGCGCGGGACCGCCGGGCCGACGCGGTCATCGCCCTGTGCGGCGAACTCGCCGGCGAGGTACGGGCGGGGCGGCAGCCGGGCGAGGCGCTGCTGCGGGCCGCGCAGGCGTCCGGCGGGCTCGGAGAGGGCCGGTCCGCCGTACTGGCGGCCGCCCGCTTCGGCGGAGACGTACCCGAAGCCCTCGCGGTCGTCGCGGACCGGCCCGGGGCGGAAGGGCTCCGGGGGCTGGCCGCGTGCTGGCAGGTGGCCGTGGACCAGGGCGCCGGACTCGCGGCCGGGATCGACCGGCTCGAAGGGGCGCTCCGGGCGCAGCGCGATCAGTGCGCCGATCTACGGGCCCAACTGGCCGGGGCGCGTTCCACCGCGGTGCTGCTCGCCGGGCTTCCCGTGCTCGGTCTGCTGCTCGGGGCCGCTCTCGGCGCGGACCCGCTGCGGGTGCTGCTGCACACCGGTGCGGGGTGGGGCTGTCTGCTGGCCGGCGCGGTGCTGGAGGGGGCGGGTCTGTGGTGGGTGATGCGGATCGTCCGGGGAGTGGAGGCGTCATGAGCCACGAGATCGTCCACAGGCTGTGGGCCCTGCCGGCGGCGGGTCTCGCGGTGATCTGGGCGGGCCACCGGATCGCCGGCGTGCGAAGCGAACGCAGGATCAGACGTCGGCTGACCACGATGCTCGCGTTGGAGGCGGCGGTCGTCCGGCGGGAGAGGTCACACAGGGTCGCCGTGCTGCGGAGATGGCTCCCTCCGGTGGGCGTGGCGAGTGCCGGATGGGTGCTGTTCGGCGGGCTGACCGGAGTGCTGGCGGGGCTGGCGGGGGCGGTCGTGTTCTGGCGCTGGCGACACCGTCGGGGCAGCGGGGCGCCTGCACGTGGTGATGAGGCCGGGCGGGGCGCTCCGGGGTCCGGTGAGCTTCCGCTCGCGGCGGATCTCCTGGCGGCCTGTATCGCCGCCGGGGCCGGCCCGGTGGTCGCGGCTCAGGCGGTGGGTGACGCCGTGGGCGGCCCCTTCGGGAGGGCACTCGCCTGCGGCGCGGCCGAGGTCCGGCTCGGCGGAGACCCGTCCGGGGCCTGGCGGGAGCTCGCCGCACTCCCGGGCGCGCAGGGCCTGGCGCGGCTGCTGGAGCGAGCCGCGGTCTCAGGGCTCCCCGCGGCAGCGCCCGTCGCCCGGCTCGCGGCGGACGCCCGAGCGGAGTGGACCCGCGCGGCGACGGCCCGCGCCAGACGGGCGGCCGTATTCGTCACGGCTCCGGTCGGACTGTGCTTCCTGCCCGCCTTCATCGCGGTGGGCGTGCTGCCCGTGGTGATCGGACTGGCCGGGTCGGTACTGGAGGCCGGACGGTGACCGCGGGTGGGCCGCGGCACCTCGGCCCGGCGGTGCGGCCTGGACCGGCGGCGTGGTGTGGCGGCGTGGTGTGGCGGCGTGGTGCGGGCGGTGGCCTGCCATGACGGCGCGGCCTGACGCCGCGAGGCACGGCAGGTCCGGCGGTCGACTGCCCGGCGGTGCCCGGCGCTGAACGCCGACTGTCGGACGGGTGCTCGGACGGTGGTGCAGCGCTGGCGACGGATGACAGATGACAGATGACAGATGACAGATGGCGGACGGTGGTGCGGTGGTGCGGGGGTGCGGTGGTGTGGGCGGACGGTGCGTCGGCGTCCGTCGGTCCGTCACCCGGTCGGCAGCGGTCCGTGGAACGCGAGGTGGGCGACGGAGAGCGCGACCTGGCGGCTGGAGGCAAGGAAAGGAACGGAAAACTCATGGAGGTCGGGATGTGCGCAGTGGTTCGGGCGCGGTTGGGCGCTCTGGTGCGTGGGGCGCGCGGCTGGCGCCGGGCATGGCGGGCGGATGCGGGGATGGTGACCTCGGAGTACGCCCTGGGCATCGTCGCGGCGGCCGCTTTCGCCGTGGTGCTCTACAAGGTCGTCACCAGCGGCCAGATCAGCGCCGAGTTGCAGGCCGTCGTGAAACGGGCCCTCGATGCGGGGGTGTGAGCAGCGGTCGGACCGCGGGTTCGTGACGGCGGAGACGGCTCTGGTGCTGCCGGTGCTGGTGATGTTCACCATGGCGCTGATGTGGGGGTTGCTCGTGATGACCGCGCAGATCCGCTGCATGGACGCGGCCAGGACGGGTGCCCGCGCGGCGGCCCGGCAGGATCCTGACGACACGGTCGTGAGGCTGGCCCGCGCGGCGGCGCCGGCCGGAGCGAGGGTCAGTGTCACCCGGCAGGGTGATCTCGTCCGGGTCGCCGTGGTGGCCGAGCCGCCCGTCCTGACGGGACTGCCCTTCGAGGTGAGGGAGGAGGCCGTGGCGGCTGCGGAGCAGAGGGTGGGGGCAGGGCCGTGAGGGCGTGGGAAGCGGCGGAGCCGGGGCTGTTCGGGGGGACGGGCCCGGCCCCGGGGCGACGGCCGGGTGCGGACCGTGGCTCCGCGACCGTGTGGGGCGTGGGCGCGATCGCGGTGCTGTGTACCGTGTTCGGCGTCGCGCTCGCGCTGGGACAGGTCGTCGTGGTCCGGCAGCACGCGGCACGCGGCGCCGATCTGGCGGCGCTCGCCGCGGCGGATCGCTGGGCCCGGGGCGAGCGGGCCGCCTGCGAGCACGCGGCGCGTGTGGCGCGGGCGCAGGCGGTGAGACTGGTGCGATGCGTGCTGACGGGCGACCTCGCGGAGATCACCGCGGCCTCCGACCGCGGCCCCTTCACGGCCGAGGCGAGATCCCGGGCCGGCCCGGCGGGGACGGACCCACGAGAGCCGCTCTGGCCGCCGCCGGGGGTGGCGCCCGGCACGACCGGCCCGGGGGCGGATCTCGGTCCGGGGCCGCGATAGGACGGCCGGGGTCCAGGCGGGGTGGGGTGCACTCCCCGCGAGCTCTACGGGCGGTCGGGTTCGGCCTCGTCGTAGCCGGCCTCCTCGGCGGGAGCCGGGTGTGCTTCCTCGGGGTGGGCGCCCCCGGGAGCCCGGCGGAGGGCGACGCCCGGGCGCTCCGGGTCCGGGTCCGGGCGGCCGGCGTCGCTCGTGGCCGGGGCTGCGAGGGGTCGGGCGTTCTCGGGGGTGTCCTCCGGGGCCCCGCGGAGCAGCACGGTCAGCAGGCGTACGGCGCCGCGCTTGTGCAGCGGGTCGTTGCCGTTGCCGCACTTGGGGGACTGGATGCAGGAGGGGCAGCCGGCCTCGCACTCGCAGGAGGCGATGGCCTCCCGGGTGGCGGTGAGCCAGCTGCGGGCCGTGTGGAAGGCGCGCTCGGCGAAGCCGGCACCCCCGGGGTGGCCGTCGTAGACGAAGACGGTGGGCAGCAGCGTGTCGGGATGGAGCGGGACCGACACGCCGCCGATGTCCCAGCGGTCGCAGGTCGCGAAGAGAGGCAGCATGCCGATCGAGGCGTGTTCGGCGGCGTGCAGGGCGCCGCCGAGGATCTCCGGGCCGATCCGGGCGGCGTCGAGCTGGTCCTCGGTGACCGTCCACCACACGGCACGGGTGCGCAGGACGCGGGGCGGGAGGTCCAGCCTGGTCTCGCCCAGCACCTCGCCGGTGATGAGGCGCCGGCGGAGGAAGGAGACGACCTGGTTGGTGACTTCGACGGAGCCGTAGCACAGGCGGCCGTCCCCCCAGGGGACCTCGGTGTCGGTCTCCAGGACGGAGACGGCGGTCGTGTCGCGGGCCACCGTCGAGTAGGGCGGATCGGCCTCCGCGACGAGGGCGACGGAGTCGGCCAGGTCGAGGGAGCGGACGAGGTAGGTACGGCCCTGGTGGAGGTGGACGGCGCCCTCGTGGACCGTCGTGTGGGCCGAGGCGGCGTCGACCGTGCCGAGCAGACGGCCGGTGCCGGCCTCGACGATCTGCACGGGGCTGCCTCCTCCGCCGCGGATGTCGGCCAGGTCGGCGGCCCGCTCGCGGCGCGTCCAGTGCCAGGCCCGGGTGCGGCGGCGCAGCAGCTTCGCGGCCTCCAGCTGCGGCAGCAGGCCGGCGCTCGCGGGGCCGAACAGCTCCAGGTCGTCCTGGGTCAGCGGGATCTCCGCGGCGGCCGCGCACAGGTGCGGGGCGAGCACGTAGGGGTTGTCGGGGTCGAGAACGGTCGACTCCACGGGCCGGTCGAAGAGCGCCTCGGGATGGTGGACGAGGTAGGTGTCCAGGGGGTCGTCGCGGGCGACCAGGACGGCCAGGGCGCCCTGGCCGGAGCGGCCCGCCCGGCCGGCCTGCTGCCACAGGGACGCTCGGGTGCCGGGGTACCCCGAGATCAGGACCGCGTCCAGCCCCGAGACGTCGACGCCGAGTTCGAGGGCGGTGGTGGCGGCGAGGCCGAGCAGTTCGCCCGAGTGCAGCGCCTGTTCGAGGGCGCGGCGCTCCTCGGGGAGGTAGCCGCCGCGGTAGGCGGCCACCCGCCGGGCCAGGGAGCGGTCGACCTCGGCCAGCCTCTCCTGGGCGATCACCGAGATCAGCTCGGCACCGCGCCGGGAGCGGACGAAGGCGACGCTGCGCACACCCTGCAGGGTCAGGTCGGTGAGCAGGTCGGCGGTCTCCGCGGTGGCCGTGCGGCGGACCGGGGCGCCCTTCTCGCCCCGCAGCTCGGTGAGCGGCGGCTCCCACAGGGCGAACACCAGTTCCCCGCGGGGGGAGGCGTCGTCGGCGACCTCCACCACCGGCAGTCCGGTCAGGCGGCCGGCGGCCGCAGCGGGCTCGGCGGCGGTCGCCGAGGCGAGCAGGAACACGGGCGAGGCGCCGTAGCGGGCGCACAGGCGGCGCAGCCGGCGCAGGACCTGGGCGACGTGGGAGCCGAAGACCCCGCGGTAGGTGTGGCACTCGTCGATGACGACGTACGTCAGCGTCTTGAGGAAGGAGGACCAGCGGGGGTGCGACGGAAGGATGCCGCGGTGCAGCATGTCCGGGTTGGTGAGGACGTAGTTGCCGTGCTGCCGGATCCACTCGCGTTCCTCGAACGGCGTGTCGCCGTCGTACACGGCCGCGCGCACCGCGTTGCCCAGCGGCTGGGCGAGGGCGCGCACCGAGCGGCACTGGTCGGCGGCCAGGGCCTTGGTCGGCGCCAGGTACAGCGCGGTCGCGCCGCGGCCGCCCGGCGCCCGGGAGCCCTTGAGAAGGGTGGAGAGCACCGGGACCAGGTACGCCAGCGACTTGCCGGAGGCGGTGCCGGTGGCCACGACCACGGACTCCCCGTCCAGGGCGTGCTCGGCGGCGCGCGCCTGGTGCTCCCAGGGGTGCTCGATGCCTGCGGCCTGCACGGCGGCCACGACGGAGGACGAGATCCGGTCGGGCCAGACGGCATGGCGGCCCGCACGCGGGGGCAAGTGCTCCGTATGAGTGATGCGCGCGGCCCGGCTCGGACCCGAGGCGAGCCGGTTCAGGATCGTGTCCGGCGGCGGGCGGAGCGCGGAGTCCGTCGGGGATCGATCGGATCGGTGATTCTTGGCCATCGGCACCGAGTGTGTCACCGGCGTGACGGACAATGGGCTCAAGGCGTCGTGCACGCCTGCCGGTAAGTGATTGAATGCCATCGCGGCTGGCGAACCTCCCGGGGGCTCCGCCGAGGAGCCCAAGGGCGACCGCTCGATAGCAAGGTGCTGGAGGATCCGTGGACCTGTCCCTGTCGACCGAGACCGTCGGCGATCGCACGATCGTCAAGGTCGGTGGCGAAATCGACGTATATACCGCGCCCAAGTTGCGTGAGCAGCTGGTCGAGCTGGTGAACGACGGGAATTTCCACCTCGTCGTCGACATGGAGGGCGTGGACTTCCTCGACTCCACCGGGCTCGGCGTGCTGGTCGGCGGCCTGAAGCGCGTGCGTGCCCATGAGGGCTCGCTGCGCCTGGTGTGCAACCAGGAGCGCATTCTGAAGATCTTCCGCATCACCGGTCTGACCAAGGTGTTCCCGATCCACACCTCGGTCACGGAAGCGGTGCAGGCCACCGACTGATGACCGGCGCCGGGTCACCGCGGCCCGGCTCGGCACGTACAACCGGCGGACCGGGGTGAAGTGCGTCCCGGCCCCCGCAAGCACGCCCGTAGCAATGAGGGGGATGCATGGCCACCGTCGAACTCCGCTTCAGCGCGCTGCCCGAGCACGTGCGGACCGCCCGGCTGGTGGCGGCCGCGGTGGCACGCAGGGCCGGAGTGGACGAGGCCGTCCTCGACGAGGTCAGGCTTGCCGTCGGCGAGGCGTGCACCCGTGCGGTCGGACTGCACCAGAGCGCCGGGTTGAACGCCCCGGTGCAGGTGCTGCTGATCGAGGAGGAGAAGCAGTTCTCCATCGCGGTCGGTGACGAGGCGCCCCGTTCGACACCGGGCGAGCGGGCGCCGGGTGCGGCCGGGGACGACGCGGACGCCGAGGAGGACGACATGGGCCTCGCGGTCATCAGCGGACTCGTCGACGACGTGGAGGTCACGGCCGGGGAGCACGGCGGCCAGATCCGGATGACCTGGCCGACCACGCCGCCGGCCGCGGCGCCCGCCGTCTGATCTCCCGCCCGGAAACACGCTGAAGGGCCCTGCCTCAGGCAGGGCCCTTCAGCGTGTGCGGCTGTCAGTGCGCCCGCCTACAGTGGTTGCGTCAGGAGTTCCTACCACCCCGTACGGTTGCCACCCGCGTCTCGTGGACTCCTTCACGAGCCGGATCCGCCGGTCCCGCCGCCGGGACCGGTCCACCCGCCGACACGGTCGCCTTCCGCCCGGACCGGCCCGGACCCGCCGACCGGGTGATCCCGGTGATCCAGGTGACCCGGATGTGCGGATGTGCGGATCATGAGATGCGGATCGGTGAACGGTGAGGTCCGGACCGGTGAATCATGCGGGCCGATCCGTGGATCACGGGCGGCGGATTCCCCGGCCTCGGGCCGGGGTCCGTCCGCCGTGGCGGCGAATCCGCCGATCACAGGAGGCTGATTCGCTGATCACAGGAGGCTGATTCGCTGATCGTTCGGCCGTCCGGCAATGCTCACCGGGCGGAAATGCTTTCAAGGTGTTAGCGCCTGCCGGTAGATTCCGTTTACGGCGCACTGTTTTGATCAGGTTCCGGTACCTAGAATCCGTCCACATCTTGAGCTCAGCCCAAGCGTCAAGGAGGACGAATGGCGGGGCTTTCTACCCCTCATCAGCTGGATCACCCCACGACCCTCGCGGACGCGGTCCTGACCGACGGCAACCGCCTTCTCGTGGTGGTCATCGCGGTCGTCGCGCTGACTGCCCTGGTGGTCGCGTGGGTGCTGCTGCGCCAGGTACTCGCAGCGGGCGAGGGCACCGACAGCATGAAGAAGATCGCGGCGGCGGTCCAGGAAGGCGCCAACGCCTATCTGGCCCGGCAGCTGCGCACGCTCGGCGTATTCGCCGTCGTCGTGTTCTTCCTGCTCATGCTGCTGCCTGCCGACGACTGGAACCAGCGGGCAGGACGGTCCGTGTTCTTCCTGATCGGTGCGGCGTTCTCGGCGGCCACCGGCTATATCGGCATGTGGCTGGCCGTGCGCAGCAATGTGCGGGTCGCCGCGGCCGCGCGGGAAGCGACACCGGCGGAAGGCGAACCGGAAAAGGATCTCACCGAGGTCTCACACAGAGCGATGAAGATCGCTTTTCGTACGGGCGGCGTCGTCGGCATGTTCACGGTGGGGCTCGGCCTGCTGGGCGCCTCCTGTGTGGTGCTGGTGTACGCGGCGGACGCGCCGAAGGTGCTGGAGGGTTTCGGCCTCGGAGCCGCCCTGATCGCCATGTTCATGCGTGTCGGCGGCGGCATCTTCACCAAGGCGGCCGACGTGGGCGCCGACCTGGTCGGCAAGGTCGAACAGGGCATTCCGGAGGACGACCCGCGCAATGCCGCGACGATCGCCGACAACGTGGGCGACAACGTCGGCGACTGCGCGGGCATGGCCGCCGACCTCTTCGAGTCGTACGCCGTGACGCTGGTCGCCGCGTTGATTCTGGGCAAGGCGGCGTTCGGCGACTCGGGGCTCGCCTTCCCGCTGCTGGTGCCCGCGATCGGGGTGCTCACCGCCATGATCGGCATCTTCGCGGTCGCGCCGCGCCGGGCCGACCGCAGCGGCATGTCGGCGATCAACCGGGGATTCTTCGTGTCGGCGGTGATCTCCCTGGTGCTGGTGGCGGCCGCGGTGTACGCGTACCTCCCGGGCTCGTACGCCGACCTCGACGGGGTCACCGACGCCGCGATCCAGGGCAAGGGCGGCGACCCGAGGGTGCTGGCGCTCGTCGCGGTGGCCATCGGCATCCTGCTGGCCGCCGTGATCCAGCAGCTGACCGGCTACTTCACCGAGACCACCCGCCGCCCGGTGCGGGACATCGGGAAGACCTCCCTGACCGGCCCGGCCACCGTCGTCCTGGCCGGCGTCTCGGTCGGCCTCGAATCGGCCGTGTACACGGCGCTGTTGATCGGGCTGAGCGTCTACGGTGCGTTCCTGCTCGGCGGCACCTCGATCATGCTGGCACTGTTCGCGGTGGCGCTCGCCGGCACCGGACTGCTCACCACGGTCGGCGTCATCGTCGCCATGGACACCTTCGGGCCGGTCTCCGACAACGCCCAGGGCATCGCCGAGATGTCCGGTGACGTCGAGGGCGCGGGCGCGCAGGTGCTCACCAACCTCGACGCCGTCGGCAACACCACCAAGGCCATCACCAAGGGCATCGCCATCGCCACCGCCGTCCTGGCCGCGTCCGCGCTCTTCGGGTCGTACCGCGACGCGATCATCACCGGGGCGCGCGACGTCGGGGAGAGACTCAGTGGTGAGGGCGCGGCGATGACCCTGTCCATGGACATCTCCCAGCCCAACAACCTGGTCGGCCTCATCGCGGGCGCCGCGGTCGTCTTCCTCTTCTCCGGGCTGGCGATCAACGCCGTGTCGCGGTCGGCGGGTTCGGTGGTCTTCGAGGTGCGGCGGCAGTTCCGGGAGCGGCCGGGCATCATGGACCACAGCGAGACACCCGAGTACGGCAAGGTCGTCGACATCTGCACCAGGGACGCGCTGCGCGAACTGGCGACGCCCGGTCTGCTCGCGGTGATGGCCCCCATCTTCGTCGGGTTCACCCTCGGCGTCGGAGCGCTCGGCGGGTATCTGGCGGGCGCGATCGGCGCGGGCACGCTGATGGCGGTCTTCCTCGCCAACTCCGGTGGGGCGTGGGACAACGCCAAGAAGCTCGTCGAGGACGGACACCACGGCGGCAAGGGCAGTGAGGCCCACGCCGCGACCGTGATCGGCGACACCGTCGGCGACCCCTTCAAGGACACCGCAGGGCCCGCCATCAACCCCCTGCTGAAGGTCATGAACCTGGTGTCGCTGCTCATCGCGCCCGCGGTCATCAAGTTCTCCTACGGCGCCGACGAGAACCTCGCCGTGCGCGTCCTCATCGCGGCACTGGCGTTCGTGGTGATCGCCGGCGCGGTGTACGCCTCGAAGCGCCGCGGCATCACCATGGGCGACCAGGGCGAGGCGGACAGCGAGCCCAAGTCGGCCGGAACCGCGGTGGTTTCCTAGCCCGGAGAACCCGGGGGAGTGCCAAGAGGCGGGCGGGCGGGGCGTGTTGGCGCGCCGCCCGCCCGCACCGTGCTGTCCGGGGGCGCGCCGGGCCGCTCCGTGACCCTTCTCTCTTGTGCGACAAATGGCTTCAATAGCGGACAGAGCGGGCGTCCGGTCGGCCGGTGTCGCCCGTTTGGCGTGTATCTTCCGGGGCCGAGAGCCATGGAAGGGACCGATCCGGTGAACAAGAAGCTCGCGGCCGCACTGTCCGGCGGTGCGGTACTGGTACTGGCGCTGTCGGGATGCAGCAGTGACGACGGCAACGAGAAGCTGGACGCCTGGGCCAAGCAGGTCTGCGACGCGGTGCAGCCGCAGGCGAAGAAGATCGAGGCCGCCAACGAGGCGATCAAGAAGGAGGCCTCGGACAACAGCACGCCGGAGGAGGTCCAGAAGGCCGACTCCCAGGCCTTCCAGGACATGTCCGAGGCCTACCGGGCGATCGGCGCCGCGGTGGACGGGGCCGGTGCGCCCGACGTGGAGAACGGCGAGAAGAAGCAGCAGGACGCGGTCAAGGAACTCAACGCCATCTCCGCGTCCTACGCCTCACTGCGCAAGCAGGTCGACGACCTCGACACCAAGAACCAGGCGAAGTTCGCCGACGGCCTCAAGGACATCGCCACCGAGCTGGACAAGCTCAGCAAGAGCGGCAGCGACGCCCTGACCGCCCTGGAGGAGGGCGAGGTCGGTCAGGCGATGAGCAAGCAGCCGAGCTGCCAGCGCGCCTCCGCCTCGGCCTCGCCCTCCGCGGCGAAGAGCTGACCCGGTCAGGGAGGCGGGCGCCCTCGCGAAGCCGTCCCGGCGTGACGGCGGCGGATGCCGCGGAGCCCGCCTGGCGTGAAGGCGGCGGCTTCACGCGGCGGCCCGGGGCGAAGAAGCTGAGCCGAGCGCGGCGGACCGTCACAATGGGGGCGTGAGTAACGCCACCCTGTCCCCCCTGCCCTCCGCCGACCGCCCCGACGTCGCCGCCCGGCTGCGTGAGGCCCTGCTCGCGGCCGACTTCACCGCCGACGGGCTGCTCGACCTGCTCGGCGCCCCCGCCTACGCGGCCCTGGCGCGCAGCGAGACCGTGCCCGCGCTGCGCGCCACCCGGGGGGACACGCCGCTGGAGCTGCTGACCCGGCTGTTCCTGCTGCAGCAGCCGGTGCCCCGGGCCCGTCTCCGTGCCGTGCTGCCGGTCGCCGACTGCCTCGACAGCGGGTGGCTGGCGGCGGCCGACGCCGACGAGGTGGCCGCGAGCGTCGACGTACGGCCGTACGGCGGTCCGGGCGGCGAGGACTGGTTCATCGTCTCCGACCTGGGATGCGCCGTCGGCGGGGCGGGCGGCATCGGAAGCCGGCACGAAGGCGTCGTCCTCGGGGTCGGCGGGGCGTCCACGACGCTGGCCGGGATCACCGTGCGGACGCCCGTCGCCTCGGCTCTCGACCTGGGCACCGGCTCCGGCATCCAGGCGCTGCACGCCGCGCAGCACGCCACGCGCGTGACCGCGACCGATCTCAACCCGCGTGCCCTGCACATCACCGCGCTCACCCTCGCCCTGTCCGGCGCCCCGGCCGCGGACCTGCGCGAGGGCTCGCTGTTCGAACCGCTGCCCCACGGCGACACCTACGACCTGATCGTCTCCAACCCGCCCTTCGTCATCTCCCCCGACGCCCGGCTGACCTACCGGGACGGCGGCATGGCCGGGGACGATCTGTGCCGCTCGCTCGTTCAGGGAGCAGGGGAACGGCTGAACAGGGGCGGGTTCGCACAGTTCCTCGCCAACTGGCAGCACAGGGAAGGGGAGGACTGGCAGGACAGACTCAGGTCATGGGTGCCGCGCGGGTGCGATGCCTGGATCGTGCAGCGCGAAGTGCAGGACATCACCCAGTACACCGAGCTGTGGCTCCGGGACGCCGGGGACCATCGTGGCGACCAGGCCGAGTACCAGGCGCGCTATGACACCTGGCTGGAGGAGTTCGAGGCGCGCAAGGTGAAGGCCGTCGGGTTCGGGTGGATCACCCTGCGCCGCACGGACGCCGAAGAGCCCTCCGTCACCGTCGAGGAATGGCCGCACGCCGTCGAACAGCCGCTCGGGGACGCCGTACGCGCGCACTTCGAGCGCCTCGACTATCTGCGCGGCCGGGATGACGCGGCCCTGCTGGAGGCCCGGTTCCGGCTGGCCGCGGAGATCGTGCAGGAGCAGGTCGGGCTGCCCGGCGCGGAGGACCCGGAGCATGTCGTCCTGCGGCAGAACCGCGGCATGCGCCGGGCCACCAAGGTCGACACGGTCGGCGCGGGCTTCGCCGGGGTGTGTGACGGCACACTGAGTGCCGGTCGGATCCTGGACGCCATCGCCCAGTTGGTGGGTGAGGACCCGGTACTGCTCCGCGACCGCACTCCCGCCCAGATCCGGCTGCTGGTGGAGCAGGGCTTCCTGGAGCCGGGCGACTGATGCGGGACGGCTGACGCCGGGGCGGTCCGGCGCCGGGCACGGGACCGGGTCCCGCACGGGACGCGCCTGGCCCCGGCTCGACGGCGGCGACGCCCATGGTGCCCCGGCCCGGCGGTGGTGACGCCCATGGTGCCCCGGCTCGACGGTGGCGACGCCCGGTGGCGGGCGGCGGCGCTCCCTGTGCCGCAGGCCCGAGGGGGGCGGAAGCCCGACGACGCGCGGGCCGTACGGGGCATCGTCCCAGCGCGCGCCGACCGGCGGCTGCCCGTTCACCTGAGGTTCGCCGCGGTGTGGTCCGGACGTGCCAATCTCACCGAGGCTGGGCCACGCGGGACACGACAGAAGGGCGAGCGGCCATGGAGAGCGGACCGGCGATCTTCGCGGGCGGGGTGTTCGCCCTGTTCGGCGCCGCACTGCTGGGGTGGACGGGGGTGCGCCTGCGGCGCCGGGAGCCGGTGGCCCACGGGGTGCGCACCGCCGTGTCGGCGACCGTCGCCGGCGGCGTCGCGCTGCTGACGCTGGCCGTCGCCGCATGGTGCTTCACCCAGGTCTGACCCGGAGAGCCGGCCTGAGCGACGGTGCCCGCCCGGTTGCCTGCCCGCCCGGTCCCGGTCCCGGTCCCGGTCCCGCACGGACTCTCCGAGCCGACCGAGCCGACCGACCTGGCCGACGTGGCCGACCTGACCGGCCGGTGGACGTGGCGGACGTCACGGTGCGGGCCGCGCCGGGCCGGGTTCCGGTCATCTCGCCGCTGCCTACGGCTGCGGGCGTCCCCCGTTCCGCGCCCACCTTCCGTTCCGCGCTCACCTCCCGTCGACCCTCGCCCGAGAAGACCGAACTCGCGTTCGAGTCGGAAGGGGAGGATTCCGGGGTGGAGACCGAGGAAAAGCCGAGGAAAAACCGAGGAAAAACCGAGGAAGGGGGATGAGGAAGGGGGATGAAGTGACGGTCAGCCGTCGCGGGGAAGCAGCCGTCGTCCCAGCCGTCGTCCCAGCCGTTGTCCCAGCCGTTGTCCACGGTCAGCGCGCCGTGGATGCGGGAGCGGTCGGCCGGCTGGCGGTACACGCGGTCGGCGGTGGCCGTGACGAGGCCCACGAGAGGGACGCCCTCAGCCCTCCGCCGGGTGTCGGGCGCCGAGCCTCTGGACCATGCGCGGAGAGGCCGGCCGGCGCACCGCGGGATCGGTGGCCGTGAAGCGGCTGTCCGCAGAGCGCGCGACGACGGCGAGGCCCGGGTCGCGGGCGGCCGCGCCGTCGTCCCGGTGCCGGCGTCCGACCCCGGCACCGTCCTGGAAGTCTTCGCTGGTCCGGGCGTAGGAGCAGACCGGGCGCCGGGCGCCGGGCCACTCCCCGGAGCATGTCCCGAGTGACATGGCCTCGGCGAGTTCGGGCGAGAGCGACCACGTGGACGTAGCCTTCATTTGTGGCCCCCGGGTTAATGTGATGCTTAACCGATACCTGGCATACCGTTCGAGTGGCCGTTGTGCACTTCGGTCATTTGACACGGGGGCGGGAGGTACCGTCACACTCCGCAGCGTCAGAACGTGCCAGATCCCCGTGACCCGTCCCGGGCCGCCCCCAGCGTCGACCGGAGAGAAGAGCGAAGTTGTCCCCGACCAGCGAGACCGCGAACGGCGGCCGCCGACTCGTCATCGTCGAGTCGCCTGCCAAGGCGAAGACGATCAAGAGCTACCTCGGCCCCGGCTACACCGTCGAGGCGAGCGTCGGGCACATTCGCGACCTTCCCAACGGCGCCGCGGAGGTGCCGGACAAGTACACCGGTGAGGTCCGCCGCCTCGGTGTCGACGTCGAACACGACTTCGAGCCGGTCTATGTCGTCAACGCTGACAAGAAGGCCCAGGTCAAGAAGCTCAAGGACCTGCTGAAGGAGTCGGACGAGCTCTACCTCGCCACCGATGAGGACCGCGAGGGCGAGGCCATCGCCTGGCACCTCCAGGAGGTGCTCAAGCCGAAGGTCCCGGTCAAGCGGATGGTCTTCCACGAGATCACCAAGTCGGCGATCCAGGCCGCCGTGGCCAACCCCCGCCAGCTCAACCAGAGGCTCGTCGACGCGCAGGAGACCCGCCGTATCCTCGACCGCCTCTACGGCTACGAGGTCTCGCCGGTGCTGTGGAAGAAGGTCATGCCGAGGCTGTCGGCGGGCCGGGTGCAGTCGGTCGCGACACGGCTGGTCGTGGAGCGGGAGCGGGAGCGCATCGCGTTCCGTTCCGCCGAGTACTGGGACCTGACGGGCACCTTCGCGACCGGCCGCGCCGGGGACTCCTCGGACCCGTCGTCGCTGGTCGCACGCCTGCAGAGCGTCGACGGCCGACGGATCGCGCAGGGCCGCGACTTCGATTCCGTGGGACGGCTCAAGAGCGCGAACACCCTCCACCTCGACGAGGCGGACGCGCGCGCCCTCGCCGCCGCGCTGGAGGACACCCGCTTCGCCGTCCGGGCGGTCGAGTCCAAGCCGTACCGCCGCTCGCCGTACGCCCCGTTCCGTACGACGACGCTGCAGCAGGAGGCCTCGCGCAAGCTGGGCTTCGGCGCGAAGGCGACGATGCAGGTCGCCCAGAAGCTGTACGAGAACGGCTTCATCACCTACATGCGTACGGACTCCACGACGCTGTCGGACACCGCGGTCACGGCCGCCCGCGCCCAGGTCACCCAGCTGTACGGCGGCGACTACCTGCCGGAGCGGCCGCGTACGTACGCCGGGAAGGTCAAGAACGCGCAGGAGGCGCACGAGGCGATCCGCCCCTCGGGCGACCGCTTCCGCACCCCCGCCGAGACCGGGCTGACCGGCGACCAGTTCAAGCTGTACGAGCTGATCTGGAAGCGGACCGTCGCCTCGCAGATGAAGGACGCGACCGGCAACAGCGTGACCGTGCGGATCGGCGGGGCCGCCGCCGACGGCCGGGACGTCGAGTTCAGCGCGTCCGGCAAGACGATCACGTTCCACGGCTTCCTGAAGGCCTACGTCGAGGGCGCCGACGACCCGAACGCCGAGCTGGACGACCGCGAGCGGCGGCTGCCGCAGGTCGCCGAGGGCGACGCCCTCACGGCCGAGGAGATCACCGTCGACGGCCACGCGACCAAGCCGCCGGCCCGCTACACCGAGGCCAGCCTGGTCAAGGAGCTGGAGGAGCGCGAGATCGGCCGCCCGTCGACGTACGCGTCGATCATCGGCACCATCCTGGACCGCGGCTACGTCTTCAAGAAGGGCACGGCGCTGGTGCCGTCCTTCCTGTCGTTCGCCGTGGTCAACCTCCTGGAGAAGCACTTCGGGCGGCTCGTCGACTACGACTTCACCGCCCGGATGGAGGACGACCTCGACCGCATCGCCCGCGGCGAGGCCCAGTCCGTGCCGTGGCTGAAGCGCTTCTACTTCGGTGAGACCGTGCCCGACGGCGGCCACGACGCGAGCGCCGCGGGCGGTGCGGCCGACGCCGGAAACGGCGACGGCGACCACCTCGGCGGCCTCAAGGAACTGGTGACCGACCTGGGCGCGATCGACGCGCGCGAGGTGTCCTCGTTCCCGGTCGGGAACGGCGTCGTGCTGCGGGTCGGCCGCTTCGGCCCCTACATCGAGCGCGGTGAGAAGGGCGCCGAGGGCTACCAGTCCCGCGACGTGCCCGCCGACCTGGCGCCCGACGAGCTGACCGTGGAGTTCGCCGAGGAGCTGCTGGCCAGGCCGAGCGGCGACTACGAGCTGGGCACCGACCCGGTCAGCGGTCACACGATCGTCGCCAAGGACGGCCGCTACGGCCCGTACGTCACCGAGATCCTGCCCGAGGGCACCCCGAAGACCGGCAAGAACGCGGTCAAGCCCCGCACGGCATCCCTGTTCAAGTCGATGGCCCTCGACACGGTCACCCTGGACGACGCGCTGAAGCTGATGTCGCTGCCCCGGGTGGTCGGCGCGGACGCGGAGGGCCAGGAGATCACCGCGCAGAACGGCCGTTACGGCCCGTACCTGAAGAAGGGCACGGACTCGCGGTCCCTGCAGACCGAGGAGCAGCTCTTCACGATCACGCTGGAGGAGGCGCTGGCGATCTACGCCCAGCCCAAGCAGCGTGGCCGCGCGGCCGCCAAGCCGCCGCTGAAGGAGCTGGGCGAGGACCCGGTCAGCGCCAAGCCGGTCGTGGTCAAGGACGGCCGCTTCGGACCGTACGTCACCGACGGCGAGACCAACGCGACCCTGCGCTCCGGCGACAGCGTCGAGACGATCACCCCGGAGCGCGGCTTCGAGCTGCTCGCCGAGAAGCGCGCCAAGGGGCCCGCCAAGAAGACGGCGAAGAAGGCGCCCGCGAAGAAGACCACCGCCAAGAAGACCGCCGCGAAGAAGACGACCACGGCGGCCAGGAAGACCACGGCGGCCAAGAAGACGACGGCGGCCAAGAAGACGACGGCGAAGAAGACCACGGCCAAGGCGGCGGCGTCGAAGACGGCCGCGAAGAAGGCCACCGCCGCGAACGCTCCGGCCGAGGACTGACGCCGCGGTCGACGACCGCTGTCCGGCCGCGGGCCGGCGGCACGGGTCGCGGGCTGCGCCCGGGGCTGCGGGCCGGCGCCCCGGGCCGTGGACCGAGGCTCCGCCCGCGGGACGACGACCGGCCGTGGACCGGCGCCGTGTCCGAGGGGCTCGACTCCGGTCGGGGTGACTTCCGGCTCCGTGGACCGACAACCCGGTAGTGGGCTGACACCGCGGCGGTGGGCCGGTACTCCGGTGGTGGGCCGGTGCCCCGGTGCCCGGCCGCGGAGACGACGCGCGGGCCGGCCCCAGGGCGCGCGGGGACGGTGAGGAGGCGCGCGCCCTCGCCGCGAGGGCCGCGAGGAGCCGCCCTCGCGCGGGCCGGCGGCGCCCCGGGGCGCCGACGGGGGCCGATAGGCTGAACGCATGACGCGAGCCGAGCAGCCAACGGCCCACCACCCCGCTCCCGACGACGCCCTGGTCGCGGACTCCCGCGAGCGCGCCGTCCGTGCCCTGCTGCGCACCCCGCAGCTGAAGCGGCTGTGGAGCGCACAGCTCGTGGGTGGCATCGGCGACATCCTGGCACTCCTGGTGCTGGTGCTGCTCGTGCTCCAGGCGGCGATCGCCGAAGGGTCCTTCGGCGGCGGCGCCCGGGGCGTGGCCTTCGCGGTGGCGACCGTGTTCGGGGCGCGGGTCCTCGCGACGCTGCTCTTCGGCGCGGTCCTGCTCGGCCCGCTCACCTCCCTCACCGCACAGGAGGGTCCGCTCGACCGCCGCTGGACCATGGTCGGCGCCGACGGCGTGCGGGTGGCCCTGCTGATCGTCGCCCCCCTGTGGATCGACTGGACACCCGAGAACGCACTGGCCGCCCTGCTGGTCACCGTCTTCCTGACCGGTGTCGCGGAGCGCTTGTGGACGGTGTGCCGGGAGAGTGCGGCCCCTGCCCTGTTGCCCGCCCCGCCGCTGGAGGGCGCGACGGTGCGCCCGCTGCCCGACCACCTCGACGCCCTGCGCCGGCTCTCGCTGCGCACGGCCGTCGTGGCGGTCCCCGCCGCTGCCGCCGCACTGGTCGGCGCGGCCCTGCTGAACAACCTGCTGGGCGCCGGCGTCGAGTGGTTCGCGCAGCACCAGGCGGCGCTCGCCTCGTACGTCGCGGCCGGCCTGTTCGCCGCGTCGCTGTCCGTGGTCACCTTCCTGGAGCTGCCCGGGACCCGCACCCCGCGCCCCCGTTCCCCGCTGGAGGGGCTGCGCCGCCCGCGTACCGGGACCGGCGCCGACAAGGGCCGCACCGGCGCGATCACCCTGCTGGTCCTCACCGGTGCGGCCGTCGCCGGTGCCGTCGCCGCCGCGGTCGCGGTCGCCGTGCTGCACGCCACGGACCTGGGCGGCGGTCCGGTGCTGTACGGCCTGCTCGTCCTGGCGCTGACCGGCGGGGTCGTCGTGGGCGTCCGTACCGCGCCCCGGATGCTGGTGTCACTGTCCCGCCGCCGCATGCTGGCCCTGACCACCGCCTTCACCGGTGTGGCGCTGCTCGCCGCGGGGCTCGTCCCGGACGTCACCACCGTGGTGCTGGTCCTCGGTCTGGCAGGCGTCGGAGCGGGCGCCGCCGCCAACACCGGGCACGCACTCCTCGACCAGGAGGTCGAGGACACCCGCCGTACCCGCACCACCGAGCACCTGCACGCGGTGGTCCGCGTCTTCGTGGCGCTCGGCGTGCTCGTCGCGCCCGTGGTGGCGGCGCTGATCGGACCGCACCGGATGGAGAGCGGCAAGTTCGTCTTCGCGCACGGCGGCGCCGCCTTCACCCTCATGCTGGTCGGCGCGCTGCTGCTGCCGGTGGCCGCGCTCGTGCTGGCCAGGCTCGACGACCGCTCCGGCGTTCCCCTCCGCCACGACCTGCGTGACGCGCTGCTCGGCGGCGACGACCCCGTGCAGGCGCCCGCGGGCACCGGCTTCTTCATCGCCCTGGAGGGCGGCGACGGCGCCGGCAAGTCCACCCAGGCCGAGGCCCTGGCCGAGTGGATCCGGGCCAAGGGCCACGAGGTCGTCCTCACCCGCGAACCCGGCGCCACCCCGGTCGGCAAGCGGCTGCGGTCGATCCTCCTCGACGTGTCCTCGGCGGGCCTGTCGCACCGGGCGGAGGCACTGCTGTACGCGGCGGACCGGGCCGAGCACGTCGACACCGTCGTACGGCCCGCTCTGGAGCGCGGTGCGGTGGTGATCACCGACCGGTACATCGACTCGTCGGTCGCCTACCAGGGCGCGGGCCGGGACCTGTCCCCGGTGGAGATCGCACGGATCAACCGCTGGGCCACACACGGCCTGGTGCCCCACCTGACGGTGCTGCTGGACGTGTCGCCCGAGACCGCCCGCGAGCGGTTCACGGAGGCGCCGGACCGCCTGGAGTCGGAGCCGGTCGAGTTCCACGCCCGCGTGCGGTCGGGATTCCTGACCCTGGCCGCGGCCGACCCCGGCCGCTACCTGGTCGTGGACGCAGGCCAGGAGCCCGAGGCCGTCACGGCCGCGATCCGCCACCGGCTGGACCTCGTGCTGCCGCTGTCCGAGGCCGAGATCGAGGCCCGCGAGGAAGCCCGCCGCAAGGCCGAGGAGGAAGCGCGCCGCAAGGCCGAGGAGGAGGCCGCCCGCAAGGCCGAGGAGGAGCGCCTGGAGCGCGAGCGGCAGGAGCAGCTGGAGCGGCTGCGCGCCGAGGAGGAGGAGCGCAAGCGCCGCGAGCTGGAGGAGGCCCAGCGCCGTGAGGCCGAGCGGCAGGCCGAGGAGGCCCGGCAACGCGCCGAGGAGGCGATCCTGCGCGCCGAGCAGGAACGCCGGAGGCTTCTCGCCGAGGAGCAGGCCCGTGCCGAGGCCGAGGCCCGCCGCAGGGCCGAGGAGGAGCGGCGCCGCCGTCAGGCGGAGGAGGAGGCCCGGCTGCGCGCCGAGGCCGACGCCCGGCGCGTGGAGAAGCAGCGGCAGGCGGAGGAGGCCCTGCTCCGCGCGGAGGAGGCCCGCCGCGCGGCCGAGGCCGCCGCGGCGGCTGCGACGGCGGGCCCCAAGCCGCCGGTGCCCGCCGCGGACACCCCCGAGGCGACGACCGTGCCGACGCCTGTGGTGACCCCGCAGGAGGCGCGCGCGGCGCGCGGGGCGGACGACACGGCCGTACTGCGCCCCGTGCGCGGCGAACGCGCGGGCGCGGAGCGCGGGGAGGCCGGCGGGCAGGAGAGGCAAGGAGCGCAAGGAGCGCAAGGAGCGCAAGGAGCGCAAGAGACGCGAGGGGCACAAGAGGCGCTGAAGGCGCAGAAGCCGCGGGCCGACGCCGCCCGCGAGGCCGGCGGCGTGGAGGGGGCCGGGGCCGGCGGGACCGCCCGGGGGTCCGGCGGTGCACGCGACTCCCACGGTGCGCCGGGCTCCGGAGGTTCCGGGGCGTCCGGGCGTTCCGGGGGCGACCGGGGTTCGGACGACTCGGCGGGCCCGGCCGGGCCCGACGCCGAGGTGACGGCCGAGCTGCCGCAGCCGCCGGTGTCGCCCGGGGCGGCCGACGAGACGGCCGTCCTGCCGCGGGTGGAGCCGGACGCCCTCGACGAGACGGCGGTGCTGCCCCCCGTCGGGCCGGGATCCGCGGACGAGACGGCGGTGCTGCCGAGGGTGCCGGGCGGGGACGCCGCGGACCGTGTACCGCCGGGATACTTCCGCGACGAGCGGCCGGGAGCCGGAGCCGGAGCCGAGGCTGCAGCCGGTGCCGGTGCCGGTGCCGGTGCCGGAGGGGACGGCGCCGGGCGGGGCGACGGGGCGGACGACCGTACGCGGGAGCTGCCGCAGCTCGATGCCGAGGGCGCGCCGCGGCGCCGGGCCCGGTCCGACTGGGCCGAGGAGACGCCGCTGGACGACCTGCCCAGCCTGGCCGACGAACTGCTCGGCCCGCGCGCGGACGAGGGCCGGGACGACGAGGCGGGCCGGGACGACGGGTCGGGCCGGGGCAGCGGCGGCCGGGGCCGGCGCGGCTGAGCTGCGCCGGGCGGCTGCGGCTGCCTCTCGTCCTCGGGACGGAGAGGCCGTACGGAGTCCAGGGGCGGCTGCCGGCCGGTCGGACCCGCCTCGGGTGTGCGGCCGGGTCCGCTGCGACGTGCCGCGGACCCTGCGGCGCGGCCCGGCGCCCGAGCGCGGAGCCGGCACCCGGGGGGCGGCCGTCACCGCGGGAGGGCCGTCATCGCAGGAGGGCGTTCCTCGGGGGAGGGCGGTCACTCAAGGAGGGCACGGAGAGCGGGGCGCGCCGGGAGGCGGGAGAGAGGCTCGCGCCGGGAGGCGGCCGGACCGCGGCCCGGCGGGGTCGGGCGGCTGAACCGTACGCTCGGCTCGGAGAGACGGAGTCCGCTGATGTCAGTGGGGCCCGCCACAATGGGGGCGATGACTCGAAGCGTGACGGAAGGGCGGGGTGACCCGTGAGCGTGTGGGACGACCTGGTCGGGCAGGAGCGGGTGAGTGAGCAGCTCGCCGCCGCCGCGCGGGACGCCGACGCCCTGGTCACCGCGGCCGGGAGCGACACCCCGCCGCCGGAGGGGTCGAAGATGACGCACGCGTGGCTGTTCACGGGCCCGCCCGGGGCAGGCCTGGTGCAGACGGCGCGGGCGTTCGCCGCGGCGCTGCAGTGCGTGAGCCCCGATCGCGCCCTCGGCGGCACCCCGGGCTGCGGCTTCTGCGACGGCTGCCACACGGCCCTGATCGGCACACACGCCGACGTCACCACGGTCGCCGCGGTGGGTGCGCAGATCCTCGCCGGCGACATGCGCGACACCGTCCGCAAGTCGTTCACGTCGCCGGCGAACGGCCGCTGGCAGATCATCCTCGTCGAGGACGCCGAGCGGCTGAACGAGAAGTCGGCCAACGCCGTCCTGAAGGCCGTGGAGGAGCCCGCCCCACGGACGGTCTGGCTGCTGTGCGCGCCCTCCCTGGAGGACGTGCTGCCCACCATCCGCTCCCGGTGCCGCCACCTGAACCTGCGGACCCCCTCGGTGGACGCGGTGGCCGACATGCTCGTACGGCGCGAGGGCGTCGAGCCCGGTGTGGCCGCCGCCGCGGCCCGCGCCACCCAGGGGCACATCGACCGGGCCCGCCGCCTGGCCACCGACGCGGCCGCACGGGAGCGGCGGGCGGCCGTGCTGAGGCTGCCGCTGCGCGTGGAGGAGGTCGGCGGCGCGCTCAGAGCCGCGCAGGAGCTGGTCGACGCGGCTGCCGAGGACGCCAAGCAACTCGCCGAGGAAGTGGACGCGAAGGAGACCGAGGAGCTCAAGGCGGCGCTCGGCGCGGCTCAGGGCGGCCGGCTGCCGCGCGGCACGGCGGGCGTGATGAAGGAGCTGGAGGACCGGCAGAAGCGCCGCCGGACCCGCACCCAGCGCGACAGTCTCGACGTGGCGCTGACCGACCTCACCGCCTTCTACCGCGACGTCCTCGCACTCCAGCTGGGCTCCCGCACGGCCCTGGCCAACACCGACGCGGAGGACGTGCTGCAGCGGCTGGCCCGTTCCGGCGCCCCGGAGTCGACCCTGCGCCGCATCGAGGCGATCGGCGCGTGCCGCGACGCGCTCGACCGCAACGTGGCACCGCTGCTGGCGGTCGAGGCGATGACGATGGCCCTCAGATCCGGCTGAGTACGAGCCGGCCGGGCTGGACGGGACCGGGCCGGATCAGGCCGGTCCGGTCCGGCCGGGGCAGCCCGAACGGGAGCGACGGCGGGCGACGGCGGGCGACGGCGAGCGACGGCGAGCGAGACCGGGCACCGACGCGCAGGCAGGGGAGGGCCTGGCGGGTTGACCTCGTAGCTCTTCCGAGGGACAACGTTCACGCTGGGCGTCTGCATGGTCGCTCAACGTTACCCTCGCGGAATGGACACAAGGCGCATCCTCCGCAGATCCCATACCGCCGCAGCACTCCTCGTCGGCGCCGCGCTCCTCGTTCCCTCCTGCTCCTCGGGACGCGCCTCCGGATCGTCCTCGTCCTCGGCGGCGCGTGCGGAGCTGGCGGCCCTGCCCCGGGAAACACCCTCGGCGCTGGACCCGTACTACAGCCAGCGGCTGGTCTGGCGGGCATGCGGAGTGCCAGGCTTCCAGTGCGCCACGATGAAGGCGCCCCTGGACTACACCGACCCGGAGGCGGGGGACGTACGGCTGGCCGTGGCGCGGAAGAAGGCCACCGGGCCGGGTCGCCGGCTGGGCTCGCTGCTGGTGAACCCGGGCGGGCCGGGCGGTTCCGCGATCGGCTACCTCCAGGCCTACGCGGGGCTCGGCTACCCCGAGGAGGTGCGCGCCCGGTACGACATGGTGGCCGTCGACCCGCGCGGCGTCGCCCGCAGTGAGCCCGTCGAGTGTCTGGACGGGCCGGAGATGGACGCGTACACGCAGACGGACGCCACACCGGACGACAGCCGGGAGGTCGACGCGCTCGCCGACGCGTACCGGCAGTTCGCGGAGGGCTGCGGGGCGGACGCGCCGAAGCTGCTGCGGCACGTCTCCACCGTCGAGGCGGCGCGGGACATGGACGTCCTGCGGGAGGTGCTGGGCGACGAGAAGCTGACGTACGTGGGCGCGTCGTACGGGACGTTCCTCGGCGCGACCTACGCCGGGCTGTTCCCGGAGCGGTCCGGGCGGCTGGTGCTGGACGGCGCTCTGGATCCGTCCCTGCCGGCGCGCAGGCTGAACCTGGAGCAGACGGCCGGCTTCGAGACGGCGTTCCAGGCGTTCGCCCGGGACTGCGTGCGGCAGCCGGACTGTCCGCTCGGCGGTCCGGGCACCTCGGCCGAGCAGGCGAGCCGCGCCCTGGGGGCGTTCTTCGAGAAGCTGGACGCCCGGCCCATCCCGGCCGGCGACCCCGACGGCCGCAGGCTCGGCGAGTCGCTCGCCACCACGGGCGTGCTGGCGGCGATGTACGACGAGGCGTTCTGGGAGCAGCTGCGCGAGGCGCTGACCTCGGCCATGAGGCAGAACGACGGGGCGGGCCTGCTGATGCTGGCGGACGCCTACTACGAGCGGGACGCCGAGGGCGACTACGCGAACCTGATGTTCGCGAACGCCGCGGTGAACTGCCTGGACCTGCCGCCGGCCTTCGACCGCCCCGAGCAGGTCCAGGAGGCGCTGCCCGCCTTCGAGGAGGCGTCCCCGGTCTTCGGCCGGGCCTTCGCCTGGGCCGCGCTGAACTGCGCGTACTGGCCGGTCGCGCCGACCGGTGCGCCGCACCGCATCGAGGCGGAGGGCGCGCCGCCGATCGTCGTGGTCGGCACCACCCGCGACCCGGCCACCCCCTACCGCTGGGCGCGCTCCCTGGCCGGCCAGCTCTCCTCGGGCCGGCTGCTCACCTACGACGGGGACGGCCACACGGCCTACGGGCGCGGCAGCGACTGCATCGACGCCACGATCGACGCCTACCTCCTGCGGGGCACCCCGCCGGCCGACGGAAAGCGCTGCTCACAGCCCTGAGGCGGGCCCCGCAGAGCCCCCTCCGGGGCTGGTACGAAGCACCCCCGGAAACTGTGTAGACTTACCGGCGTTGCCGATCGCACCATACTGTCGGCAGCGCGCCGCCTTAGCTCAGATGGCCAGAGCAACGCACTCGTAATGCGTAGGTCTCGGGTTCGAATCCCGAAGGCGGCTCAGTTGAAAGCCAGGTCAGACCCCGTCTGACCTGGCTTTTTCCTTGTCGGGCACGGCTCTGTTGGTAGGTGGCGTCGCCCCGGATCGTGCTGCCGAATCCAAGGGGAGCGCGAGGGGTGCGCATGAGCGCAGAGCTTGTGCGGAGGGGTGCGCGCCGGGCAGCGCGGCGGCGTCACTGATCGGATCGGCGCGGCTCCTCGAAGATCACGCCGGTTTTGTGGAAACGCTCCAACCTCTGCTTCTACGCTGGGCACTGTGGCAGACCCAAAGGACACCCTCGCGTTCAAGACGCTCGTGACGCAGTCGAGCGCCGTGCTGCTGACCCACGGGGTCGAGGTAGAGGCGACGTCGGTGCGGGGCGTCGCGGACCACCTCGTTGAAGTCATGGCTCAGCGGGTGGGCATGGACTACGAGGAAGCCGTCCACCTGGTGACCCCCGAAGCCGTCGCCGAGATCATCATGAAGGCGGCTGCCGAAGACGACCGGGGAGCATCTGTCGGCCCGCATGCGATGCGGCCGGTGCGGATCGACGACCGTACGGTCAGCGTCTCCGTCGAGTCGCTGGGACACCTGGTCATGGCCGCATCGCAGGCCGGCAAGTACGCCAGCATCAACGATGACGGGTCAGCGGCGGCCCACCTTCTGGACCTCGCTACCGAGATCGGCGCCGCTTTGGTGAGGCAGCACGTCGATGGAGCCGTCGGCGTCGCGGTGGGGGTGCTCGACGAGCTGGCCGAACTGGTGGACGCCGTGGCCGACCGCATCGAGGACGACGGCTGGAGCATCTGCCCCTGCGGAGAGGACCACGACCAGGGGACGGTCGACGTCGGCACCCTTCCGGTCATGCGTCGGCATGCCGAGCTGGCCCGCGGTCTTGGCCACCAGGTAGATGGATAGCGCCGGCTCGCACCACCCCTATCCTCGTCCTCACTTATGAGATGAGGGGGGGGCGTCAGGTCGATGGCCATCAGTCCGTTCGGCCCCGCAGCAGACAGGGCCCGGGATGAAGAAACCCGCGCCGAGGTGGGCCGCCTGTTGGAGAAGGCTGCCGAAGTGGGCAAGGAAGCTGCCGAGGCGGGTAAGCGGCTCGTCGAGCTCTACAAGAAGAAAGCAGCGAAGTACCAGCGGCTTGCTGAGATGGAGCGAGACCGGCGCCGCGAGGTGGAGGCCCAGTTGCGGGCCTGCACCAAGCTGCTCGACGAAGCGCCGGACCTTGAGGCGAAGCTCAACTCCATGATCCCCGATCTGGTACGAGCGGCAGCGAACCTTCCGTCGCCGCCTGAGGTGTCCGAACTTCAGGCGCGGCTTGAGGCAACGGAGAAGGACCGGGACACGTTCGCCGAGTTGCTGGACACCGCGACGAAGGAACGGGACGCGGCGCTGCGCGCTCGTGACGCCGCCATTGCCCGGCTGCAGACCCGCCAGAACGAGGACCAACCCCCAGGAGACACAGAGGCGTTGAAAGCACGGCTGGATGCCCCCACTCTCCGTGGCGTGCTTGAGCAAGCGCAGGGGCACTGCTCGTCTCTCGTCATCACCGCAGACCTGGACGAGACGAAGAAGCTGGAGCACCACCAGAAGGCTTCGCACTGGCGGAACCGTCTGGCCGCCACGCTGGCCACCATGCAGGCGTACGCCGAGACCAAAGACCTCGCGAGGGCGCTCGGCGGCAAGGCCGGCCCTGAATTGGCCAATCTCAAGGCGTACTGCGCGAGCCAGCCGTTCCCGCTGCTGACTGAAGGCAAGGTGGTCCTCAGCGAGGGGCAGACCGCCAGCAGCAGCCCACGCGGCAAGGCCCAACGAACCCTCCGCGTCCCTGAGCACATCGACCCCACGGGGAAGGCCGTGATGCTCGAACACATCCGCATCGGCGACGGCGCTCCTCCGGCGCCGCGACTGCACTATCTCGATGACACCGACAGAAGCGGGACCGTCGTCATCGGGTTCTTCGGCGACCACCTGTACAACGCCGGAACCAACTGAGCGCCGGATGCACAGCTCGGACGCAGACGGGGGCCGGGCTCAACCGTGCTGTGGCTAAGCCCGGCCGGAGCGGTCGGAGGGGTGGCGTAGGCGCTACGCCGTGAGCGTCTGACGGTCGGCGGCGCCGCAGGTGCACGAGCAGGTGCACCCGCTCGTGGCCTTGATGGGAGCCGTGGGCCGAGCTGCGTGCTCGATTGCCGAGCGAACCGCACGCGGGGCGCGGGGAACGAGCTTGACGACCGCCGCCGCTGCCGCGTGGGCGAGGTCGTCGAGGACGGACTGGTAGATGTCCCGGGTGATGCGGGAATCGCTGTGCCCGAGGGTCTCCGAGACGACTTTGATGTCCACGCCTGCGGCGAGCATGAGCGTCGCGGCACCGTGGCGCAGGTCGTGGAGTCGGATGGGCGGAAGGTCGGCCTCGGCGATCAGGCGATCGAACAGGTCGGAGATCCTGCCCGGGTGGAGCAGGGAGCCGTCCTCTTCGGTGAAGATGCGGCCGGTGTCCTTCCATGCGTCACCCCACTTGCGCCTCTCCTCCTCCTGAGCGATCCGGCGTCGCTCGATGAGTTCGACCGTCTCGTCGTCCAACGCGACGGAGCGGATCCCGCTGTTGGTCTTGGGCAGCCCTTCGAGGACCTGCCAGCCGTCTTGGACGAGCTGGGTGGCGATCTCCAGCGAGCGGATCTTCTTCGAGTAGTCGACCCAGCGGGGTCCGCACCCCTCCCCTCGGCGTAGGCCACGGAAGGCGATCATTCGCCACATACCCTCCAGCCGGTCCCCGAAGACGTGGTCGAGGAACGTGCCGGTCTGCTCCGGCGTCCAGACCATCACGGGGCTGGGCTTCTCGCCGGTGGCCCGCCAGCGGGCGACGCGCTCGTCGGTCCACACGAGAGCCTTCGGCTTGGTGCCGGGTTCCAGCTCGACGTGCTCGGCCGGGTTGTAGTTGGGGATGATCCGCTGTGCGATTGCCGTGTTGAGGGCCGCGCGCAGAGTGGCCTTGATGTGGTGCTGGGTGTTGACGCTGGTCACCCGGCGGAAGGGCGGCATCTGGTCGATGGCCGCCTTCAGCCACTTGCGGCGAGCCCGGTTCTCCACGCCCTTCCACGGGATGGCGTTCAACTCATCAAGCGCTGCACGCCGTTGGGCGTTCTGCTCTTGGATCTCGATGTTTGCCTCGTTGATGGCGTCGAACATCCGATCCAGGTGAGGCACGTTGAGCTTGTCGAGGCGTATCTCACCCAGGTGCGGCTTGAGGTGAACGCGCACGTCCACGTCGTACCGCTTGTAGCCGCTGACCCTCAGGCGCTTCTTGCCTCCGAGCCAGAGGTCGAGCCACTCGGCGAGGGTCATCTTGGGGTTGAGTGCCTGCCCGGCCGCCAAGCGCCGCCGGGTCTCGTCGTAGTCCGGCAGCGGCTCCTTGTTCTTGGCGCAGGTCTCCAGCATGTCGCTGACCGCGAGATGGCCGGCGGGGTCGTCCGCGTCGGGGACGGCGAGCAGTGCGCGGACCTTGCTCAGTTCCTTGGTGGCCTCGGTGGAGGACTCGAAGCCGCTGCGGCGGAACTCTCGGCGCGTGCCGTCGGGACGGTTGGTCAGTTCGTGACGTATGGACCAGGTGCCATGGCGCCGGTTCGTGAGCTTGGGGCATGACTTGCCGTAGTTCTTGCCGGTCTCGGGGTTGCGGCAGGAGCAGCGGCGCGTGACGGTGCCGCCGGACGTGGTGGGGCTCGGCAACGCTAGTCCTCGGGATTGTCGACGAACGTGAGGTCGGTGGGGAGAGCGGGGGGAATCAGTCCGCGCTGCCGCATCGTGTTGCGGAACTCACGCAGTTCTCTGCAGTCGTCGAAGGCGAGATGTTCATACGAGGCTGCGGTTTCCAGGAGGGCGTCGCGGCGGGCGGCGTCGAGGGTGATGCTGGCCTTCCGGCGCCGTTCCTTCGCGAGCCGGGTGGACGCCAGGGCGGTGGTCACCGCGTCACTGTGGGCGCGGTAGGTGTCGAGTACGTCCCGGGCGGACCCTTCGGGGGCGGGCTTGTCGAGAGGCGTCTCGCCGGTGAACCAGGAGACCGCTTCCCACGGCGGAACCTCCCTGCCGGGGAGCACGGTCACCGAGGTGTCGGTGCCCAGAGGAAACAGCAGACTGATCGGGGGCACCTGGTAGACCTCGGCCAAGACGAGGAACTCGGTCAGGTCGATCGAGCTGCGGCGGCCGGTCTCCAGGTTCGTGATCGTCGTCTTCGGGACCGCGAGGCCCAGGGAGGCGCACGCCTCAGCGGCCTCCGCCACGGTGAGGCCGGCGGCCTTACGGGCCCGGCGCATCTGCGCGGCGACGCGGGCTGTGAAGCTCGGGGACCAATCGGTGTTCGTCATAGATGCAACTTACGTCGTCAAAATATGTGGCCGCAACATCCGTGATACTCGTTCTGCTGTCAGAACAACTTTTACAGATGGGATGCGTCATGGCTGCGTGCAAGGCTGTCAGGGGAATGGCTCGCGAGGAACTGCTCGCTCTGCCTGTCGCCGTCGACCTCGACACGGCGAACAAGGCGCTGACGATCGGCCGCAGTACGGGATACGCGCTGGCGAAGCGGGGCGAGTACCCGGTCACGGTCCTCAAGCTCGGCAACGCGTACCGCGTGGTCACGGCGGACCTGCATCGCGTGCTGGGCATCACCGTGGGGGGTGGGGCAGGACTCGCGGCATGAGCCGGGCGCATCGGGCTTCTGACAGTGCGCCTCGCCGAGGACCACCTGACCGCGCGACCTCCGCCGGGCCCTCACCGCCCTCAACTCAGGGCCCGCCCCGCCAGACGATCAGGACCGCAGACTCCGCCCGCAACCTGCCTGAGCACGCCCATGGAGCGTCACGCTGGGTGCACCACCAGGAGCTCCTTTCCTGCGAGGAACTGACCCGCCGCTGAACCGCTACGCTCCCAGAATGACCACCGAATCAGCCTGGGAGCCTGCGCCCGTGTCCGAGGTGGCCGACATGTTCCGCCGGGCCGAAACCCCCTGGTGGATCGCGGGCGGACACGCCATCGAACTCGCCGTCGGGCACGCGCCATCCGCGAGCACGACGACATCGACGTCCTGGTCCTGCGCGATGACCAGCTCGCCGTACAGCACGTACTTGCTGGATGGGAGTGGTGGGCTGCCGACCCGCCCGGGACCCTGCGCCCCTGGCAGCCCGACGAGTACCTGCATATGGGCATCCACGACATCTGGTGCCGCCCCGGACCTGGAACGCCGTGGCGCATCCAGATCATGCTGGACGAAGCGCAAGACGGCCTGTGGGTGTCCCGCCGCGACACCGCCGTGCACCGCCCCGTGGCAGAACTCGGAGCCATCGGCGCGGGCGGCATCCCCTACGTGACCCCCGAAGTCCTGCTCTACTACAAGGCCAAGAAGCCCCGCCCCAAGGACGAGACAGATCTCTCCGCAGTCCTTCCGTTCCTCGCGCCGGCACAGAGGATCTGGCTCGCCACAGCCATCCTCGAAACGTACGGGGCACACCCGTGGGTCGACCGGCTCGACGTGCCGGAACAGTATTGGCGGCCGCCGCAGAGAGACCTCCTGGATGAACTTCCCTACGACTGGGAGCAGCGGTGATGAGGCCCGGCCCGCTTGCTCGTGTAGACGCGTAAGAAGGTAGAGCCCGCCGCTGTTGGGCGGCGGGCCCCACCGAGCGGACGTACCGCGATGAGGCGAAGGGGGCGGGCGGCTACCTGTCCGTAGGCTCGACGTAGGTGCTGTCGAACCAGTCGATGAACTCGCGCACGGTGCCGATCTTCGAGATCCGGGCGTGCAGGGCCCGCTGGTCGTGGCCGATGACGAACCAGCCGCTGGCCACCAGTTCTCCGCAGCCGCAGTAGCAGGTGCGGGCGCCGTGGGGGGAGTCGAAGTAGGTGATCGGGTTGCGGGTCGTCTCGACGGGGGTGGGCTTGCCGACGTAGGCGTCGTAGACCTCGTCGCCCGGCGTGAGGTACCTGCCCTCGATCGCCTTGCGCCCTCCGGCCACGGGAACGAGGCTGTCGATCTCGATGGCCATGCGGACCTCGCCCTCGTGGGAGAGCAGGGCGTAGCGCTCCTTCTCGGCGCGTTCGCCGAGGACCCAGCAGCCACGGTTGGCGTGGAAGAGGGCGTCGTCGTTCATGACCGGGTCGAAGCCGACGACGTTGCGGCCGAGCTGGTCCTCCTGCGGGTTGACGTACCGCCTCGAACCAAGGGTGATGTGAATCATGAACTGCCCCCAATAGGTGAATACCCAGGGCTCCCCGCCCTGCGGACTATCGAGATCCTGGCACGAAGACCCGATACCTTCAACCCCCGGGATGCCAGCTCTTCAAGTAGATCGAGTGGTGCGGACTTCAGGCGCCACGAGTCGCGTGGTACGGGCTTGGTATTGCCTCGTCCACCTTTCGCCGTGGTGTCGGCATGCCCGCCAGTCGGCTCCACGAGGACCGCCTCCTCCACGAGGCCGAGCCACAGGCGGCGCGCTACCTTCAGGTCAGCAGGCCCCTGCGGTTCAGTGCGTTCATGAGCTCGGTGCGTGCCTCGAGGAAGTCGTCGCGTGCCCCAGACAGGTCGGCCATAGTCTGCTTGTACCGCTCGGGATCGGTCCGCTTCCACTCCGGCGGAACCTCGACATACACCGGCGGGTTGCGGCCGTCTTCTGGGGTGAACATCCCCTCAAGCTCGGTGTGCAGCCGACCAAGGCTCTCTTTGAACGCGGAGTGCGCGCACGCCAGTTCATGGTCGAGGAAGTCGACATCGTCGAACAGGAGATCGTCCAAAGCCTTATCGATGGCCTGCGTGACCTCCACGCTCACCCGGCGCATCGGGCCTTGGCTTTGCATGAACCGAAGCCAGGGCGCATCGAAGGGCATCGCGACGAGGATCCGCTGCGCCTTGGCGCGGTCTGGGACGGCCTCTGGGGACTTCTCCAGGGCACCCAGTGCGCTGCTGTCGTCGGCTGAGGGAGATCCGATGGCCATCCATCCGGCGGAAAGTCGGCGGTGGGCTTCCGGGCCGCTCCAGAACACCGTCCGGTCTCCGCGCCGCACGGGGATGGCGAGGCCACTGACTGACTTCTCGTCCTTGCCGGTGGGCGCGGGGATCACGAACGGCCGCGAGGCGGCGGGCTGGGCCGGGATGTCGATGCTCAGCACCCCCTTACCTTCGCTGCGGTCGATCCAGGTCAGCTCAAGGTCCTGGACCTGGGGGAAGACCCGTTCATCGATCAGCTTGCGATAGGTGTCGGTGTTGACCAGCGCCCGCGGTACCGGGGTGACCTCGGAGATGGTCTCTACCGCGTTGGCGGTCCTCGTTTTGAAACCGATGATGAGCAGCCCACCGGTGGGGGTGTTGGCGAAGGCGGCTACGTCCTTGACAAGCTCTTCCTTGTGATGAGCCCCCTTGTCGAGCATGTACGGCCCGGACTTGACGTCCACCCAGCCGCACTCTTCGAGGCCAATCAGTGCTTCAAGGTCACCGGCGCTGAGCGCCTTGCGTACGTCGTCGATGTTCACCAGGCCCAGCATGTATGGCGCGGTCGGCGACGTAAACGCTTCAGTCCGCGCAGAGTCCCCGCAGTACCGTGCGCGGGGCATCCCCCGTCGTCGGCATTCCCCATGGCACCCCAGGACCTGTGTGAATCCCGACGCCGACGCAGTCTCCCACCGCGCCGGCGTTCCGCGCGATTCGGATTTCCGAAAAGAACGGCGCCGACCCGGACGGGTGGGTCGGCGCCGGGTCTGAGTCTCAGGCGTCGATGCGGGCGACCTTGCGGCCCACCTTGAGGTAGAGCTCGGCACCGTCGAGTGCCCCGACCTCGCTCACGACCGCGCTGAGCGCCTGCTGTACGGAAGCCTCCGTGAGCTGCGTGGTCTGCTGCTCTCCGTCCGACTCGAGGATGAGGCGGAGGCCGTTCTGCTGGGCCACGCGGCGCACGGCGGAGATGCTGGGAGCGAAGTCCAGCGTGTTGCTGATCAGCGCCCCGAGCGTGTCCTCGGCGTGGTCCTTCAGGGAGACGACGGGGAGGTTCTGGGTGTCCCCGAAGGAGCGCTTGGAGAAGCGCGCAGTGAACTCCGCGCGGGCGGCGGCAGCGGCGTCCAGGCCGTGGAGAGCGGCCACCACCTCGCCGGCGAGGATCCGCTTGATCGCCATCGGGTGCGCGGTTCCCTCCTCCAGGCGCTTGGTGACCACGCGGATCTCGTCGTCCGTCCACTCGGTGAGCAGCTGGAGGTACGGCTCGGTGAGGTGGTCGGGGATGGACATCAGCCGGCCGTAGACGTCATCGGGCGATGCCGTCAGGCCCACGTAGTTGCCCTTGCTCTTACTCATCTTGGTGCCCGAGCCGTCGGTGCCCTCGATGAGCGGGGTGGTGATGACAACCTCGGGGGCTTGGTCCGAGATCTCCATGACCTTGCGGCACATCTGGAGGTTCAGCAGCTGGTCCACGCCGCCGAGCTCCACGTCGGCGTCGATGGCTACCGAGTCCCACGCCATGACGACGGAGTAGACGAACTCGGCGACGGACAGCCCGTGGCCCTCGGCGAGCCGGGTCCGGAAGTCCTCGCGCTGGAGCGACATGGAGACCGGCACCCGGGCGAGGACCCCGACGAGTTCCGGCAGGGTGACCTTGTTCAGCCACTCGCCGTTGAAGCGCAGGTCGGCCCGCTCGAAGTCGATGAACGGCGTGACCTGCTGCTGGTAGCCGCTCAGGTTGCGGGCGATGTCCTCGTCGGTGAGGGCCGGCCGCTCCGAGGAGCGGCCCGACGGGTCGCCGATCTTGGCTGTGACGTCGCCGATGATGAACACGACGTGGTGGCCCATCCGCTGGAAACGGCTGGCGATGATGATCGGCACCGCATGGCCGAGGTGGACGTCGGGCGAGGTCGGGTCGATGCCGTACTTGACGACGAACGGCCGTCCCGCCGCCTGCGCGGCCTCGATCTTCTCGGCGAGCACCGCTGCCGAGGGGATCAGGTGGTTCGTGCGCTCCTCGACCAGGGCGGCCTGCTCCTGGGGGGAGAGGTCGGAGAGGTCGAGGGAGCGCCGCGCTGTTGTCTCGCCGAGCAGCTGCGCGGCCGTATAGTCCGCGCCCAGGTCCGCTCCATCGAGGATGTGCATGACACGGGTGACGGACTCACTCAAACGGCTCATGGCGCCTATACGCTCCTGCGTCGGACAACTGGGCTGATCAGCATGGGATTTGAAGCGGCGATTCTATTGATCAGAAACCTCATTCGCACCCTTGTTACGGCGCCGTCGGGGGTAGGAGTGCGCGGATAGCCCCCGGGGTTAGGCCGACTCGACGGCCTTGCCTACGGCACGGCTGACGCGATCACGGAGCGCGTCAGCGGAGACATATGAGAGTGCCTCATCCAGCGAACCGAGTGCGGAGGTGAACTGGCTCTCTTGCTGGCGCAGATGGGCGTCAAGGAACGAGACGACGGCACCCGTGGCGCCGCTGCGGGCCTGCCGCGCGTAGAGCACGGTGAGGGAGAAGGCCCAGCACGCGTGCAGGAAGCCGTAGACGGGGCGAGGAGTTCCCCGCCAGGGGGAGAAGAAGGTGACGTCGGCGGGAAGGCCCACGTCATGCGCGGCCAAGGCGCCGTTGAGCCAGTTGTGGGCGGCCTCGTGGATCAGGTCGCGGGCCAGGACCTCGGGGTGGGCGGTGTAGTCGGTGAAGACGGTGCCAGGCAGGCGGGTCAGGGCCCAGCTGTGGAGGGTCTCGTCCAGTCGGCGGCGGTTGAGCAGGCACATGACGGGGGCGTGCTGAGTGAGCAGCGTCCCGAAGCCGTGCTCGGTGGCGGAGGCGAGCGCGGCGCGCACGAGCGCTTGGGCTTCGAGCGTGGCCTGGCTGGTGTCAGGTCGGACGAGGTAGTAGGCAGTTTCGGAGATCTCCGAGCGGAGCAGAGCCTCGGGAAGCGGGTTGAGCAGGATGTGCGGGCCGACGGCCAGATGGGTCAGGTCGCGCGTCGTCGTCTTCCGGTACCAACCGAGGAGGTCCGCGTCCCGGTTGTGCGCGGCGTGTTCGGCGCCTTCGAGCAGGTGGTGGGCGACGGCGTAGTCGAGGGCGGACGAGCCGAGGCGGTTGCCGAGCACGGAGGCGATACGGCTGGTCCGGAGGTGCTGGTGGCCGGCGATGCCGTCGAGGGTGACCAGGGCTTCCGGGGAGAGGGTGCTCATCTGGACTCCAGGTGTGGACCGGGGCCGGACCGGCTGGGTCCGGCCCCGGTAGCGGGTCAGGCGGTGGTGGGCTCGGTGGCGTCGGGCTCCACCGTGGCGGCGAGCCAGGTCTCGGTGGCCGCGTTGGAGGTGTGCGCGGTCGTGCGCACCGTGTCGCTGTCACGCAGGGACGCGACCGCCTCCAGGAACTCGTCGAACGTCTTGTCGTCTGCCACTGCTCGCTCTCTCCTCTGATCGGGGCCGTGGTTGGCGGTGACGGGCGGGAGTGACGGCGGACCACGGGGTCCGGTCATGGCGGGTTGCCTCCTTACTCGGAGACGAAGAGCGTGAGGAACTTGCGCACACGGCCGGTGCGGACGGGCTCCGTGCCGTGGACGAGCTGGCTGCCGAAGACCACGAGCGTTCCGGGAGCCGACGCCACGCTCCATCGCGTGCGGGGCATGGTGTGAAACCAGGACGAGGACATATCCGTCCCGTCATGTACGAAGCGCATCCCCGGGGCGTAGCCCGACTCCGCCGGCGCCCCTTCGGTGGACCAAGCGGCGTCGCTGCCCGTGGTCTCGACGTAGAACGCGCCGCCGGTGTCCTGCAAGTCCGTGAGCGTGACTGTCGCGGCGGCGATCTGGCGGGGCCAGCCGCAAGGATCGGGGGCGATGCCGTCGGCGTGTGGGGTGATGTACTGGCCGGCGCCGTACTCGAGGTAGATCCAGGGTCGGTGGCCGGTGACCGACGGCAGTGTGCGGGTGATGGTGGCCATGTGGTGCTTCAGGGCCTGGTCGAGGAGGGCGGTCGCCTCGTGCGGGATCTCGGTCATCTCGATCCGGCCGGCCGGTTCGTAGACCTCCTGCGCCTGGGCGGGGGAGTGGCCGGGGATCTCGTGGATGGTGGTGTGGCGGGCCGCGCCGTATCGGTCGCGACCGAGGGAGCCGAGCGTGTCGTCCATGACGCGATTGAGGCGCTCGATCTCGCTCGGCGTGAGGAAGCCCTCCACGGTACGGATGGACAGCGTCTCGGCGATGTGGATCACTGCCTGCCTCCGTCGGTGGGACCAGCGTCGGCCATGCAGCCACAGGGAGTGGACGGCGGAGAGTCGGGCGTCTCGGTCAGGGCCTCAGTGAGCACGTGCACCGCCTGGCCGAGGTCCCGGAAGTACTCGGCGGGGGTGGTTCCGGCAGCGGGTATGACATGGAGGTCGAGCGTCGGAGAGACCCGGCCGCTGGTGCGACACGTGAGTTCGCTGCGACCGATGACCAACGAGCAAGCCCCGGACAGGGAGGATTCGGCGCGGGCAGCGGCACGGCACAGGCGCGCTGCCGTTCGTGCGTACTCGGCGCGGTCGCGCGGCAGGATGCCGACCGAGAGGAAGCGGGGCTCGGCTCCGACGCCGTCATAGGAGTGGCCCTGGCAGCTGTCGTAGGTGACCGTGCCCCAGCCAGCGGTGAGCACGTCGACGACGGGGCGGACGCCGGGCTCGATGCCCTCGTGCCACTGGGGATGGTGCGGGTCGAGATCGTCTGCCTCGTGAACGCCGGGGAGGCCGACGGTGTTGATGTTGCCGTGGGCGCTGACCTGAAGGCGCGCCGGCGGGCGGGGCGTCGCCGGGTCGTCCCACCGGGCCAGGAACGCCGCGACATGGCGCATGTCGTTGGGGCGGACGGGACGCCAGCGCAGCCGGGAGCAGGGGGCACCAGTCTGGTGGTCCGGCTGAGCGAGCAGGGCGGCGACGCCGTCGATCAGACGCTTGCGGTGGTCGCAGTACGCGTCTTCGTCGCCTGCGGCGGCGAAGCGGAGGCGGACCGCCGGGCAGCCCGCGCCGCAGGTGTCGCGGTAGTCGCAGGTCGTGCACTCCGTGACCAGGGAGCGTGCCTGCCGGAGCAGGGGAGAGCTGCCCTGGGCGCCGGCCACGTCCGCCTCAGCGTGTACGTCACCGAGCGCGGCGAGGCCGGCCTGCGGCCAGGGCAGTTCGTCGCAGCTTCCCAGGCGGTCATCGGGATAAAGGGTGAGGACGTGGTCGCACTTCAAGTCGGAGAAGTGACAGGAACGGGTTTGTAGACCTCTCAGACGACGGATGACGGAGACGACGGGCTCCAGCTTGACGCGGCGGAACAGGCCGTCGGCGACCCAGTGGTGGGCGGCCTCCAGCACGAAGTCGGCGTACTGACGAGGCGTGACGGCCCAGGCCGGGCCGGTGGGGCCGATGGCCCGTCGCTGGAGTGCCCGGCTGGTCGGCGCACGGGATCCGACCACCGCGGTCGACCGGGTGATCGCCGCGTCGAAGCACGGCACCAGGCTGACCGTCGTCACAGCGGGAAAGGAGGCGAGGTGCTCCATGACCTCGGAGGCCCGGCCCAGGACGTACGGGGTGACGGCACAGATGACGCCGACGCGACGCTCCCGACGGCCGAGGAGTTCCAGGGCTTCGATCACTCGGGGGTACGTGGGGCGGCCGTCGTATCCGACGCGCCACGAGTTCCCGAGCGCGTCACCGTCGAGGGAGAGGCCGATCTCTAGCTCCGGGCAGTGCCGCTCGAACAGGTCCAGCCAGGTGTCGTCGAGCTGGAGGCCGTTGGTCTGGAGGCTCACGCGGATGACGTTCGGCTGTGCTGCGAGCGCGTCCAGGATCTCCGCGATCCGTTCCCGGCCGGCGGTCAGGGGCTCCCCGCCGTGGAGTTCGACGCTGAGCGGGCGCCCGGAGAAGATCGAACCGAGGCGATGGACCTGGGCCGCGTTGATGCGGGCGCCGCCCGGTGACTCCTTGCGCTTCTCGAAGCAGTACAGGCAGTCGATGTCGCAGGTCTCTCCCCGGAGCTTGAGGATGACGGAGACCGCCGTGTCCGGCCCGGTGCTCGACAGCGGGGCGTAGAGACTCTCCACGTCGGTGGGTGGCGTGCGGGTGACGGGCATCAGAAGGCTCCCAAGGAAGAGAGGCGCGGGCTACGCGCCATCGGCGGAGACCGCGGACAGCCACCCGAGAAGCTGTCCTCCGGTGACGGGGAGGTGCATGTCGCCGCGGCGCAGGAACCACCCGTCGGCGTACCGCTGGGGCAGCCAGCCGGCGTCGGGGGCGCCCAGATCGGGTGACTCCTGCTCCGAGCCGCCGACCGGCCAGCAGTCCAGGAGCGCTCTGGTGACGCGTCGCTGGACCGGACGGAACCATTCCCACGTCTCCGACCGGGCGACGCCGATCGACACGCGAGACGGTTCGCCCGCGAGAAGCGGCAGCCACTTGTCGCCCAGGACCGGATGTCCGGCCGCCGCGCACTCGAGGGCGGTGAGGCAGGTCTCCAGCTTCCGGCACACGACGTGGGCGGATTCGGCGAGACCGTCTTCGACGAGACCGGTCAGGTCCTCGGCGAGACTCGCCGCGACCTCGGCCTGGTCGGCGACCGCCCAGCGTCGGTAGCCCTGGCGCTCCTCGGGATCGAGCACCGGATGCCAGCCTTCGGAACTGTAGGAGAGAGCGGTACGCAGGCACATGAGGTCGTGCATCGAGGCGCGTACCCGGCGGAACGATCCGAGGTCGTCGCGGCGCACGTCGAAGGAGCGGAGCAGGTGACGGAGTTCCTCGGTCCGCTGCGGCGGCGTCGCTTGGAGGTCGACCCGGATGCCGTCCACGATGCGCGACTCCCACGTCGGAAGGGTGCCGTCCACGATTCCACGCAGGTCGATGTCGCTCGCCGCGTGGGCGAAGCCGCAGGCGAGGGCTCCCTCCAGCCAGACCTCGCGGGCCTCGCCGGACGCGAGCAGCGCCTGGGCGGCTCTGTCGGCGATCTCTCGGCGCAATCGTGCCGATGGGTTCACCGGTGGCCTCCTTCGATCAGGATCTTGTTGTCAGCGGTGATCTCCCAGAGGAGATCGATGGCCCATCGGTCGAGCGCGCCGCGCACGTCGGAGCGCTGGGCGCCGATGTGGGGCGAGGCCAGGAGGTTGAGAGGCGTGGTGGAGCCGGTGAGGAGAGGCAGGTGCTCCCGCTCGACCGGGTCGAGTGCGAGGCCCGAGAGCCTCCCGTCCGCCAGTGCCCGCAGGCAGGCGGCGAGGTCGAGGGTCTCCAGCCGACCGGCGCAGATCAGCAGAGGCCGCTGCGGAGCGACGCGTGCGAGGAAGTCCTCGCCGATGAGCTGTTCGGTCGTGGGGCGCAGGGGAAGAGCGATCACGTGTACCTGCGACTGCTCCATGAGCGCTGCCTGAGACAGCTCCCGCAGACCGGGAGGGTTCGACGGCCACGCGGCGAACGCCATACGGCCCATGAAGGGAGCGAGAGCCCAGTCGGCGGCCAGCCCCACCGGGCCCGCTCCCCAGATACCTGCGGCCAGGGTGCCGAGTGACGCTCCCATGCACGCTTGCTTCTCGTGTTGGCCGAGCAGTAGCGCGTGCTGCCCCAAGGGGATCCGCCGGGCCAGGGCGAGGGCGGCGGCGAGGACCCACTCGCCCACGGCGCCCGCGCCGGCCTCGGCGTTGCGGTGCAGCGTGATGCCACGGTGCCGGAGGGCGTCCACGTCGATGTGGTCGATGCCGGAGCCGGTCCGTACGACGTGCCGCAGGCGGGGGAGCGCGTCGAGCACCCGCTCGCCGAGACGGACGCCGGAACGCAGGACGAGAACGGCCGTGTCGGAGGGCGGAGGCGAGTCCAGGTCCGGCAACTCGTGTACGAGGACATCGGGCAGGGCGCGGCGGATCGCGCTCGCGTCCGCAGCACCGCGTAGCACCAGGACAGTGCTCATCCGAGGAACTCCGGCTTCTCGTATCGGCCGAAGGCGAGATCGCCGTCGCCGACGACGACGGTCACGGGCGAAGGCGCGCCGAAGTACACGTCACAGGCGCGCTTCACCCCCGGGAGCCCGTCCCACGCGCGTGGATTGACCGCCGTGTCCGCGTAGTCGTCGACGAGCAGCACACCTGTCGGCATCAGGCGGGTGACGCAGTGGGTGAGTCCCGTGAGGGTCGAGTCGTAGAAGTCGCCGTCCAGGTAGGCGAACGCGATCTCGTCGGGCAGCTCCTTGGGAAGGGTCTCGTCGAACCATCCCGGATGGATGACCGGCGCCGGCCTGCCCCAGGCCGCGTGCGTGGCGCGCACGTCCTTCGGGGAAGACCGGAGCTCGCCCGCCGCCAGGTGGTCCGAGTCCTCGGCGCCGGGCGCGGGCATGCCCTGGAAGGAGTCGTAGACGTGGATCTCGCGGTCGCGGTCGCCCAGCGAGTCGAGCACGCTACGGATCCAGAGGGCCATCGCGCCCCTGTAGCAACCGAGTTCAACCACGGCTCCCGGCAGACCGCGGGTGGTCAGGTCGGCGAGCTCGTCGGCGATTACGCGGAGCCGGTCGGCACAGACCGTGCCAGCGTGCTCCCGTAGCAGCCACTCCCGCAGATCCTTCAGCGTTGGATCCATGAAGGTCACCACCTGTCCACGAAGGGGTCGGCGAGCTCCCCGCTCAACGCCGCCGACAGCGGGCGGTTGATCCGGGGCAGCAGGTACACGTCTCTCAGACGTTCCAGCGGAACCCACTCGAAGCCCACCTGGATGGGGTCCGGCGGTTCCGGCATGCGCGGCTCTGCGTCGTCCACCTGCTCCGCGAGGAAGTTGAACTGAACCTTCTGTATGTCTCCGAACTCGCCCTGCCACGACTCGGGGACGTACTCGACGACGCAGAGCAGACGCCGGGCCACGACCTGCAGGCCGGTCTCCTGTGCGACCTTGCGGTTCACGGCCTGGCGCAGGTCCTCGCCGACCTGGGCCTTGCCGCCGGGGAGGTTGTAGTGGAACCCGGCCTCGTCGTCGTACGACAGCAGCAGGACGGCGCCGTGGCGCACGATCGCCGCCTTCACGGACACACTGATCCGAGGCAGTTCGGGCGTCAGAGGCACGACAGCGCCTCCGGCTCGCCGACGCGCATCAGGTCGCCGACCTCCGCGAGGGACCCCGCGACGGTGGAGCGGAAACTCCCTCCGCGCCGGAACTGACGAGCGGCGGCGCGCATACCCGCGAGGGCGGCACGGCTGAGCTGGTTCGCGTAGATGCAGAGACCGAAGCCGGCCTCGCCGAGTTCGGCGGCGCTCAGGTCGGGGAACGCCGTGGGCACGCTGACCAGCGGTACGCCGTGACTCCACGCCCGTCCGATGGCCCGTGCCTGCTCACCGGTCGAATCCTTGGAGTGGATGAGAACCGCGTCCGCTCCGGCCTCGGCGTACGCCGCTGCCCGGGCGATCGCCGTGGCCAGCTCCTCACCGGCGATCAGGGCCTCGGTGCGGGCTACGACCACGAGGCCGTCTCCGGCGAGCTTGCGTATGCGCCCCACCTGCTCGCACAGCAGGTCCCGGTCGGCGAGAGCCTGGGCTCGGTGAGCCGCGAAGCTGTTGCACTTCGGGTACGCGCTGTCCTCGACGCAGACCGCTGCGGCACCGGCGCGGAGCAGGTCGTAGGCGAACCGCTCCGCCGTGCGCACCGAACCGCCCGCGTTGTCGATGTCCACGATGATGGGCAGATCGGAGACACGGCCCAGTGAGGCGACCACGTCGGACAGGTCCCGAGGTCCGAGCACGTTGGCGTCGGGCAGTCCACAGGCTGCGGATACCTCCAGACCGCTTACCCACAGGGCGTTGAAGCCCGCCTCCGCCGCGACGCGCGCGGCGAGCGCGTTCACGGCTCCGGCAGCCAGCAGCGGGTGCTTCCGCTTGGTGTTGTTGAGGGCGTCGCGCAAGCGCACCGCCGCCGTGCCGTCAGCCATGGTTCTCGCCTCGTTCTGTGTGGGTGACGAGCGGTGGTACCAACTGCCTTTCGCGCAGCACGTCCCAGGCAGCGAGCAGCATCTCGGACCGGGGCCGGCGGGCGTCCAGACGGACCACGTCGCCGAGGAGCGGGAACTCGTCGGGCTTCGTGATCACAGCCTCGTATGTCTCGCGAACCCGGCTCTGGACGTGGTGCACGTCCCAGTCGGCCCGGACGGCGTCTCCCTGTCGGGCCTGCGCTCGGCTCATCGACGCGTCGGTCTCAAGGTCCAGGACGATGGTGAGATCGGGGGCCACCGTGAGCTGCCTGGCCAGCGTCTCGTACGTCTCCGACACCCGCATGCCGTGTTTCACGGCGAAGAAGGCCAGCTCACTGAGCAGCCACCGGTCGGCGATCACCGGCCGGACCTGCCGCTGGGGGAGAACGAGGCGTTCCAGCGTGGCCCGCTTGTCCGCGGCGATCGCGGACAGGTAGGCGTCGCGGTTCCCGGCGTTCGGCTGGTACTTGCCGGTGACGATGGCGGCGGACTGGTCGGCGGCGAGGAAGTTGGTGGTGAGCATGCACAGCGGGGTGACGCCGTAGAGCCCCTCCCAGAGCCGGAACAGGCCCTTGCGCAGGGTCGTCTTGCCGGTGCCGTCGAGTCCCTCGATGACGATGAACGGATAGCGCTGGTTCATTCGACCTGCCCCGCTCCCGTGCCGCCGGCGTACTTGGTGAAGCGTCCCCGCCAGCGGGCCGTGGTGGATACCAGGTCCACGAGCCGCAGTTCAGCCAACTCGTCGATGAGACGGGGCAGCTCAGGCTCCGCGCAGATGCCGGCTTCGATGGATCGGCAGTACGCGGCGCGGAGCGCAGGCTCGTCGGAGTTCCGCAGCGCCGCCTCCAGCACCCGCGTGGCCATGCCGTGGGCCACGGCGCGGACCGCGGTGGCCAGGGCCTGCTCATGCAGCGTGCCCGGGTGCGGCTCCAGAGTGATGTGGTGCACCCCGCGATGGCGGATGACCGTGAAGAACCCCACCCACCACGCCGCGGCGCCGCTGACGGCGGTCACGGCCTCGGACCAGTCCGCCCCGGACTGCTCGGCGAGGATGCTCTGGGCAGCGGTGTCGGCGGCGCGGTGAAGCGCCCCGCGCCGCTTCCGCGACTCCGCTCCGTGCCGCTGGGGCAGCTCCCACCAGAAGCCGAGCCCGGCGTCCTCCAGCAGGGCCATCGCGGACTCGTCGCCTGCCGGCAGCGGAGACGGGCGCTGGGCGAGCACGGAGACATCGGCGCCCGGCACGTCCGGCAGCGCCTTCTCCTCGGCGACGGCAGCCCGCCATTCGTCGAGATGGAGATGGAGCCGCTGGGTGAGCAGCCCGTCCGCCAGCGTCTGCCAGGCATGGGCCAGCGGCGGCGAACCGGGGGGCCGGGGCGGCAGGGTCAAGGAGACCACAGGTCGGATCCTCACGTCCGGGGAGTCGCGGCATGCGACTCCGGTCGGTGGTGCTCCACCACGATGGCCGCCACGAAGGCCCACGCTCATGAGTGTTTATGAGTGCCACCAGCGGAACGTGTCCGAGTGGTCGCGGAGCGAGGGAGAATGCCGACCATGGTCGACAGCGGACAGCGGCGGTGTACGCGCTGCGGTGCACTTCTCAGTCGCTTCAACGCCGGTACGAGATGTGCCTCGTGTCAGGACGGACCCGCCGCCCGACGGGCCGACCCTGCCTTCTGGCGTGACCCGACGGTCCGGCGAGCCGTGGCCGCATGGGAACTCGGAACCGTCGTCAAGCTGTTCAGGAAGCACACGGGCCTCTCCCAGGCCGGCGTGGCCCGGATGGTCAGCATCGACCAGGCCGAGGTCAGCAGACTGGAACGGGGGCTCAAACAGATCCGCGACCGACGGCAGTTCGTCCAGTGGACCGATGCGCTGGGAGTTCCGGAGGACTTGCTCGGGCTCCTGCCCACGGCCGATCCGCACATCCCGGACTCCACGGGCCGACCGGGAGTAGCGGACACCGGAGCCCGTGGGTACGCGGCGTTGCCCGAAGGGCCGGGCCAGCTTCTGTTACCCGCCGGCCGGTCCGTCTCGACGACGGCGCTCCCCGTGCTGACCCTTCCCGCGGCCTCCTTCCTCGGGGACAGCCTGAGACTCGACTCCCGCCCGGAGCTGGACGCCTGGCGCACCATGCCGATGCGCGCGCTTGTCATCGCGAACCGGACGGTGGACGGGGCGGTCCGGCAGTTCGTCACCGACGCCCGGCCGAGCGGCGTACGAGCCACCACCTCCGACCCGGTCGACATCCCCGCCGCATACGAATTGGATGACCTGACTTACGGCATCCTGTGGGCCATGTCGGGATTCGAGGCGGCGCTGCTCGGCGACGACCAGGCCCTGCACACCTCGCTGGCTTCGCTCATCCCTTCCCCAGGCTCGCCGCTCGCCTCCGAGCATGGCCTGACCGAAGTGTCCATGATGCTGATCGGCTCGGAGACCGCAGCCCGGTACATCCTGGGCCACCGTGACCACTTGGGCGACGCGCCCGTCTTCTGGACCAGGGAACAGCGCGGTGAGGAGGCCGCCACGTGGCTGTTCTTCCGTCACAAGTACCACTACCTCGAACGAATGGCCCCGCGGCGTCCGGGCGGTGTCAGTGGCCGGGGGTTCTGTGTCCCCGAGACGGCGGTAGCCTCCTCGCCTGCGTACGAGCGAGTTCTGCTCTTCCTCGCCATCGCGCTCATGGAGTCTTTCGGCATCCGCACTTGGGTGACCGACGACGGAGGGTTCGCACACACCGACGGCTTCGCCCTTTCCCCCGGGCGACGCGCCGTCATCGCCTCTTGGGTACGGACCGAGGGGGCGTCCCACCTCGCGGTCACCGCGCGGCCGGGGGCTCTGCGCACGTTCGCCGAGGTGACAGGCCACGTCAGCCACCACTCGGCCACAGCCGCCGAGCAAGCCGGACAGCGCCTCGCGGCGACGGCGGAGTACCTCGGGCTCGACGCCTCCTGGCTCGGCCGTCGGTGCGCACAACTGTCGACCGTCGGCACGGAGCGGCTCGCCCGGCCGCGCAGCCGGTTGCTGGGCCTCGAAGGGCTGGAGGCCGCCTGCCGCTTCGTGGCCGAACAGCTGGTGATCATTCCGCGTACCCGGACGGCGCCGACCCGATAGCCTGCCTGAACCACTCGCGAGGCCGCGCTCGGCGGCGTCCGGACAGGGGAGCAGGGGACATGACGGAGTCGGTCAGGAACGTGGCGGTCTTCTCCCTCGGCGGCACGATCGCCATGACCACCGATCCCACCACCGGAGGCGTCGTACCCGCGCTCTCGGCCCACGAACTCCTCGCCGCCGTACCGGCCTTGGCCACGAGCAGCATCGGCCTGAAGGTGCGGGACTTCCGACGTCTGCCCGGCGCCTCCCTGACCTTCGAGGACCTCACCGCACTGTCGGCCGCGATGGCGGCGGAGCTGGAGACCGGAGACATCGACGGCGTCGTCATCACCCAGGGAACCGACACCATCGAGGAGACGGCGTTTCTCCTCGACCTCTACCACGGCCACGAGCAGCCGGTCGTCGTCACCGGCGCGATGCGCAACCCCACCCTCCCCGGCGCCGACGGTCCGGCCAACCTCTACGCCGCTGTCCTGGCCGCAGCCGACCCTGGACTCAGGGGCGCCGGATGCCTCGTCGTCCTCGGCGACGAGATCCACTCGGCCCGGACCGTCCGCAAGTCCCACACCACCAGCCCCGCCGCCTTCACCTCACCAGCGTGCGGCCCGATCGCCCGGGTCGCGGAGAACCGGGTGCGGATGGTCGGCGGCCTGCCGTCCCGCGGACCGCTGGTCGGCGCCCCCGACCGTGAGGCGCGCGTCGGGCTCTACGTCGTCACCCTTGGCGACGACGGTGCACTGCTCGACCTGTGGGACGGCAACTGTGACGGACTCGTGGTCGCGGCCTTCGGCGTCGGCCACGTCCCGGAGCGGCTCGTCGAAGGGCTCACCAAGATCGCGTCCCGCATCCCCGTGGTCCTCGCCTCCCGCATCGGCAACGGCCCCGTCCTGTCCGACACGTACGGCTTCCCCGGCTCTGAGAAGGACCTCCTCGGCCGCGGGCTGATCGGCGCCGGAGACCTCGGCCCTTACCAGGCGCGGCTCCTGCTGCACGCCCTGCTTGCCCAGGGCGCCGACGGAGCGATGGTCCGCGAGACCTTCGCCACCGCCCCCGCCCGCTGATCCCACCCCCAACAGGAGACACCCGCACATGCGTGCTCACGAGCTGACCGTTGGCCGTACCTTCGGCGTCACCTTCGACCACGGAGAGGACTTCTTCGAGGCGCTGTCCACCTTCTGCCGGGACAACGGCGTACGGCAGGGCTACATCCCCTCGTTCATCGGCGCCTTCGCGGAGGCCGAGATCGTGGGCGCCTGTGAGAAGCTCGCGGACCCGGACGCACCGGTCTGGGCGAAGACGTACGTCACCAACGTCGAGGCGTTCGGCGCCGGCACCCTCGCCCATGACCCCGCCACCGGCCGGATACTCCCGCACATCCACGTCTCCGCCGGCCTGAAGGCCCAGTCGGCCGACGGCAGGACGAGCCACCTCCTCAGCGCCAAGGTCCAGTTCCTCAGCGAGCTGCTGGTCGTGGAGGTCACGTCGCCCACGATGACCCGGCCCCGGAACGCGGACCTCTACGACGTTCCGCTGCTCACGTTCGGCTGACGGGCAGGAGCCGGCGGAGCCACGGGTGCTCGGGCGCGATCATCTTGATCGCGTTCGCCAGCCACGTACGAGCCGGCGCGTCCAGCAGCGGCAGGGCCGCTTCGAAGTCGGTCTCGTCCTTGTCCCGGGTGGCCTTCGCCTTGTAGAAGAGCTGCACCTCGGGTGCGAGATAGGGGATCCCCGTATCGCTCGTCCGCCCGAGCCGGTCGATCGGGAGCCGGATCGCCGGGGTGCGCCGCGAGACCCACTGGGTGCCCTCGGCCTCGTCCAGCATGAGCTGTACGGACCAGGAAGCCTCCGGCGAGCGTCGGCACCAGATGTCGTGGAGTGGCGGCTGAAGGACCTCTCCGGGACGCCACGGTCGTAGCTCCCCCAGACCGGGCGGGTCCGCCACGTACAGGTCCCAGTCGGCCAGGAGATCGCGCACGAGGGCCTGGTCGCGACGGAGGACCAAGACGTCGAGATCGCCGTGCGGGCGCAGTTCACGGCCGACGGCGAGTTCGATCGCGTATCCGCCGGCGATCCACCACGGGAAGTCCGCCTTGGCGAAGACCGTGGCCACATCCTCGGGACGATCCGGTACCCAGCGCCCCAACACGTCAGCACTCACCCGCCCATACTCTCAGTGACCAGGCGGCGAAGGTGAAGTCCGGCGGCGTGTCGGCGTCCTCAGTCCGGGCGCCTGGCCGCTCGCTCATAAACGCCCATGAGTATCAGGGCCACCGGCGGCCATCGTTGAGTGCGTGACTCGCGACCGGCCTTGTGGCTGGGAGTTGAGCCACGATCCTCCCGGGTCCACATGCGCCCGAAGCCACGGTGCCTCCCGCTGCGGTAGGCCTCTCGGCGGCGGACTGCCGCACTTCAGTGACCACATCGGAGCCCCGGGAGAAGGCCACTGATGTCACCCACAGGAGGTCCGCAGCCCGATGATCAGCGTTCCGTCTACCGCTCTTGGCCTCGTGTACCGCTGGACCGACCACACCGCCAACCCGACCGGCGAAGCTCGCGCGGTTCTGCGACGTGTCCTCAAGGACCTGGGACTGTCCGGCGACGTCATCAGTGACGGAGTCCTGACCGTCTCGGAGCTCGTGGCGAACGCGCACGAGCACGCGTGCGGCCCGTACGAGGTGCACCTGCGCTCGGCTGCCGGGAGGTACATCTGTGAGATCCACGACGGGGATCCTTTCGTCCCGGCGGACCTCTACCTGGCTGCCGCGCCCTCGCGGGAAGTCGCCACGTCGGAGGACGGGAGTGCGCTGCTCACCGAGAGCGGACGGGGCCTGCGCATCGTGAACGCGTTGGCTCGGGGACAGTGGGGGTTCCACGTGACGGACTGCGGGACCAAAGCCGCCTGGGTCGTGCTGGCCGTGGCTTCGGGGCCGATGCCGACTCGCGGCAGCCAGACCTGATGGTGTGGGCTGCCTCGGCCACATCCGCGCCGCATGCGGCTACAACGGCTCAGACAGCGGCTTGGTACCTAGGCTGCGGCGTTCGCGACCTTGGGCTTGGGAACGTCGACACGCCCCATGGCCCGGTCGATCGTGATCTCGATGACCACACGCTCCGGGTCCGGAGCCGGCGTCCGCCCGTATCGCCTTCCGTAGCGCGTCACAGCATCCTCCACCGCGGCTGCGTGCGTGCGGACTTCGGCCGTGCCCTCCAGCGTTGCCCAGCGTCCTCCGTCCACTTGGCAGACAGCGACGCGCGCTTGGCCGGGAAGCGCTGACTGAATGTTGGCGACTTTCCTGCTCGATTTGCGGGTGATAACCCGGGCGACGCCGGCGTCGGCATCCACGGTGACCCCAACCGGCACGACATGAGGGCGGCCATCTGGGCGGAGCGTGGTCAGAGTGCACAAGTGGTACTCATTCCAGAACTCCAGGTAGCCATTTCCCTTGCGGTCTATCTCGGCATACATGGCCTGCAGTCTAATCGCGAATGATGTCCCAACTGTCTGGAAGTGGTCGCGGCCACATCTCTCCCCCGTCGGATCATTCAAAGGGTTCTTGGTGCCGAATGTTCTTGTTTGCTGCATTTCGTGCGCGACAAGGGCGTCTCGGCTTGATAACGAAGGTGGCCCCCTCCTGGGCGTTTGGCATGGCCGCGCCATTCGTGAGAACTGCCAGATCAAAAGCATGATCTACAACCAGGTGTGCTGATTTAGTGCGATTTGGCCTGTCGGTGTCGCCGCGCCTCGATGGTTGGTTTCCAGCCGGATCTTGATGCGGCTTCGCGTAGTGTCCGACGAAGTCCCCAAAGCCCGCCCGGGACGCTTTGCGTCGTGTCATTGCTCGTTAGCGTCAGTGACTTCGGTGTCAGGGGAGCCTCGGGCGCGCACCCGTGTGGGTCACGGATCAGGTCCTTCGTGGCCTGGATCGACGTACTGCCCTCGATGCCTGTGATTACTTTCGGCTGCGCCGCGCGGCGGGACTGGACATGGTCGAAACGGGCGCGGCCGTCGCCCGGCTTCGTGTCGGAGCAATCCACGGCTGGTGCGAAGGGGATTACTGATGTGGCCGGGAAGAACTGACCGCGACACGACTGAAGGCAAGGTGCCGGCGCAGGGCGGACTGAGCCGTCGGCGCTTGGGGCGGTGGCGTATCGCGCAGAAGCGGACGGTGGAACGAGACCTGCACCGTCGGCTGCGTCGCGAGCTTCGGGACCTCGGTGTCCAGCCGCCGCTGGACGTGAAGGAGCTGTGCCGGGCGCTCGGCGAGAGGCGAGGGCGGCCGATTGTCCTGCGGCCCTTCCCCCTGGAGAAGCCCGGACCGTCGGGACTGTGGGTCGACACGCCTCAGATGGACGTGGTGCTCTACCAGCAGGAAACGACCCCCCTGCATCAGGATCACATCATCCTGCACGAGGTGTTCCACATCATCGTGGCGGAAGACGAGCAGGCCGAGGAGGAGCAGGAAGCTCCGGACGACTTCGTCGAGGGCTGGGCCACGATGATCCCGGTGCTCGATCCCGCGCTGATCCGGCGTGTGGCCCGCCGATGCTCGTACGACGACGGGGAAGAGTGCGCCGTCGAGCTGGCGGCCACGATCATCCTGGAGTGGTCGTCGGTGCTTGACCATGTTGCACCGATGCCGGAGGACCCCGCGGTGCAGCGAGTACAGGCGGCCCTCGGCGACCGACGAGGATGGCTGTAACCCATGACCGAACTGATCCTCCTGGGCCTCGCCGCTGCCGTGGCGTGGAAGCTCTACCAGTGGTCACGAGCCCCGCAGGACGCGCCGCTGCGTTCCGTCACCCTGTGCCTGCTCACCGCCCTGCTGTCCTACCCCCTGGCCATGCCGGGTGGCGGTTCGGGCGTCGACACCGTGGCTGGGCATGGCACGGCGAAGCTCATACAGAACGTGCTGCTCCTGCTGACGGTCTACTTCCTGATGTGCTTTTACCTGTACTCCGCCGACGGTCCGACCGCCCGTCGACGGGCCCGACGAGAGGCCGTCGTCGTCGCGTTGGTGGCCGTGGCTATCGTCGTGGCCGCGGAGACGGTCCCCCATGATGTCTTCGCTGGCTCCTTCAGCACGGCGGACATGACGATCCCGCAGATCGCCTTCTTCTACGGTGTCACCGGCCTGTACCTCATGTACGCCCTCGGCGTCACTGGTCGGTGGACCCGCCAGTACGCCCGCATGTCGCAGCGCCCGCACGCGACGGGATTGTGGATGGCCGCTGTGGGCCTGAGCGCGATGGCGGTGGCCTGCGCCGTCCGCGCGGTCTTCGTGGCCGTCCGTTGGAGCGGCGGGACCGTACCGCAGCCGCTCATGGCCGGCGTCGCGGTGTTCCTCGTCGTGTCCATCCTGCTCTTCGTCTCCGGTGTCACGTATGCGGGGGCCCGCGCGAGGGTCACCTCCGCGCGGCTCTGGCTGCGGCGACGCCGTGACCACCGCCGCCTGGCCCCGCTGTGGCTGCTGCTCACCGACGCGTACCCCGAGAACGTGCTGCGGCCGGCTTCTCCGGCGCTTTGGGATCGTTGGAGGGCACATGGCGTGCACCGGCGCTACCACCGGCGGATAGTGGAATGCCGGGACGGATTGGTTGATATCAGCCCGTATCTGGCTCGCGAGGGTGAGGGCATCGAAGTCCTCTCCCTCCCCCCTGCCGTGCTGGCGGACCGCCTCCGCCAAGCCGTCACCAGGATCGGGAAGGACGCCCATCCAGCGCGTCAGGCCGTACCTCTGGCAATGCCCCAGGCGGATGACCGGGACGCGGACGTACGTCAGCTGATCGCGGTATCGGACGCGCTGCGTCTGTCCGCCTGACCATCGACGATCAAGGAGGCCGAGATGCTGATCACCGCCCGCCGAGTCCTCGTGGGCCCCGGAACGTATCTGGACGATGCCGCAGTCGTCGTCGAAGGCGACTCGATCACGGCGGTGGGGCCGCGCGCGCAGATCGCGGCGCGGGTCGGTTCGGACGACACGCACCTCGCGTTCCCCGAGGGCACGGTTGTGCCGGGTCTCATCGACGCCCACGTGCACCTGGTGTTCGACGGCGGCGCGGACCCCGTGGCCACGCTCCACGAGTCGAGCGACGAAACCCTGCTGAAGGACATGCGCCGGCGCGCGGAACAACTCCTCTCCAGCGGCGTGACGACGGCACGTGACCTGGGAGACCGCAACGGCCTCGCCCTCCAGCTGGACGCGGAGGTCGCCAGCGGCAGCACTCCCGGTCCCCGGATCGTCTCCGCGGGCACACCTGCGACCCCACCTGGAGGCCACTGCCACTTCTTCGGCGGTGAGGTTTCCGGGGAAGCCGAGGCCCGCGCTCTCGTACGGCGCAACATCGAGGCGGGCGCCACCGTGATCAAGGCGATGGTGACCGGGGGCGGTCTGACCAAGGGTGGGCCGCAGAGCTGGCAGAGCCAGTTCTCCCCGGAAGAACTCCAGGCCCTGGTGGACGAGGCCCACCGGGCCGGCCTGCCGGTGGCCGCCCACGCGCACGGTACGGATGGCATCACCGCGGCCGTCGAGGCCGGGGTGGACACGATCGAGCACTGCACGTGGATGACGAGCGATGGCTTCGACCTGCGGCAGGACGTCCTGAAGCAGATCATCGACCGGGGCATCGTGATCTGTCCGGCCGTGAGCCCCCACTGGCAGATGCTCCCCCGCTTCTTCGGCGAGGAGCGGGCGGCGGCCATGTTCGACCTTGTACGGCAGATGGCGGAGGCCGGAGCCAAACTCATCGCTGGAACCGACGCTGGAGTCCAGCGCGCAGGGTTCGACGGACTGGTGCCGGCCTTGTCGTTCTACGCGCACCTGGGCCTGCCGAACGGCAGGATCCTCGACATGGCGACTGGCGACGCGGCCGACGCGCTCGGACTGGGCGGGACGACAGGCCGGATCGCTCTGGGGTTCCGCGCGGACCTGCTGGTGGTCGACGGAGACCCCCTCGAAGACCTCGGCGCCCTGAAGGCGATCCGGGCCGTGGTCGCCGAGGGCCGCCTGCACGAGCCTGGCAGGACGTCAGGGCCTCAGTAGCCGCGCCACCCGTCCGCGGCCCAGGAGCTGCGGACGGGCGCTACTCGCCAGCGTCCGCTTCCTTCTCCTCCAGCTCCGCCACCAACTCGTTTACGAGCGCCATCGCCTTCGGTGACAGCCCCTGCGAGCCCAGCCCACGAGCCCTCACCCGGCCCACTGCCCCCTTCTTCGCGGCTGCGAGGAGTTGAAGACCCTCATAGACCTGAGCAGCCACGGCGGCGTCTGGCTCGAAGTACATCCGCGAGACGCCGACGACGGCTGAGAGCGCGTCCAGAACTGCCGGCGACGCCGTCCCGGTGATGCCTGCACGGAGATCCCGGAAGCCCTCCTCGGTGATGATCTGCGCTCCGGCGTGAGCGTTCACCGCGTTCGCCATCTCCGCATCCGAGGGGGGCCCCTGGGGGCCGGGATACGAGCTGTTCAGGAGCAGGGTGATCTTCTCGGCCAGTGATTCGGGAGGGGTGCCGAGGGCCGAGGCGCTCCCGGTTCCCGACGGTGCGGGTTCGTCAACCTGCACACCCTGCGCCTTGGCTATCGACCGGGCCTCCGCTCGCCGCAGCTCCTCCGGGCTGACCCCGTACGCCGCAGCCAAGGCCGGGACGTACTTGTCCTTGAGGCGTCGCTCTCCGCGTTCGGCCGCCGCTACTGGTCCGGCGCTCTTGGTTCCGATCAGCTCAGCCGTCTCGTACTGGTAGTAGCCGGCATCGCAGCGCAGGTCAGTCAGATCGGGCGGCCCAGACCGTGGGAACAGGTCGTCTACGTCGCGTCCAAGCGCGCGCGCCAGCGCGGGCAGTTTCTCGGGATCGGGAGTCTGCGCGCCGGTCTCCCAGCCGGCGACCGCCGAGTCGGACACTCCCAGCGCCTCGCCAACGGCAACCTGGTAGATCTCGGCGGCTCGCCGTACCGCGCGCAGTCGACCTCGGTCGAAGTGACGAGCAGGCATCGGACCTCGATTTTTTGTGCAAACTGGAGTCGATCCAGTGCGTTGACTTTTTCTTCGGTCGGGAATAGTTTCAGCTTAGCGAAGAGCGGGCGGCGTTGCATGCTTGCTCGATCTTCGTCTTCGAACCCTTCCAAGACTCTGGGTCGCGGGAGGGAGATCTCGGAGTCCCCTGCGACATCCAGTGCGCGGAGAACTCTCAGAACGGGTCGGTGCCGGGGCTCGCCTCTCGGGCTGTGAGAGGTGCTCGGCTTTGGCCCGGAGGGGCACGGAGCCCTCTGCGGCAGCTTGGGCGCCGAGCGGGGGTGCGGTGTCCGGGCGGGCCGTGAGTCACGACCGCCCACCAACCTAGCGACATATGTCGAGTTGGCGTCGAATCGGCTCAGCACCCGCTGCCAGCTGGAGTGTTGACCGCCGTCTGCATATGTTGCTGGTCCCTCGGCGGGAAACGCCGACGTCAGGTCAACACGTGGGAGGGAAGTAGGAACCACCCCAAGCGCCACGGACGCGCTTCCTCCAGGGGAAATGAAACCGGCGCCCAGAAGTTAGCCGCTTCCGGACGCCGAGCCCGCCACCCGAAGGGGGCGGATCCATAACCGGAGCGGGTCGGCTGACCTTTTCGACGAGAACGGCCGCCCCACTCCACCTACGAGTGAGGAATTCTCGCATGCCCGAGTCCCGGAACGGAAGGGCCACCGCCGCCCGGCCCGTCCAGGCCCCCGACCCTGCCAGCGGATCCCGCCGGCGCCGTCTGGCCGCCCTCCTCGCGGACATGGTGCCCGGCGCTCGCACCGTCCGCGTCTCGCAGCGTGAACCCGAGCGGACCTGGCCCAGTCCTTACGCCCGCGCCTACGACGTGCAGGGGAGGCCCGTAACCCTCAATCGGGCCCAAGGGCTGACGGCCGCGCGCTGGGTGATGCGTACCCACCCCGGGGTGAACTGGGACGAGGCGCATGACCTCGATCTCGCCACCGGTGTCCTGCGCCCCGCCGCCGAGGCGTACGCGGTCGCGGACGGGAGGCGTTGACCGTGGCGCGGATCCGAACCTTCAAGCCCGAAGCCTTCACGTCCGAGTCCCTGGCGCAGGTGAGCGTCTACGCCGAGCGGACCTTCTTCGGCCTGATCAGCCGGGCCGACGACCATGGCCGCGTCCGGGACCAGCCCGCCGCGCTCTGCGGAGAGCTGTGGGCCGTTCGCGGCGGGCGCACGCCGGTCGACGTCGAGGACGACCTGATCCAGCTCGCCGCCGCCAACCTGATCTGCCGCTACGAGGACGACGAAGGCAAGCGGTACCTCCACATCGTCACCTGGTACCGGCACCAGAAGATCAACCGCGCGAGCCGCAGCCGGCTCCCCGAGTGCTCGAAGCACGGCGCCGGGAAGCCGAAGCCGGACGTGTCGCAGGTCCACGGAGACGTCCCGGAGTCCTCGGTGAAGACTCACGGAGGACTCACTGAGGACGCACGAATCCCCGCCGAATCCTCCGGAGCGCACGAAACCGCAGGTCGCGAGGTATTCAGTGAGTCCTCACTGAATACTCACGGAGGGAGCGCTGAGCCTGCGGTGAGCCCTCACGCCCTGGATCTTGGACCTAGGAACCTGGATCTAGGAACTTCTTCCCCTTCGGGGGGCGCGAGCGCCCCCGCACCGGAGACCACCTCGGCCCAGCAGCTCATCGCCGAGTACACCGCCGCCTGCGTACACCGCCCGCCCAGCGGCGTCCTCGGTCACCTCGGCCGCGAGACGGCCAAGCTCCTCGCGGAGGGCATCGAGCCCGGCCACATCCGCGCCGGCCTGGCGCTCCACCGCGCCAAGGGCCTGCACCCCAGCACGCTGCCGAGCCTCGTCCACGAGGCCATGAACGCCACCCGGGCCGGTTTGGTCCGGCCGGAATCCCGGCCTAGCGTGCCGGGTCACCGGGCCTGGGCCAATCCCGCCGACCCTGCCGCCGCCTACGCCGAGGAGCTGTGATGCGCGACTACGACGCCCAGCCCGTCGGAGGCATCGCCCGCCGCCTGGCCGGCATCCTCACCTCCCGGGGCATCGACCCGAGCACCAAGCTCACGGACCCGGCCGAACCCCTCCCCGCCCTCCAGGCGGCACAGGCCCGTATCCCGGCCCGCTACCGAGCCGCCGTCGCCGACCACCCGGCCGTCGCCGGCTGGGTCCGCGAGGTGGCCGAGCGGGGACGCCCCGGACCCGAGGGCGCCCCGGGACTCGCCGAGGGACGCTCGCTGCTGATCGTCGGCACCACCGGGACCGGCAAGACGTACCAGGCGTACGGAGCGGTCCGCTCGCTCCTGATCGCCGGGGTCCGGCTGCGCTGGAAGGCGATCACGGCCGCCGACCTGTACGCCGAGCTGCGACCCCGCCCGGGACACGACGGTGAGCGGGAGCTGCTGGACCTGGCCCGCTGCCCGCTGCTGATCATCGACGACCTCGGCGCCGCGAAGAACAGCGAGTGGACCGAGGAGATCACGATGCGGCTCATCAACCGCCGCTACAACGCGATGCTCCCGACCCTGATCACCACCAACCTCGGCATGGCCGACCTGCGTGCCCACATCGGCGACCGCGTCGCCTCACGGCTCACCGAGATGACCGACCGGGTCATCCTCGACGGCCCCGACCGCAGACGAGCCCTCGCGGCCGAGCGACGCCACATCGCCGCCGCCCGCGCCTGACCCTGCCCACGGCGACCGACACCGTCCGGTCCCTTCCCGCACCAACCCCCAGGTCGCTCCTGCACGAACGCGCCCTGGGGGACACGGAGACATCCCCATGCACCACACCAAGACCCCGCAGCCCCGCACCCTCGGCGACCACACCTGGCGCGACCAAGCCGCCTGCCGCTCGACCCCGCACCACCAGGTCGACCCCGAGCTCTTCTTCCCCGAGCCCGACGAGGTCGACCGCATAGCCGCCGCCAAGGCCCTGTGCGCGCAGTGCCCGGTCCGCAGCACCTGCCTCGACGCCGCCCTCGAGAACGGCGACCGCGACGGCATCCGGGGCGGCATGACCGAAGAGGAGCGAGAGGCCCTGCACAGCAAGTTGGGGGGCCGCCTCAGCTACTCCCGCGTCAACGAAGCCCTGGCCGGCCGCGACATCCACCTCACCAAGGCCGAGCGCAAGGCAGTCGTCCGCGCCGCCTACCAGGCCGACATCCCCGCCGAGCAGCTCGCCCGGATGCTCAAGGTCACCGAGGCACACGCCGGGAAGCTCTACCGCCGCACCCGCCGCGAGATCCGCAACCGCGCCGTCGACCAGCAGAAGAAGGCGAACGAGGCAGCGAAGAAACCCGACAACGCCCCCCAGGTCCTGAAGAATCCCGCCGCCAAACTCCCGGCCCGCGACGACCTCGGGACGGCGGCGTGAGCCACATCGCGCCCGTACCGGCGCGGATCAACGCCTGGGACCGGGCCGCCGTCGTCGCCCTCGGCGGCGCGGGATGTGCCCTCTCGTACGACGCCCTCCAGCAGATGGCCACCGCGATCCACGTCCGAGGGCTCCTGACCTACCTCTTCCCCCTGGTCATCGACGGATTCATCGCCTACGGAGTGCGTGCCCTCCTGGTCCTGCGTACGGCTCCACTCGCCGCCCGCTGCTACGTGTGGACCCTGTTCGGCACCGCGACCGCCGCCAGTATCTGGGCCAACGCCCTGCACGCCGTACGGCTCAACCAGCAGCACGGTGGGGCGGGCCTTCGGCTCGGTGACCTCACCGTCGGAGTCTTGTCCACGCTGGCCCCGCTCGCCCTGGCCGGAGCCGTCCACCTGTACATCCTGATCGCCCGGCGGGCCACCGAGGTCGACCCGTCCGGACACCCGGAGACCTCCGGCGGCCGGACGGAGCGGGTCACCGGTCACCGCCCGGACACCCACTTCGGCTGGGGCGGACGAGGCCCAACCCCGGTCACCTCCGGTCACCCCGCCGCGTTGCCCGGCCCGGACACCGACCGCCCGGCGGTCACCCAGCAGCCGGACACCTCGGAGACCCACACCCCGCACACCGTGTCCGGAACGCGGGAGAAGCCGGTCGAACCGGAGCCCCAGCACGGTGGCCGCGACGCTGACCAGGGCGGACACCCCGCTCCCAGACCCCGCCCGGTCACCCACCCCGTCGATCCGGCCAAGCGTTCGGACGCCGCTTCGGGCGCGGCCCCGGAGGCCGGGCCCACCGCCCGTCCGGACGACGGCGCCCGCAAGTCGGCCCCGGTCACCGACGAGCAGCTTCTCGCGATCGCCCGCCCGGCGGTCACCGAGGCCGGCGACCTGACCCGGAAGGTCGTCGCGGACGCCATCCGCGGTCACGGACACGGCCTCGGCAACGACCGGCTCACCGTCCTGATGCAGCACCTCCGCAAGGAAGCGGACAAGGCTCCGGACACCCGGACCGGCTGACCGGACAGCCCGCTCGGCGGGTGCCCCACCCCGGACATCCGGACCGGCGCACCCGCCGAGCGCACGACTCCCTCCCACTCCACACACGTACTGGAGCCGCCACCATGCGCACCACCACGGCCACCCGAGCCGAAGCCGACGCCTGGATCACCGTGCTCAGCCGGTACGGACACCTCCATCACGCCGAACCCGGCCCCGACGGAACCTGGACCGTCCAGCGCACACCCACGAGCACACCCCGCACCCTCCACCACCCCGTCCTCGCACTCGACTTCGTCGCCGAAGTCCTGCGCGACGTACGTCGCGACCCCTCCGGACTGCTCCGATGACGCCCACCGATCGGCCCTCCGCCCCCGCTGACCTGGGCGAGGGCTACTGCCCGGCACGAGCCCGAGCAAGCTGTACCTTCCGAAACTCCTCCGCAGCCACGGGCGGCGGAGGAGTTTCGGAAGGGCTTGCCCCCGCCCCCGAAAGGGCGGCGGAGGCCCGGCACCAGGGGGTGCCGGACTCTGGGGCTGCGACCGAGGGCGGATCGCAGCCGGAGGGACAAGAAGCCGCGCGTTCCACGCCGCGTACGCGCCCCCGCATGCGCCAGAGCGTCCACCGCGACCAAGTCCGCAGCGTCCGCCTGACCCGCGACGAACTCGACACCGTCAAGCGCGCCGCCGAAACGGTCGGCCTGAAGACCGCCGGGTTCCTCGCCGACGCCGCGGTCGCGGTCGCCCAGGCCCAAGGCGGTCCCAAGGCATGGCTGTTGGACCAGCGCGGACGCGTCGAGGAACTGATGTCCGCCAGCGCCCAGCTCGCCCGCGCCGGCAACAACCTCAACCAGGTGGCCCGCGTCCTCAACTCCGGCGGACATGCCGAGTACGCCGACGACGCCGTCGCCCGAGTCCTGCGCGCCGCCGCCCGCATCGAGGCAGCCGCCATCGAGATGGCGAGGCGCTGACACCGTGGTCCCGGACATCTCCACCGGCAGCCGCACGTACGGACTCCTCGCCTATCTCTACGGCCTTGGCCGCCGGGACGAACACACCGACCCGCACCTCGTCGCAGCCTGGATGCCGGAACTCGCACCCGACCCCGGTCGCGACCCGACCGCCACCCTCAAGCAGCTCACGGACCGGCTCGACCTCCCCGTCCTCGCCCTACCGAAGGACCGCCGCCCTGCCCAGCACGTCTGGCACTGCCCGGTCCGCACCGCCCCCGGTGACCGGCACCTCACCGACGCCGAATGGGCCGAAGTCGCCCGCCGCATCGTCCACGCCACCGGCATCGCCGAGGAAGGCGACGACAAGGCGTGCCGCTGGATCGCCGTCCGCCATGCCGACGACCACATCCACATCGTCGCCACCCTCAAGCGCGAAGACGGACGAAGCCCGCGCCGCCACCAGGACGGCATCCGTGCTCAGGCCGAGTGCCGCAGTATCGAAAAGGAGTGGGGCCTGCAGATCCTCAACGAAGGAGACCGCACCGCCGCCCAGCGCCCCACCAGCGCCGAACGCGCCAAGGCGGAGCGCACCGGCCGAGCTGAGCCGCCCCGCGAGACGCTGCGTGAGCACGTCCGCCAGGCGCTGGCCGGCGCCGCCGACGAGGACGAGTTCTTCCGCCGCCTCACCGAAGCCGGCCTCCGACTCGACAAGCGCCTCGCGCCCTCCGGCGACGTCCTCGGATACAAGGTCGCCCTCCCCGGCGACCGCAACCGTGACGGCGAACCCATCTGGTTCCCCGGCTCCCGCCTCGCCCCCGACCTCTCCCTCCCCAAGATCCGCCAACGCCTCGCCGCCGGACCGCCCGAGGACGAGCCGACGTCGACGACGGGACCCGCCCCACGCTCTGGGCGTCCGGCAAGCGCGCGTCGCGACGCCACCCGCGTCGCCGAACAGGCCGTCACAGTGCTCACCGGGGACGACGACGCGGCAGGCGCCGCCCAGCTCGTCGGCATCGGCGAACTCCTCGACGCCGTCGCCCAGACCGCCCCAGCCTCTACCCGCAAGGAACTCGCCGAGGCCGCCCGCGCCTTCGAACGCGCCACCCGCTCCCACACCCGCGCCGAGCACGCCGACCACCGCGCCCTCCGCTCCGCCGCGCGCGGCATCGTCCGGGCCGGCAACGCCCTCGGCAAGGGCGAAGACGGCGGCGCCACCGCGATGCTCCTGTCCACGATGGTCCTCGTCACGATCGCCGCCATCCACTGGCACTCCGCTCGCGGCCACGCCCAGCAGGCCGCTGCCGCACGACAAGCCGCGCAGCACCTGCGGGCCGCCTACCGGTCCGCAGCCGCCACCCCCATGAAGGAGATGCGCGAGCAAGGCCGCCGACTCCCCACCCCTGTACGCGATCGCTACGCCCACACCGTGGAAGCCGCACTGCCTGGGCAGGCCAGCCACATCCTGCGTGAGCCCGGCTGGGACGCGCTCGCCGCTACCCTCGCCCAAGCCGAACGGGCGGGACACGACCCCGACGCCCTGCTCCAGCAGGCGATCGAGTCCCGCGAGTTGGAGACCGCCGACAGCGCTACCGACGTTCTCGTCTGGCGCCTGCGGCGCATCGGGAAGCTGCCCGCCACAGCGGACCTGTCCCGCACACGAGCGCACCAGCGGACACCGACGCCGCCCCGAGCCTCGAAACCGCAGGCAGCCGAGCCCACGGTTCGCAACGACACGAACAGCTCCCGCAGGTCGGGACCCCGGCGCTGACCAGCACCTCAAAGGGTTGGACGCCCACGGCCAGCGGTGTTATGGCTGGTCAACAACAGGACGAGGAGACGATGCCGATGCTCAGCGAAGACCTCCGGACCCGGAGAACCGTGCTGCCGGAAACGGCACCCGACGACCCCTTGCTGAGACTCCAGAAGGAGACGCGGCTCGGCGACGGCATCATCCGTCTCCGCGCCACCACCCACCCCGAGGAGATCCGCGTCGGCGGCATCCTGGTGATGTGCCCGAACTGCGGAGCCCGGCGCGACTGGATGGTCATCTGCGACCGCAGCCAGATCAGCATCCGATGCCGGTGCGCGCACCAGTGGGTCGAGTCCGAGCTGACGCGCGCGGACTACGAGGCGGTGATCGACATCGGCGGCCAGGACTACCCGAGCCTGGAGGCCGCAGCCCAGGCCGTGGGATACGACGGCACGCTCGCCGGTACCTATCTGTTGGAGCCGAGGGGCGAGTAGGAGCCCGTGCCGGAGGCATCCGCCGCTGGCTTGACGAGGCGGTCCGAGGCCCGCTCGTGGAGGCAAGCGTGGCCGAGGTCATGGGAGCGGCGCTCTATGCCTGTGTCCAGCGGCTTTCCAGTTCGGCGATGTCCGGCTCGTGGGCTGCGGCCCACCGCATGGCGGTCGGTTGAGAGGACCGGGGGTTGTCCGCACACCGCCGTAGGACCGCGAGCATGAGGTTAACGGCTCGGGCTGCCGACTCCATGGAATAGTCGACGAACTGCGGGGCGGTATTTGTGCCCAAAGGGTGAGGCGCCGTTTGCCGCGGGCTCTCCTCCGCGTGGGCTGCGGCATCCCGGAGGCTGAATAGCCATTCGAATTCGGTGACCCATCGGGTTTGCACGGGGCCGGTCTCGAAGAAGATCTTCAACGCCTCGCGGATCTTCCCGTGTCGCCGAGTGCGTCTGCCAGCCCACTCGTCACGTAGGGACTGGGGTACGGCCGTGGATCCGTAGAGGGCATCGAGGGCGTGGGCTGAAGCCGCTACCGCGACCAATGATGCGTCGAATTCCTGACGCATCCAGTGAGACACCTCCGCGGTGCCGCTCGCCCGAAGCGCCGCATCACGGGCACGACGCGCCGTACGTGCCTGATCAAGAGCGACGCTTGCCCAGATCAGCCAAAGATGGGTCACCGTCTGGATGGAAGCCGACTCAGCCATTGCCGACGCCTCCGCCACCCCGGCATGCGCCTGTACGTCTTCGCCCTTGGGCGAGGGCTTCTGGACTTCTGTGTCCTCGTGCTCATCTCCACCTGAACCACGTCGAATCACGAAACAACCATAGTGGGTGGTTACGGTGGATTCGCGGAACTCCGGTCAGAGTCAAAGTCGCTGATCCTCATCAGCCCTGGGCGCGGAGCAGTCCTGACCTGCTGGCTGTGCCTCGGGTCTTGCGGCACCACATGCATCGAGGGGCTGCCCTGGTTGGGGCAGCCCCTCAGTGTTGGATGCGCGTTGTGGTGTCAGACGCCGGCAAGATGGTTGGCGAGGTGCAGCGCGTCGATGGCCACGGACAGCGCGGCGTGCAGGCTGATGGTCTCCAGCAGCGTGGGGTGGACGACCGGGGTCCAGTCTCCGTGGAGGTTCGGCCAGGTGGCGAGGGTGACGTCCGCCGAGGCCAGGCCAAGGTGGGCGGTGACGTTCATCCCGCCTGAAGGGGCGGATTCCCAGAGCAGCAGAACGGAGCCCGGACGAAGGGGAGCTCGGTCTTGTGCGGACACCCAGGTCGTGGGAACCGGCTCGGTGGCGCAGCGGGGCACGGAGCGGACGAGGGCACCACGTACGCCTCGAGGCATCGGGCGTTGGGCGACATCGCCAAGGGACAAGGGCGGGCGCAGAGGCTCCTTCGCGCCCGCCGCGAACTGCGAGCGTGACCGGCGGTTCACACGTCGGCCCAGTCGAGCTGAGTGCGGACCTCAGGTGGCAGCACGCCCTCCTGGCCGTTCTCGGCAAGGTAGACAGCGCCGTCCGGGCCGCTGATCTCGATGACGCGACCGATACGGTGGGCCTGGGGCCAGTCCGGGTTGACAGCGAGGTACGCGGGGAGATCCGGGTCGACTGCCTGGAGCTGGTGGATCAGTTGGCGAACGGTGATCTCGCGAGGCAAGAGAGACTCCTTGGTTGGTGAAGCGGGGCGGTCGGCGTAGGTCAGACGCAGGCGCAGCAGCGGCTGGGGAAGGCGATGAGTGCCGCGAGGAATCCGGCCACGGCCTGGGCCGGGACACTCGACCCGAAAGTCTGGCTCCATGCCACCCGGCCGTCGGCTCCTTTGACCTGGATGTGCCACAACTCCCCGCGCGTGGCCTCCTCGGTCTCGGGAAGGAACCCGACGTACACACGCTGGTCGGGGCTGGAGCAGTGGACGTTGGCGGAGAGGTCGGGGATGACGTCCCACCCCTGGCCTTTGAGGAGGTCGATGACTGGGCCCGCACAGTGACAGTCGAGCAGCCACTCGCGGTCGCCGAGTGCCGGGTGACGAGGTGCGGCGGGGACATGGGACGGGGCGATGACAGAAAGCGTCACGATTAACAAACCCTTCGTTGACCTGCGGTTTTTCGAAGCGGTCGTACGTTGACATGCTCCAGGAGCAGGTCTCCAGTCCTTCCCGGGGATGGGAGTCTGCCGTGGGCGAACTGGCTGCGGCGGCGCCCGCAGGTGATCACTCGGGGGAATGGATCGGTCGCCCCGGGAGCTGTTTCCGGGGCGACCGATGGAAGGCGGGCAGAGCGGCGTGCTGAATCAGGAGATGGGTACGTACGACGAGACCGTGGATGACGCGGTAGCGGCGTCCGTGGGTCGATCCCGCATGGCGGACGGCAGACGGATCAATCTGACCGTCGAGGCGCTGGCGGAGGCGGTCGGCGCTGGCGGGGGCGAACTCACCTGGAGCGTCGCAGGGCCGGCGTGAGCTAACGGCGGCTCGTGGAACTGCCGGGCTGGTGGTGCAGGGAGCTGCTGCCCGGCCGGTGTCCGGCACCCGTAGGGACGCCCGCGACCGCTGCGGTTGAGCGGTCGCGAGCGACCTCCACTCGCGTCGTGGCCGACGGTGCCAGTGAGCGTGAGAGGCCGTCGGCGCGGGCTGGCGTTCACGAGCGCGCCGCCGCGGCCCGCCGTTGGTGGGCGGGCCGGGCCGGCGGGACGGCACTGAGGCTGCCCGGGGTTGCGGATGCCGCCGGTGTGCGGCGGACGAGGTGACCTCCGTGTGAGCGGGCGCGCGCGGCTGTGGCACGCCTGACGTCCAGCGGAGTTGGAACCGGGGGAGGCACGGGGCGTGTCCGGGCGGTGCTGCGGTTGCGCTGCGGGATTTCGACCTCGTAGCGAAGCACAGGGCTGAGGTCGGCCAGGCGGGCGGTGGTCGCCGCGATCAGATCGACGGGGACGGCAGAGGTGAACGTGGCATACCAGCGTGAGCTGTACCCGTCCTGGCCGCCCCAGAGCAGCCAGCGGTCCTGGTCGCCACGGAGTTCGGCGTGTCGATCCAGGATCCCGCCCCTGTAGGTGAGGCCGGCGAGTCCGTCGGGCGCGGTGAAGAGGGTGGTGAGCCGCCAGCTCCCCCGTTTCCAGCCAGCACCTTCCAGGGGCCGAAAGCCTTCCTCCGCCGGGCGACGAGGGCCGGTCCAGACGGTGTCCGGATCCTCGGCGTAGCTGGTGGCGATGGCGGAGGTGAAGGCGGTCACCAACTCCGTCGGCGTGTTGGAGTCGAAGGTGGCCAGCCAGTCGGGCGGCCCGAACGGGTCGTGGTGGGCTGCGACCTTCCACAAGGTGTTGTCCGGGCCCTCGGGCAGGAAACCGAGCCGGACATGCTGATCGGGGGAGGAGACGTAGACGTTCGCCAGCTCGTCGCTCTGCAGCGTGAAGCCGTGGTCGAGGAGTGGTTGCATCGCCGGGTCGCCGATGGTGGTGGAGCCGGCGAGGTACAGCGGGGCCACGTAGACGTCGCCATCGAGCGTGCGTGCGGGCATGCGGGAATCTCCGGGTATGGGCTGCGGCCGTCAGCGCTGACGGCGGGAACGACCGTGGGTGGCGAGTGGTGCCGACGGGATTGCGGCCTCCGCCTCGGGGGCGGGCGCATGGGCGGCGTACGGCCGGCGGGCCAGGGCCGCCTGGGCCCGAGGGCGAGCTGTCGGCTTGGCGAGGCGTACGTGCACCAGGTCGCGGTGGCGCTCGGGTACCTCGTCGGCGAAACGCGGCACGGCGTTGGGGCTGGTGAGAGCTGCGGCGGCAGCGGTACGCAGGTGCTGTGGGGTGCTGCCACTGAAGAAGGCCCGCCAACTCGGCGCGTGGACGGGGTCGATGCCGCCGGACAGGCGCCACATGGACTTCTCCGGCGTTAGCAGCTCGGTGTGCTCGTCGAGCCATCCGCTGCGCGTGCGCAGGGCCGTGCGGTTGTCCGGCGAGACGATCCAGTACGGCCGACTTCCGTGCACTGGCTCCCAGTCGCTGCGAAGCAGTACGTCCTCGGGGCCGAGGCCGGTGTGGTGCCTGCCGCCGCCGAGGTAGTCCCGGAAGTGGTTGGGCAGGCCGTCGACGAGCGTTTCGGTGAAGGCAGCGACGATCTCCTGGGGCGTGCTGCGGTCGAAGGTGGTGATCCAGTCCGGAACGCCGAGTGGGTCCTCGGCGTAGGTGATCGTCCAGCCGCCGTATTGGCTCTCGACGGGGTTGGCGATACGGACTCGCTGGCACGGGCTGGCGTAGTACGCGTCCGTGCCGAAGGCGACGGCCTTCGTCCACCCGGCGGCGTTGTCGAGGATGCTGAAGACGGCCTCCCTCGTTCCGGGGCCCGCGAGGTGGACTGGCGCGACGAGAACCTCGGTATTCGGGGCGAGATCGCCGAGGTCGAGTGGTGGCATGGGGAAGTGCCTCCGGGCTGTGTCGGATGAGGAGCTGGGCGTCATGGCCGGCGGCGCGCTCGCGGCGGAGCGGTGGGGGCGGCGGGGGTCGGCGAACCGGCGTGTTCCGGAGCTGCGCTCCCGCGCGGGGACCGGGACCGTGCCGCCTGGGCACGGCGGCCGTGAAGCGGCGCTGTCCCGGCGGATGCCTCGCGTTCGCGGTCCAGTCGGTGAGCCGCAGTGCGGTACGCGGCCTGGTCCTGGCGCTCCCCGACGGCCAGGAGGTAGATCTCCCGGCGGTGCTGCGAGGACGCCGGCGCGTCGCGGTACCGGATGACCATGCGCCAGCGGGTCTCCGGATCGACGTAGATCTTGTGGCAGCCCGCGAGCTCGCGGGTCAGCGCCGCACCACGTTCGTTCCCGTGGACCAGGTGCTGCAGCTCCAGCAGGGCCAGGTCGCGGATTCGATCCGGGACCGAGCGCAGGTCGGCCAGGGCCTCGGGGTGGGCCGCGAAGGCGTACCGCGCCCGGCTCACCGCGCACCCCGGCCGGAGCGCGGTACGGAAAGAAACGCCGGTCGTGGAGCCGTGACAGGCGCCGGGGGGACCGCGAGGCCGTCGGTTCCGGCGAGCAGCGAGCGAGTGCGGGCGGCCAGGGCCCTGTGGACGCTCTCCAGGGCCGGGGCCGGGCCCATCGGGAGGGGAGCGTCGCGGTCCATGGCCCAGGCGTCCGCTGCCTCGACGCTGGTGAAGGCCCCTTCGCGCACCGTGTAGGAGCGGAAGTCCTTGGCCGTCTCCTCGAGGAAGAGGCGGTAGGGGGCGTGCGCGGAGGCCGGGTGGCTGTCGTGGACGAGAGTGCGCACCTCGCTGCCGAAGTCGAAGGAGCCCGGGTTGTCGGTGTGGTGGTCGATCACCTCGTACCGGCCGCCGGGGTTGCTCCGGAGTAGGTCCTCCAGCCGCGAGGTGAGCGCGTCTGCCGGGCGTGGCCCATGGTTGCTGGTCGGCACGGCGGCCTCCGGCGGACAGCCCCGGCGGGTGAGCCAGTTCTGCGCGAGCGGCACGACGGGAACACGCTCGTAGTCGAAGGCGAACGTTCGCTGCTCGACGTCACGGGTGAGGTGGAGCGCGACGTACTCCGCCGTGCCGGGCGCGTCCCAGATGGCCGCCCGGTCGTAGAACAGCAGGTAGCTGTCATGTCCGTCGGCGCTGTGGTGCTCGGCGAGGGGGACGAACATGTCGTCCGAGAGCGTGACCGAGGAGAAGTCCTCCTCGATTCGCTCGGTGGCTGCTTCGAAGCCGTCGATCCGGTAGTCCGGCGCCTGGGTTTCGTATGTGTCGGTCACGTCAGGCTCCCGCAGGCTCGGGCGAGGCCAGGAGCCGGTGGTTGGGGCGGGTCGGGCTGGTGGTGCACGCGCCGAACGGGCCGTCGGGCGTGCGGAGTTGGAGCAGAGTCGGGTCGAGGTGGTCGCGGTGCCACGTCGAGGGGCCGGTGAGGCCGGCCTCGACGTCGGTGAGCTGCTGCCAGGCGAGCCACAGGGCGTGCAGCCGGGCGACGGCCTCGGGATGCTCCTGCCACTGCTGGCACCACGGGCGGCCGGTGGTGATCTCCCGCCCATAGACCGGCAGGAGCAGGTCGTGCACCCAGCTCGTCAGCGCCGCGAGCTCCTCGACGTACGCCTTGCCATCGAGCGCCAGGATGAAGATGGACGCCGGGCCCTCCTGCGAGCTGCCCGGCTCGGCCGCCGCCGACGCGGCGACCGAGCCCTCTCCGCCACCGTGCTCGGCTCCGCCGCCCTCGTCGTCCGAAGGCGGGACGTCGTCGGTGAGCCGTGCGAGCGTCTCGCCCTGTTTACGGCTCTCCGCGACCAGCCTGGCGACCGTGGAGACCAGGTCGTCCAGGTCGTGGTCCGGCACGCGTATCGGCGCGCTCTCCTGAGCGGGTTCAGCCATCGCTACCCCTCCGCAAGATCGGGTGGTTGGGGTGGCGAGGATCCGGAGAAATCCGGGTTTGGCCCGGCCGGAAATCCGGTGTAGAAGCCGCCCTTCACCGGGAGCCGTGACGGCCACAGAGCGGGACCGGCGGAGCGAGGATCTCCAGCGCGCGAGATGCCTGTTGCGGCACGACTCCGTTGCCCAGAGCGGCCAGTTGGGCGGGGCGTCCCAGTCCCGGAGTGGCCGTCACCCAGCCTGGTTCAAGCCCTTGCATCCACTCCACGAACGGCGGGCTGAGGCGCCCCGCCTCGTCGGTGGGCCGGGGTGCCGGGCGCGTTGCCAACTCCCATCGGGCGATGGCGGCGGCGTATGGTCCCCACGTTCCCTGTCCGTCGACGGGTGAGGGGCGAACAAGGGAAGCACCACTGCCGAGAGCGGGGGCCGGAAGCCCGCGCCCGGTCGGCGTCCGGGAGTGCCGGTGTCGCTCGCCCGTGGGGTCGGCAGCAATCGGGCCGCCGCCGAGGGCAGCGTCAGGTCCCCGTTCCCGTGACGCTGGTTGGGTGACCCCTTGGTGCCGTCCGACGCCTTCGGCGTCGGCAACAACCACTCCACCTCGTCCGCCAGATTCGGACCGTGCCCGCCCTGTTTCCTCTTTGTCGGGTGCTGACTGCCGCCGTTCGTCGCCAGGTTGCTCGTCGGCGTCTTCAACAGATGCGGTCCGCCGGGCGGGCCAGGCGACGAGGAAGATCCGCTCGCGACGGTGCGGAGCTCCGACATCAGAGGCGCGAAGCACGCACCAGCGCGCATCGAACCCGAGGTCGGCCAAGGAGCCGAGTACGGCACCGAGTGCGCGCACAGCAGGCTGGCCTGCGGTGTCTCCCAGACACCACGGGCAGGGTTCCACGTCGCCAGGGGAACCGGCGGGGGAGGTGAGGAGTCCTCGGACATTCTCGATGACCACCAGGCACGGGTTGAGGGCTTCGATGGCACGGACGATGTGCAACCACAGGCCGGACCGGGTGCCATCAGCCAGTCCGGCGCGACGGCCGGCGACCGAGACGTCTTTGACAGGGGAACCCGGCCGTCAGGACGCACACCTCCGGGACTTCGGCCCAGTTCACGGCCGTGATGTCGCCGAGGTTCGGCACGGTCGGCCAGTGCCGGGACAGGATCCGGGCCGGGCCCGGATCGACCTCGGCGTGCCAGGCGACCGTGCCGCCGAGGACGGCCTGCACGCCGAGATCCAGGCCGCCGTACCCGGAGCACAGGCTCCCGATCGACGGCTGGTGCGGCGCCACCGGAAAGTCAGCGCACACGGCGGGACACCGGCATGTAGGCGAGACGGATCGGCTCGGTCGCGGGCAGCTTGGCCGGTAGGCGGTAGATCGAGTGCGCTGGGCGTGCTGAGCGGCTCAGCGCGGCGAGGATACGAGGCGGCGTGCCATCGATCCGGTCGGCAGCGTGCCGCAGAGTGACGAAGGCTTCTTGCAGCGAGTCCACGGTGAGGTCCAGCCGGTCCTGCGCGACGTTGAAAGCGGCCCGGCGGGCGTCATGAAGGTCCGCCGTCGCTGGGGCCTCCGCGTACCTGCGTAGGAATCCGAGCTGCTCGAAGGCTTCGGTGTAGTTGGTCACGGCCCGTCCCGCCGGGGCGGACGCGCTGGTGTACGCGGCGATGACCGGGCCGAAGTCGAGTCCCGGGTCGTTGTCGCTGGCGCGGAAGAGGACCTCGTCGGACAGCTCCTTCACCAGCCCCGTCAGCGCGGCGAGGTGGTGGGACGCGGTGACGAGGTCAGGCAGGGAGCTCGTTGTGTACGACCCGACAATCTCGTGGCGGGCCTCCTCGAACTCTCGTGCCACTGCGTACAGTTCGTCCTTCTCCAGGCCGGCGCGGCCGGTGTGGTCGGTCATGACGGACTCCGAAGGTTGTGGCGGGAGGGAAGCGCGGCGCAGGAGGCCGCGACCGGCGCCGCGGGGGCCGCCGCATCCGCGAGGCGGCTGCGAGCACGGGCGGCGTCGATACGGGCGGCAGGAGGCGGCGCACCGGGACGGCTTGCCGGCCGCCGCTGCTCGGGTTCGGCTTCGCGCGCGAGGCGCAGTCGGCGGCGCACGTCGTCCAGCGGGCCGAGCGCGTGCAGGGCGTAGCCGATGAGCTGCCCGGGCGCGAGCGCGTCGCGGTTGGCCAGGGCGCCGATCTGCCGGGCCGCGAGGGCGGCCGTGCGGACGAGGGAGGCGTGGACGACCTGCTCGCCGAAGTGCTCGGCGGACCCACCCACGAGCGGATCGCAGATCCGCATCACACGCTCGGTGTCGAGCGTCCCGTCTGCGAGGGTGCCGCGACGCTGGGTCTCCCACAGCACGGTCAGCTGGTCGATGGGTTCGCCGCGATGGTGCAGGGACCCCAGCGCGCGGTAGAGCTGCTGATGGCCCGGGTCGGCGAAGTCGCCGGGGCGGAGCCACCGCACCAGGCCGAGCAGCTGCTCGGGGCGGGCGGCGAGGCAGCCGAGGAGGAACGCCTCGTCGGCGAGGACCTGCTCGCCCACCGGCTGCGGGCGCTCGGCCTGGGGTGCGTACGGGGCGGGCGGCTGCACGGGACGTGCCTCGGTGCCCCAGCCGTGCGCCAGGTCGGCGAGTACGTCGGTCAGGACCTGGGCATGGTGCAGCGTCTCCTCCACCGTGCCGCCCCGGCCGTCGGCGAGCGCGGCCTGGTGGAGGCGGGCGGCGTGCTGGGCCACGCTGCGATGGATGGCCCCCTCCAGGACCATCCGCCCGTACACCGGGGCGTGGTCCGGGCGCGGGCACGTCGACGCGAGGGAGTGCAGATACGAGGCGGTGAGCCCGCGGGTCCGCGTGCTCGCCTCCCGCAGCGTGTCGGTCACCCAGGCCAGCGGGACGGGGAAGCCGGCCGTTGTGGCTGCTGCCGGGTGACCGTCGGCCTTGAGCTGGAGCATCGCGGCGTAGATCGCCGTGTGCACGGGACGGGAGAAGTGTTCCGGGCGCAGCCAGGGCGAGAGCCTGTCGAGTTGGCAGGGCTCCAGGAAGATCGCGCCCAGCACGGCCTGCTCGGCGTGGACGAGCGGAGTCACGATCGCGCCTTCCGCGCAGGCTTGCCCTGGGCGCGGATCTCAGCGACCGCGTGGTCGGCCGCCGCCAGATCGGCGGCGAAGCGGTCCAGTTCACCCGTGAAGGCGGGGTCCGAGGCGAGCAGGGAGCCGGACGGAGACACGAGCCACCAGTCGGCCCCGCGCCGTACGACGGGTGTGCCGGCGAGGCGCTCGGACCGGCGGATCGAAGCCCAGGACGGGGCGGGGTGGGACATGGGAGTACCTCAAGGAGATGGGGGCGAAGGCCCAGGGACGCGACGGTTGGGGGCGTGCACCGTTGCGTCTCGCCAGCCGGGCACCTGGCAGCACCGCGGTCATGCGGCCGGACCGAAGTCGTCTCGGCGCAGGCTCTTGGCCAGCGCGCGCTCGGTGATCGCCGCGGTCGCCGTGGCGGACGCGGCGCCGAGCCGGTCGGCGTCCGGCTCCTGGTACCAGGGCTTGAGGTAGAGGAGCGCGGGGCGGATGCCGGTGGCCAGCAGCAGCGCGGAACCCTTGCGCAGGGCGCGGATCGCGTCCGCCGGCAGCACGCGCTCCTGACGCATGGAGACCGAGGTGGACTTGCCCGACTCGCTGGTGGACACCGAGACCGTACGGACGTCGTGGTCGCCCACCAGGCGGCTGAGCTTGTCCGCGAAGTCGGCGTCGTCGATGCCCGAGCCGACGAGCTTGATCGTCGCGGCGGACCACAGGGCGTCCATCCCGGCCTCGCCCCAGACCCGGACGCCCTGGCGGTAGGACTGCAGGATCGTGATCGGGATGACACCCCGGGAGCCGAGGTGCGAGTACAGGTCCGGCAAGTCGGCGATCTTGCACACGTTGGCGGCCTCGTCGAGGATCGCGAGCAGCGGGGCGTCGAGCCGCCCGCCGTCGCGCTCGGCCTGGATGACGGCCGCGCGCATCACCGCGTCGGCAGCGGCGGCGATGATCGCCGAGGCGGAGCCGCCGCCGTCCTTCGACAGCAGGAACAGGGTGTCCTTGCTGGTGGCGAACGCCTCCGGCTTGAACTCGCGGATCTTGCCGAGGCCGCTGGGCGGCGTGACCCAGGCGGCGATGGCCGGGTCGAGCAGGCAGCTCGCGTACTGCCGCGCGGTTTCGAAGATGCCGTCGCGCGTCTCGACGGCGCCGGCCACGGTGCCCTGGAGCTGGGCGGCGACCGCGTCGAGTCCGGCGTCCTGGAGCAGGTCGATGGGCGAGCGGTCGGCCGGTGAGGCGAGCCAGGCCAGGACGTCGGTGATCGGCCGCCGGTCGCGGGCGGCGGCGAGGAACAGCGCGGTGAGCGTGTTCGCGGCGGCGGTGGACCAGAAGTCGCCCGCGTTCGATTCGTCCACGGAGGCGGTCACGAAGTGGCCGGCCAGACGGCGGGCTCCGGCGAGATCGCGGGCGTCGGCGAGGATGTCCCACCACATCGTCTGTGGCGCGTGGGCGATCTGCTGCGGATCGAGCGTCCATACCGTGCCGACTTCGGCGCGGGCCGCGAGCGTGGCGGTGTAGGCGTCGCGGGCCGCCTTGTTGGAGGTCAGCAGCACCGGTCCGGGCGCGCGCAGGATTGCCGGGATCGCCAGGCCGGAGGTCTTTCCGGACCGGGGTGCCATGATCGCCAGGATCACGTCCTCCCACGAGGAGCGGACCTCGCGCGCGCCGGGCGTGAGCGTGCCGAGCAGGACGCCGCGGTCGTCGGGGTCGACGTCCTTGGGCTTGGTGCCCTTGAGGCTTGGACGGAGGTCGATCGCCTTGGCCGCGATCTTCTTGGGCATCAGGTCGGCCAGGTCACGCTGGTCGGCCAGCCCCTTGGGGTTGCGGCGCAACCGCAGCCACACCTTCGCGCCGAGCAGCGCGGCGGCCAGGAGGACGAGTGCGGGCAGGACGTAGCAGGCGCCGACGAGGACCGGCTGTGGAAGGTGCGGCCAGACCTCGTGGGGGTGGAGCAGCGCGTCGGTGGGTTCGTACGGAGCCCAGGGGCCGGAGCTGGTGAGGGTGTTGGCGCTGTTGCCGAACAACCAGGCCAGCGTCCCGGCCCCCGTGCCGAGGCCGGCGACGGACAGCATCAGGTACAGCAGGAAGTCGGTGCCGGTGGTGGTCGAGGGTGTGCTGGTGCGTGCAGGAGACAAAGCGCGGTCCCGTTACGTGGTGCGAGAGGGGCGATGGGCTGGGGTCGGCGGGTTCTTCTGGTGATCACGAGGGGCTCCTAACGGCTGCGGTGGGCGGAGGTGGAGGAAGCCGCGGGCGGCGCGGCCGGGGCCGTGGTGTCCGGGCGCGCCGGTGCCGCGCCCGGGCCGACGGTCGGAGAGGACGACGTGGCCGCCCCACTGATCCGCTGCCGCCGGATCTCGTCCCGTACGGCGGTGACGGCTTCCACGGAGACCAGGTCCTCCGCGACGTTCGCGTCGAAGCCCCGGGCACGCAGGAGGCACGCGGCACGCGTGGCGCGCCGCGCTTGTTCCTCCTCGGACAGTCCCTCGGGGAGCTGGTGCCAGACGTAGTGCGGCGGGACGGTCTTCTTCACGAAGCCGCACGCGACAAGCACCTCGTGGGCGCGCGGGTCGCCGCAGTCGGCGATCACCTCGTTGCTGAACGGCTTGCGGTAAATCTCGACGTCGGTTCCGTACTCTTCGTGCAGGAAGGACACGCAACGGCCTTTCTGATGAGGCGGATTGGTCAGCGCGTTCGGTTCGGCCTGGACGCGGGCGGTGGAGCGGCAGCGGACGCCTCGGGCGTGATGGCGGACGTTCCCGCGCGCTGGGTGGCCGGGGCGGTCGCGTAGTAGTTGGCGACTCGCGCCTGCCAGCTCGGCTTCGCCGGCCGATTGAGTGCCCGCAGTTGGTCGGCGGCGTCGTGCAGGTCTTCGCCGAGGTCGGTGAGCGTCGCTGCGGCTTCAGCGAAGTCGTAGGACAGATCCCAACCGGCGTCGGTCTCGGATGCCTTGGCCTGTTCGGCGGCGGCTTCGAAGAACTCGCTGAGGCGGACGAGCACACCATCGTGGGGGTCCAGGACGTGCTCGGTGAGGTCGGCCGCAGTCTCGTACGTCTCCGCGCCGTTGAGTTCGTCGGTCAGCCGCAGGACCTGGTGGCCGTGGACGTGTTTGCCCTGGGGGTCGGAGGGCGTGGTGAGGGGGCCCACGTGCAGATCGGGACCGAGGTCGACGCGGTAGCCGACGGCGGTGAGCATGCGGGCCGCGTGGCTAGCCATCTGGTTCTCGCGGGCTTCGCCCATGTCCCAGGGCAGGCGATACCAGAAGGACCGGGGCGTCGTCTCGATGACGAAGCCCGCGCGCTTGAGGAGTGTGGTGGCGAGTTCGTCTCCGCCTTCGGCGGTGACATTGCCGGTCGGATGGCGTGTGATGACGACGTCGGGCGGGGTGGGCATCGCAGGGGGTCCGTTCAGAAGTGGGGGTTCTCGGTCGGCCGGTCGCTCGCGGAGGCGGCGTCCAGCAGCTCGGGCAGGTCCGCGGGGTCGGCATCGCGCTGATCGAGCCACCAGCCGGCGCGGGTCAGCGGCCGTACGGCGTTCTCGATGGCCTCCCACTCCGCTTCGCTCGTGGTTCCCTCGACGACGAGCGCGGTGTACGCGGAGGAGACGAGCTGGTGGCGACAGCGGGTGGCCCAGGCGACCGCGCGGTCGGTGCCGTCCAGCGGGGGCATGCGGTACTGCTCGGACCACGCCTCGGCCTCGGCCTGCTCGGTCACCCTCTGCTTCGCGAGCCACTCGGCCGTGGCCTCGGTGTCCTCCCGGCGGAAGGCTCGCCAGCAGTCGGCGCAGTCCCGGCCGGCGAGCCAGCGGGCGTATCCGGCACGGCGGTCGGCCGGACGGTCGGAGAGATCGGCCTCGGCGGTGTGACCGCAGGCGTGGTCGATGGTCCAGAACTTCTTCACGGCCATGAGCCGGACTCCTTGAACGTCGGAAAGGGCGGATCAGCGCGTACGAATCGGGGCGGTCGGCGTGGCCTGGAGGCGCGGCACCGGCTCGTTCTGCGGCTTCGGGGCGTTGGCCGGGCGGTTGGGGGACGACGCCATGGCGGCGCGCGCTCGCGCGGTGTGCGTCACCCGGAGCCACTCCTGCCGCTCGGGCAGCGGCACCTCGGCCAGGGGCGGGGCGTTCTCGGGGGTCACGTCGGGCATGACGGCCAGTTCGAGCTGGGCGCCGACGAGTTGGTCGCCGAGGAAGGCGACGTGATGGGCGATGTTGCGCAGATGAAGGCCCAGCTCGTGACCGTTCGGAGTGTCGAGCCGCTCACACCAGGCGGCGGCCGTGTCGATGAACTCCTCCAGGTCGAGCACGACGCCGTGGTGTTCGTCGAGGATCTCGCCTAGGACCTCGGAGACGTCCGCCGCGCGACGCAGCTCGTGCAGTTCGCCGGTCAGCGCAGTCAGGGACTGGCCGGGCCGTGTCGCCCGCGCCGGGACACCATCCGGAGTCGGGACCGGCGGCGGGATCATGATCCTTGGATCGGCTGCGACGGACAGACCGGCGTCCTGGAATTCGCGGGTCGCCCTGGCCACGGTCCGTACCGCCGTGTTGTGGGGAGTGTTGTCCGCCAGCAGGTAGACCTCGAGGTACTCGCTGTAGCGGAAGTGGTGCTTGCGCAGGACCTCGTCGAGGAACGGTCGGGCGTCCGCGACGGCGGCGGCCACCCCGTAGTCGGGGTGCATTCCGAACGCGACGTCCGGTTCGAGTTGCAGAGTCATCGCGCGGGCTCCTTGCTGGGTGCGGTCTAGCGGGTGCGGACCGGCTGCGGGGTGGAGGTGGCAGGGCGGTACTCGACGGCGACGCCGGGCTGCCGCGCCGGCATCGCGGTCGCGCGGGCCGGAGAGATGGCGGTGGCGGCCTCGGACCTGCGCCGCTGGGCCGAGGCCGCCACCGTTGAGGCGGAAGGTTTCTCCAGCCGCTCCAGGAGGCCCTGGCCCGTGCCGATCCGGGTATGGGGCTGGAGGTCGTACGCGACATCGGCTTTGACGCTGTACTGCGCGGCCCGCAGGGACTGGACCGCCTGCGCCCCGCGCCGTACTGGGTCACGCTGCGGATCGGTCAGCCCGTACAGCGTGCTGCCGGGCAGCCGCTCGAAGCCGACGAGCCGCAGGATGTGCTCGGCGACGTGGTTGTCGTGCGACGTCGCCGCCACGACGCCGTACTGGTCGTGATGGCCGACGGTGATGTGCGGACGTGTTTCCGCCACGAAGATGCACCTCGCAGAGGTCGGGGCCGTGCGGAGGACGAGGATGCGGCCGAAGGCGGATTTGGTGTGGCCTTGGATTCGCGCTAGTCAGCGTGAGCGCGGCGGCCTGCTGGAGTTGAAGAAGCGGGGAGCCGACGGACCGGCGTTCTTCTCGATCGCCGCGGTGATCTGGCGAGCGGCCTGTGGTGACCAGGAGAGGGCAGCCTCGGCGCGTGTCGACCGGACCGGCTGCGCACGGAGCGGTCGGGTCAGTGGCGCGGGCGGCGCCTTGTCGGCGCGCGCGATGTCGATGAGGACGCCGGCGTTGTCCATCCAGGTCAGGGAGTAGTGCCAGCCCTCGGCGTTGCGCATGGCCACGGCGTCCGCGAACACCGCCTTCGAGCGAGGATGGTCGGGCAGGAGCGCCTCGGCGACCACCTGGAACTCGGCCTGCACCCGGGCGCCGCCGTCCAGTGCCTCGCGCAAGGCACGGAGCCGGTACGCCCAGCGCCCGGCCGTACGCTCCGCGGGATCAAGGAGAGGAAGCTTTTCCTCGGCGTGCGCGACCAGGGTGGGACCGTGCTCGAGGAAGGGAGCGAACTGCGCCCACATTTCCGCGTCCCGTACCTGTTGGCGCAGGCCGTACCGCTCGTCGAGCGGCCAGTGATCGGCATCGACCAGGCTGTCCGAGACCGCGTCCCATTCGGCCAGAACGCGCTGGCCGGCAGCCACCGACTTGGCGACTTGGCTGAGCCGGGTCTCGCGGACGGCCTCCTGGTACCGAGGCAGCAGGCGGGTTGTCACTCGGAAGGCCGCTCGCACCGGGTCGGTGCTCACGACGATGCCGTTAGGTGTCCTCGTGGTGGTCTCGAACCCGCTGCCTCGTGGCTCGAACGCGGCGACCAGGAACTCGTGCTTGCGCAGGGGGCGGTCGGTGACCAGGAGCTCGATGCCAGAGTCACTGGTGAGTACGGCGCTTCGATGTGTGGTGAATTCGGAGAGGGCCCAGCTGACGTGGCCGTAATCCCATACCCGTTCGCTGAGCGGGAGCTGGCCTTCCTCTGCAACGTGTTCGTGGACGGCGGAAGTCCAGGAGCCGGGGAGTCGGCCCGACAGTTCCTCGGCGAACTCCGCGAGATCGGCCCGCGAGTCCGGCCGGCGCGGTGACGGCGTCGGAGGGTGCGCGGGCTCTGAACCACGGGGCGGCGCCGGGTTGGTGGGCATGGGGCCGTCGAGCGAGGCGTCGTCGATGGCGACGTAGTGGCTGGCCACAGCGCTGTAGAGCTGCTGAAGTGTCGCCCGGACCTCGTCCGGACGGCTGTCGCCGAGGACATAGGCGAAGTCGGGATGCCCGGTGGAGAAGCCGGCATCGAGCAACAGCCGGTGCGCGGAGCCGAAGTCGTCGTGGACGGTGGAGGCGGTGAGGCCGAGCTGGGGGTGCTTGCCCAGCGTGATCCATGCCAGCTCAGCCATGGCGGGTCTCGCTCTCGTCGTGCGCGTCGGGGCGCCGGTCGGTCCCTCGCTGTGTCGCGTCCACGGGATCGCACGGGCTGGGGGTTACGGAGGCATGGCCGTGTGCGGTGTGGGCGCGAGCGGCGTCGGCGTAGAGCTGGACGAGGCGGCGCAGGCCGCGACGGATGGTGCGCTTCAGGTGCATGGCGGGGCGGCTTTCTGTGCGGAGGGCGTGATGTGACGACGGGCGAGGGGGAGCCGGGGCGGCGCGTGCTGGCTCCCCGGGGCGTGAGCGGGAGCGGACGGCTCAGGTATGCATCCGGGCGTCCGTGTCGAACAGCTCGCGCTCGTGCGGGTGGAGCAGATGTTGAGTGATGAACGACCGGCCTGCGACCTTCCACAGGCCGCGTCCCTTGGTGAGGGCGGAGACGGCCTGGGTCTCGACGCCGGTGAGGCCCAGCAGGGCGGCGGCGGAGCCGAGTTGGTCGGCTTCCTGGCGGTAGATGATGCGGGTGGAGCAGTCGGTGAGCAGGCCCTCGGCGAGGGCGCGGCCCCGGGAGCCGGCGTCGCCCGCGGTGAGCAGGTCGCTGAGGCGGTGGATGACCATCATGTTGGCGATGCCGAGCCCTCGGCTGAGCTTCCACTGGCTCTGCATCCGTTCCAGCAGGGCGACGTGCCGCATCACGCGCCATGCCTCGTCGTAGATCACCCAGCGCCGTCCGCCGGTCGGGTCGGAGAGGGCGGACTCCATCCACGCGGAGGCGCAGGTCATCGCCAGGACGAGTGCTGTGTCGTCGCCGGCGCCGCCGAGCCGGGACAGGTCGATGGAGAGCATCGGCGCTCCGGGGTCGAAGGCCACGGTGCTCGGCGCGTCGAACATGCCGGCCAGGTCGCCATGGACGAGGCGCCGCAGTGCGTGGGCCAGGTCCTCGGCCGCCCGTCCGAGGCGTCCGGACAGGTCACCAAGTGCGGCGTCGAGCCGCTCGGGCGCGCCGAGCACGTACGCGACGTCGCCGAGCAGCGGGGTGGTGCCGACGGCCCCGGCGTGGGCGACTGCCTGGTCGAGTGCCACGTCGAGGGCGGTGTGCTCCATCGGGTGCAGGTCACGCCGCAGAACGGTCTTCGCGAGCGAGCCGAGGAGCAGCAGGCGCCGCTTGCGGACCTCGCCGGCCCAGTCCTCCTCGCTGACGCCGTACGGCCTGGCGGGGGCGTCCAGCGGATTCAGCCGGCCGGGAAGACCGGGGCCGAGGGCGATGGTCTGCCCGCCCAGCGCCTGGGCGACCACGGTCCATTCGCCCTTGGGGTCGCACGGCACGTAGATGCGGTAGCCGAAGGCGACGGCGCGCACGGCGAGGGACTTGGCCAGGGCGGACTTGCCCATCCCGATGATCCCGGCGAGCAGGATGTTCGGGTTCGTGAAGCCGTCGAGCCGCCCGTACAGCGCGAACGGGTCGTAGGTGAAGGCGGCCTCCGCGTGCACGTCGCGGCCCACATAGATGCCCTGGGCGCCCAGACCGCCCTCGGCGAGGAAGGGGTAGGCGCCGGACGCGGTGGCGGTGGTCATCCGGTGGGCGGGGAGCTTGAGCCGGCCGCCGCGGGCGGAGGCGGGACCCGGTCGGCCGGCGGCCGGGTAGGTGGCGCGCAGCTCGGGATCGATGCCGGTCGCGGTGCGGCGGGCTTCAGGCCGGGCGGCGTGGCGGGCCTTGTCGCGGGCGGCAGCGAACTGGTCGCGAGCGGCGCGGGCCGTGCGACGGTCGGTCTGGCGGGGGACGAACAGCGGACTGGCGCTGGCGCGGGTGGTTCGGGTGGGCATGGCGGTGGTGCTCCGGTGGTCAGTGGCGGATCAGGCCGGTGAACGGGTCGCGCAGGTCGGCCGGGGTGTGGTCACGGCGGACGCGGGCGGCGGTGGCCAGGTGGCGCTGGCACATGGTGAGGTCGGGTGCGCCCTCGGGAAGGCGGGCCCGGCACGCCTCCCGCGTGGGGAGGCGGCCGGTGACTCGCTGCGGGGCCGCGTGATAGGCGGCGTGGAGGTGCTCGGCTGCCTGCCACAGCCGGACACGGGAGGCCCTCAGGTGATCGCCCTCGACGCCGGCCACCGGGGCGGTCCGCGCGGTGTGCGCATCCAGCAGCCCGTACAGGGCGACCAGGTGGGCGTGCAGGGAGTCCAGTTCGGTGCGGCTGGCGGCGACCGGGGCGACGGGCATGTTGATGGCCCGGTGGAAGTCGAGCGCGGCGGTGGCGAACGGGACAAAGTCCGAAGCCAGTTCGGGCAGGGGCTCGGTCGGCATGGGGTGCCCTTCGGTAGAGCGCGGTCGGTGGTGCTGGGCCGCGCTACGGGCGAGCGAGCGGCAGAGCGGCGTTGGTGAAGGCTTCGGCCTGCTGCCAGGTCAGCAGGCGCAGGTCGATGAGGGCGGCGACGGCCGCGGTCTCGACGGCGGCGCAGGCGGCGTTGAGCTCCTCGCGGGTGTCCGCGCTCACGGTGAGCAGGCCGGTGAGGGCGACGTCGGCGTGTCCGGCGATGAGCTGGCGCTCGCGCTGCTTGATGTCGGCGTACTCGACCGAGTCCTCCTCGGAGTCGACCTGGCCCTTGCGGGCCCGCTCGGCGGCGTCCGCGATCACGGTGGCCTTCTTGCGCTGTACGTCCTTCAGGGCGGCGTCCAGCCCCTTGGGCTCGTAGGTCAGCGAGAGGGTGCGGCGCACGCCGGTGGTGAACAGGAGCTGGTGGAGGAAGCCGGGGCTGGTCTCGATGCGCGGCCAGTTCTCGATCCAGAACGTGGCGTGGTGGGCCGAGTCGGTCTGGATACGGTCGGCCTTCTCGACCAGGACGACCGGTCCGGCGGCAGCGGGGTGGGCCTGCGGACGGCCCGAGTCGGACCACCGGTCGAGGCCAGCCGACGCCTTGGGGTCGTACGCGGTACGGATCACGGCGGCGATCTCGCGCGCGGGCAGCCAGCCATTCGGTGTGAGCCCGGAGGTACGGGCGGACTGGTCGAAGGAGGAGGCGAGCTGGGCCAGTACGGCGAAGGCTCCGGTGAGTCCGCCGCCGGCCTGGTTGATCAGGCGGCGGGCGGCCTTGAGGTCGAGGGCGAGGGCGACGTACGCCTCGTGCGGGGCGGCGGCGGGGCCTGCGGCGGCCAGCAGGTCGCCGTAGATCGGACCGGCGAGCGGGGTCTGGGCGTTGCCGTGCTCCTGCCAGTAGCGGTTGAGCGCGTCGCCGGAGTCGGGGACCGTGCGCTCCAGCACCTGGACGCGGGCGATGTGCCCGCTGCGCGAGAGCGCGGCCAGCGTGCGGCCCCAGCCGGAGACGTTGCCCGCCTGCGCGGCCGGGTCGAGCAGGGCGAAGGCGCGGGAGGAGACCTTCACCACGGCCGTGAGGGTGCCGTGGTGCGGATCGTGCACCGCGCCGAGGCAGCCGTCCGATGAGGACACCACCCGCAGGGACGCGGCCGTGCCGGGCAGGTGGAGCAGACCCTCTCGCCGTGGCCGGGTGGACGGCCGGGCGAGCCAGACCAGCTGCCCCCGGAAGCGGCGCAGCGCGTATCGGATCGCGATCGGCGCCCAGTCGGCGAGCGCCCGTCCGCGGTGGCGGATGAAGACCGCCGCGAGGACGACGGCCCACAGCGGTACGAGCTTGAGCGCCCCGGTCACACCGGAGGTGAGCAGCACCCCGAGCAGGAGCAGACCGCAGACCGCGACGACGATCAGCTGAGGGGCCGACAGGCCGAGCAGCACGCCCCGCCGCGAGCGGTGAGGGAACTTGACGGTGTCCGGACCGTCGGGGTGAGAAGCGTCAGAGAGCATGGCGAAGCCGTCCTTGGAACATGAGGAGAAGGAAGAAGAGGAAGACGGGGTGGGCCGGGCGGGCCTCGGCCCACCCCGTCAGCTCCGGGCTACGAGCCCGAGCGGTCCGCTGGCCCGGGATAGATCCACCGCTGCGGGGTGACGCCACCCTGCGGAGGAGGACCGCTGCGCCGCGGTGCCGGCGGGTCCAGGTGCGTGACCTGCGGCGCAAAGACCGAGGCGCCCTGTGGCGTAGGTCCGGAGACCGCTGGCGCCGAGTCGGCTGCCGGGCTCTCACCGGGGCGCTGGATGAGCGGGACTCCGCGGTCGCCGTCCGTGGGAGGACGGCGGATCAGCGCCCGGCCCTTGTCGCCGGTCGCACTCGGATCCTCACCGAAGCGGAAGTGGGTCTGCTTCGGCTCGGTGTCACCGCCGGATCCGCCGGTCGGGTCGATCCCGGAGGCGACGCCACCGGAGCCCTGGCCTGGCACCTTCGCCGGCCCCTGCGGAGCACGCATCCCCGTGCCGGCCTGCACAGCGAGCTGCCCCGCGGTCTTCGCCGCACCCGCGGCGACCGCCATACCCGCGACACCGGTGCGGTGCAGATCGTCGTGGCCGCCGCCATCGGCCGCCCAGTGCACGAACTTGTACGTGGCGTAGGGGCAGAGCAGCACCAGGACCATCACGACGATGCCCGCGATCGCGTCCGACAGGGCGCTCAGCCCGTCGCTCGCGTCGGTCTTGCCCATGGCGGAGACACCCAGCAGGAACACGATCGTCATCAGGAGCTTGGAGACGATCAGGGTGCTGGTCGCCTCGATCCAGCCGCGCCGCCAGCGCCGCGCGACCTCCCAGCCGCCGCCGGCCCCGGCGAACACGGCCAGGGTGACCAGGACCAGGATGCCGACCTTGCGGGCGACCATCACCGCCCAGTAGAGGAAGGCGCCCACCGCGCAGCCGAGTGCGACGATGGCGGGGACGCCCCAGCCCAGGCTGTACATCGCCCCCAACTCGTTGACCTTGATGATGCGGCGTACCGCGTCGTCCACGGAGCTGTTGGCGGCCTTGAACAGGCCGGCGCTGAGCGCGTCGACCACAGTGATCGCGACGGTGGTGCAGGCGATCGCGGCGAACGCGAACAGGACGCCGGCCACTGTTCCGTACACCGCCTGAGCGAGGGCACGTTCGTCCCGGCGCCAGGCGGCGCGGGTGAGCTGGAGGCAGAACGTGCCGACGGTGAGGATGAGGCCGATGGGCAGGATCAGCTCGTAGTTGCTCCTGAACCACTCGGCGTTGAGATCGATGGCGGTGGTCTTGTCGACGGCCTTCGAGGCCAGGTCAGCTGCGGCCTGGGCCATCTCGCCCATCGACTTGGCGATCCAGGCACCGATGCCGTCCGTGACGGCTTCGCCGGTCGCGCCGACGACACCGCCTACGGTGTCGCAGACCGTACTCATCAGAGGAAGGTCGCAAGCCCCCATGAGGGCACCTCCTTACACAGGTTGAGGGCGATCACGGCGCGACGTTCGGCAGGACGCCGACGAGGGCGCAGTCGCGGTCCGGTCGGCACTGGACGGCGAGGGTCGTCGAGCGGGACTCGGCTCCGGCACCGGAGCCCTTCCAGGCGATGGACTGCTTGCCGGTGACCGTGACGGCGTAGACGTACGCCTCGGTGATCGCGCCGGGGTCCTGGGCCAGGGCGGTCTTGAATGCCTGCGGGAAGTGGCCCTCGCCGACCGTGGCACCGGCGTGCTGCCCGTTGTCGTGCATCCGCGACCACAACACCGGGCTGGGCACCTGGTCCGAGACCGACTTCCAGTCCGCGTACTTCTTCTCGCTGGTCATCCACTGCTTGAGACCGGTCAGGTGCTCGGCCTGCGAGAACGACCGGGTGTCGTACGTCCACAGGACCTTGGTGGCGGCCTTGGCGAACTCGATCGGATCCGTCGTCCTGGGCGGCGCGGCCACCGCCACCCCGGCGTGCGTGGTGGCGGCAGGGGAGGGCGACGTCGAAGAGGACGCCGGCGCGGGAGTGGCCTTCGGCGCGGCCGGGCTCTCCGCACGGGTGACGTACGCGACCAGACCGGCGACGGCCAGCAGGACAGCGAGGACGATGCCGCCGATCGAGGCGCGGCGCAGAACCGAGGACGGGGCTCCGTGCCTCCGCCCCCTGGCGGAAGAGAAACGATTCTTCGGCATCAGTGAACCTGCGTCCCCATCGCCGAGAAGAATGCGACGACGCCGTTGGCCGCGCCGAGCAGGAGGGCGCAGCCGGCGGCGACGACCGTGCCCTTCTTGCCGTTGGCCTCGGCCTGGTGGCCTCCGCTGTGGTGGCCCCAGGCCCAGACGATGGCGGAGATGGCGAGGGCGCCAACCGTGGCGATTATGCCGAAGAGGTTGATGCTGCCCATGACCTTCTTGAGGACGTCGAGGCCGGGTAGGCCGCCCTCGCTCGGTGTGACGCCAGGGTTGTACGCCAGCATCTGGGCGTGCTGAATGAGCTTCATTGGAACTCCAGTACGAATATGGGCGCGCGAAGGCCCGGAAGGGGGGAGTGAGAGGGGGAAAGGGGGCCGGTCAGACGATCCGGCGGGCGGCGAGCACGTCCGGCCGCCAGTCGGCGAGGGTCGAGATCTTGACCACGTCACCGGTACGCGGAGCATGCAGAATCAGGCCGTCACCGATGAACATCCCTACGTGTTCCGGGACTTGGGCCGTGCCGCGAGTGAAGAGGAGATCGCCCGGCTTGAGGGCATCGACGCTGACCGCCTTGCCCTCCTTGACCTGCGTGTACGTGGTCCGGGAGATCGAGACGCCCCCGGCCTTGTACGACATCTGCATCAGGGACGAGCAGTCGCAGCGGCCCATCGGGTCCTGGCCGCGCGGATCGGTACACGCGCCACCCCACTGATACGGAGTGCCGAGCTGACCGAGACCCCAGCGGATGGCGGTGTGGACCGACTTGGGCGCATCAGCCGGGATCTTGTAGTCCTTGGGGACGGACCCGGCGGGGATCGGACCGAACTTGGCCCCGTCCTCGCCGGAGCCGCATCCGGCCGGCTTCGAATCCGACTGCCCGCCCTCGTCGCCCCCGCCGGAACTCGACTCCGCCGACAGCGACGTGGCGATGGCCTTCTGCAGAGCCGTGGCCAGCGGCTCCCACTTGGCGTACGCGTCGGGGAAGCCGCTCTTCTGGACCGCCTGCGCCGCCTGCGTGACGGTCATGGACTGCCAGCCCGGGACCTTCAGCAGCGCCTCGTAGAACCTCGTCGCGGCGTGCACCGGATCGCGGACCTGCTGGGCCGTCCCCCAGCCCTGACTGGGACGCTGCTGGAAGAGACCGAGTGAATCCCGGTCGCCGTAGTCCAGATTCCGCAGCCCCGACTCCTGCAGGGCCGTGGCCAGGGCCACGATCTGTCCTCGGGCCGGCACCTTCATGGCGACGCCGGTGGCCTGGATCGTCTTGGCGTTCGGGATCTGCTCCGCGGGATCGTCCAGCCCCGGGACCGACACTTTGGCCTTCCCGCCGCCCTTGAGGATCGACTCCACCTGCTTGGCGACCGCCGCGGTATCCACAGCCTGTGCATCGCCGCTCGCACAGGCGGCCTGGGCACTGCTCGCGCCGGCCAGAGCCATCGCGAGCGGGGCGATCAGCAGCAGTGGGCCAAGAGCCACGGACCCGACTATTGCCGCGCCCGCCTTCACGGCCGCAGGCCGTCCGCCGAGCAGAGGTCGCAGGAGTCGGACGTCGGGGAAGGGCGTGCCTGGGGATGCTGCATCAGCAGCTCCTTACTCTTAGGCAGCGCGGCACCAGCGTTCTCGTCGAAAGGTCACCGGCACCGCACCGGTCGGAAATTCACAGAACCTGAGATCAGGGAATAGAGATTCCAAGAGTCGGGAGCGGCTAACTCCCGACTCCTGGGAGCCCCGTTACTGGAGAGCGGCAGCCAGCCGCGCTCTTAATCTCACACGCCACACAGAATCCCCCTCGCCGAAATCTCAGGCCGCTTCGTGAGTGCTGCCGTGCTGCCACCTGGACGAGGTAACACCCATCAGCACAGCTCAACAGGGCGGGCGCTGAGCCCCATCCGTCGAACACGGCGAGACTGTAGAGACGAATTCCGGCCGCACCAAACGACGCCTCGTCTGGCAGTCGAGGCCCGTGATGTGGCAGCAGAGCGCCATTAGGTGCGGCCGTGAATGGTGGTTACTCTCCAGCCCATCGCTCTCCGCAGCGGCTGCTTCTGTGGCTTCCGGGAGCGAATCAAGCCGACGTGCACGGTATTCCGGAAACGCGGAATCCCGCACGACCGTCCCCGCGGAAAGAGAGAACCGCACCATGCCGTACACCCTGCATCGAGGCGACGCGCTGACCGCCCTCGCCGGCATCCCCGACAACAGCGTCGATGCCGTGATCACGGACCCGCCCTACAACAGCGGTGGCCGAACCAGCGGCGAACGAACCAGCCGCAGTGCCCGCGCGAAGTACACCTCGGGCGACGCCGAGCACGACCTCGCCAACTTCCCCGGGGAGAACCGCGACCAGCGCTCGTACGACTTCTGGCTCACCCTCCTGCTCACCGAGTCCTACCGGGCCACCGTCGAGTCGGGCGCCGCGCTCGTCTTCACCGACTGGAGGCAACTGCCCACCACCACCGACGCGCTCCAGGCCGCCGGCTGGACCTGGCGCGGCATCGCCTCGTGGCACAAGCCGGTCTCCCGCCCGCAGAAGGGCCGGCTCAAGCAGTCCTGCGAATACATCGTCTGGGGCACCAAGGGCCCGGTCGACCCCGACCGGAACCCCGTCTACCTGCCAGGCCTCTACACCGCGAGCCAGCCTCGGAAGGGCCGCGTGCACATCACGCAGAAGCCCGTGGAGGTCATGCAGGAGCTGGTGCAGATCTGCCCGCCGGGCGGAACCGTCCTTGACCCCTTCACCGGCTCCGGCACGACCGGCGTCGCGGCTCTGCGCGAGGGCCGCAAGTTCGTTGGCGTCGAACTCTCGGAGCACTACGCCGACATCGCCGAAGCTCGGCTTTTGGAAACGATGCAACAGACCGCACGGCGGGAAGACTTCATTCTCGCTGGCCCTGAGGACTAGTACTACAGCCTCAGATCATGTGACTGGTGATCGGTGCTGATCGTTGTCCGGTCATGCTGATGGATGTGAGTACGGAACACGTCGGGAACTGGGCCGAGGGACTGGCTGTCCTGACTGGCGGGTTGGGGCATCTGTTCGCCCGGCCGGAGCCGCGGGAGGTGTTCGCCGATCTCGTCGAGGGGCTGTTGTCGGACCTGGGCCGAAAGAACGGCTGGACGATGGCGGGGAGGGCCGGGCATGCCACCCCGCACCGGATTCAGAAGTTCCTTGGTGAGGCGTCCTGGAGCGCGGACGCGCTGCTGAGCGAGGTGCAGGCGTATGTGGCGCGGGAGTTGGGGGATCCGGACGCGACGCTGGTCCTGGACGACACCCAGGTGATCAAGAAGGGGGACAAGTCTGTCGGGGTCGCCCACCAGCACTGCGGGACGACCGGTGACGTCCGCAACTGCCAGGTCATGGTGATGCTCACCTACGCCGCCGCGAGCGGCCACACCTTCTGCGACCGGCGCCTGTACCTGCCGCAGTCCTGGACGAAGGACCGTGAGCGGTGCCGGGCGGCCGGGGTGCCCGACGAGGTCGTCTTCACCACCAAGCCGCACCTGGGCATCGCCATGCTCCAGGGCGCGGCGGCCGGCGGCCTGCCGTTCTCCTGGGTGGCCGCAGACGCGGACTACGGCAAGGACCCCGCCCTCAGGTCCTGGCTGCACGAGCAGAAGATCCGCTACGTGCTCGCAGTGCCGGTCTCCCTGCCGGTTCAGGGCCCGCCGGGCAAGCTGCGCCTGCCGAAGGTCGCGGCGGCCGGTGATCTGCTGCACTACGCCACGGTGCGTGAGCAGTGGGAGCGCCGCAGCCAGGGCGAGGGCTCCAAGGGCCGGCGCGCCTACGACTGGGCCTGGTTCGAGGTCACTCTGCCCGGACAGATGCCGGCCGACGGCTTCGCCCACCAGCTGCTGATCCGCCGCAGTACCGAGAAGAAGCAACTGGCCGGCGGCTTCGTGGACTTCGAGTACGCGTACTTCCTCGTTCATGCCCCCGCCGGCGACCCGGTCACCGAGGCGATCGTGAGGGCCGGGGTCCGCTGGAAGATCGAGGAGAACAACGAGCTTGCCAAACAGATCACCGGCCTCGGCCAGTACCAGGTCCGCCGCTGGACCTCCTGGCACCGGCACGTGACCTGCGCGATGCTCGCCCTGGCCTTCCTGACCGTCCAGCGCGCCCGCCACCCCGACCCGGAACCAGAGCCTGCGGCTGGGCCCACTGGTCCAGACCCGGCAGTCGGGGGAAAAGCGCAGGCAACAGCGGGAAGGAACACCTTCCCCTGATCCGGCTGACCGTCCCGGCCCTCGCCTGTCTCCTCGCCGCCACCGCCCTGACCGCCCACCACAGCGACGCCTACCACCTCCAGCAGCATCACTGGCGAGCCCTGCACCAGACCCGGGCCACCGTCAGCCACTACAAACGGCGCGGCGACCCCCTGCCCGCCCGCCTCCGTCCCTGGCGACAACCCGAACAGAATCGATCACAAACTCAAGATCTGAGGCTGTAGTACTAGGGACGTCGTGAGGGAGGCCGAACGTGCTGCTGATAGAGGTCTCCGGACATGAACGAATCCGAGTTTCAGCGATGACTTCGACCAGAGTGTTGCGATCAACTTCGCTGGTGACCGCACCCCAACTTGACCTGGCCGCAGGCAGAATGGGGCCATGGACGCTGGACTCACCGCGCTGCTTGGCGCTGCCGTAGGCTCACTTGCCACCCTCGGCTCCGCGATGGTCACCGGGCGCACGGCAGCGCGCTCGCAGTTCGGCCAGTGGCGCCGGCAACATCGCCGGGACGCGTACGCGAACTACCTGGGCGCGGTATACGACCGCGATGTCGCCCTGGACGCAGTGCGCGACGCACTGCGGGCTGACCGGCCGGACCTGCGGGACGTCGACGAGAGGATGGAGCGCTTCGCCGCCCAGGTTCGCGGCGTCCATCGGGCCGCCGAGTTCGTCATCCTCGAGGGTCCGCCTTCCGTGGTGGAGGCGCTCTATGGTGTGGTCCACGCGGCCGACGACCTCGCCGAGGTCATGCGACGGATGGTGCGTGATGCCCACGCGGAAGACACCTCCCGCAAGTCCGCGGACACCGCGCTCGCCGCTGAGCGGGAGCACCTGCTGTACCAGGCCGTGAAGGGCTTCCGAGCGGCGGCTTCCGACGTCCTCGGCAATAGCCGGATACGCGACCGCTGATGATGAATATCTACACTCCACCGATCGAGCAGCGACTGCGAAGCGCTGACCCAGGACGACTTCGAACTCGCCGGGCCGAGGAGTGAGAGTGAGAAGCCGAGACAGCGGGCGCAGAACGCACAGAAGGGCGGTTGTTCCACCACTCAGGTGGAACAACCGCCCCTTCCCATGTGCCGGAGGTGTCACCCAGCGTCGATGCTCCGCTGGATGAGATCGGTGGCTCGCGCGAGGTCCGCGCGCGAGCCGATCCGGACTTCGACGCCGCCGCGGATTCCAAGGACTCCTACGCCGCGCATGTCCCGGGAGAATCCGTCGTACAGCTCCACCGTGTCCGGGTCGAGCTTCAGGTTGACGACGAGCAGCCGGTTGCGCGGCTGCAGGCGCACCGTGGCGATGTTGTTGATCCTGCGGTAGGCGATGTAGTGGAGCTGGGGCTCCTTGAGTACGTCCCGGTGTGCCAGCAGCAGCTCGTCGAGGTCCGCGTACAGCTCCTGCAGCTCCTCGGGCGCCTCGTCCAGGTACTGCTGGACCGACTTCGGCGCCGCCGGCGCGGCGCGGACCGATCCCGACGTTCCAGTCCGAGGAGAGGTGCGCGTTCCGCCGGCCGACGCGATGAGCTGCAGCGTGAGCACGTCCTCGAAGACCCGGTACGTCACCAGGTCGATCCGGTGGCCGATCATCTCCACCGCCACCGAGTCATGGCGCGTGAACGCCCCGGCGATGCAGACGATCCGAGGCGCGCTCCAGTCGATCTCGCCAGCCTGGTCTCCGAGTTTCTCTCGGACCAGGCTCTCGAACTCGTGATGGTGGTCGTGGAGCCACCACAGGTACGAGAGCCCCTGGTTGATGACGTTCTGGTCCCGGTTGCGCTTGTACTCGACGACGACCGGCGTGCCGTTCTCATCCAGTCCGAGGGAGTCGATCCGGCCTCCGTGACGGCCGGTGCGGTACTCGGTAGCCAGGAACCGAATGCCGAGCATCGCCTCCATGTTGGCCTCGATCAGCCGCTGCAGCTCAACCTCCACACCCACGGCCGCCCCCGGCACTTCAGTGGCCTGCCCGCCTCTCACCCTGAAGACCTTCAGGTTGCCCACATGCCCCCCACGTCTCAGATTTCTGAACGTGCAATCGAGTTCAGGAGGCGTTTATTCCGGGTAGCGACTGACGCCAACGTGTTCGTATGGCCCCGCGTGAGCGGAACTCGCGTCGCAGAGGCGTGAGTACCTACGGCCGAGGATCTGCCCCTATGAGGGAGGCATAGGCGAGCGACTCATTGCGCTCGCCTGTCCTCCTCCCGGCTCGGCTACTCCGCCTCCGCCACGACATCATCCAGGTCGAGCTCACCTTGCTTGCTGCGGCGGACTGGCGTGCTCAACCAGGCGTCGAAGTCGTCGTCGGACACAGCGAACCATTCCTTGAGGGCCTTCCTGAGTGCCGTGTTCGCTTGCGTTTCGGCGGTGGGTCGGAGATCGCTCTCCTGAGCAGTCGGCTGGCTCGTCTTGAGTGCCTTTAGCTGCTGCTTGATGCACAGGTCCAAGTACATGCGTCGGGCTTCGCCGAGCTTGATGTCGAACTCTTCGCGGTCCGGCAACCATTCGGTCACGTGATCCCACGCGGCGGGGACCGCGAGCGCCTGCAACCAGAAGTAGCGGAAGTAGACGGCTTGGGCCGACTCCATGTTCCCGATCTGGTTGATCGGGTTTGAGATGCCGGCCTTGTTGAACGCGACCTTCCGGTCACGGGCGCGGCTGTGCTCGATCTGAAAGAAGGCATTCCAGGCTTCGACGAGGGCCTCCGCGAAGGCCGGGAGGTCCTTGAGCTCGACACCGCCAGGCTGAGTCTTCCGAACTTCCCACAGTGAGCCCATCGTCATGACGAGTCCGAGCTGACAGGCGTGGGTGTTGAGCACGGTGTAGGCGTCCTTGCAACGCTTCACGCGCTCGGGACGAGTCGACCCAAGATACTCCTGCGCTCGGTACTGGTCGAAATCCTCTTCCTTACCCTTGAGCGCCTCCCAAGCCCGGATGACATCCGACTTGGGCAGTCGGCGGTCCGCGCTGTCCCTGTGCTCCGTGTAGTGGTCGTAGCTGTCACGCAGGGTCCAGAAGACGCCCACGCCACCGAAGAGGGCGTCGTGAGCCAGAGCGGCGAAGGTATCCGCTACGTGCCAGTCGTCCCTGAGCTTCGTAAGCGCTCTGGCGTGTGCTGCGTACGGCGCGGTCCTCGATAGCAACGTAAGGATGGCCCTGCCCCACGTCTCCTTGAACCTGGCGCTGATTGCCTCCATCTGGCCGAGGGGAAACTGCTTGTCACCGAGTGAGTCCCGGTCGAAGGTGATGCCCCCGTCCTCGAAGTACTTCTCCAGGAGACTGGATACATCGAGCTGACTGCGCATGAACTCGTCGCGCTGTGGCTCACTCTCCTTGCCGGAGATTCCCTGTGCGACGTTGGTGAGGTATTTCGACGGTCCGAAGATGCAGCGGTTCACGGCCATCTTGAGGAGGTTGATGTTCGTGAGTACCGACCACCGCGCCGGCCGGTGGCTGTTCACCTCAGGGTTGTCGTACTCCACGGCGTAGAGGGGCAGGTAGGAGTCGTCGTTGCGGCTCCGCAGCTCACTGAGCATGCTTCGCGTGAGCACATTGGAGAGTTCGGCATCCGAGAGCAGGATGATGCGGGACTCGCTCGGGGGGCGTGCCTCCTTGTTGACGTCGACGAATAGCTTCCGCGCCGCCTCGTGGGGGCGGGAGCCATCTCCGGTCTGCTCCGGGAACCAGCACACCGTGACGGGCACCTCCACCTTCGACAGGTCGGGTTCGCCGGCACCATGCTGTTCGAGCACACGTCGCACCTGGTGCTCATAGAAGGAGCGGTACTTGACCGCAGAGGTATCACCCCATGAGTTAGTAAGGGTGCGTTCAATCGCAAGGAGGGCCATGGCTCGGTGCTGGCCGTCGAGAACCACCAGGCTGGACTCGCTGCGATTCCACCAGAACTTGCCCACATTTGCCCCGTGTGGCTGCCCATCAGCGCCGAGGAGACGGTGGACCTGGAACGCATTACCAGCACGCTGCTCCTGCCAATGTGCTTCGTCGGCGCTGATCGATGTCACGTCCCCCAACACCGGAAAGGACGTCGGACGCTTGTTCTGGAAGGGCAGCAGGACAGCGACGATCGGCGGGAAGAAGGCGGGCCCCGTGGTCTGGGGTTTGAGCAGGTAGGGGATCAGGTTGACAGCTACTCGGTGATCGTCGAGGTCGCGTTGCAGAAGCTGGTTGAAGTCGAGGTCGCCGGCAGCCATGACCTCTCGAACCGGGGCGAGGTTCTTGGTGAGCTGCCGTTCGGGCGTGTTGGCGTCACCACCGAGTCGAGCCTTTGTCATGATGTAGTCGACCCTCCCCGCCGGAGTGTCGAAGCTGCCCCACGTTCCCTGCACGTAGTCGCGGAACGTGAGCCCACTGCCCGAGCCGAACATCCTTCACTGCCTTCCCACGCCGGCGGCCGTTGCGCCGGTTTCGATGTGTTGCCTGTTGAGTCTTCTCACGACATCCTGCTGGTCACGCCGTGAATGCGTAGCCTGATTGCAGGAAATGAAGCGCGCCTTCACACCCACAGAGCGCGCGCTAGGGCGGACGTTTCGCTGAAGCGTGCCGGACGGCGTGACGCCGTCCGGCACGTCAGAGTCACTGGTCCTTGAGCTCTTCCTTCAGCATCGCCTCGGTGAACATGCCCCAGTGAGTCCGCAGTTGGCTGTAGTCCTCTTCAGGGTTTGGGGACATGGATTCCGCACGTGCGTAGCCCATGAAGAGGAGGTCGATGGCGGCCTCGGCTCGGCGGGCGAGGTCGAGCATCTCCTCGGGGGTCATCCCATCCGTACCCTGATCAGCGAGCTTCTTGAGGGGGATGTAGACCTCCCTGAAGAAGGTGTGCCGAAGGTTGAACTTCACCAGGGCCTTGCCGTTGAGGTGCTGGACCACGATGAACTCTTTACCAGGCCAGCTGGCATCGAAGAGGGTGATGGGCTTGGTCCGGATCTGTTCGCGCAGTGCCTCGATCTTCGCTGTGTCCACCTCGAGATCGAGGCCCATGTCCTCGGCCGCGTCCAGGACGATCTGCTCCTCCTGCTCTGCAGTGACTGTCCGCCCAGCAAGCCCATGAGGAAGGCTCGGGTTGGCCCGCGCTGCGGTCGCCATGCTTGCGTCATGCGGACCGCTCTCGAGACGCTTGCGTGTGTCGACCTCGATCCAGTGCTCGTGGACCTGCTTGCGGGCTTGGCGTACCGGCCGCCTCAGCCAGTCTCGCAGCTGGTTCCGGAGCTTCGTCACCGGCTCGGCGCCGCGCTTGACGTTGCGAACCTGGAAGTACTCGTCCAGGTCGGCAGGGAACGTCACCTCGATCGCGACATACCGGATGGCCTTGTCGTTCCGCGTCGCTGCGAGGAACCGGGGGATGCTGTCGTAGAAGATCTCGCGGCCGTTGCGCACGATGCTGATCTTGCCCGCATTCTCGGCATTGATCTGGAACTCCCCGATGTCATCGCCCCGGTGGTCTACCTGACCGCCGGCCCCTGCCCAGGGCCGGAATTCAACGGGGACCAAGGCGACCGTCACGTGGACCTTGTGGCCGTCGATCTCGATGTCGTCTTCCTCGACGATGGTGCCGCGGGGGTCGAGCTTCTGCGACTTGTACCTGCTGATGATGCGGGGATTGTCGCGCAGGAACAGGGGGTCGTGGAGTGTGACCTGCTTGCCTTCGAGCTCGATGGTGCGCCCCGTGTCGATGTAGGTTCGGTACGCACGTGCAATGAACTTTCGAAGGTCAGCGACCTTCTCCTCCAGGGACGTACCGTACGTGCCGCCGGTGGAGAGTCGGTCGATCTTGCTGAAGATCACAACCGTTCCGGAGGCGAGCGGGCGGCCGTCCCTGCCCACCATCTGCTTGGCAGCCTCTTCGGGCCAGTCCGTGACCTCGTTGGTGGTGATGTACTGCTGCTTGCCGTCTCGGACCTCTTCAAGGTCCACGTAGCTGTGGTGGATCTGGGGGCTGTTGGCGCGCTTGCTGTAGATGTCGATACGCTCGCCGAGGCTCAGCCCGGCAAGCTTCAGGCCCATCCCGAAACGGCCGAGACCATCGCGTTCGTTGTAGCGGGCGCTGTAGCCGATGGACAGCACGTTGTGCATGATCGCCGGATCGATGCCAACACCGTTGTCGGAGATGATGAACTTCTCGATGGTCTTCTTGCGGGTGCCGTAGACAGGCAGGACACGCATCAGAGTGGCTTCCGCCTGGATGGAGTTGTCCAGGGGCTCACCGATCGCGGCCGTGAGGTCGAAGCCGGCATCCCGCATGGATTCCAGGGCACGGTCGACCTGGATGATGGTGCCGCGCTGACCATCTGGGGCCAGGAACAGGGGGGTCGTCATCGTGAGTCCTCACTTGAGCTGATAGAGGGATGAGTCTCGGAGACCTCGGCTGCGAAGCGGTGCTTCCGAACCGCGCGCTGTGTGGGTCGGCAGTACACGCATCCGGCCTTCTGGTGGGCGGGATGGTCTGGGTGTATCCGGTTGGTAATGTCAGGCGCGAGTGTGTGGAACAGGGCACACTCGACCTCGAAGGCGTTCAAAGGGCTGTTGTGGACGTCGTACGTGAAGTACGCGCCGCGCCGATTCGTGCAATGCCGGAGGAGCCGTCGCCGGAGGTCAGTATCACTGCGACCGATGTACCTCGGGACGCCAGTCGCTGTGTAGAGCACGTACGTTCCGATGTGCTGCGGGGGGATGAGCGCTCGTACGAGCCACGGGCGAAGACGGAGCAGTCTGGGGTTCATGCAGCCAGCACCGACGCCTTCCAGAGCTGGCGGGCCGCTTTCCGGGCGCGGCTGATGCGTTCTCGTACCCGGGCCACGGGCAGGCCCTGACGATGGGCGAGGCTAACGGCATCGTCACCGTGGGCGAGGGCCAGGAGCAAGACGCGCTGCTCCTGCGAGATTCCGGTCTCGACGCGCAGCCACTCGAAGATCTCAACCAACGGGTAGTCCCGGTCACTCACGCCCTGGTCGTTGTGCTCAGCGGCGAGAGGGACGAGGGGCGTGATGGTCTTGCGGCGCTCGAGAACTTCGTAGGCGTGTCCCATGGCTGAGCGGACACGGTACTCCGCCGGCGTCGACTCGTCGGAGGGGTTGCGGAGAAGCTCGTCGAGGGCTCGATCGATCCTGTCGAGCTGGTAGGCGTCGAAGGTGGCGAGCGCACTCCGTTGCAGCGCGACAATTGCCCCCTCGACAGGGTGGCTGATCATGATCGCTCCATGGGTTTGGTGGCGAACCCCATACGGTGGCTCGCGTCCTTGTGGTGAAGCGGTGCTCATTTAGTTGTCCTGCGAGGGTACTAGACGCCGCCGACCGGCCGAGGTGAATTCCCCCAACCTGTAGGCCGCCTGACTGCTCCTCACTTAGATAGGTCGGGTCGCGGCGTCTGTTGTTGCAGGGGTTGCTGAGGAAGTTCCTGCAGAACCTTCGCGAGGCAGTACGCCGAGGTCAAGATGCAGAAGCCCGCCCCACCGACACAGGTGGGGCGGGCTTCTGCATCCGTCCGGAGCTATCCCGTGGCGGTGGAGACAAGCTGCTCGACGGATCGAAGGTCACTTCGACCGTGCAGGTAGCCGATGCCGCGGTGAAGATGGATCGTCAGAGTCCGGGCGACAGCCTCGTCCGAGAGCTCCTCGCCGTCCGCGAGACACCGCTGCTTCAGCAGAGCAAGATAGATGTCTCCGTACGGACTGGTGAAGGTCTTCCAGGACATCTCGACGTTGGAGTCCGTCACGACCTCCTTCACCAGCGGTGTGGACGAGTCCCTGAGCGACAGAGCAAGAGCCCACCTGCACAGCTCATTCCACTGGGTCAGCCCAGTGTTGCGCTTCAACCAGATGAGTTGATCCTTCGCCGTCTGCGAGAGGCGGACTGTCTCAAGCGACATGCGATGCTCCTGCTGTCCACCAGTACCCAGCCTCGACACTGGTGGTGAACGTTGTGTCGTCGTGAACAAGCGTGTAAGTGTGCGCCAGGGAGGGCTTCAACCGGCTGAGGAGGTTCTCGTTGATCTCCTCGTCGGTGGACAGGAGAAGCACCTGCCGGCCCGCGTTCGGGAAGTAGCGATCGACGAGGTGCTGGCGGTGTCGGCTGTCGAGCCGCCCGAGAGGTGTGTCGATCACGCTGGGCAGCCGGTTACCGGCGACCTTGGCCAGACCCCAGAGCAGCGAGATCGCAAGTAGCTGCCGCTCGCCGGCGCTGAGCCGCCCGGGATCGATGGGTTCCCCATCGGAGTCCGAGAGCGTGAGACTGGGCTTGGCTGTATCGATCCTCAGGTCGTGGATGAGACCGCTCTTGCGCATCAGGGCCTTGAAGCTCTGGAGGACAGCGACCTCCAGACGGCTGATGTGTCGCCGCTGAAGTGCGTCGCCGAACTTCTCCAGCGTGTTCCGTGCTTTCTCGGCGTACTGGACGACGCGGTCGAGCTCTTCAACCTCGATCAGCGTTTTGACCCGCCTCTGCTGTGCTCGATCAAGGTCGGCGCCGATGCGATCGCGGCGACTCTTGGTCTCCTCCAACTGAGCTGTACCCCGCCTGAGTTCGTCCTTGGCGACGGCGAGTGCATCCATGGCCTCGTTACGCTTCTCAACGAGGTCCTTGATGAGCTTCTCGTCCGGGACACCAGCAAGGAGGCGGTCGGCGTCGTCGAGACGGTCAGCCGTTTCTGCTGATTCTTTGAGCAGTTCACGAGCGCGGGATGCGTCACGAGACAGAGCTTCCTCAAGAGCGGAAAGTTGCTCGAGTGCGTCAAGCGGAAGGCTCAGGCTCTGCTTGAGCTCTCCCGCAGCCTCGCGCTTCAGGCGGTCTGTCGCCAGCTTCTTCTTCAAAGCTGTGCGCGCGGCGGCCGTCACCGATGCCGGCAACTGCTCGAGAAGCCACGCGTCGCGCTCGTCCAGGACGCCTACCACCCGCGATGCATTGTCAGCATCCTTCTCCCGTACCGCCTGTTCACGAAGCGTGGCCAGCTGCTGCGGGAGCATGAGTAGGGGGAGGGGGCCGGCTGCCAGAGAACGCAAGGCACTACGCTGCGCCGCCAGACGGTCAGCGATGCCCTTCTGATTGCTCTCGAGTTCCTTCTGACGCTCGAAGAGATTTCCGCCGGCCTGCTCGAACTCCTTCTCGACTCTGTCCAGCTGCAACTGCAGCCGGTCGCACCTTGACTGCACGCTGCCCAACGTCAGTTTGCGGTCCGCGTACTCCTGCCGTGCCGCCTCGTGTTCGGCTTCCTGGGCACGGATCTGATCCATGACAGCCTGGTCTTCGTTGGACAGCCGTTGGCGCCGCTGCAGTGCAGCTAGGTCCGTGCGAAGTTGTTCCACGGTGCTCAGGCCCAGCAGCGATTGGATGGCAGACTCGATGACCGCAGCCGCCCGCTCAGGATCCGCCAGTGACTCAATCTTTTCGCCGTCGAAGAAGAAGAGCGAGGCTACTTCCAGTGGAAGGATGTCCTCGACGTGGTCAGGCCAGCCGTCGCTGAGGATCCGGTCAAACTGGCCGTCCACCTGGACTTCCAGGAATTCCTTAAGCTGCTTGCCGCTGATGTGCCAGGTCCGGACCACTCTGTAGTGCCGCTCCTGGCCATCCACGACAATGGAGAACTCCAGCGCGATCTTCGCGCCATCGGCTTGATTAGCCTTGCGGTTGATGCTTTCGCGTAGGTAGGAGTCGTATGAACGGGTTCCACGACCGCTGCATCGTGCCCGAGGGCCATAGAGAACCAGCTGGATGGCGTCGAGCAGAGTTGTCTTTCCGCATCCATTGAGACCGCCGATCAGGATGATCGGTCGTCCGGGCTTAACGCTCAGGTCGAGGGACTGCTTGCCGCGGTAGGCGCCAAAGTCGTGGAGTTCAATATTACGAAGGTGCATCGGTGGTCTTCTCTTCGTCCAACGTCACGTAGGTCGGGGCGGCGTCGCGGATCTCCTGCTTACGCTTCGCGAACTGAAGTGCGTCGTCTTCGTTCTCGTAGAACCCCTTCTTGATCGTCTTCTCCAGCTCCTTGAAGAGGCCGGAGCGCCGCGTCATAGTCCTGTGCTGTCGCTCGACCGCGAGGAGCTCACGCGTCATCGTGAAATGGATTTCGTCGCCGTCACAAACTTCCTTGAGCAGATCCATCTCCTCTGCCCCGAGGACGAGCTGCTCATCAAGAGGCCGGCCGGGGAACTTCTCGTTCGTGGCCGTTTCGTAGATCCCCGGCAGAGTGTCCTCAACTTCGTGTTTGTCGAAGACCCAGATGCGCCGGATCTCATGGAGTTCCGCCTCCGAGATCAGCTCGATGCCTCGCACACTCTCCGGTGAGGTCTGCCGCACGAGGGTCTGAGCCTCAAGGAGCTTCGTCAGCCACTTCTGGCGCGCTTCCTGCGTGTACGGCCCCTGGATGACACCGTCGTGGAACAGCTGGACGGCGCCGTTCATCCGCCTGAAGTCCCGGGTCTCCTTCTCCTTCGACACGTCATCGAGTTCATTCCGGAGCTCCAGGAGCGGCCGCATCCACTCCTTCTCCTCGTCGTTGCGGATCATCGCCGTCATGGACTTGTCCTTGTCCACAAGAGTGCAAGTCCAGCAACCGAAGCGACTGTCGCCACAGGAAGGCGTGGTGTCGTCCACAACCAAGGGGCACTCGGAGTCCTCAGAAGCCCCCTGGTACATCGTCAGGAGATCCTTGTTCCGATGCCCCCAAGCGTTGGAGTACTGCATCAGGAACATCCAGACCTCGTCGGTGCCCCACGCTTCAATAGGGCTGTAGACGAGGGAGTTCGGCAGATTGCCGTTCGGGGAGAGTCGATCGCGCACACGACGCTTCTCGTGCCGGGCCATAGCGCGGGCACGCGCCTGGCTCTCGGCCTTGCGAATACCGAGAACGAGGATCGCCTCACCATGCCGGCGTACCACGCGTCGAATGAAGGCGTTCGACGGCTTGATCTTCAAACGTTCGGTGCACCAACGAAACTTGGGGCGAGGGGCCGGGTACCCGCGACCGATGAGGTTGACCCAGAAGGTGTCTTTCACCTCGGGAATGAGTCGGTGCGGCTCGATGGGCAGTCCCTGCTCCTTCGCCGCCTTTCCCATCGTGTCAAGTGACTGGGTGACCCAAGCGGCGACTACCGGGTTTTCAACCAGCGTATCGGTGCTGATGACGTGCACGGGCTTTGTGCGCTGCTCATCCGGAAGCCCCTGGAGAGCAAGCCAGACAAGTTGAAGCACGGCGGTGGAGTCTTTGCCGCCGCTGTAGCCGATGACCCACGGCACCTCGTCAGCTGTATAGAGCTCGCGGATCTCTTCCGTGAGCTCACTGACTACTTCGGCGAGGGCCCTCCCCTGGAAGGGGGCCGTCGACTTCGGGGTGCTCATGCGTCTCCTCGCAGGTATGCGTCTTCTACACGCTGCTCTTCTGGACTGAGTTCGAGCCTCATGTGATGGCGCAGGTAGTTCACAGTCAACGCTAGGTTTTGGTGGCTCTTCGAAACGCGGCCACCGATCAGCGCGCGCCCTTCCCAATCCGGGTTGGTGCGGGACCAGTCAACCGACGTTAGGAGCTTGAGCTTCGAATGCCACACCTGGGGCGACTCGGTCTGTCGCAAGAGCGAGTTTCCGATTCGTCCGAGAGCGTGCAGGGCGATGCCATGGCTGTGGATGTAGTCCTTGCGTACCTCGGGGGCCGCGAGCTCACGCTTCCGTACCAAGCCCCACTCGGGCACCACGCGGTCGACGGCCTCCCAGTACGTCTCTGCAAGCTCCTGGGCCCTGTCCTTCTTGATCTCCAAGCCTTGCAGGAGGGACTGGGTGGCGTAGTAGACGGCACTGAGGGTGAAGAGTTTGCGTGAGCGCTGAGCAAGGGTGCTGTTCTCCATCTCGACGTGTCCCTTGAAGACGGGGGACTTCATCGCCAGGAGGCGAGCCATGATCGCCAGGTCATCTCGGTGGTCGTAGAGCACACCGATGGAGCGTGGGGGCCGCACTGCGTGGCGGTTGAGGTCGGCGAACATCTGCTGACAGCGGGCGAGGCCGGCGTCGTGGAAGAAGACGACGGCGATCGTCTCCTCGCCGAGGTCGGGGTTCTCCTTAAGGGCCTGCTCGATGGCAGCGCGTCGATGCTGCCCGTCGTTGATCAAGAAGCGGGCGGCCATGGGGATGCGGATCTGGCCCGCACGCATGCCCATGCCGGAGTCGGCGATGCTCTCGAAGTACATGTCGCCGTCGACGGATGCGGTGAGCGCGCTGAAGACGTAGTCGTCCGGGTTGTCGACGATGTACCGAGTGAGGGCTGGAAGGCGCCCCTTGTTCAGGACGCGCTGGGCGCGAACTTCCGGGGCCAGTTCGTCCTCGTCGAAGAGGAAGATCTTCGGGATGAGGCGGAGGGGGCACATGGATACGTAGAACTCGCGCCCCGCCTGGACGCCCCGGATGGCCGGAAAGATGTAGTCGAAGCCAGCGGACGTAGCGGTGTCGGCAACCTGCGAAGATGACTGTGATCCCACTCGCGTAACGCTATCGTACGTCAGAGATAAGACGTACATGATGCGCTGGATTAACGCACAAGGGTGTGGTGGGGCGAGTGGTGACGTATCTCGATGCTGCGGCTACGACGCGTGTAGACCCGCGCGTGGCCGAAGTTGTCCTGCACTGGATGACCGAGGACTTCGGAAACGCTGGCTCCCGGACGCACGACTACGGGACCCGTGCGAAGCGTGCGGTGCAGCAGGCGCGCGACTACCTTGCCGGCACTTTCGGCGCCGAACCAGATGAGTTGATCTTCACCAGTGGGGCAACCGAGAGCAACAACATCGCACTGCTCGGCCTCGCTCCCTACGGTGAGCAGTGTGGTCGGCGTCACATCATCACCTCGGCCATCGAGCACAAAGCGGTGATCGAACCCCTGGAGCACCTGCAGTCCCGTGGCTTCGAAGTCGACTTCATCAAGCCCGGCTCGTCAGGCAGGGTCTCCGTTGAGGAGGTGATGGAGCGGCTGCGTCCGGACACGCTCCTCGTCTCGTTGATGCACGTGAACAACGAAACGGGCGTCGTCCAGCCCGTCGCCGAACTCGCCGGCCACCTCCGCGAAACCCCAACGTACCTGCATGTGGATGCTGCACAGGGGTACGGGAAGCTGCCCGAGGATCTGACCGCTCCGATCGACATGATCAGCGTAAGCGGCCACAAGATCGGCGCTCCGAAGGGCGTCGGCATGCTGGTTACACGTCGGCGACGCTGGGACCGGCTGCCCCTGCAGCCGATCATGTTCGGTGGCGGGCAAGAGCGAAAGTTGCGACCCGGGACGCTGCCCGTGCCATTGATCATGGGAATGGCCGAGGCGGCAAAGATCTTCCAAGCGGAACACAAGGAATGGAGCGCGAGGGCGGTGGAGCTCCGCACGCGACTCTTGGGCGCGCTCGAGAAGACCCGGTTTCAGATCAACGGCGACCAGGATCACTCAGTCCCGCACATCCTCAACCTGTCCTTCGACGGTGTGGATGCCGAAGCTCTCATCGTCCGGCTGAAGCAGCATGTGGCCGTTGCTACGGGTTCCGCATGCACGAGTGCCTCGTACACCCCCAGCCATGTGCTCACGGCCATGGGACTCCCTGCGGAGGCGGCAGAGAACGGGCTCCGTTTGTCCTGGTTCCCGAGCCAAGCTGCTGACCTCGACGTTGAGGAGCTGGCAGACATGATCGCGCAGATGCAGCCAGACGCGGCTTGAGAGCTCAGCCTTCGGCGCGGCGCACCGAGCAGCTCAAGGCTTCTGGCGGAGCGGCGGAGCGTCCGACCTACCCGAGCGGGGTGTTGGCGCCGGTGAGGTCTTCGATCACGCCGGGGTCGAGCTCCGCGGCACGATGCAGCAGGCGCATTCGCTGCGCGGGGGTCAGGCCCAGCGCGTCGTCGAAGGCGAGGCGTTCGAGTGCGGCGGCGACGTAGCCGGGCGCGGCTGCGGCCAGGGCCTGGCGCATGGCCTCGTCGGAGACGTCTGCCGCGGGCAGGCTGGCGACGTAGTGCGCGGCGATGCAGTACGTCTCGACCGCCCGCGTGTTGATCCGCTCCAGAGCTGCCTGCGCGTTGGCTTCACCCTGGTCGGCGCGCAGGACGAGGTCCACCTGGTCGCGGCCGTCGGCGGCCGCAATAACCGGTCGGAGACCAGATGCAGTGGGCCGCTCGGGGGCGGCCTCCTGTACCACCTCGGCGGCCGGGGTGTCCTTGGGCGTGCGGCGCAGCTTCTCCTTGAACCGGCGCGCCCCGTCCTTGACGTACGGGGTGGCAACCTCCAAGGCAGTGGCCGTCACGGCGCGCGCGACGTCCACCGCGATGCTGGCGGCGCAGTTGACGAGGAGGTTCCTTAGGCCGTCCCTGTAGCCGTCGTCGTACCGGTCGTCGGCGTCGAAGAGTTCGGCCTGGGTGACGAGCGAGTTGTCTCGGTCATTGCGGGCGGTAGCGCGCATCCCGCCGGAGGAGACGCGGGAACGGTCGAGGTGGGTGCCGGCGGGGTACTCGGCCCACACCAGCTTGCGATTCGGCTGCGGCCGTTGGTAGTTCGACATGACGGAACTGTAGGGGGTCGCACCGGCAGCGCGGCGGTGAAGGCAGCAGCCGACGCCCGCACCGCCCGCCTTGCCGGACACATCCGGCGTCTCGAAGCCCGGCTCAGCGAGGTCCTGGGCGAGCAGGTCTGGCGCGAGTCCGGCATCGGCGGCCCCAACGACACCGAACAGCTTCAGGCCCGGATCACCACCCTCGAACAGCAGGTCATCGACCCGGAATTGAAGCCAGGACCAAGGCGACGACCTCGCCGCAGCCCGTGCCGCCAACCGCGAGCTCATGGCGCAGCTCAACCGCGGCCGCGACACGCCGCCACATCCCGGCTGAAACCCCAAGTCACCGGCCTCTACGTCAGACCCTTGGAAGTCCTTGCTTCACGATGTAGGCGGGCATATCATCGGAAATCGCATGTCACCGCCCCAAATCGGGGGGCGGGGCACCAAGTCCGACGGAAGGACAGCGAGACAATGCCTCTTTCCCGCATTGCCCGAGACTTCGCTGCGGAGATCCGCAACCACGACTGGTCCGATGCCCCATGGCGGCTCGACCGCGCGGGTCACAACCGGGCCGCCGACACCAAGAGCAGCGAGGGTGACCGCGTTCTGGATGCGGCCGAGACCCTGAAGTTGAAGACCAACGTCATGTGGGTTACCGCGCAAGTGCTCGGCTACATGGACTCCAACTTCGACGTCTACGAGTTCGCCGAGGCGTGTGGGATCAACACCTTGACGCGTACGGGGCGCAAGGACGGCACCTATGGCGCCGGCCTTCGTACGGACCCGTACGGTCGGCTGATGAGGCCCGGCGCGTGGACTGCGGACGAGAACGAGGTCATCACCACGGTGACCAGCGACTTCTTCCACTTGCCCGCCTGCGAGATGTTCCGGCGCGGGTGGCAGGGGGCACCGGTCCAATCCTATCCGGCCGACGCTGTACCGCCGCGGTGGAAGCCGTGCAGCCACTGCCTCCCCGAAGCGCAGGGCTGAGTCCGCACCAATCCGAGGGGAGCCGACGTCCGCTGCGGATGTCGGCTCCCCTCGTGGCTTCTACTGCTCCGGATCGACAGTGGGGCGGTAGATGGCTCGATCGGCGTCGACGCGGTCGATGACTCCGTCGGCGGCGAGGTCGCGGAGGATTTGGCGGGCGCGCTTCTCGTCGATTGTGTGGCCGATCTCGTGGAGTGCGGCGACGGAGCGCTGGGCGTCCCACTCGCCGCCTTCGGCGGTGATCGCCTCGGCGAGGCAGTCCTTCTGGCTGGCGAGTTCGCCCTGCTGGTGGGAGGTGACGGCGGCCTGGAAGGCGGGGAGGGCGTCGTGGCGGATGCGGTAGCCGGCGACCTTGCCGAAGCCCGGGCCCTCGGCAAGGACGGGCGATACCTGGTCGGCGATCCACCAGTTGCGGCGGACGCCGCGTTTCAGTGCGGCCTTGAACGCGCCGCTGCTGCCTGTGAGTTTGCCGTCGCCGTTGGGGCCGCGCAGGACATCGGCCGGAACATAGCCGTCCTCGCGTGCCGCGGCCTCGCGCAGGATGCGCTGCGCGGTGGTCGGCAGGGAGAGGTAGTAGCGGGATGCTGTCTCCGGGTCAGCCCAGTCGGTGGCTGGCCCGGCGGTCTTCAGGCTGCTGGCATGACCGGCGAGCAGGGCCAGGAGGGCCTTCTGGAAGGCGGGATCGGGGTCCTCAACGATCAGGTGGAGCTTCACGTCATTCCTTTGCTGGAAGAGGCGAATAAGGGCGCACCTTGCGAGAGGAACCGTAGCTGGGTAGAGGCTTGGCAAGCAAGCCTCTACCCACGTTATTCGCGCTAGACAAGATGAGATGGGAGGAGTCGCGCGCGGATTACTCACGCGGCCGGGCGAATCGTGTGGCGACACCGTGCACCACAGGTGTTGCAGCGGCTATCGTCGTCCCGACCGCTTCTGAGCTGCGTGAACTCAAGCCGCGCGCTCGCGGCGCCTCGGAGAATCGCCGGCGACCAGGATCACTCAGTCCCGCACATCCTCAACCTGTCCTTCGACGGTGTGGATGCCGAAGCTCTCATTGTCCGGCTGAAGCAGCATGTGGCCGTTGCTACGGGTTCCGCATGCACGAGTGCCTCGTACATCCCCATCCATGTGCTCACCATGGGACTTCCTGCGGAGGCGGCAGAGAACGGGCTCCGTTTGTCCTGGTTCCCGAGCCAAGCTGCTGACCTCGACGTTGAGGAGCTGGCAGTCATGATCGCGCAGATGCAGCCAGACGGGGCCTGAGAGCTCAGCCTTCGGCGCGGCGCACCAGTCGATGCCCGCGAAGGGACCGGCCGCAGCGGACGAGCTCCGACTCCCAGCCGTTCTCTGTGCCGATGAGGTGGGGGCGTTCGTACAGCCCCGCTTTCACCTCTGCCATTGTCAGCCGCTCGTACCGCTCGACATCAGGATCGTCGGGGGCGAGAAACTCGTGCTTGCGGTGAAGCAACGGTCGATTCTCCGAGTTTGCGTACGACGTGTGGGAGGTCTCAAGGGTCCTGAGGTCTACCTGGTAGGAGGACCGGCACCGCGGGTGCGGGTCAATGTCAAAGTCCGGGTAGTCGAGCCAACTCACCGCCCGGCCCTGATGGCGTAGCTTGGCCAGCGTCCACGATTGCGGCCGGCCGGCAGCGATCGAGGCGCAGTGCTCGTAGAGGCGTAGAACTGTGGGCAAGCGGTCGACGGCACGCTGGTGTACGTACATCGCAGTCGGGGTGAGCTTCCCGACGGCGGAGGCGTGCATGGCTCCACGGATGTATGTGTCGTCACGCAGCTTGAGCAGCAGCCTGTCGGATCGCTGACATGCCTCCTTGTATGAGGTGAAGAAGGCGCGGACGTCGAGTTGGACGCTGAGCGGGAGGCTGCTGAAGGGGCCCCGACCGTTGAACAGCTCCACCGCCAAGAAGAGCAAGGTGTTGAGAGTGGTTTGCCTCCCGCCTTGCTCTACCTTGCTGACGTCGGCTGAGTCCCGCACGAGTCGACGAACCTCGTTGGCTCGCAAGTGGCCGAGTAGCTCGGCCATCGACTGAGGTACTTCTTCCATCCGAGGCAGCCGCCCCCGCCGTTCCACGTAATCGACGACTGCTGCGATCGCTGAGGTCGTGTCCTCGGACGTGAGCCACTCTGCGTCAGGAACGATCCGTCTGGCGAGGTAGCTGAGACGGGCTCTCTCGTCCTTGAAGGCGTAGACAATTCCTGGTGCGGCAGAGACTGTACGTACCCCCGTCACTTCCTCGACGTAGGTCCGCAGCTCGCTCGCGCCGAAGAGATGTTGGAACGTCTGCCGGCTGGTGAGCAGCCCGTCGCCGAATGCCTCGCCCCTGACCTTCGACTTCTCCCATGTCAGCCGCGCGGATGTGACGAGGACCGTGTCGGCAAGCTCCCACGCTTCCTTCAGAGTCTTGCGGCGCTCGTGTGGGTCTTCGATGACGTTGAGGACGTAGGTGAGGAGCACGACATCGGCCGGCTCCAGCTTCGTGTCGGCTTGATAGAACGGATCCCATCCAATCGCTCTGCAGTCAAGCTGTCGAAGCGCGCGTACATCGCCACCACGCCCGCAGCCGTAGTCCAGAACCGTGCAGCCCTGGACTACCTGCTTGTCGATCAATGCTTGTCTGGCCGGCACGGAGAGGCTCGCTCGACTGATCGCAGTCAACCTTCGGTCGCTACTCCAAGCCCGCCGCGTCATGCTCGCCCCTCCTGTGGCTGGGTAGGAGTGAGAGTAGCGGCGGACAGCCCTCAGGCTGGGCGAGAGTTGCAAGTCGCAGCAGCTGAGGTTCAGTGCGGGTTGGCCTACTCCTGCGCCGCCTCCGGACTCTCGCGCCGCTTCTTCCTGATCCAGTCGTGCATGGCCTCGATCAGCGCGTCGGATGGGCTGCGCCCTTCGCTCTTTGCGAGAGCCTCAAAGTCCTCGCGGAGCTGTCTCGGCGGGCGAAAGCCCATCACCCTCGTATGCCCTGTGCGCGGCCGACCGACCATGACGCCCCTTCGGTTTCTGTTTAACAGAATCTAGCAATCACCTGCGGATCTTGATGGACAGGTGGCGTGATGCAGGGCATGGTTGCTGACCAGGAAGGCAGCTCGACCTGGGAGTGATGCCTCCACGCGGAGTCCACCGGGCTTCCGATAGGTGCGCTCATGCGATGAGGCGTTCGACCTCGAACCCTCCAGCGCACCCGTTGGCAAGACGTGGTGGAGGAGGCGTCCATGAGTTACCGCCCAAGGTGCGAGGGGGGCGAGTCGGCTAGCTGCCGTGCCTGGCCGATCTGGAGGGTCCGATGGAAGGAGGACTCCCTTGATCGGAACTGGTTTCACGCGTGCGGGCGACACCTCAACCAGGTCGCCCTGACGCAGGCGTCAGACGTAGGCGTGGAGCTCGATCTTGTCCGTATTCTCGCGATCTGAATGCCTGGTCCCACCGCCGCAGTGATGGTTGTCCACGGTGCACTCGGGACCGCCCGTGGTGGGCGATGGGGCGAGGATGCCTCTGGTGGGCGCGTGCGTCGGTGAAGGGACCGCGATGTCTGCTCTGATCTGAGAAGTGCGAACTGGCCCGGGGCGGGTGTCCGGGGCCAGTTCGGTCTTGGCTCGGAGGGGTGCTGAACGCCGTCAGAGGTCCCGATTCACCCGTCGCCGAGAGGCAGCGCCCTTGTCGACGGCAGCGGGGGACCCGTAGGTCCTGCGAGGTCGTTTCCCCTCGTCTGCTGATTGTGTCGGATGCCGACAAGAACCGCCCAGAGCCGGCCATCGGATTACTGTCCGGGCTTGTAGCCTCGCTGGAGGGCGATCAGGGGAGCGCAAGGGGAGCGCGGACGCCTTTGGACGGTGCAGCATGGGACGCGAGCAGCGGGACCGCCACAGGTGCTCTGATCTGGGAAAACGGGATCTGACACGATCGCGCAGCACAGCCCGGCATGATCCCTAGCGGGCTCGTAATGCGTAGGTCTCGGGTTCGAATCCCGAAGGCGGCTCCATGGTGAACCCCAGGTTGGGTCTATGACCTGGGGTTTCTTGTTTTCGTTGACCTTGAAACTCGGGCACATCGGGCACTTGTCGTCTGCGCATCGCAATGTGTTGGTCATGGGTTCACTCTCGGTTGCTAGTTCGTCGCGAACAGGCTCTGACGCGTAAATAGGTGGAGGTCAGGGTGGCGTGAGGCAGATCTGAGTGCCCGGTGGCCGTGGTGGTCGCCGGGTGTCCGGGCCCTGGGCGTCAGGCTGCGTCCTCGATCGGGTTGAGGGTGACGGTGTAGCCGAGCTGGTTGAGCGCGGTGATCGCGCGGCGGGTGGCGCGTTCGGGGTCACGTTGGGCGAAGTAGGTGCCGCCGAGCTCGCGGTAGGGGACGTTGTCGGTGAGCATGTGCCAGATCGCGGTAATGATCGAGTGCTCGACGGCGACCAGGGCCTTCATCGGGCCGCGGCGGGCGGTCAGCCGCTTGTAGCGGGCCTGGAGGTAGGTGTCCTTGGTCCTCACCGCGCCGAAGGCGGCCAGGCCGAGGGCTCCTTTGAGGTACGGGTTGCCGGGGCGGACCTTGGTGTTCTTGGTGCGGCCGGCGGACTCGTGGTGGCCGGGGCAGACCCCGGCCCAGGACGCGAGGTGCCTGGCGGAGGTGAACCGGGCCATGTCGCCGCCGGTCTCCGCGATGATCACTTCGGCGACGGCCTGGTTGATGCCGGGGATGGTGTCGAGCAGGTCGAGGGCGGGACGAAAGGGGGCCATCGCCTCCTCGATCCGCTCATCGAGCTGTCCGATGGCGTCGGTGAGCTGGTCGTAGTGGTCCAGGTGCAGCCGGGTGAGGAAGGCGTGGTGGTCGCGGAAGCGGCCGGTCAGGGCCTCGGTGAGTTCGGGGATCTTGTTGCGGAGCTTGCGTTTGGCCAGGTCTGCCAGCGTCTGCGGGTCGCGTTCCCCGCCGATGAGGGCCTCCAGCATGGCCCGGCCGGAGACGCCCATGATGTCGGAGGCGACCGCGGCGAGTTTGATGCCGGTGTCCTCCAGCAGCTTCTCCAGCCGCTGGACGATCTGCCCGCGTTCGCGGGTCATCTGGGTGCGGGCCCGGGTCAGGTCCCGCAGTTCGCGCACCGGTGCGGGTGGCACGAACGAGGGGCGGACCAGGCCGTGTGCGCCGAGCTGAGCCAGCCAGGCGGCGTCGGAAACGTCCGTCTTGCGGCCGGGCAGGTTCTTGACCTGCCGGGCGTTGACCAGGATCACGTTCAGGTCCTCGGCCAGCAGGTAGTAGAACGGCTTCCAGTAGTCCGAGGTCGCTTCGATCACGACGAGGGTGACCTCGGCAGCGACCAGATGATCCCGCAGGGCGAGCACGGCGTTCGTGGTCGAGCCCCAGGTCGTGGTCTCGTTGGTGAAAGAGCCTCGCCGTTTCGTACTCGGGCTGCGGACACACGCCTTGGCGTCCTTCTTGCTGATGTCCACACCGGCGCAGCGTTCGTGCAGCACGTCCACGGCCCCGCTCCCTCCCTCACCGAACGGCCAAGCGGTACGCCGTTCCGGGAGGGCCAGGGTGGAACAGGAATTCTGACGCCCGTGCTTCGCAGCAACACTCCACGGTTCCCGTGGACGGCCCTCAGCGCCACGCTGACCTGCGAGCTCACCGGCATCACAGAGCAATCGGCTTCGGCCGGAACGAACCCCACCAGCGTCCCGGACCGGCATCAACCCCCGTCAGGGCAGACAGGAAGCACCTCGGCGCACGCCACGACATCTACCACGCCCCCGGCGCGCACCGAAGGTGCGCTGGATCGCTGACCAGCGATTTTGATGTACTGAGCGCTTCGGGTCCCCACGCGGGCGAATGTGTCGGTGGACGCCCGGTGGACAAGCCGGCGTGACTGCCGGCCAGGACCGCCTCGCCGACCCTGGGGTAGCCGAAGGTTTCGGGTGCCTTGGGAATGGTGGTCGCCGGCGTACGGCTTGTGCTTTTCCGACGGGCGGAGGGAAATCATGGCTGCCGAGGTGCGATGTTCATCGGTGAGGTTTCGCCGTCGCGATGCCCGCGGACGGGATTCCCGGCCGTGGGAGGATCGGCAGGTAGCCCGAAGTGCGGTGGAGGTGACAACGTTGGTGGCGGACGGGGCGATGGCGCAGCGCCTGCTGGATTGGCTGGTGCCCGACGGTGACCCGCTCGTCGCGCTCTCGGCGGCCGAGGTCGAACGGTTCTGTTGGTACGAGCTGCCTCGCAAGTGGCACGCGGACACCTCTGAGCAGCGGCGGGCTGTCGCTGTCCTGGCCGATCTACTGACCGGAGTCGGCCGTGTTCGGGCCGCCGCGGTGTGTGCGAGCGCGACCACCGTTCAGGTGCTGGCGGCTTGGCAGCGCTCCGAGGAGGCGGGTTTCGCGGCCTACCGCAAGGCCGCGGCCGCCTCGCCCACGACTCCGCCGGACGTGCCCGAGCTGAGCTGGGGGCAGGTCATGGGTATCCGGGAAGCGCTGGCCCGTGCCAACCTCGAACGTCGACTGGAGCAGGCTCTGGACGAGGGAAAGCTCGACCCGGAGGTGCGTACGTTCCCGGCCGCGCGCCGACGGCTTGTCCAGCACTGGCTCACCACCGCGCAGCCTGGGTTCGAGGGCCGCCCCCCGCTGGAGGCCGTGCGGCGTGAACGGCGCGAGTTGTGGGCCGCGGCTCCCCCGGCCGAGCGTCGCGCTCTGCTCGCCGCTGTCCTGCCTGCCCTGGAGGAGCAGGTCGCGGCATCCGTGGACACGGCGGAGCCGCTGCGGTGGCTGCTGGAGCAGATCGGCAACGGTGTCACCCTGACACAGGCCGGCTACCTGCCACGGGAGGTGGTGGCTGCGGCGTTCGCCCGCTACCCGCACTGGTACCCGATCGGCAAGGGGCCGCGCTCCGAGGCGGACCTGTTCCAGCTGGCCGACCTGCATGAACTCGCTCGCACCCACCGGCTGGTGACCAAGCGCCACCGTACTCTCAAGCTCTCGGCGGCCGGGCGCGCCCAGCTGGCGGACCACCAGCTGCGCCAGCACACGGCCGCGCTGGCCTGGCTCGGCACCACCGCGGCTGAGCGGCAGGTGGCCGAGTGCGCCTTGGGCGTGCTGTGGGCGGAGCCCCGGCTCCGCGAGGACCTGCGCGATGCCGTCCATCCGGTGCTTGCCGCGGGTTTCACCCACGGCGACGGCACCGCGATGGAGGTGAAGGACACCGAGAGGCTGCTGTGGAGGTTCTGGCACACCGGCCGCGAACTCGGCTATCTCGAAAAGCGAGACCGGTCCGTCGACGCCCCGATCTCCCTGTCCGCCACCGGCCGCTCGGCTGCCCTCGCGGCGCTCCGCGTCCTGGCCGAGGGGCCCCGCGACCTCATGTGAGCGCGGCTCAGCGGGCTGTCAGGCCGGCATCGGTGAGGCGCCGCATCAGCGAGGGCTTGCCGCGATGCTGTTCGCGCAGGTCGTCAAAGCGCCGGGCGAACTCCTCGGGGGTGCCCGCCCGGTCGTGGACCTCTCGGAGATCCTTCAGGAGCGTGACGGCGGTGTCGTAGGGGCCGGGCTGCTTCTGCCCGATCAGGTGGGCGATGTCCTGCCAGGCTTGCTGGGTGTTCTCGGCCAGGCGGTCCAAGTGGCTCTCGCGAGCCTGCTGTTCGCCTCGGCGGGCCTGGGCGCGGGCCTGTTCCTGTTGCCGTGTGTGCTCGCTGCGCACCTCGTAGGCGGCGTCCAGGAGTTTCGCGGCTGAGCGGCGCCGGGTGGTGGACGGTTCGGCTGTGCCGCGGGACGTGGCGCGGTGGCGGGCCAGCAGCGCGGCGCCCGGTTGCGGGGCAATGCCCAGGGCGGCGTCCAGCAGCAGGGTGTCCTTCTCGTGTGGTGGCAGGGCGCGGATCCAGGCAGTGAGCGCGTCCTTGTCGACTACCTGGGAAGGGGCGGCACCGCTGGCGCGGGCAGCCGCGGTGAGCAGATGCGGGTCGACGTGCAGGAAGTCGGCCAAGGCGCGTTGCGGGCCGGTGAGGTGGGCAAGGCCGGCGGGTACGGGCGGCTCGAGGGTGGAGGTGTACTCGTCCTCGTCGACATCCTCCTCCAGCTCCCAGCGGGTGAGCGCGGAAAGCCAGGCCAGATAGAGGGGGCGCAGGTCGCCCGCGGCGAGTTCGGCGCGCAGGGTGGTGAATGAGGCGAGGGTGAAGGAGGTCTCGAAGTCCCACTCGCCGCCGTCCTCGGCCTCGTAGGAGAAGTCGAGCAGCAGGTGCCCTTTCCTGGTCCAGCAGGTCAAGGCGTCGTCCGCACAGTACGGTGCGGCGCTGCGGGCGGGCAACTGTGCGGTGGGCAGGCGCAGCATCAGACGCCGCGAGCCCCAGTTGGCGAGGTACAGGTGGGCGTCGTACAGCTGCTCCATCAGTTCGCGCTCATCGCCGCGGAAGTTGCCGTAGTGGTACTCGTTGACGAAGTGCGTCGCGCTGATCCTGGCCCGGCTCGACAACGCCCGCACCTGTTCGAGTTCGTCCTTGTTCAACGGTCGGTCGATGGCCTGGAACTCGTAGTACTGGTACTCGCTCACGTCTGTGCAGACTACCGACAGGCGCTGCGGCTCAGCTCACGGGACCTGGATGTGATCCCTCGTTCGGGGCCCATCCACGGTTACGGTCCTGGCGGTGCGGTCGGTAGGCTGGTCCACGCGGGTGACGGAGCGTGCCCGTTCCCATCCGTTCCGCTGCTCCCCGAGCGAGGCCGCTTGAGTACCGTCACCGTTCGCCCTCCCGCAGATGACGGCTCGGCTCCGCGGCCCGAAGGGCTGCCTGACGCGTTCGCGGTGCTGTTGGCCCAGCTGGGCGCGGCTCCGGTGGATCCGGCCACCTCGGTGCTGGTGGATGCGGCGGTGGAGGTGTGGCGCAGGCCCGGTTTCGACTCCTTCCTGTCGCTGCCGCAGCTGTCCTTCGTGCCGTTCGGGTACCAGATGCAGACCGCTCAGACGGTGCTGCGGCGGATGCGCGGCCGGGCGATCCTCGCGGACGAGGTGGGGCTGGGCAAGACCATCGAAGCGGGTCTGGTGCTGTCCGAACTGCGGATGCGGGGGTTGGCGGATCGGACGCTGGTGCTCACCCCGGCCGGGTTGGTGGAGCAGTGGCGCGAGGAGTTGGAGCGCAAGTTCGGCCTGCCGACGGTGATCGCCAGGGGCCGCGGCTGGGAGGAGGCGGACGCGGAGCGGCCGGTGGTGCTCGCCTCGATCGCCGCCGCGCGCCGGGAGCCGCTGAAGTCCCGGTTGACCGAGGGGCAGTGGGATGTGGTGGTGGCGGACGAGGCGCACCGGTTGCGTAGTCCGCGCAGCGCCTCGGGGAAGCTCGCCCGCGCCTTGCGTGCCCGCTATCTGCTGCTGCTCACCGCGACTCCGGTGGAGAACCGGTTGCAGGACCTGTACGAGCTGGTGAGCCTGGTCGCGCCCGGGTTGCTGGGTACTCCTGCGCAGTTCCGCCAGCGGCATGCCGGAGCCGGGACGGATACGTCGACGCCGCGCAACCTGGCGGAGTTGCGGGCCCGTACCCGTGAGGTGATGGTTCGTCACCGGCGCAGTGAGGTCGAGGTGCTGCTGCCGCAGCGGCTGGCCGAGACGGTGCTGGTGGCGCCCTCGCCGGAGGAGGCGAAGCTGTACGCGGGGATCGCGGCCAGGATCAGGGCGGAGGCCAAAGGCGCGTCCTCGGCGCGGCTGCTGACCCTGCGCGGACTGACCCGGCTGGCCGGGTCGAGCCCGCAGGCCGCCGCGCCGACCCTGGCCAAGGCGGGCTGGACGGACCTGGCGGCACTGGCCCGGGAAATCGAGGGGTCCACCAAGGCCGATCTCCTGCTGGAGCGGTTGCGCCGGCACAACGGGCAGGGGGAGAAGGTGCTGGTGTTCACCGCCTTCCGGCAGACCCTGGACGCGCTCGCCGCGCGGCTGGAACGCGAGGGCGTCCAGGCGGCGGTCTACCACGGCAGCCTCTCGCGCCGGGACAAGGAAGCGGCGGTGGCGGCCTTCCGCGATTCCGCGCCGGTACTGCTGTCCACCGAGTCCGCCGGGGAAGGCCGCAATCTGCAGTTCTGCCATGTGATGGCCAACGTGGACCTGCCGTGGAACCCCATGCAGATCGAGCAGCGCCTGGGCCGGCTGCACCGGGTGGGGCAGGAACACGACGTGGTGCTGACCAATCTGGTCGCCCGGGGCACCATCGAACAACGGATCCTGCACGTCCTCGAATCCAAGATCAACCTGTTCGAGCTGGTCGTCGGCGAACTCGACATGATCCTGGGCCGGGTGGACGAGGACTTCGACTTCGAGGCCTCCGTCTTCGACGCCTTCGCCACCGCACAGGACGACGCGGAGTTCGAGCAACGCCTGGAACGCCTGGGCGAGCGACTGGTCAGTGCCCGTACGGACTACCTGGACAGCCGCGGCGCGGTCGACGCACTGGTCGGCGGGGACGACGGGCGAGAGGCGGGCAGGTGATCCGGAAAGAGGCCGGGCTGGCCTTCTGGCTGGACTGGGTCGAGCACCGCGGCGGGCTGTGGGAGGAGGCCGGGGACACCGCCCTGGCACTCCTGCCCGCTGCCCTGGCGGGCGAGCTGGAGCTGCCCGAGGAGACCGCGGTCACCGCCGACCCCGACGTCGCCCGCGAGGACGGCGCCCTGCTGCTGGTGACCGGGCACCCGGTGGTCGCCAAGGCCGCGGAGAGCGTGTTGGCCGCGGGTGACACCGGCACCCTCACCCTGGCCGCGCCGCGCTCCGTGCCGCCCGATGCGGCCACGTTGCTGTCCAAGGCCCGAGAACACCTGCCGGTCGACCACGGTCGCCTGGATCCGCGCGCCGAGGCGACGCCCGAGCGGGCCCTGCGGCCGGTGCTGCGCGTGGGCGCCCTAGTGGGCTACGAGCTCTCCGCGGAGGACCACTTCCAGGAGCAGACCGAGGTGTTCGTCGACGTACCCAGCCGCCTGCGGATTCCGGCGGGGGTGAGCGGGCGCCTCGCCCGCACCGGCCATGACCCCCGTGCGGGGACCGCACTGCCGACGGGGCTCGCCGCATCCGTGGACTACGCCTCCACGAGTCGGCCGGACCTGGCGGGGGCCCTCGCCGAGGCCCACCGGATGCTGGAGGCCGCCGCCGTGCTGCGCCGTGATGGGCTGGCCGGGCAGATCGGCGACGCGTACGCCAAGGAGCGCGCCCGCGCCGAGGAGTACTACGCAGCCGCCGTGGACTCCTTGGAGCGCCGTGCCGCCACCGCGCCCGAGGACCGCGCGGCGTTGCTGCGCGCCCGTATCGAGAGCACGCGCGAGGAGCGCGCCCGCCGTCTGGCCGAGATCGCCGAAAAGTTCCGTGCCCGCCACACGCTCACCCCCTACCGGCTGCACCTGCTGAGGGTGCCGGTGCTACGCCTCGCGCTGGACGTCCGCAGGGGCGAGCGGCGCTACCCGCTGGACCTGGACTGGCTGCTGCCCGCCGGGGAGTTCGCCCCACTGCGCTGCCCGGCCTGCGCCCGAAGCGGTGCGCAGCTGGTCGCGGCCAAGACCCACCTGGGCTGCGACCGATGCCTGGCCCCCAAGCGCCCCACCCCGCGGCCAGCCCCGGAATCAGTACCCCCGCCCCGCGACGGCGCCGCCGCGCACGCTGCCGCATCTGCGAAAGGCGTGGTTGCGTCGGAGCGTGCGGGCGCCACCCCTGCTGTGAGGCCGCGGGCCGCACGAAACGCCGAGACCGCGGGCGGCGCCGGGCCGCGGAGCGGAGGTGAGGCGAAGGCAGGGCGAATCGCCGAGGCGTCCGCAGCGCGCGCCGCCTCTGCCCGGCCTGCCGCACCCGGCCGTGCCCAGTCCTCGCCGCAGCGCCGATCTGTCGATCCCCAGACCCTGCAGAAGCGGGCCTTCGCCTTCTGGGAGCATGCCGCGAGGGGAGACCGCCGCAAGCTGGAGCGGCTGTGCGCCCCGGACTCGCCCGCCGCCGCCCTGCTCCGGCTGTACGGCGCGGCCGGGCCGCTGTACGGGATCGGTGTCGGCTCCCGGGAGCGGGTGGAGTCCTGCAGCGCCGCGGTCTTCCCCGCCGAGGGACGACGCGGCTGGGACAGTGCCGGAGGCGAGGTCCACACCGACCGGGGACGCCATGACTACCTGCTGCGCTGGTCCCTCGGGCCCGACCGGCTGATCGTCGAGGTCCTGCCCCACCGGACTCCCTTCGCGATGAATGCCGGCACCATGATGGCGCGCTACCGCTCGGGTGGTGCCGAGCCGGCCCCCCGCCTCCCGCGCACCAGTGCCGAGCTGGACCCGGTCGCCCACCTGCTGTGGCAGCGCACCCCTGCCCGGTACGGGGCGCACCTGGCCGCACGGGCCCTGGCTTCCTGGTGGCGGCTTGCCGCCCCGCAGGCGTTGCGGGAACGTTACCCGGCTGCGGTCCTCGCTGCCGCCGCCGAACGGTCCGTCTGCTACTGGAGCGGCGTCGGCGCAGGCGGCTACGGCGACGCGGCACTGCTGTGGCAGGTCCCCGAGGCCGACCTGCGCAAGGCGGGCACGCACCTGCAGCGCCTGCTGAAACTGACCCAGGACCAGCCCTGGTAGTCGCGCACCGCGCCCGGAACGCACTGGCGAAAGCCGGAGTGGATGAGAGGCTCCGTCTCAAGGGCCTGAAGGTCTTCGAGGAGACGCGCTTGCCGACAGCCTCGACCGCGGCTGCCCGGCGGACGCGCTCGGGGGCTGTGGGCGTGCCATCGAGCCCCGCAGTCCAGGGCGGTCACGGTGATCGGGACGACGAACTGCTGGGCGAGGACGTCCCCTTCCGGAAGGCCTTCCCGTATATGCGGAAGGCGACCTGGGAACGCACCGTCCTGATGCTGAAGAACTACGAGGTCAGCGTCCCCGGGGTGACCGATCGATAGCATCGCTTCCGACCGGCAGGGCCTGCTGGGCGCGAAGCTGCGTGGCAGGTCGTCGTTCGATGAGGGACACCAGACAACTCATCGGAGGTGAGGAGGGCCGGCTTTCTCATCGGTCGGCGCTGCCGGGCGAGACGACCCATTCGGTGGGTTGGCGAGTGAGGGAGGCGATCATGTCGAAGTCGCCGTCATAGTGGAGGACCGTCCGCCGGTGAAGTTCTGCCGTGGCGGCGATCAGTAGGTCGGGGAGGGACAGGGCGCGGTGGAAGCCCGCGTTGAGAGCGTGGCGCTGGACTTCCAGGGCGCGGGCGAAGGCGCGGTCGTCGGCGTGGAGGTAGTCGAAGGCGTGGAGCCAGGTGCTGATCCGTGTCGCCTCCGAACTGTCCCGTGCGGAGTGGGTCATCTCGAACTCGGTGGGCTGGCACACGGCGAGGAGGTAGCGCTCGTGCAGCGGCCTGAGTACCTCCTTGACGCTCGGCTTCGTCCAGCGGGCGAGGGCGGACTTGTCGATCAGATAGCGGTCCTGCATCAGGCGGCCCGGCCTCCGTCCCGGTCGCCGTCGCGCTTGAGGGAGCCGTCCGCGTTGCGGGGCCCGGTGTTCTCGACGATCTCGCTGAAGTCGAGCTCGCCGGCCTCCATGGCGTCGAAGCCCTCTTGACGAAGGTGCCTCTTGACGGCGTCTTCCATGGCGAGGCGGACGGCTTTGGCCTTGGTCTTGGTGCCGAAGATGCGCATGGCCTCGGCGACCATGTCTTCGTCGAGGTCGATGACGGTTCTGGCCATGTGGAGATCCTCTCGGAGATGCTTCCGCCAGTGAAACGATACCGTTTATCGACTGCGGTAGATATCGTTTCGATCGGGGGTCTCCCTCATGGATGGAGGCTGTGGCGTTCATGGCGACATGCCGCGCGGTCACTCCTTGTGGAAGATCGGACGGTCGTCCTGATGTCAGGCTCCGCCCTTCTTGCGGGATGCATCAGAAGCGACGGGATGGTGAGAGGCGACTGGCCGAGCAGCCCCGTCGGTGGACAGCCGGTGGACAGACGCCTTTGGACGGTGCGGCACACGTCACCGGCACCCAGCAGGGTGCCTGTGGTCTGATCAAGCCGGCGGGTGGACCGGGCCGGCGCCCGTGTCCGGCAGACATCTCGGGGGAACGGCAGTCCCTGACGGAACGCCAGTGATGTTCCGAGTCATGCCGGATCACGAGCGCCGAGCCTGACAGCAACCCCATCCCGGGCCGCAGAAGAACTCTCACAGTTGTGCTTGCGGGCATGCGGCAGCCTCAGGGGCCCGCCTGTGCTGCGTGCGGCGGCGGTGTGGGTGTCCTCGTGCACCCGGAGGCAGGTTTCACACGCTCCCGAGGTAGGCCTCGACCACGCGCTCGTCCTCGGACAGCTCGGCGGCCGGGGCGTCCAGCACGCACCGGCCGTTCTCGACCACGTAGCCGCGGTGCGCGATCTTCAGCGCGGCCTTGGCGTTCTGCTCGACCAGCAGTACCGAGGTGCCGGAGGCGTTGATCTCGGCGATCACCTTCATCACCGCGGCCACCACGAGCGGGGCGAGCCCCATCGACGGCTCGTCCAGCATCAGCAGCCGTGGACCGGCGACGATCGCACGGCCGACCGCGAGCATCTGCTGCTCCCCGCCGGACAGCGTGCCGCCCTCCTGGTCGCGGCGCTCGGCGAGCCGGGGAAGCAGGTCGTAGACCTGGTCGATACGCCGCCTGATCTCCGCCTGGTCGCGCACCAGGTAGCCGCCCATCTGCAGGTTCTCCTGCACGCTGAGGGTGGAGAAGATCCGCCGGCCCTCAGGCACGTGCACCAGTCCCATGCCGACGATCTCCGGCGGTGTGGCCCGGGTGATGTCCCGACCGTCGAAGACGATCCGGCCGCCGGACGAGCGGATCAGGCCGGACACCGCGGACAGCGTGCTGGTCTTGCCCGCGCCGTTGTTGCCGAGCAGCGCGACGATCTCTCCGTCGTCCACCCGCAGCGACATGCCCCGCAGCGCCTGCACCCCGCCGTAAGAAGCGTCGATCCCGTCGATCTCAAGCGTCGGCACGGGCGGCCTCCTCTCCTGTGTCTCCGAGACCTGTGTCTCCGAGACCTGTGTCCCCGGTCGCCCCGTCGTCCCCGTCGTCGCTGCCGAGATACGCCTCGATCACCGCGGGGTCACGCCGCACCTGCTCGGGCGTGCCGTCCGCGATCTCCTTGCCGAAATTGAGTACGACCACCCGCTCCGACACCTCCATGACCAGCCCCATGTCGTGCTCGATCAGCACGATCCCGGTACCGAGTTCGCGGATGCGCCGGATCAGGTCGAGCAGTTCGAGCTTCTCGCCGTGGTTGAGACCGGCGGCGGGCTCGTCGAGCAGCAGCAGCCGGGGGCGGCGCGCCAGGGCACGCGCGATCTCCACCCGGCGCTGTTCGCCGTACGGCAGATTGCGTGCCGCGCCGGTCCGGTCGCCGCGCAGCCCGACGAAGTCGAGCCACTGGTGTGCCTCGTCGGTGGCCTCCTGCTCGCTGCGCCGGTAGCGGGGCGTGTGCAGCAGGGCGTCGAACACGTGCTGGCGCAGCCACAGGTGGGTGCCCGCCCGTACGTTGTCGAGCACCGGCAGGTCGCCGAAGAGCCGTACGTTCTGGAACGTACGGGACACGCCGCGCGCCGCGATCGCGGACGTGCGCATCCGGGTCACGTCGGCGCCGCCGATCGTGATCCGCCCGCTGGTGGGCCGGTAGAAGCCGGTGATGCAGTTGAACGCGGACGTCTTGCCGGCACCGTTGGGGCCGATCACCGACACGATCTCCGCCTCGCCCACTTCGAAGCTCAGCCCGTCGACGGCCTTCACACCGCCGAACGCCAGGTGCAGGTCCGCCACTTCCAGCAACGCGCTCATGGCACGCTCACCTCGCCTTCGGTTTCACGGCCCACGGGGACCGCCGGTTTCGATCGACGGGCGGTTCGATCCGGCTCGCAGGTGCGGGCCGGCCACATCCCCTGCGGGCGCAGTGCCATGACCACGATCAGCAGCACGCCGAACAGGAAGTACCGGTAGTCGGCGAACTCGCGCAGCACTTCGGGCAGCACGCTGACGAACACCGCGCCGAGCACCACGCCCGGGGTGGAGCCCATACCGCCGAGCACCACGGCCATCAGCACCAGCGCCGACTGCAGGAACGTGAAGCTCGCCGGTGAGATCGCCGAGAGCTGCGCCGCGAACAGTACGCCGGCCAGCCCGCCCCAGACGGCGCCGGCGATATAGGCGGCCAGCTTGACCCGGTAGGTGTGCACGCCCATGGCCTCGGCGGCGTCCTCGTCCTCGCGGATGAACCGCCACGCCCGGCCGAGCCGTGAACGGACCAGCCGGTTCGCGCCGAGCACGGCGACGGACACGATGCCGAGCACCACGTAGTAGAACGTGATCGAACCGCTCAGGTCCACCCCGCCGATCGACAGGCTGGGAATGCCGTAGATGCCCTCCGGACCGCCGGTGATGCTGATGTTGTTGGCGGTGATCCGGATGATCTCGCCGAACCCCAGCGTCACGATCGCCAGGTAGTCGCTGCGCAGCCGCAGGGTGGGTCCGCCGATGACGATCCCGGCGACCACGGTCACGATGATCACGAACGGTACGGTGGCCAGCAGCGGCCAGTGCAACCGGGTGGAGATCACCCCGCTGGTGTAGGCGCCCACCGCGAAGAACGCGGCGTACCCGAGATCGAGCAGCCCGCACTGGCCCACCACGATGTTGAGCCCGACCGCGAGCATCACGAAGACGAGCGTGCCGGTCATCACGTTCATCGCGTACGGGGTGGCGATGATCAGCGGCCCGGTGAGGCCGATGAGCAACCCGACCGGACCGATCCAGCGGCTGCGCAGGAACGTCCCGGCGGCGTCGCCGACGCGGCCTGCCGGCCGGTTCGGTGTCTTCACCGCTCTGGTTGTCGCCGTCATCACACACGCTCCGTGACGCGCTCGCCGAGCAGGCCGGTGGGCCGCACGGTCAGGAACAGGATGAGGAAGGCGAACGCGAACACGTCGCGCCACTGCCCGCCGAGGAAGTGCGTTCCGACTGATTCGAGCAGGCCGAGCACCAGGCCACCGAGCATGGCGCCCTTGAAGTTGCCGATCCCGCCGATCACCGCCGCGGTGAACGCCTTGAGCCCGATGATGAAGCCCATCAGGAAGTTGATGCTGCCGTAGTAGGAGCCCGCCATCACGCCCGCGGCGCCGGCGAGCGCGGAACCGATGAAGAACGCCTGGGCGATGACCCGGTTCACGTCCACGCCCATCAGCCGGCTGGCCACCGGGTCGAGCGCGATCGCCCGCATCGCCCGGCCCTGCTGCGAGCGCATCACCATGGTGTTGAGGCCGACCATCAGCGCGATCGCGATGCCGATGAGCACGATCTGGGAGACGCTGATCCGGACGCCGAACACATGCAGGGACGAACCGCCCAGGCGCACCGGGTACACCTCCGGGTTGGGCCCGGCCACGATGCGCATCCCGTACTCCAGAGCGAACGACGCGCCGACCGCGGTGATCAGCAGCGACAGCCGTGGCGCGCCGCGCAGCGGCCGGTAGGCGACGCGTTCGATCACCACCCCGGCCAGGCCGGTGCCGATCATGGACAGCACCAGCACCACGAGCAGCGCCACCAGCGACAGGGACGCCGTGAAGCCACTGAACGAGGTGAGCAGCGCGAAACCCATGAACGCGCCGAGCATGTAGAGGTCGCCGTGAGCGAAGTTCAGCAGCTTCATGATCCCGTAGACCATGCTGTAGCCGAGGGCGACCAATGCGTAGAACGAGCCCACGAACAGGCCGTTCCAAATGATCTGAAGCATGTCAGATTCCCCTCAGACGCGGGTGGCGGACCCGGACGGCGGGCCCGTCACCCGCTGCTGTGCTCAGGACTGGAGGTCGTCGGCGAGCGTGAACCTGGTGTCCGACACCTGCAGGATGCGGAAGCCGCCCTCCGACAGGGTGTGGTCCGGGGTGAACTTGAGCGGGCCGGAGAACAGCTCGAACCCGTCGATCTTCGTCAACGCGTCGATGATCTTCTTGCCGTCCGTGCTGTCCGCGTCCTCGATCGCCTTGGCGGCCACGCGCACCGCGTCGTAGGACTGCAGCGCGTACGGGCCGGGCTCTGAGCCGAACTTCTTCTTGTAGTCGGAGATCCAGCTGCTCGCGCCCTCGATGGTGTCGGGCGTCTCGGTCATGGTGGCGTACACGCCCTGGGCGTTCTTCTCCCCGGCGATGCTGACGAGCTTGGCGTCCACACTGCCGTCGGCGACCATGATCTTGCCCTGGTAGCCGGCCTGGCGCAGCTGCCGGACGAGCAGGCCGCCCTCCTGGTAGTAGCCGGTCCAGTACACGAAGTCGGGCTTGGCCGACAGGACGGCGTCGACGTTCGAGCTGTAGTCGCTCTCGCCTGCGGTGACCGACTCCTTCAGCACCGTCTTCATGCCGGAGCCGGCCTCTTCGATGTCGGCCTCGGTGCGCTTGGTGATGTCGGTGGAGTAGCTGGTGTTGTCGTCGAGCAGTGCCACCCGGGTGGCCTTCTGCTGCGTCATCCACTCGATCGCGGCCTGAGCCTGCTGCGCCCCGGTGCCGTTGATGAGGAACACGTTCGCCAGCTTCTGCGAGACCAGGTCGCCGGAGTTCGCCGCCGGGATCACCATCGGGATGTCCGCCTTGTTGAACACCGACAGGGTCGGCAGCGTGGCCGACGAGCAGTATCCGCCGACCGACACGGTGACGCCCGCCGCGACCAGCTTGGTCGCCGCGGTGACCGCGGTCTTCGGGTCGCACGCGCTGTCCTGCACGTTCAGCTTCAGCTTGCGGCCGAGCACCCCGCCCTCGGTGTTGATCTCGTCGATCGCCAGCTGGGCCCCGTTCTTCATGTAGGGGCCGGCGGCGGCACTGCTGCCCGAGGTGGGTATCGCCATGCCCAGCGTGATCGGGCCGTCGGAGTCGCTGTCGCCACCACTGCCGAGCGCACCCTGGCAGCCGGTCAGCGCGAGGGCCGCCACGGTGAACGCTGCGGCGACGCCTGTTCTTGTCCCTCTTACGGTTCTTCTCACGTCATGCACCCAATCTCTGGTGGTGATGATCTCTGGTGGTGATGGCGGCGGAATCGGTTTCCGTCGCCCGTCCGGTCAGCCGTTCCCGGGAAGAACGGATCTTCCGAATCGTGGAAGTGCCGGTGCGCCCGGCGGGCAGGAAGGGCCCGTCACGGGCCGGGTTCAGGCCTTCGAGGTGAGCGTGTGCAGGAAGAAGGCCAGGTTCGCCGGACGCTCGGCGAGGCGGCGCATGACGTACCCGTACCACTCGGCCGCCCGGTGCGGGTGGCGGTGTGCGGCCGACGGTGCGAAGGGGGCGTCGACCGGCTCCGGAACTACCGGCTCCGGAACTACCGGCTCCGGAACTACCGGCTCCGGAACTACCGGCTCCGGAACAACCGGCTCCGGAACAACGGGGATGGCATCCATGGAGCCTCCTGGCCTGGCGGCGGAAGAAAGGTGTTGCCGCTGCGAACTGGCCCGAAGTCAACACCAGAAGGCACATCAAGCCATGAGCCAATAGGACAAATCTCAACTCCTCTCGTTGTACCGTTGGCCAAAACACGTCGGTGTTCCGACTGGGAGGTGTGCTGTGACCATCGACCGCCCAAGGCTTCCCCGCGTGACTGCCGTCGCCGCCGATCCGCCCGAAGCCATCACACTGGGTGAGCTGCTCAGCGGCCTGGACACGGCCGTCGTCGGGCTGGTCGAGGCCCCCGCGGGCGAGGGCGTCCCGATCTCCTCGGTGGCGCTCGTCGACGGCTCGGACCTGTCGGCCGAGGCTGAAACGCACGCCCCCCTGCCCGACCTCTACCTGCACGCAGGTGTCACGGACGCCGAGGCCGTGCGCTGGTTCCACGAGGTCGCGCAGCGCACCCCCGAGCACCGGCCGACGGCGGTCATGTCGAAGAACGCGGCGGAGTCGGGCACGCTGCGGGCCGCGGCGCGCCAGGCCGGTGTCGCGCTCCTGGCGGTGCACCCGAAGGCCCGGTGGGACCACGTGCTGCCGCTGGTGAAGCGCATGCTCGACCGCTCACGCCGACTCCAGGCCGCCCTGGGGGAACCGGATCTGCTGGCCACCGACACCGACCTGTTCGGCCTCGCCCAGATGGTCGCGCAGAACGCCGGTGGCCTGGTCTCGATCGAGGACGCGCAGTCGCACGTGCTGGCCTACTCGGCCTCCAACGAGTCCGCCGACGAACTGCGCACCCTGTCGATCCTGGGCAGGGAAGGCCCGCGCGACTATCTGCGGGCACTGGAGCGATGGGGGGTGTTCGACCGGCTGCGTGAAAGCGACGAGGTCATCGACGTGCCGGCGCACCGCAGGCTCGGCACCGAGCGACGGCTGGCGGTCAGCATCCGGCAGCCGTCGGAGGAAGGCTCACCCGCACCGAGGATGCTCGGCTCCATCTGGTTGCAGCAGGGCGCCGAACCGTTCACCGCCGATGCCCCGGACCTGCTGCGTGGAGCGTCGGCGATCGCCGCCCGCATCATCTGGCGCAGTCTCAACGCCCCCTCCGCCGAGAGCCTGCTGATCCAGCGCCTGTTCGGCGCACGCGGCGGAGGCGTGGACGTCCCGTCGCTGGCCGGCGCCCTCAACCTGCCGGTCACCGGACCGGCCGCGGTGGTCGGTTTCGCCCTCACCGCCACCGGGAACCCGGCACCGGCCGACAAGTTCACCGGCATCGGGAGCATGATCCGGTTGCACGCGAGCTCGTTCCGCCACGACTCGGTGGCCACGGTCATCGGCAAACGCGCCTACGTGCTGCTGCCCGGCTACAAGTCGGCGAGCACCGTCACCAGGTGGGCGCGGCAGCTCGTCGACGACTTCGAGGCGAAACGGTCGGTCGTGCTGCGTGCCGCGGTCGCCGTCCAGGTGATGGACCTCGGGCAGGTGGCCGGGGCCCGGACCGAGGTCGACCGGGTCCTCGACGGCACCGCCGCGACCTTCCCCGAGGGGCGGGTGACCACGCTCGCCGAATCCCGCACCGCGGTACTGCTCGGTGAGATCCTCGACCTGGTCGGAGAGCATCCCGAACTGTACGATCCGCGACTCGGCCTGCTGTTCGACTACGAGCTCAAGCACGCGTCGAGCCTGCGGGAGAGCGCCGAAGCCTTCCTCGCCCGGCACGGTGACGTCCGTGCGGCCGCGGCAGCGCTCCAGGTGCATCCGAACACGCTGCGCTACCGGATCCGAAGGGTCGAAGAGATCGTCGGAATCGACCTGGGCGACGCCTCCGACCGGCTGCTCCTGGAACTGCAGCTCTCCCTGCACCGGCGCAGGGAGATGACCGAACCGCCCGCCTGACCCCGGCCCGCCGTCCGGGAAGCGGTGGTGGAGGAAACCACCGTCGACGGACCGAGTTCCTCACGGGTGCCGTGTGCGCACCCGGGGGGCAGGCGTCCACGGCACCGTGAGGAACTCGGCCGGTGTTCCCCGGCCCGACCCCGTCGGGGCGTTGAGCATCTGTCGCAACCGGGCGCCCCGGCCCTGTGACATCTGTCCATGGCCTCACGCAAGGCCCGCCCCTACCGTGTGGGCCCATGCGGTGCGGCACGCCGGGCGACCCCCTGCGCTCCCGGTCCGCCGTGTGCCGACCGGACCTGTACATCTCCGACGCCCGGACCGGCCCGCGGGAGAGCACACCGGACCGCGACCCGCCGCCCGGTCCCCCGGGCGAGGCCGGCGACGTCCGACACACCCCCGGGCATTCCGGCACCTGACGTGCCACGGGCCCCATCGGGTCGACGCAACCGCAGCAGTCGGCGGCCCTCACCGTCCCGAATCCCCTGGAAGGCCAAGAGGTTGAGCGCACCGACAGCCGACGGCGAGGCGCCGCCCCGCTTCCCCACGACGGATCAGCGCATCGTGATCGTCGAGGACGACGAAGCCCTGGGCCAGGAGGCCGCGGAGTGCATCAGCCGCTGGGGCAGCACCGTGCACCGCCTGAACCGCCCGGACGACGACACCCTGCAACGCCACCTCCGGCAGCCCGTCGACGGCGTCGCCGTGGTGTCCCGCGACGACATCGTCGCGCTGCGCTACACCCTGCTCACCGAGCACCTCAGGCCCGGCATCCGCCTGGTGGTCACCCTCTTCGACCGCACCGTCGCCGACGAGGTCGCCCGTACCGTCCCGAACTGCAGCGTGCTCAGCATCACCGACACGATCGTGCCCAGTCTCCTGGCCAGCTGCCTCGACCCGCGGTACGCCATGCTCCGGTCCACCGGCTCCGGCATCATCGGCGTACCGCGGCAGGGCACCCCCAGGGCCGTCGAGCACCTGTCCCGGCGGGCTCTCGGCACCGCTGCCAGGCCCCGGCCCCGCACCGGCATCACGACCTGGTTCCGCTCCCTCGGCTCATCCGCCAAGGCCCTCGTCGCCAGCTTCACCGGGCTCCTGGTGATGCTCACCCTGGACGTTCTGCTCGGTGTCCTCGTCCTCCACGAGCACGGGTACGACGCTCTGTGGAACGCGGCACGCGCCCTCACCACCATCGGGTCCTCGCCCGCCGCGGAACACGGCCCGGCCTGGTACAAGGTCCTCTCCGCCCTCTCCATGCTGATCGTGCTGGCCCTCTCCGCGCTGTTCACGGCCGGACTGGTCGACCAGCTCACCGGGCGGCGCATGACCAGCATCCTGGGTGCCCGTTCCATCCCACGGCACGGCCATGTCATCGTCGTCGGCCTGGGACAAGTGGGGCTGCGGCTCTCCGCCCAACTGCGCGATCTCGGCATCAAGGTCGTCGCCGTGGAACGCAACCCCCAGGCCGCCTGCCTCCCCCTGGCACGGGCCCTCGCCATCCCCGTCGTCCTCGGCCGCGGCGGAGACCGGTTCCTCCTGAACCGCCTGTGCGTCCAGCGGGCCCGGGCCCTGGCGGCGGTGGGCTCCGACGGCCTGGAGAACATCGCCGTGGCGGTCACGACCCGGGCGGTCGCCCCACGGCAGCGCATCGCGCTACGGGCCGACGGCGACGAGGTCACCGCCGATTCGCAGTCGCTCTTCCGCATCGGCGCCGTCTGCGACGTCACGCGCATCGTCGGCGCATCCGTGGCGGCGTCCGTTCTCGGGACCGGACCGCTCAGCGTCTTCATGACGGAACGGCACACGTGCGCCCTGTTCCCCGGCGAGCAGGTCATCGACCTCGGAACCTGGGACGCGAGCCACCGTCCGCAGAGCAGTCCCACCGAGGGGGGCACCGCTGAGGTCACCGGAGTACCAGCCCGCTGACGGCTGGCCCCCGCCTTCGGCCCTCAGCCCGGTGGCCGGGTCGACGGGGATGCCGCTGTTGCGCGGTCCCGCAGAGAAGGCGAAGGACACCGAGCGGCTGCTGTGGCGGTTCTGGCCCACCGGCCGCGCACTCGGGTACCTCGCGCGGGAGCGGCCCACCGGCGCTCCGGTCCTCCTGTCCCGCGCGGGCCGCCCGGCCGCCCTCGCCGCCCTCCGCCTCCCGGCCGAGGGCCCACGCGACCACAACCGAGCGCGCCTCAGCGTCCCGTCAGCCCGCCGTCGGTGGGGCGCCGCATCAGCGAGGGTTTGCCGCGATGCTGTTCGCGCAGGTCGTGCAGGCGCCGTCGCGCACCCCTCGGGGGCGCCCACCCGGTCGTGGACCTCGCGGAGATCCCGAGCGGAGAAGGGGCCCGGCACCGTCGTCCAGGGAGTCGTTCTCGAAGACCTTGCGGGTGACGGGGGTGCGGGGGAGCGCCTGGGAGGCGTCGAGGGCGGTCGGCTCGGTCTGGAGGCCGGCGGTGTCGACGGCACCCGTTGGTCGCGCGTGCCTGGCGTGACCGGGATCGACCACCCGGGGGCGCGGTGTGGGGCGTGAGATAGGTTCCCTGTGACCATAAAAGTTTCATAAGTTGTTCACGATGCGGGGGAATTGAAGATGATGACGCGTACGCGTATGCGTGCCGTCGGGGGAACCATCGCGATCGCTCTGAGTTCTGTCCTTGCGGTCGGGCTGCTGCCGGGTGCTGCGGCGGCGTCGACCTCGGAAGGGCCGAACGCTGCGGAGGCGCAAGCTCGTTCCGCTGCCGACAAGGTGCCGCTCTCCGAGGAGCAGGCACGGGCGGAGGCCGAACGGACCGGTAGGAAGGTGGAGATCACCGCCTTGCGCGGTGAGAGTCACGACGTGTTCGTGACCCCCGAGGGGGACCTGGAGACGCGTGAGTATCTGCGTCCCGTCCGGACCAGAGTCGACGGTGAGTGGAAGGCCATCGACACGGGTCTGGTGTGGACCGGTGACGGCGTGATCGCGCCGAAGGCGGCCACCGTGGGCCTGGAGTTCTCCGGCGGCGGGACCGACGCGCCGCTGGTGCGGATGAGCAGGGCGGGGCGTGAGCTGGCGCTGTCCTGGCCGGGCGAGTTGCCCGTGCCCGAACTGGACGGAGCCACGGCGACGTACCGGAACGTGCTGCCTGATGTCGATCTGCGCATGGGGGCCCAGGAGGACGGGTTCACCCAGCTTCTGGTGGTCAACTCGGCTGAGGCAGCGCTGAGCCCGGCACTGTCCGAGCTGCGGCTGAAGCTGGCCGCGGACGGCATGCAGGTGAAGCAGACGGCGGGTGGCGGCCTGGCCGCGGTCGACGAGGGCGCGGGGAACGCGGTGTTCGAGGCCCCCGAGCCGTTGATGTGGGACTCCGGAGACGGCCGTGCCGACGAGGGCGGCACCGAGGACGCCGACGAGGGTGCTGCTCCTCAGCTCCTGCGGGCCGCCGCGCTGCCGTCCGCGGCCGGTCGGGATCGGGCCGGTGCCGCCGACGGTGAACCCGGTCCCACCGAGTCCGCCAAGCTCGCCCCGGTCGCCGTGGATCTCCCGGCCGGCGGAGACGAGCTGGTCCTCACGCCGGACCAGGACGTGCTGAAGGGCAAGGACACCGAGTATCCGGTGTTCATCGATCCGCAGTGGTACTCGCCGCGGGCCTCCGCGTGGACGATGGCGTCGAAGTACTGGGCGTCGTCGCCGCAGTGGAAGTTCAACGGCAAGCCGGACGCCGGCCTGGGCTACTGCGGCTGGGCCTACTGCAAGCCGTACGACACCAAGCGGCTCTTCTATCGTGTGCCGACCTCGAAGTTCGCGGGCAAGACGGTCCTGTCGGCGGAGTTCGTGGTGCGCAATGTGCACTCGGCGTCCTGCTCGGCGCGCGAGGTGCAGCTGTGGCGGACCAAGGGCATCTCGGCGTCGACGACCTGGAACTCGCAGAACGCGTCCGGCTTCTGGGTCAAGAGGCTGGCGAAGAAGCCGTTCGCGTACGGCTACAGCGGCTGTGCGGCGAAGGACGCGGAGTTCGACGTGAAGTCGGTGGTCCAGCAGGCCGCGAACGGCAAGTGGTCGTCGCTGACGTTCGGGCTGCGTGCCGCCAGCGAGCGCGACCGGTACGGCTGGAAGCGGTTCTCGAACAAGGCGTTCCTTCGTGTGAAGTACAACCGGGCGCCGCGGCAGGTGAAGATGTCGCAGCTTGCCATGGAGTACGGCGGCACCTGCAAGAAGCCCGGGAGCGCGGCCCGGGTGCGCACGCTGGGCAAGATCTACGCGAACGACGTCGCCGACCCGGACGGTGACAACATCGCGGTCCAGTTCCGGGCGAGTTGGGACTCCGGTGACGGCAAGGGCCTGATCGCCCGCTGGAAGCCGGCCCGGACGTCGTACAAGAAGTCCGGTTCGAGCTTCTCCGTCGCCCTGCCGAAGGCGGTCACGCCGAACACGCAGGTTCACTGGTACGTCCGCTCGTACGACGGGGCGCAGTACTCACCGTGGTCGTACGCCGGGGACCCGACAGGCTGCTACTTCGTCCACGACACGAGCGTGCCCGAGGCACCGGTGATCTCCTCGGGCCAGTACCCCGCGTCGGACCCGGAGGACCCGGACGACCCGTGGTACGACGGGGTCGGCCAGTACGGCACGTTTTCCCTTGATTCGTCTTCCACGGACGCGGTCCGCTACCGCTACGGGTTCAACACCGACCCGTCCGCGTCCCGGCAGATCACCACCAGCGGCGGTGCGGCCAGATCCGTACGGCTGCTGCCCGCGAAGCCGGGCCTGAACTTCGTCACCGCCCAGGCGTTCGACCGGGCGGGCAACGGCTCGGAGGTCCGCACCTACCAGTTCCGGGTCAAGGCCGGGCAGCCGGAGCGGGCGGCCTGGCGGCTCGACGAGCCCGCCGGTGCGGCCGTGGCGGCGGGCGAGAGGGCCTCGCGGGCCGTCCGGCTGCACGGCGGGGCCGCCCTCGGCGCCGAGGGCAGGAAGGGCACCGGTCTGCACTTCGACGGCACGTCCGGCTACGCCGGCTCCGACCTCGCCGTCGTGGACACCTCGGACAGCTTCTCCGTCGCGGCCTGGGCCCGGCTGGACCGGATGCCAGGTGCGGCGGCGGTCATCGCCGCGCAGCCGGGCAACGCGTCGCCGGGCTTCGAGCTGTACTACTCCAAGTACTACGACCGCTGGGTGTTCAACCAGTACACCTCCGACAAGCCCGGGGCCTCCATCGCCCGGGCCATGGCCGCCGCTCCGGGCGGCGCCGTTGCGGGCGAGTGGACCCACCTGGTCGGTGTGTACGACGGCAAGGACAAGCAGTTGCGGCTGTACGTTGACGGCAAGCTCACCGGTTCCACCGCGTACGCCACCGCATGGGAGGCCCGCCGGGGTCTGCGACTGGGTGCCGGCAACTACAGCGGGACGCACAAGTCCTTCTTCCCCGGCACCGTCGACGACGTGCGGATCTTCGACCGGGCCGTGAACGCCGCCGAAGCCGGACGGCTGCACCAGGGCCAGGACCTCACCAGCGGGCGCCCGGCGCGTGCCGTCTTCCCCCTGGACGAGGAACCCAGCGCCACCGAGGCCGCCGGCGGGGCGGCCGCGCAGCCCCTGACGCTGCACCGGGGTGCGACCGCAGGGGGCAGCGGCGTCGAGGGCGCGGCGCTGACGCTGGACGGGAAGACCGGCTACGCCGCCACCGACCGTCCGGTGCTCGACACGGCCCGCTCGTACACGGTGTCGGCCTGGGCGAAGCTGCCCGCCGGGGAGACCACCGGCAACCGCACCGTGCTCAGCCAGAGCGGCACCTACTACAGCCCGTTCTATCTGTCGTACGAGGCGAAGGAGAGGACCTGGTCCCTGCGCACCTCGCTGGAGGACGTCCAGGCGGGCAACATCAGGGAGCAGCGGGTGGTGGCCAAGCAGCCCGCACGGCCCGGTGAGTGGGCCCATCTGGTGGCGGTCCACGACGTCACCGCCCAGCAGATCCGGCTGTACGTCAACGGGCGGTTGCAGGGCACCGACGCCGCCCCGAAGACCTGGCAGGCCCAGGGCCCCGTGCAGGTCGGCCGGACCATCTGGACGGGCAAGTACGTCGACTACTTCCCCGGCAGCATCGACGAGGTCCGCCTCTTCGACCGACCGGTCGCAGACGACGAGGTCCGTCAGATGTTCCAGCAGCGGCCCCTGGTCAAGAGCCGCTGGAACTTCGAGGAGACCACCGGGACCGGCGCACCGACCACGCCGAACGCCGTCCCCGGGGGCAGCCCGCTGACGCTGAACGGCGGTGCGGTGAAGTCCGACTCGGCCTTCATCGACTACGGCGGCCTGGAGCTCGACGGCGTCCGCGGCTACGCGGCCACCACGTCCCTCCCGGTGGACACCAGCGCAAGCTACACCGTCACCGCCTGGGCCCAGGCCGCCGCGTTGCCCAAGAGCGGGGTCTCGCTGGTGAGCGCCGAAGGCTCCGGGCAGAGCGCCTTCAGCGTCCGCTTCGTCCCGGACACTGCCGATCCGGAGGGCCTCGGCCGCTGGGAGCTGGCGGTGCCGGACAAGGACGGTACGGACGCGACCGTCGTACGCGTCGCCAACAGCGAGTTCTCCGACGTGCGGGACTGGAACCACCTGGCGGTCGTCTACGACGGCTTCGCCAAGCAGGCCCGCCTGTACGTCAACGGCACGCTCCAGGTGGTCTCCTGCGGCGACGCCGGCGAGGACACATGCGAGGAGCAGGTGTCCACGGCGGAGAACACGCTGGCGTTCAAGGCGACCAAGTCCTTCCAGATCGGCCGTGCCAAGACCGACGGGACCTGGGGTGGGTACTTCCCTGGCCTGGTCGACGACGTCTGGACCTTCCAGGGCGCGCTGAACGACAGCCAGATCGAGGAACTGGCCGGCTCGTGGTTCGACGTGCCGACCGAGGTTCCGGCCGGCTCCGGTTCCTGACGAGAGCGGCACTCGGGGCTGGGGCGGGGTCCGACCGGACCTGCTGCCTCAGCCCCTCCGCTCCAGACCCCATCCACTCTCCGCACCTCCCCACCGGACGGTGCCATCAGCGATGGACGGAAACATCCATGCACTCCATATCCGCACCGCCGCGCGGTGCAGGCGCACGCAGATGTGTCGCCGTGGGCCTGTCGACCCTGATGACAGTCGGGCTGATCCAGGGCACACTCGCCACACCCGCGGACGCGGCAGGCAACGACCGACCGGGCGTGCCGAAGGCCGACACCCCCGTCGCGGGACAGGACGGCATCAAGACAGAGCCGCGCACCCGGACCAAGGGCCCTCGCACTCCCGCGAAAGCCCCCGAGGCCGCATGGCCCGCGACGGGGACGGCCACGGTCGACCTGTCGGCCCCGCAGAGGAAGCAGGCTGGCCTCGGCCCCGTCGGCGTAGCCCCGGCCACCAAGGCGAAGGACGCCCTCGACGGTCCGGTGGAAACCCGGATCCTGGACCGCGCCCGCGCCGCGCGTGCCGGTGTGAACGGCCTGCTGTTCACTCTGGCACCTCAAGAAGCCGCGGCCGGCGGGGCTGCCGTGGTGCCCAAGGGCGCTGCGAAGAACGCAGCCCGAAGCGCCGCGCAGGCAGATGCCGCAGGCAGCGCTGCGGGAGAAGCGGCGACCAGCGGCAAGGTGGCCGTCACCGTCGACTACGCAGACTTCGCGGAGGCCTTCGGCGGCAACTACGCCGCGCGCCTGAAGCTGGTCCGGTTCCCGTCCTGCGTGCTCACCACGCCCGGCAAGGACAAGTGCCGTACAGCCACCCCCATGGTCGCCGAGAACGACACGGGCCGGCAGGTGCTGACCGCGAAGGCCGTCACGCTGAGCGCAGGCGAGGCCACCGTGTTCGCCGCTGCCGCCGACACCGAAGGCGACAAGGGTGACTACAAGGCCACGCCGCTGTCCCCCTCGGCCACCTGGAGCACCAACCTCAACACCGGTGACTTCACCTGGTCCTACGACATGCCCGCGCCCGAGGTACCGGGCGGCCTGGTGCCCGACGTGGCCCTGAGCTACACGTCCGGGGCGATCGACGGGCGCACCGGCGGAACCAACAACCAGGGCTCCTGGGTCGGTGACGGCTTCGACCTGTCACCCGGCTTCATCGAACGGCGCTACAAGCCGTGCGCCGACGACGGGCAGAAGAACGCCGACGGCAGCAAGCCCGGCGACCTGTGCTGGGGTTACGACAACGCCTTCGTGTCCTTCAACGGGATGGGCGGCGAACTCGTCCCGGCGGGCGACGACGAGTGGAAGCTCCAGAGGGACGACGGCACCAAGATCAAGCGCCTGACGTCCGGCAACCGGGGCAACGGCGACAACAACGGTGAGTACTGGCGCATCACCTCACCGGACGGCACCCGCTACTATTTCGGCTTCAACCGGCTGCCCGGCTGGACCGACGGCAGGGCGACCACCGGCTCCACCTGGACGGTGCCGGTCTTCGGCAACAACTCTGGTGAGCCGTGCAACGCGGCCACGTACGCCGGGTCGTGGTGTCAGCAGGCCTGGCGCTGGAACCTGGACTACGTCGTCGACACTCACGGCAACGCGATGTCCTACCACTACGCCAAGGAGACCAACCGCTACGGCCGCAACCTCAAGGCCGCGGACGACACCCCGTACACCCGTGGCGGCTACCTCAAGCGCATCGACTACGGCCTGAAGTCGTCGGCCATGTTCGCCAAGCCGCAGGCGCGGGTCGTCTTCACCAGCGCCGAGCGCTGCCTGCCCGAGCGCGGGGTCACCTGCGCCGCGGACACCATCGGCAGCAAGTCGTTCCACTGGTACGACACACCCTGGGACTTGAACTGCGCGTCCGCCACCTCGTGCGACGGCGCTCGCCTCGCGCCCTCCTTCTGGACCCGCAAGCGGCTGACCGAGGTGAGTACCGAGGCCCTGCGGGCCGACCGCACCTACGGCAAGGTCGACTCCTGGAAGCTCGGCCACCGCTGGGGCATGGCGGACACCGACTACCAGTTGCTGCTCGACAGCGTCCGGAAGACCGGGCACACCGCGTCCCCGGCGATCACGCTGCCGAAGACCACGTTCGCATACACCCAGCTGGCCAACCGTCTGGATCGGACGGGCGACGGGTTCGCACCGTTCATCAAGGCACGCCTGTCCACGGTCGCGGACGAGTCCGGCGGCCAGATCGACGCCAACTACTCGGCGCCGGCATGCGACGCGGCCGACCTGCCCGTCCCGCAGGCGAACACCACCCGCTGCTTCCCGCAGTACATCGGCGGTGACGCCGAGAACGGCCCCGAGCAGCAGTGGTTCAACAAGTACGTGGTCACCTCCGTGACCGCGACCGACCGCACCGGTGGAGCCCCGGATCAGGTGACCGCCTACGAGTACCTGGGCGGTGCCGCCTGGCACTACGACGACGACGGGCTGACCAGGGAGAAGCACAAGACCTGGTCCCAGTGGCGGGGTTACGGCCACGTCCGGGTCAAGAACGGCGGCCAGGGCGGTGCCGCCGCCATGAAGTCGCAGGAGGACCAGTTCTTCCTGCGCGGCATGAACGGTGACCGTAAGACCCCCACGGGCGGCACGAAGACCGTGACGGTCACCCTCGGCGAGGGCGAGGGCGATCCGATCACCGACCTCGCGACGATGGCGGGCTTCCGCTACAAGAGCGTCCAGTACGACAGACCGGGCGGCAAGGCCGTCGGCAAGACGGTGGACCGGCCGTGGATCCACCAGACCGCCAGGAAGAAGCGGGCCTGGGGGACCGTCACCGCCAACCTCACCGGCACCGCCACGACCAAGGCGTGGACGTTGCTGGACGGTGGTGCGGGCGTCAAGTGGCGCACGGCTACGACCTCCACGAAGCACGACACGGTGGCCGGACGGGTGATCCAGGTCGACGACCGCGGAGAGAGCACCACCGCCGCGGACAACCGGTGCACCCGCACCACCTACGCCACCAACGCCGACAAGAACATCCTCGGGCTCGTCTCCCGGGTGGAGACCGCGGCCAAGGCGTGTGACGCGGCCGTCGACCGCCGCAAGGACGTCATCAGCGACGTCCGCACGGCCTACGACGGCGGCGCGTACGGCGCAGCGCCCACCAAGGGCGACCCGACGGCGACCGCGACGCTCAACAGCCACGACGGCACCAAGGCCACGTACCTGGAGGCCGGGGCCACCTTCGACGGCTACGGTCGCCGGCTGACCGTCACCGATCTCACGGCCGACGTCGCCGTCACCGGTGGTGCGGCGCCCGTGCGCACCACGCGCACGGACGGCCGTACCACCACCACGACCTACACCCCGGCCACGGGGCTGCCCACGGAGACCAAGAGCACCACGCCGCCGGCGAACCCCCGGGACGCCGCAACCGTGCAGACGACCACCTCGCAGCTCGACCCGCTGCGCGGACAGGTCCTGAAGGAGACGGACACCAACGGCAAGATCACCCAGTTCGCGTATGACGCGCTCGGCCGCTCCACCAAGATCTGGCTGGCGGACCGCAAGGAGTCCAGCACACCGACGTACGAGTTCGCCTACACCGTCATGGAAGGCAAGCCGGTCGCCGTCGCCACCAGGCTCCTGGACAACAACGGCGGCCAGATCACCTCGTACAAGATCTACGACGGCTTCCTGCGGGAACGCCAGTCCCAGGCCCCGGGGCCGGACGGCGGCCGTCTGATCTCGGACGTCTTCTACGACGAGCGGGGCCTCGCGGCCAAGACCTTCGCCACCTACTACGCGGAGGGCGCCCCGGTCACCGAGCTGTTCAAGCCCGTCGACGCACTGGCCGTGGAGTCACAGATCCACACCACGTACGACGGCCTCGCCCGCCCGGTGCGGGTGCGGCAGATCGCCGGCAACGGCGACGGCGGCAAGGTACTCAACACCACCACGACCGTCTACGGCGGCGACCGCACGACGGTGATCCCGCCGGCCGGCGAGACCGCCACCACGACCCTCACCGACGTCCGCGGCAACACCACGGAGATACGCCGGCACCACGAACGCAGGGCGGACGCGCCCTACGACAGCACCACGTACGCGTACACACCGTCCGGCCTGCCGGCCAAGGTGACCGACCCGGCCGGCAACGTCTGGACGACCGCGTACGACCAGCTCGGCCGCACGATCGAGACCAACGACCCCGACAAGGGAAGGACGACCAGCGTCTACGACGACCACAACCAGCTGGTCTCCAGCACCGACGCCCGCGGCGTCACCCTGGTCAACGTCTACGACAACCTCGGCCGCAAGACCGAGGTGCGCGAGGGTTCCCGCACCGGCAAGCTGCGCCTGAGCTGGACCTTCGACACGGTCAAGGGGGCAAAGGGGCACCTCGCCGAGTCCACCCGCCACGTGGGCGACGCGGAGTACACCACCAAGGTCACCCGGTACGACCGGCTCTACCGGCCCGCACGGACCGCGGTCGTCATCCCGGAGTCCGAGGGCGCGCTCGCCGGCACGTACCAGACCGGCACCTCGTACCGGCCCTCGGGCAAGGTCGCCTCGATCGGCTACTCGGCGGCGGGCTCCCTGCCCGGCGGCTCGGTCAGCTACGGCTACGAGGACGGCACCCTGCGGGCGACGTCCGTGTTCGGCCAGGGCATGACGGCGACGACCAGCTACAGCCACACCGGTAAGCCGCTGCAGCAGGAGCTCGGCCTCGCCAGCGGCGGCAAGAAGACCTGGGTCACCAACACCTATGAGCGGGGCACCCAGCGGCTGGCCACCCGCCGCGTCGACCGGGAGGAGCAGAACGGCGTCGACCAGCACCTCAGCTACACCTACGACGAGGCCGGCAATGTCCTGTCCGTCGCCGACGTGTCCCGCACCGGCACCGACAACCAGTGCTTCGCCTACGACTACCTGCGCCGCCTGACCGAAGCCTGGACGCAGGCCGCCAAGACCTGCGCCACGGCCCCCTCCGGCGCCGCCGTCGCGGGTCCGGCCCCGTACTGGCACTCATACACCTACGACAAGGTCGGCAACCGGCTCACCGAGACGCGCCACGACACCGGCGGGGACAGGGCGAAGGACACCAAGCGCACCTACACCTACCCGGAGCCCGGCAGGCCCCAGGCCCACACCCTGACCTCCGTCACCACCGAGGGCCTCAGCGGCACGGCCACCACCGGGTACGGCTACGACGAGACGGGCAACACCACGCACCGCGGCGACCAGGTGCTCGACTGGGACGCGGAGGGCCACCTCGCCAAGGTGACCGAGGGCAGCAAGGTCACGGAGTACCTGTACGGTGCCGACGGTGAGCGGCTGATCGCCCGCACCGGATCCCGGACCACTCTGTACCTGGGGCACACCGAGGTCACCCTGGACAAGGGAGCGGCCAAGGCGAAGGCCACCCGTTACTTCGACCTGGGCGACGGCAACCGGGCCGTACGCAACGACGACGGCTCCTTCTGGTTCACGATCGGCGACCACCACGGCACCGGACTGCTGGCCGTCGCGGCGAGCGACCTGGCCCTGAGCCGGCGGCGGGTCCTGCCCTTCGGCGGCCTCCGCGGTCAGGCACCGGCTTCCTGGCCCGGCTCCAAGGGCTTCGTCGGCGGCACCGACGACACCAAGGACACAGGGCTCACCCACCTCGGCGCACGTGAGTACGACCCGGCGACAGGCCGGTTCATCTCCGTCGACCCGGTGATGGACACCTCGGACGCACAGCAGATGCACGGCTACACCTACGGGAACAACAACCCGCTGGTGTACTCCGACCCGAACGGCACGTTCTTCGGCATGAGCTTCTTCAACAAGCTCTTTGAGTCGATTCTGAACGCACTCAAGATCCCGAACAAGAACCCGGGACTCACCAAGAAGCGTGCCACCGCTCCGACGGTCAGCAACGGCAGCCTGCGTGGCGCCCTGCAGAACATCTACGCCAAGCCTGTGGCGAAGTCGGTCACGGGTGACGGCAAGGTCTCGACGGCCATCATCTACGAGTTCAACAAGGGAGAACGCCTGCCCAGCGTGAAGGAATGGCATGTGCAGAAGGGGTGGTCCGCTCTCAGGAACCTGTCAGGGATCCTGGAGAAGGACAGGAAGGCACGCGAGACCGGCAAGGGGACGAAGGACCTGCTGTCCGACGCGGACCTCAAGGTCGCGAAGGCCGAGGCCGTGGAGCTCTGGGACGCTCTGAACTCCCGGGACGTCACAGGGAAGATAGAGAAGCTGATCGCGTCCGTCCCGAGCATGAAGGCCAGCATCAAGAAGAACTTCGACAATGTCATGAAGACGTCCGCCGTGAAGCATCTCACCGGCCAGAAGTTCGAGCCGACCCAGCACAAGGGGCCGCAGCCGGTCGGTCAGCCCACTCGCGTGCGCGGCTTCGCCAGGGCGTTCGGTATCGCAGGCGGAGTCGTGTCGGCGGCGCAGGCGCCGAGCTATGCCGAGGAATACGGTGTGAAGCGAGGAGCGTGGGAGTTGTTCAAGGACGTCTTCGACCCGTTCGGTGTCAGTGACGGCCAGGATCCCTACTTCAGGGAGGAGGATGCGAGGGGTATCTGCGACCCCAACGGCCCCAACTGCGCCTGATCCGACCTGTGGCCTGCCGCGCACCAGGCTGTGCGGCAGGCCCCGTCGCATGCGTTCCACATCACCCGAAACGAGACAGGGTCCACTATGAGCAAGATCCGCACGGAAGACGCCCCGGCACTGCTGCTCGACATGATTCCCGAGGCGGCCGAGTACATCGCCGAGCTGTACGAGATGCCCGCTGCCGAGGCGGTCAGGACCGACCACCCCTCGGTGGACATGTTCGATGTGCTGACCGCGGTGCTTGTGGAACCGATCCTCATTCCCCAGCTGAGGTCGGAGTCCCCGGACACCGAGCTTCTGCAACGCTGCTTCGACTACACGGAACGGCTCCTCACTAGTCAGAACGCCGCACTGAGTGAGCCGGTCTACTTCCAGGTCATCGAGGCTCTGCTGGGCGAGGACGTCCCCTTCCAGAAGGCCTTCCCCTATATGCGGAAGGCGACTTGGGAGCGCACCGTCCTGATGCTCAAGGGCTACGAGGTCAGCGTCCCCGGGGTCACCGACCGCTGACCTCCGAGCCTTGATCCACCGCATGATGATCGGACTATGGACGGAGAAATAGGAAGAGGTGCCCGCTGACCTGCGATGATGGGAGTTCCTGCGCTTCCGCCACGCACGATCGGCAAGGCACCTCTGACGTGAAAGTCTCCCACGGGCCCGCGGAGCTGTTCGCCGCGTTCGACGACGCCGACCTGATCGCACATGCCGGGCTGGTCCCCACGATCCGGCCGGCCGAGCGGTGCGCGCTGGCCGCTCCGGTGGCCGCGAAGGTGAAGTTGACCGGCGCGAAGAACGGCGCCGGGACGGCCGCCGCGGCGAAGGTCATGAGCATCGTGGGCGGGATGGCGGTCGTGAGGACCCTGCGGCGGGGCTCCGTGGAGGCGCTAGTAACATGACGATCACCGGTTGTGTGCTGCCTGACCAGCAGCACTGCCATGCCCGTGTCGACGATCACTGAAACTGGGGGAAGTGTGCCTGAGCGAGCCGTGTCTGGTGCGGCATCCGGCGACGTGCTCAGCGGGCACGTGGGTGAGTGGCACAGCGAGGAGGGGTGGGGTGTCCTGGTGACCCCGACCCTGCCGGAGGCGGTGTGGGCGCACTATTCGGCCGTCGAGGCCGAGGGCTTTCGCGCGCTGACCGTGGGACAAGCGGTCACTTTCACGGTGGAGCAGGCCGAACAGGACCAGTTCCGCTGGAGGGCCGTGCATGTCTGGCCGTCCGGTCCGGAGCCGTTGCCGGAAGGACACGGCGAGGGCCCCGACGGGCCGGGCTACTCCTCCAGCCTCGACATCACCTTCGATTCCTGACCGTCAGCCCGGGAAGCGACCGGCCGGATCCATAAGTCACGCATTGGCGGGCGGTTGGTTGCCCCTGCCCATGCGGTGGACGGAACAGGACACCAACCGTTGTCTCTCATATCCACCGAGCGTGCCGGCGCGCTCGGCTCCGCCGCTCTCGCCGCCGCGCTGCTCCTCCTGCCTGCGGCCCCCGCCCACGCGGGTGTGCAGCAGGCGAAGCACGTCTTCAAGATGTCCGCCCCGTACTACGAGAAGACCGACTCCAACGGCAAGTTCACCGGACAGGTGAACATGGCGGCGACCATCGGCAAGCCCGCCACCATGGCGTGGTCGTTCCGCACCTCGCCCAAGGTGCAGGCCATCGCCACCGGCAGGATGACCTGCAAGTCCGGGCACATGCAGTTGCCGTACCACGACAGCCACAGCAATGTGGCCGTCAACTACTTCTGGCATTCCTCGGTCAAGAACAACGTACGCAACAAGAACTACACCCTCTATGGGAACTGCACGTTCCGCGTGAACGTCGGAGGTAAGACCGGCACCGCGAACCTCGGCTTCCGGTTCAACTACTCGCTGTTCGACGGCATAAGCAAGACGGAGCCGCAGGATGCGGCGCCGCCGGCACCGTCCACGGACGACGAATTCAGCTCGGACCTGGAGATCACGTACGACTCCTGACCGTCCAGCTCCGTGCTGAAGCAGCGCAGACGCTGGGTGCACACGTGGGACGGCCCGGATGACGGAGCCGCCCCACGTGTAGCGACTGTTACCAGGGTTTCAGCTGCGACGGCGGCGCTTCTCGGCGCGGGCACGCTCCACGGCCGCACGGTGGGTCTCCTCAGCCGTGGAGACGGCCGGGGGCGTGTCGATGCGCCGGCGCTCTGCCACTTGTTCCTCGTGGACGTACTCCGGCTCGCGGGATGTCCAGCGGCGTGGCTGGTCCGACTGCGGGCCCGGTGTGTACCGGTTCAGTGCGTTGTGGCAAACCGGATCTCGTTCGAAGCCTGCGGTGCGGGTGATCATTCGGACAGGGATGCCCATGTGGTCGTGGGCATGAAGAAACGGGCCCCTTGGTAGTGACGTGGTTGTTGAGGCCGGTCACGAGCAAGGAGACCCGTTGTCTGACGAGTTGACCATCCCTGCTGTGCTCGCGTCCACCACGGCCACCCCTGAGTGTGACTGCTACGTGCACAGGTTCGGTTCGATCGCTCCGGGATGGCGGGCGCGGTGCTGTCCGAGTGACATGACGGATGCGGAGTGGGCTGAGGTCCGCTCCGTGATGCCGGTGCCGGCCTGGTTCCTGAAGCGGGGCGGGCGTCCGGAGGCGTACTGCCATCGCGAGATGCTCGACGCTGTGCGTTATCTGGTCGACAAGAGGCTGCCGGAGCGAGCGCCCACCGGTCGGTCATGTCGGGAAGTGTGACACCGGGGTCTGACAACGACGCCGGTGACGAGCGGGCCGGGTGGGAGTGGATCGGGTGCGAGCAGGCCGGGTGGGAGTGGATCGGGTGCGAGCGGATCGGGCGGGAGCGGAGCGCGCGGGAGCGGGACCCCGGCGGTCATCGGTCGGCAGGTGAGCGGTCCGCGGCCGTCAGCCCTCCGGCGTCCCGGCCGCGTCCGCGCCGCCGGACCCCGCTTGTTCCCCGGACCGGTCCCCGGACTTCTCCCCGGACCGGTCCCCGGGCCGCTGTGTCGTCAGCTGCGCCAGCGTCTGCGTCACGTACCGCTCGACGGCGGCCTTGGTGACGCCCAGCCCGTGCAGCGGCCCGCTTCCGTTCTCGAACTCCAGCAGCGCGAGCAGGATGTGCTCGGTGCCGATGTACGGGTGACCGAGGCGGAGGGCTTCGCGGTCGGTGAGTTCCAGGACCTTCCTGGCGCCGGGTCCGTAGGGCACCAGCTCGGGTGCCTCCTCCGCGGCGGGCGGCAGCGCGGCCTCCACCGTCCGGCGCACGGTGTCCAGGGGTACGCCCTGCGCGGTGATGGCCTTCGCCGCGATACCGCCCGGCTCGGCGAGCAGCCCGAGCACCAGGTGCTCCGGCCGGCCCTCGGCGTGGTGCGCGGCGACGGCCTCCTCGTGCGCGGCCATGACCACGTTGCGGGCGCGGGGCGTGTAGCGGCCGAAGCCCTGGCTGGGGTCGAGGCAGGCCGGCTCCCTGGGCACGAACCGCTTCTGCGCGGCCTGCCGGGTGACGCCCATGCTCGTGCCGATGTCGGTCCAGGAGGCGCCGGAACGCCGGGCCTGGTCCACGAAGTGCCCGATCAGGTGGTCGGCCACGTCGCCCAGGTACTCGCCGGCGAGCACGGCGTCCTGGAGCTGTTCGAGCGGTTCCGCGTGGGCCGTCTTGATGGCCGCGATGAGGTCGTCGAGGCGTACGGAGGACGTGATGGCGGAGTGCGTCGTCATGTGTCAACCGTAGGTTGCGCCGACCGGGTCGTCAACCCGAGGTTGACACCATGCGGAAGGGGAAGTGAGACCATCGGGCGGTGAGCACCCCCAGCACCGTCGAGCGCGCCTTCGAGGCGGCCCTGTACGGCGAGACGCGCGACCACGCCCTGGACGCCGCCGCCTCCCTGCTCGCCGCCGACCCGGCCGCTGACGCCGAACTCGCGCGGCGGGGAAGGGAGTTCGTCGCGGCGGCCTGGCGGCGCGGCTGGCAGCCCGCCGACGTCGTACGCCTGGTGCGGCGCGAGCTGGACGGCGTCCATCTGCGGTTGCTGGCGGAGCTCGTCCGTGCGCAGATCCCCGAGGACCGGCCGCGCGGTCCGCGCTGGACCGCCCAGCTCGACGCGCTGCCCGCGGACCCGCCGCCGCGTACGGACCGTTTCTCGCGGGCCACGGCCGTCCTGGAGCTGTACCGCCTGCTGCTGAGGCTGCCCACGCTGGAGCCCCTCGACCGGCCGGCCGGCCCGCCGCGCGCCGAGTCGAAGACGCTCACCCGGATCCGCGCGCTGCTCGCCAAGGCCGAGGCGACGGGCTATCCCGACGAGGCCGAGGCGCTCAGCGCCAAGGCGCAGGAGCTGATGGCCCGGCACAGCGTGGACGAGGCGCTGCTGGCCGCGCGCACCCCCGGCCCGGACGCGCCGACGGCGTGCCGGATCGGTGTGGAACCGCCGTACGAGCAGGCCAAGGCGGTCCTCCTGGACGCCGTGGCGACGGCCAACCACTGCCGGGCCGTGTGGAACGAACCGCTCTGCTTCTCCACGGTCGTCGGCTTCGAGACCGACCTGGAGGCCGTCGAACTCCTCCATGCCTCGCTGCTCGTGCAGGCCACCTCGGCGATGACGAGGGCCGAGGCCGCGCAGCGGGCGGGTGGCCGTCGGCGTACCAGGACCTTCCGGCAGTCGTTCCTCGCCGCGTACGCCCACCGTGTCGGCACCCGGCTCGCGGCCGCGGCGGAGGCGCCGGTCACCGACGACCTGCTGCCGGTGCTGGCCTCCCGCGAGGTCGCGGTCTCCGCGGCCGCCGACCGGCTCTTCCCGCAGACGACCACCAGCCGCCTGCGCGGGGTGAGCGACGAGGCGGGCTGGACCGAAGGGGCGCGCGCCGCGGACCGCGCAGAGGTGCGTTCGCGTCCCCGGCTCGGCTGAGTGGCCGCGCCGACTCGGCCGACCGGACGCGCTGCGGGCGGACCGGCCGACGGTCGGCAGGGCGACGGTCAGCAGGGGTCCAGTCAGCAGGGCGGCCGAGCACGCGGTGGAGCGTGCGGACGGACGGACGGACGGGCGCGCGGACGGTCGGGCGGGCCGGAGCGGCGCGGACGGAACGGGCGCGCGGAACGGGCGGGCCGGAGCGGCGCAGGCGGAACGGGCGGGCCCGGGAGCGGCGTCGGGGACCGGGGAGAGGGCCCAGGGGGAGGGGCCGACCGGTACGCCCGGTACGGCAGTTACAGCCGGCGCGGCAGTTGCACCCGGTACGGCAGTCGGCGCTCCGGGCGGGCGGCCGGCCTCAGCCGAGTCCGGCCGTCGGCAGGCCCGGGGGCAGCTTCCCGCCCTCGGCCCGCTGATACGTCTCCTGCCCCAGCACGCTGTCCCAGGTGACCTTCAAGGTCGAGGCACCGACGGAGTCGACCGTGCCCGAGGCCCGGTCCTCGCTGCCGTCGGTGCAGGTCAGCCGGACCGACCCGGCGGACGCGGTACCGCTGCACACTGTGCCCTTCGACCCGAACAGCGCCGCGTCCGCGCCCGTGACCACCAGGGCGACCGCGCTGCCGCCGGAAGTGGTCAGCCAGCTGCCCTCCAGCGCGCCGGCCGGAGGCGGCGTACCACCCGGGTCCGGGGCGCCGGTGCTCGTGGCGGTCGTGGCCGGCGCGGGGGAGGCGCCGGACGCGGCGTCGTCCGCTCCCGAGCCGCCGCCGGTGCAGGCGCTCAGCACGATCAGGGACACGAGCCCGGCCGCCGCCGGCGCCGTACCCCGTACCCGCCCGCGCGCATGCGGTTCCGCGTGTGCCACCGGGTACACCGACGGACCTGCCGCCGTATGCCCCGCCGGCCGCAGCGTGGATCCCGGTACGAAACCCGGTACGAAACCCGGTGCGGACCCAGCCTCGGACTCCGCCGCCGGACCCGTGGCCGGACCCGTGGCCGAACGCACCGCTGATCGCTCTGCCGCGTGCATCGCGAGCCCCCTTGGTGTGCCCGTCCGCCGGTCAGGAAGCTCGGACGCTACCAGCCGGGGACGACGCCCGGGTCTGTGAGATCCGGCACGCTCGCCCGGCCCTGCGAGGCAGGCGGTGCCGCAGGCGCACCGAGGGCGTGCCTGCGGCGACGGCGGAGACCAGGGGCGGCAGCAGGCGCCAGGGGCAGTAGCGGGCGGCAGCGGGCACCAGGGGCACCGGTAGGCGCCTGCAGGCGCACGAGGGGAGTGCCTGCAGGCGCCTACCGGTATGCGGAAGGCAATGATCCGGACAATCCGGGGGCCCGCGTTCCGCTCATCTCGCCCCCGAACCCCGGAACAGGATCGCCACCTGAAACGTCCCTACCTGAAGGACGACGGTGCCGATCCGGACGATCGTCCGGCCGGGGTGTGTACGGCAGCATGCCGGCCGGTCTCCGGGGAAGGCGCCAAGGGCTCGCGCACCAGGGCGACGGCCCCGCTGTAACCGCAGGACCACCCCGCGTGCACGTGCATCTGCCCATGCATCTGCACATGAACAGGGTTATGATCCGGCTCAGTTGACCAATGCATCAATGGCCACACCAGCCAGGGCACCACCGGGGAGCGATCTGTGGACCACGACGTGTACAACGGCATGGCCGCGACGAAGCTGCGGGACGTGGCCTGGCAGAAGAGCCGCCACAGCAACTCACAGGGATCGTGTGTGGAGTTCGCCCGGCTGCCGGGCGGCCGCGTGGCCGTGCGCAACTCGAACTTTCCCGACGGCCCGGCGCTGGTCTACACGCGTGCGGAGATCGAGGCGATGCTCCTCGGCGTCAAGGACGGCGAGTTCGACCACCTGACCGGGGGCTGAGCGGAGGCGTCCCTCGTGCTGACCGGGGGCTGAGCGGAGGCGTCCCTCGTGCTGACCGGGGGCTGAGCGGAGGCGTCCCTCGTGCTGACCGCGGGCCGGGCGGAGGTGCCCCTGGTGCGGGACCGGTCCGCCGGCTGAGGGGCGACGCGCGGGAGACCCGGTGGTCCGCGGCGCGGCGGCCGTTCATCGCTGTCCCGGCCCTCCGCCGTGTCCCGGCGCCTGCGCCATCCGCCCGCTGCCGGCGGAAGGGCTCACCGGCTCACGGCGCCCGGCGCGGCGCCGGCTCGGCCGGGCGCGCGGCCCGCCAGCCGAGCCGGACGCGGCATCCGCTAGCCGAGCCGGAACAGCGCCCAGACCACCTTGCCGCTGAGTGTCCCCGCCATGGGATGCCAGCCCCAGCTGTCGCTGAAGGAGTCGACGAGGAACAGTCCCCGCCCCGACTCGGCCGCGAAGTCGTCGGAGTCGCGCGCGACCGGGCTGTCGTTGCTGGGGTCCCGGACTGCGCACACCAGCCGCTCGGTCCAGCGCATCAGATGCAGCCGCACCGAGGGCTCGTGCGGCTGCGGCAGCCGCGTCCCGGCGTCCGGCAGGGCGTGCCGCAACGCGTTGGTCACCAGTTCCGACACGACCAGCCCGACATCGTCGGACCGCTCTTCGAGGTCCCACTGCCGGAGGGTTCGGCCCGTGAAACGGCGTGCGTCGCGCACGGCTTCGTAGCGGGCGGGCAGGGCGCAGGAGGCGGCGCTGGACACGGCCGCGGGGTCGAGCGGCGGAAGGCCCTGCCGTAACGGCTTGAGCATGGTCGATCCATTCGTCCCCATGCGAGGCACTCCCGGGAATTCGCGGTCGTTGCGATGCAGCGGTGGCGCGGGACCATGGTTTCGGATGCGTTGGGCAGATGCAAGGGCAGATGCACGTGCACGTGACCGAATTGGTCACTCCCGTACCGCTTCTTAGCCATTTTTTCTGCCAACTTCCGCCTGCTCCGGGGTCTTGCGCCGAAGTGGTTCGCTGTTGAATCTTTGGCTTCTTTCCATCTCTGTAATCGGGTGAGTACAGCTCGAAGTGTTTTAGTGGCAGACTGCGGGCCCTGAAGACGGCTGGGGAGGCTGGCGAACGTGAGCGCGGGAGAGCCCGGATCGGTGGTGCGGCGGATGCTGCTCGGCTCGCAACTCAGGCGACTGCGCGAGGCGCGCGGGATCACCCGCGAGGCGGCGGGCTACTCGATCCGCGCCTCGGAGTCGAAGATCAGCCGGATGGAGCTGGGCCGGGTGAGCTTCAAGACGAGAGACGTCGAAGATCTGCTGACGCTGTACGGCGTCACCGACGAGACGGAGCGCACAGCCCTGGTCTCACTCGCCAGGGAAGCCAACGTCGCGGGCTGGTGGCACAGTTACTCGGACGTGCTGCCCAACTGGTTCCCCACGTATGTCGGACTGGAGGGCGCCGCGTCCCTGATCCGGGTGTACGAGGTCCAGTTCGTGCACGGACTCCTCCAGACCGAGGACTACGCCCGCGCGGTGGTGCGCCGCGGCATGAAGAGCGCCGGGGAGGCCGACGTCGAGCGGCGCGTCGCGCTGCGCCTGGAGCGGCAGAAGCACCTCTACGCGGAGAACGCCCCCGACTTCCACATCGTGCTCGACGAGGCCGCGCTGCGCCGCCCCTACGGCGACCGCGACGTGATGCGCGGCCAGTTCCAGCATCTGATCGACCTCTCCGAGCGGCCCAACGTGCGGCTGCAGGTCATGCCGTTCAGCTTCGGCGGGCACTCCGGCGAGAGCGGCGCGTTCACCCTGCTCAGCTTCCCCGAGTCCGACCTGTCGGACGTCGTCTACCTGGAGCAGCTGACCAGTGCCCTGTACCTCGACAAGCCCGAGGACGTCACCCAGTACGAGGCCGTTCTCAAGGAGCTCCAGCACGACAGCCCGGGCCCGGACGAGAGCCGGGATCTTCTCCGGGGTCTCCTTCAACTGACGTGAAACACAAGTACGATGACGGATGATCGGACCGTGAGGCCGTTCGGGGACCGGCGCCCGGCGCCATGACCGCCTCGACCGCCTCGACCGCTTCGGCTGCCTGTGCGGCTAGGGGGATTGAGGGAGCACATGTCGTCCTACTTCACCGACCTGGCTCAGCAGTACATCGACGGCGAGTGGCGTCCGGGTACCGGCTCCTGGGACATCATCGACTTCAATCCCTACGACGGTGAGAAGCTGGCCTCGATCACCATCGCCACCGCCGAGGAGATCGACCAGGCCTACCGCGCCTCCGCACGCGCCCAGCGGGCCTGGGCCGAGGCGGGTGCCTTCGCCCGCCGCGCCGTCCTGGAGAAGGCGCTGCGGCTGGTCGAGGAGCGCGAGCCGGAGATCGGCGAGGCGATCGTCGCCGAACTCGGCGGCACCCGGCTCAAGGCCGCCTTCGAACTCCACCTGACCAAGGAGTTCCTGCGCGAGGCCGTCGGCGTCGCGACCCGCCCCGAGGGCCGGATCATCGCCTCGCCCGACGGGACGAAGGAGAACCGCCTCTACCGCGTCCCGGTGGGCGTCGTCGGTGTCATCAGCCCCTTCAACTTCCCCTTCCTGCTGTCACTGAAGTCGGTCGCCCCCGCGCTCGCCCTCGGCAACGGCGTGGTCCTCAAGCCGCACCAGGACACCCCCGTCGTCGGCGGCACCCTCATCGCGAAGATCTTCGAGGACGCCGGCCTGCCGCCCGGCCTGCTCAACGTGGTCGTCACGGACATCGCCGAGATAGGCGACGCCTTCATCGAGCACCCCGTGCCCAAGGTCATCTCCTTCACCGGCTCCGACAAGGTCGGGCGGCACGTCGCCACCGTCTGCGCCGCCCACTTCAAGCGCACCGTCCTCGAACTGGGCGGCAACAGCGCCCTGGTGGTGCTGGACGACGCCGACCTCGACTACGCCGCCGACGCCGCGGTCTTCAGCCGCTACGTCCACCAGGGCCAGGTCTGCATGGCGGCGAACCGCATCCTGGTGGACCGCTCCGTGGCGGCGGAGTTCACCGAGAAGTTCGTCGCCAGGGTCAGATCCCTGAAGACCGGCGACCCGCGCGACCCGCAGACCGTGATCGGCCCGCTGATCAACTCCTCGCAGGCGGAGTCCGTCACCGGTGTCGTCGAGCAGGCCGTCGCCGCGGGCGCCACCGCGCTGGTGCGCGGCACCACCCGGGACAACCTCGTCGGGCCGTCCGTGCTGACCGACCTGCCGGCCGACTCGCCCCTGCTGCAGCAGGAGGTGTTCGGTCCGGTGGCCTTCCTCATCCCGTTCGACGGGGAGGAGGAGGCCGTCCGCCTCGTCAACGACACCCCCTACGGCCTCAGCGGCGCCGTGCACACCGCGGACGTCGAGCGCGGCGTGCGGTTCGCCCAGCGCATCGACACCGGCATGTTCCACGTGAACGACGGCACCGCCCACGACGAGCCCCTCGTCCCCTTCGGCGGCGAGAAGAACTCCGGCGTCGGCCGCCTCAACGGCGAGCCCACCCTCGACGCCTTCACCACCCTGAAGTGGATCTCCGTCCAGCACGGCCGGAGCGTGTTCCCCTTCTGAGCCTCCCGCTGAAGCCGCCGGGCCGGCCGGCCCGGCGGCTTCAGGGTGCCTCGACACCCCCGAGGCGGGCCGGACCGGTTTCCGGGCGGCCCCGGACGGGTGAAGCCGCCGGGCGGCCTCCTGACGTCCACAGCGGCCTCCTGACGTCCACAGCGGTATCCGGGCCGCCCGGAGAGGTCGCCGGGCCGTCCGGAGAGGTCGCCGGGCCGTCCGGAGCGTTGGCCGGCCGGCCCGCAGGAGCCTCCGGACGCCGGGAAGCGCCCTGAACATGCCCGGAAGCGAGTCGCGGTGCCGTAGCGGACAGGATCTGACCGCTTGGGCCCGTAGCGTCGTGGAGGTCGGACGGCAGTGCCCCCACCCACGAAAGGCAGCAGCTCATGCCCACCCATGTTCCCGCCGAGGCCCACGGTGACGAGCGCGGCGCGCTCCTCGCCTTCGTCGAGGCCCAGCGCGGCGCACTCCGCCGGTCGCTGCTGGGCCTGACCGACGAGCAGGCCGCACAGACCCCCAGCGCCAGCGAGCTGTCCCTGTCCGGGCTGCTCAAGCACGTCGCCGAGGTGGAGCTGACCTGGCTGCGGATGGCCCAGCAGAAGCCGAACGAGCGGGCCCGCACCCAGGAGACCTGGGCCGAGGGCTTCCGGCTCACCGAGGACGAGACGGTCGCGCAGATGCTGTCCTTCTGGGACGGCGTGGTGCGGGAGACCGAGGAGTTCATCCGCTCCGTGCCGTCGCTCGACGACACCTTCCCCCTGCCCGCGGCACCCTGGTTCCCGAAGGACGGCCGCGTGTCCATGCGGTGGCTGCTGCTCCACCTCGTCGAGGAGACCGCCCGCCACGCCGGGCACGCGGACGTCATCCGCGAGTCCCTGGACGGCCGGACCGCCTTCGAGCTGGTGGACCTGGACCGGGGTCTCACCGGGGACTGACCGCCGCCGCGGACGCGCCGGGCGGGCCGGCCGGCGCGTCCGACGGACTCCGGCTTGCACCTCACGCCGCGTGAGGCCGCACCGTGGAGGGCGTACCGAGAAAGGAGCGGAAGTGAGCTACTCCGTGGGACAGGTCGCCGGGTTCGCCGGCGTCACGGTGCGCACCCTGCACCACTACGACGCCATCGGCCTGCTCGCCCCGGGCGAGCGCAGCCACGCCGGTCACCGCCGCTACACCGACGAGGACCTCGACCGGCTGCAGCAGATCCTGTTCTACCGCGAGCTCGGCTTCCCTCTCGACGAGGTCGCCGTCCTGCTCGACGACCCGGATGCGGACCCGCGCGCGCACCTGCGCCGGCAGCACGCGCTGCTGACCGACCGGATCGGGAGGCTGCGGGCGATGGCGGCGGCCGTGGAGCACGCCCTGGAGGCACGCACGATGGGGATCGATCTCACGCCCGAGGAGAAGTTCGAGGTGTTCGGGGACTTCGACCCGGACCACTTCGAGGAGGAGGCGGCGCAGCGCTGGGGCCGCACCGAGGCCTACGAGCAGTCCCGGCGCCGCACCGCCGCCTACCGCAAGGAGGACTGGAAGCGGCTCACCGAGGAGATGAACGCCCTGCACGAGCGCCTGGCCGCGCTGCTCGACCAGGGCGTGCCGGCCGGCTCCGGGGCGGCGATGGACGTGGCCGAGGAGCACCGCCGGTTCATCTGCGCCACCTCCTACGACTGCTCGCACGAGCTGCACGCCGCACTCGGACGGATGTACGTCGAGGACCCGCGGTTCACCGCGACCTACGAGAGGATCCGGACCGGGCTCGCGGTGTACGTCCGCGACGCGATCGCGGCGAACGCCGCCCGCCACGCCGTCTGAGCCCCCACGCCCCGGCCGGGAGAACCCCTCCCGCCGGGGCCGCCGACCACACCCGGCCGGACCGCTCGACGGCCGGGCCCCGGCCCCCCAGGTGCACCGGCGTGCCAGTGCCCCGGGCGCCACCGCCACGCCGCGCGTGCCGGCCCGTGCACCACGAGGAGCTGTGCCTCCGGGGTGACGAGCAGAAGCTGAGGAGCGGCGACTGAGGCGCCGTCGAGCTCGGACGGCCGAACGGGAACACGGGTGTCGGGCGGCTCCGGCCGGCCCAGGCGCCGCCGGGGCGGCACGCCCTAGTTGTATCGCCCCGGGAGGTTGTGGACGGGTGATGGAGGTCTCGGCTGGGACTGCTTGAACGGGTGAGGGCCTTCCGGGTTCGGTGTGGATTGCGACGTCTACACCGACCAGAAAGGCCCTCGTGCCCCACCGTAATGCACCCCTGACCGAGACCGGACGCCTGCGCCTGGCCCGCTGTGTGGTCGAGGACGGCTGGCCGCTGCGGCGGGCCGCCGAGCGGTTCCAGGTCTCGCCCACCACCGCCCAGCGGTGGGCCGCCCGCTACCGGGCCCTGGGCGAGGCCGGAATGGCCGACCACTCCTCCCGCCCGCACCACAGCCCCCGGCGGACGCCGACCCGCACCGAACGCCGGATCATCAAGATCCGGCTCCTGCGCCGGTGGGGACCGGCCCGCATCGCGCACCTGCTGGACCTGGTGCCCTCCACCGTCCACCGGGTCCTGACCCGCTACGGCCTGGCCCGCCTCACGCACCTGGACCGGGCCACCGGCCGGAACATACGCCGCTACGAACGCGAACGTCCCGGCGAACTGGTGCACGTGGACATCAAGAAGCCCGGCAACATCCCCGACGGCGGCGGCCACAAGACCCTGGGCCGCCAGGCCGGCCGCAAGAACCGCCGGAACGCCGGCTACAGCTACATCCACACCGCCGTCGACGACCACTCCCGCCTCGCCTACAGCGAGATCCTCACCGACGAGAAGAAAGAAACCGCCACCGCCTTCTGGACCCGGGCCCACGCCTACTTCACCGGCGTCGGGATCACCGTCGAGCGCGTCCTGACCGACAACGGCTCCTGCTACAAGTCCCACGCCTGGCGCGACACGCTGGCAGCGGCCGGGATCACCCACAAACGAACCCGGCCCTACCGGCCCCAGACCAACGGCAAGGTCGAACGCCTCAACCGCACCCTGCTCGACGAATGGGCCTACGCCCGCCCCTACCGCTCAGAACAGGAACGACGCGACGCCTTCCCCCAGTGGCTGCACACCTACAATCACCACCGCGGACACACCGCGCTGAAGGGCAAACCACCCGCCAGCCGCGTCCCCAACCTCACAGGGCAATACACCTAGTCGGGGGCCACCACGGCGGCCGTTCCGTAGGCGCACACCTCGGTGCCGGTCTCGGACGCGTCGGTCACGTCGAAGCGGAACGCCAGGACGGCGTTGGCGCCGCGCGCGGCGGCCTGCTCCACCAGCCGCTGCATGGCCTGGTTGCGGGTCTCGACCAGCGTCTTGGTGAGCCCCCGCAGCTCACCGCCGACCAGCGACTTCAGCCCCGCCCCGATCTGGCTGCCCAGATGGCGGGAGCGGACCGTCACCCCGAAGACCTCGCCGAGGATCCGCTCGACGCGGTACCCGGGGACGTCGTTCGTCGTGACGACCAGTACGTCCGGCTGGGGCTCCTGGCCGCCGCCGTAGTCCTCGATGCCCATAACTCACAGCTTCGTCCCGGTCCACGCGCCGTGCATCCTGGAGACACCCGGTGGAACCCGCAGTCGCCGTCGGGCGTTGATAGCTTGTGCCCGGCCGCGCGCGGCGGCCGAGTCCCCCCTCACCCCTCTGGAGCCCGGAACCGTGACGACGCTCGCACTCGGACCGAGCTGGCTCGACCCGAACAACCTGCTCGACAACTTCGGTATCTGGGGCCTGCTCCTGATCGTCTTCGCCGAGTCCGGGCTGCTCATCGGCTTCTTCCTGCCGGGTGACTCGCTGCTGTTCACGGCGGGCCTGCTGATCACCTCCGGTCAGCTCGACTTCCCGCTGTGGGCGGCGATCGCGCTGATCTGCGTCGCGGCGATCCTCGGCGACCAGGCGGGCTACATGTTCGGCAAGAAGGTCGGCCCGTCGCTGTTCAACCGCCCCGACTCCCGCTTCTTCAAACAGGAGAACGTGACAAAGGCGCACGAGTTCTTCGAGAAGTACGGCCCGAAGTCCCTGGTCCTCGCCCGCTTCGTGCCCATCGTGCGCACCTTCACGCCGATCATCGCCGGCGTCAGCGGCATGCGGTACCGCTCGTTCCTCGTCTTCAACGTCATCGGCGGCATCCTCTGGGGCGCCGGCGTCACCCTGCTCGGCTCCTGGCTGGGCAACATCGACTTCGTCAAGAAGAACATCGAGGCGATCCTCATCCTGATCGTCCTCGTCTCGGTGATCCCCATCGCCTTCGAGTTCCTCAAGGCCCGCTCCCAGGCCAAGAAGAACCCGCGGCAGCCGCTCCCGCCCACCGGCCCGGCCGCCGCCCGGTCCCCGCAGCAGCCGTACCCGCCCCTGGACGACGCCACGACGCAGCTGCGCCGCGTCGACCCGGCGGACGACACCGACCAGCCGTACGGCGGACAGCAGCAGTACGGGCGTGTGTACGACGACCGGTACCGGCACTCCCAGCAGCCCGGCCGGTACCAGCAGGACGAGCAGTACCAGCAGCCCGGCCGGTACCAGCAGCCCGGCCGGTACCGGCAGGACGAGCAGCAGTACCAGCAGCAGGGGCGGCACGACGCGCCGTACGGCGGGCAGGGCGGCCCGTCGTACGGGCAGCAGTACGGCGGCGACCGGCAGCAGTACGGACGACAGCCCCACGACCCGCGGTACGGCGGCGCGTCCCCCGAGCAGACCCCTCCCGGGCCGGAGCACCAGCCGCACCCCCAGTCCCAGGCACACCCCCAGTCCCAGCCGTACCCCCAGTCCCAGCCGTACCCCCAGTCACCGGCACACCCCCGTCAGGCCCCGTACCCGGGTCAGCCGCACCCGGGCGTGCCGTACCCGCAGCAGTACCCCGACCCCTACCAGCAGGGCGACCAGCACCGCGGCTGCCGGGCAGGCGTCAGAAGCCGCGTGTCCGCTTGGCCGCCTTGCGGGCCCCTCCGGCCGCCCCGGGCGCCCGCAGCATCAGCCGCGAGATCTCCGCGCCCAGGTTCACGCCGATGGCGATGGCCATCGCCATCGCCGCCGCCTTGGTCAGCGAGCCCAGCCCCTTGTCCACGTCGTTCTGGGCGATCGCCAGCAGCCCGAAGTACGTCGCCGAGCCCGGCAGCAGCGGGCCGATCGCCGCCGTCGTGTACGGCAGCGCCGACGCGTACCGGTAGCGCGACAGCAACTGTCCGAACAGACCCACGACCCCCGCCGCCGCCGCCGTGGACGCCACCGGCGACAGACCGCCCGCGTAGTGCATCGCGCCGTACACCGACCAGGCGACGCCCCCGTTGAGCGTCACCGCCAGCACCGTGGTCCGCTCCTGCTGGAGCAGCACCGCGAAGGTCAGGGACAGCACCATCGAGGCGATGATCTGCACCACCGGCCGCTCGCTGACGCTCAGCGCCGCGTCGGGGTTCAGCTTCGCGCCGACCTGGACGCCGAGGTACAGCATCACCAGCACGCCGACGACGATCCCCACGAAGAAGTACATGACCTCCAGCAGGCGCGCGGCCGCGGTGATGTAGTAGCCGGTCAGACCGTCCTGCACGCCGGCCACCAGGGCCCGTCCGGGCAGCAGTGCGAACAGGCCACCGGTGATCACCGCGGACGCCTTCACGTCGACGTGCGCCAGCGTCAGCGCCACGCCCATCGCGGCCGGCGGCATCGCGGCGACGGTGAACTGGTAGAACTCCGGCAGCCCGCGCCCCGCGCACAGCCACGCCAGCCGGTCGCCGAGCATCGCGCCGAGCGCGGCCGCGACGAACACCACCGGACCACCGCCCACCAGCACCGAGGCCGCACCCGCGAGCAGCCCGCTGGCCAGCGTCAGCACCCAGGTGGGATACGGGTGCCGGTTGCGGCGCATCTCCGCCAGCCGCCGGTACGCCTCCTCCAGCGAGATGTGCGTCTCCGGGTCGCTGATGTCGTCCACCAGCTGGAACACGGCCGCCAGGCGCGTGTAGTCGGTGGCGCGGCGCCGCACGGTCCGGGCCGCGGACACCGGGTCGTCCACCAGCGACGGCTGGTAGGTGATGGACAGCAGGGTGAAGGTGACGTTCGGCTCGCACCGGTCCAGCCCGTAGGAGCGGCACACGGCGAACATCGCCGCCTCCACGTCCTCGGCGCCCTCACCGCCGGCCAGCAGCAGCTCGCCGAGCCGCAGCGTCAGGTCGAGCACCCTCGGGACGGCCGGACCGCCCTCCTCGGCCCGCTGCACCGGCTCCGGCGCGGGCCGGTCCGCCACCGGCATCCGCAGCATCGTGCGCATCCGGTCCTGCCAGGGAGCGTCCTTGGCCCCGCCCACCAGCGGGATGCCCGAGGCCGGAGTGAACGCCGAGGGAGCGCTCCGGGTGCTGTAGGTACGCGGCGGACTGAACGCCGACCCCTCCGGCTCCGCGTCCGGCGAGCCCGGCACGTCCAGCCCCGCCGGAACCGCGAACTCCGACGTCGTCGCCGACTCCGTGTCCACGGCGTCCGCCGTCTCCACCCCCGCAGGGGGAGCGAACGCACTCCTCGCCTCGTCCGACTGCGGCTTGCGGTCCTCCGCCTCCGTCACCTAAGCAGCGCTCCCTGTACGACACCGATAGGGCTCAGTATGCGCACAGACACGTGAACGGGCCGCACGCGCACGCGTGCGGCCCGTTCACGGACGGCGGACGGCGGGACTCAGTGGCCGCCCTGGTCCTCGAAGCGCTTGTAGGAACGCTCGATCTCGGCCTCGGCCTCGGTGCGGCCGACCCAGTCGGCGCCCTCGACGGACTTGCCGGGCTCCAGGTCCTTGTAGACCTCGAATTGTTGCGCTGACCTGCGGCTACGTCCAATCGGTGGCTGAGCTGCGCCCGGGCGTGGTGATTGATGGTGGTCGAAGGTGCCCCCCTGGCGGTCGTCCCACGGCCCGGAGACGGCCCAGCCCGGGCCCCAAGACCCGCAGTGCGTACGGACGTGAACGCAGACGGAGGGGGCTGAATGCGACGGAAGCCACTTGGCGTAGCGTCGCCGTGTGCTGGCACTTTTCGACCTGGACAACACTCTGATCGACCGTACCGCGGGCCTTGAGGACTGGTACTACAGCCTCAGATCTTGAGTTTGTGATCGATTCTGTTCGGGTTGTCGCCAGGGACGGAGGCGGGCGGGCAGGGGGTCGCCGCGCCGTTTGTAGTGGCTGACGGTGGCCCGGGTCTGGTGCAGGGCTCGCCAGTGATGCTGCTGGAGGTGGTAGGCGTCGCTGTGGTGGGCGGTCAGGGCGGTGGCGGCGAGGAGACAGGCGAGGGCCGGGACGGTCAGCCGGATCAGGGGAAGGTGTTCCTTCCCGCTGTTGCCTGCGCTTTTCCCCCGACTGCCGGGTCTGGACCAGTGGGCCCAGCCGCAGGCTCTGGTTCCGGGTCGGGGTGGCGGGCGCGCTGGACGGTCAGGAAGGCCAGGGCGAGCATCGCGCAGGTCACGTGCCGGTGCCAGGAGGTCCAGCGGCGGACCTGGTACTGGCCGAGGCCGGTGATCTGTTTGGCAAGCTCGTTGTTCTCCTCGATCTTCCAGCGGACCCCGGCCCTCACGATCGCCTCGGTGACCGGGTCGCCGGCGGGGGCATGAACGAGGAAGTACGCGTACTCGAAGTCCACGAAGCCGCCGGCCAGTTGCTTCTTCTCGGTACTGCGGCGGATCAGCAGCTGGTGGGCGAAGCCGTCGGCCGGCATCTGTCCGGGCAGAGTGACCTCGAACCAGGCCCAGTCGTAGGCGCGCCGGCCCTTGGAGCCCTCGCCCTGGCTGCGGCGCTCCCACTGCTCACGCACCGTGGCGTAGTGCAGCAGATCACCGGCCGCCGCGACCTTCGGCAGGCGCAGCTTGCCCGGCGGGCCCTGAACCGGCAGGGAGACCGGCACTGCGAGCACGTAGCGGATCTTCTGCTCGTGCAGCCAGGACCTGAGGGCGGGGTCCTTGCCGTAGTCCGCGTCTGCGGCCACCCAGGAGAACGGCAGGCCGCCGGCCGCCGCGCCCTGGAGCATGGCGATGCCCAGGTGCGGCTTGGTGGTGAAGACGACCTCGTCGGGCACCCCGGCCGCCCGGCACCGCTCACGGTCCTTCGTCCAGGACTGCGGCAGGTACAGGCGCCGGTCGCAGAAGGTGTGGCCGCTCGCGGCGGCGTAGGTGAGCATCACCATGACCTGGCAGTTGCGGACGTCACCGGTCGTCCCGCAGTGCTGGTGGGCGACCCCGACAGACTTGTCCCCCTTCTTGATCACCTGGGTGTCGTCCAGGACCAGCGTCGCGTCCGGATCCCCCAACTCCCGCGCCACATACGCCTGCACCTCGCTCAGCAGCGCGTCCGCGCTCCAGGACGCCTCACCAAGGAACTTCTGAATCCGGTGCGGGGTGGCATGCCCGGCCCTCCCCGCCATCGTCCAGCCGTTCTTTCGGCCCAGGTCCGACAACAGCCCCTCGACGAGATCGGCGAACACCTCCCGCGGCTCCGGCCGGGCGAACAGATGCCCCAACCCGCCAGTCAGGACAGCCAGTCCCTCGGCCCAGTTCCCGACGTGTTCCGTACTCACATCCATCAGCATGACCGGACAACGATCAGCACCGATCACCAGTCACATGATCTGAGGCTGTAGTACTGGGCCCGTGGTTTCGTGCGCTCGCGTGCCCTGCCCCATGAGGCAGAGGCCATAATCTGTGATCGGCTCAGCGAGCGGGCACACCCTGAGGACTTCGTGGACCTGCGGGCGATCCTCCATCTCGGCGATGCCCCGGAAGACCTTTGGCACGAGTACGTCGATGGCGTCGCGCACTCGGTGCACTGCTTCCCCGGGGCCAGGGAAGGGCTCGAAGCCCTGCGCCGCGCGGGGTGGACCATCGGCATCGCGACGAACGGCGCGGGTGACATCCAGCGCGCCAAGCTCGCTGCGACCGGTCTCGCCCCGCTCTTCCACGGCATCTGTGTGTCGGGGGAAGCGGGGGTACGTAAGCCGGAGCGTCGGTTCTTCGAGGCCGCGGCGGCTGAGTGCGGATTGGCTCTCAACGACGGGGGATGGATGGTCGGCGACAATCCCGAGACGGACATGGTCGGGGCGAGGACAGTCGGACTGCGAACGATGTGGGTGGCCGCCGGCCGCGAGTGGCCCGATAGCTCCCCCGCGCCCGACGCCATCGCGTCGGACATCGTGGGCGCCATCGGGGTTCTGCGCGGCGAGCGGCTCAGTGGCCTGCCAGGCCCAAGGGCTTGGGGTTCGTAGGTAATGTCCATGACGATGGGGTGATCCGACTTAAGCCGAGGTTCTCAGACGATGGGGGAGTCCTGAGGTGACGCAGCCCGATAAGGGCGTGGTTTCTTGATCTCGAAATGAAGAAGAAGCACCATCGAGATATGAGCCTCGTTCACCTGGTCCTGACCAAGTACTGGACTCGCGGTTGCTACTACGCAGAGGAGGTCCATGGCACATCAGAAACGGAAGAGCGTGACCGTTTCCTGTTCAACCGGCAAACGGGCATCTCATATAGGAACGTGCCGTGGTCTGGCCCTCGCCAAATGGCCCCCTACGACCGATCTTGGCACGAGGTCGGGGACTGCCCCTGGGGCACCACCGTCTACAAAGGCGAGGGAAGTCCGCAGCCGACAACACCACATCTTGTTCTGAACGACATGGTTGGAACTCGCCACTGCTACGCAACAAAGAGGAACAAGGACGGAAGCCTGCACTGCTTCGCCGACAGCAAGGACTACAAGAATGCTCCCGAAGACACTTCTTCGGACCCGCGAGTCGGATCCCGGCACGATCTGAAGGATTGCCCTTGGCCAGAGGATGAGGTAAGGGGGATGAATCTCTTCTACCGCATGTTCGTGACAAAGGGATGAGCTGATCTCGCGGAATTCCTGGACTGGCCATCGGCGGTCATCCTCGCGTCTCTTTGCGACCAGTAGGGCGACCCGTTGGTGAGGGAGCCTGCTAGCACGGACGATGGTGGAGTCCACCGAGACCACCCAGTTCAGGTCGGCCTCATCGTCGGCCTGGGCCATCAGCGCCGAGAACACGCGCTCCCACATGCCGTCCGCCGCCCGCATCCGCAGCCGGTTATAGACACCCCGCCAGTTGCCGTACTTCTCCGGGAGGTGCATCCACTGCGTCCCGGTCTGGAACTTATAGGCGATCGCGTCGATCACCTCACGGTGATCCCGCCACCGCCCACCCCGCTTCGGCGTCCGGTCCGGAAGTAACGGCTCGATCCGCGCCCACTGCGCGTCAGCCAACGGCACAACCAGACCAATGATCAGATGATCTGAACGAAACGGCCTAGTACTCCAGCGAGCAATTGTCAAGAGTTGTGGTTCGGGTGACGCGTGATCAGGCAGCGGCGGTCTCTGCGCGCTCGACCAGGACGCCGTTTTCGAACGTGGCGCCCGCGCGGACCAGGGCGACGAGGTGGGCTCCGGTGACCGCGCGCCAGCGGGCCTGGGCGGACTCGACGAGCTTGAACACCATCGCGAGGGCCGCGGCCGGGCTGCCTGCCCCGCGGGTGACCTTGGTGCGGAGCTTGACGGTGGAGAAGGTCGACTCGATCGGGTTGGTGGTCCGCAGGTGGATCCAGTGCTCGGCCGGGAAGTCGTAGAACGCCAGCAGTTCCTCCCGGTCGTCGGTGATCTTCGCGACGGCCTTGGGGAACTTGGCGCCGTAGGTGCGCGCGAACGCCTCGATCGCCTTCTCGGCGTGCGTTCGGTCCTCGGCGTTGTAGATCTCCTGCATCGCCTTCGTCGCGCCCGGCTGTGCGGACTTCGGCAGGGCGTTAGTGACATTGCGGGCCTTGTGGACCCAGCACCTCTGGTGGCGGGCAGCCGGGAACACCTCGGCCAGCGCCTTCCACAGACCCATCGCGCCGTCGCCGACGACCAGTTCGGGATCGCGCATGCCCCGGCGGCGGCAGTCGCGCAGCAGGTCGGCCCACGACTCGGTGGACTCGCGCAGCCCCTCGGCCAGCGCGATCAGTTCCTTGGTGCCGTCCAGGCGCACACCCATCAGCACCAGGACGCAGGAGTGCGCCTGCCCGAGCCGGACCTTGGGGTGCACCCCGTCCGCCCACACGTACACGTAGTCGGACTCGGCGAGGTCGCGCTGCTGGAAGGCGGCGTGGTCGTCGCTCCACTGCTTCGTCAGCCGGGTCACGGTCGCCGGCGACAGCCCGGCCGAGCTGCCGAGGAACTGCTCCAGCGCGGGCACGAAGTCCCCCGAGGACAGTCCATGCAGGTAGAGCAGCGGCAGCACCTCGCTGACCTTGGGCGACTTGCGGCACCACGGCGGCAGGATCTTCGAGGAGAACCGCATCCGCTCGCCGGTGGCCGCATCCACCCGCTTGTCGTTCACGCGCGGGGCCGTGACCTCGACGGGACCGGCCGCGGTGGTGACAGTGCGGGGCCGGTGGCGGCCGTTGCGCACCACCAGGCGACGCCCGGCCTCATCCGTCTCGGCGGCCAACTCGGCTATGTACTGGTTGACTTCGGCTTCCAGCGCGGCGGCGAGCATCCGCCGGGCGCCCTCACGGACGATCTCGTCGATCAGGGAGCCGGACTCGGTCGAACCATCGGCATTGACTACGCTGAGCACGGGCGTGCCTTCCCGACCCGCGCTGCGAACGCGGGCCTACTCGGTGACCATCAAAGGATCATTCGGGAAGGTACGCCCTCCGCGTTCCTCCCGGGGTCGATCCACAGGTCTTGAGCATTGCTCGGCGCCGGGATGCGGCAGGGCGAGGTGTTCGGCCTGGCCGTCGAGGACATCGACGCGGAAGGCGGTTGGCTGCACGTGCGATGCCAGGTGAAGCAGGCGGGCAGCACCCTGATGTTCGGTCCGCCCAAGGGCGGCAAGGAGCGGGACATCCCGCTGTCCGAAGGTCTCGGGGAGCGCCTAGCGGAGCACTGCCGGAGGTTCGCGCCACAACCGGTCACGCTGCCGTGGCAGACGCCCGACGGCGCAGAGGTGACTCGCAAGCTCGTCTTCCTACGCGACGGCAAGCCTCTCGCCGTACACCGGAACGTCTTCAATGCATCCGTGTGGAAGCCCGCGCTCGTGGGGGCCGGGCTCCTCCTGGACGAGAAGGACGAATGGGGCCGTTACCCGGCGGCCCGAGAGCACGGGATGCACGCCCTGAGGCACATGTACGCTTCCGTGCTGCTCGACGCGGGGGAGAACATCAAGGCGCTCGCGTCGTACCTCGGACACCACGATCCGGCGCTGACCCTCCGGATCTACGCCCACCTCATGCCGAGCAGCGAGCACCGCGCCCGACGGGCCGTAGACGGGGCCATTTTCGGCTCCCACGGCCCAGAGACGGCCCAGAGCCCGGAAGGATCTTCCGGCGACGTTGCCGAGTGAACGCAGAACGGGCCCTGTCCCTCCCGAATAGCACCGGGAGGGGCAGGGCCCGCAGCGTGGTCCAGGGACCGTACGACCTACGGAAAGCGCAGGTCAGAGGGCTCAGTGGCCGCCCTGGTCCTCGAAGCGCTTGTAGGAACGCTCGATCTCGGCCTCGGCCTCGGTGCGGCCGACCCAGTCGGCGCCCTCGACGGACTTGCCGGGCTCCAGGTCCTTGTAGACCTCGAAGAAGTGCTGGATCTCCAGGCGGTCGAACTCCGACACGTGGTGGATGTCCCGGAGGTGCTCCACCCGCGGGTCGGTGGCCGGCACGCACAGCAGCTTGTCGTCGCCGCCGGCCTCGTCCGTCATCCGGAACATGCCGATCGCACGGCACTTGATCAGGCAGCCCGGGAAGGTCGGCTCGTCCAGGATGACCAGCGCGTCCAGCGGGTCGCCGTCCTCGCCGAGGGTGTTCTCGACGAAGCCGTAGTCGGTCGGGTAGGCGGTCGAGGTGAAGAGGCGACGGTCCAGGCGGATCCGACCGGTCTCGTGGTCCACCTCGTACTTGTTCCGCGAACCCTTCGGGATCTCGATCGTGACGTCGAACTCCACCGGTGGCTCCTCCATGATCAGCGCACAGTTCTGGTGGTTAAGTGTCCCTCACGCAGGTGAGTGCTCGCGAAAGGGGCTGGTGGTCGTGCCGGAGCTGAGGCCGTGGCGGTCCGCGGGGCCGCGGACGGCGCGCATCGCGAACGCCGTGCGACCCCGCCTCGCCCGGATCGCCGCGGTCGCGAAACCGTTGAAACCGAGGATCACGCGGTGGACACGGTCCACGAAACCCCAGGTCGCGCGGGTGCGGACCTGGGGGTACACGGCCGGTGCCGCAACGGCGGGACTGGCCCTCGCCGTCGGCGCGGTCACCGCCGCGGGCCCCTGGGACTCCTCCGGCCAGCGTACGGCCGAGCGCGAACGGGCCGCCGCCGACCGCTCGACAGGTGGCGCAGATCACGGTCACGGCTCCCGCCCGGTGTCCGCCGGGCCCCGCCCCGCGCCCAGCGCCGCCTCCGTGCTCGCCGGACTCGGCGGGGCCGCCCCCGTGGTGAAGTCCGCGCCCGGCTCCCGCCCGCTCGCCGACGTCCTCGACCCGCTGCTGAGCGGTCCCGCGCTGGGCGAGCGGCACGGCGCCGCGGTCGTCGACCTGGCCACCGGCCGGCGCCTGTACGGCGCCGGCGCCGACGACGCCCTGATCCCCGCCTCCACCACCAAGATCGCCACGGCGGTCGCCGCGCTGTCCGCGCTCGGCCCCGACCACCGGCTGACCACCCGCGCCGCCTTCGAGCCCGACACCGGCGAACTCGTCCTCGTCGGCGGCGGCGACCCCACCCTCACCGCCCGCCCGGACCGCGCCGGCCGGGCCGACCTGCGCACCCTCGCCGACCGCACCGCCCGCAAGCTCGGCGAACGCGGTGTACGCCGGGTCACCCTGTCGTACGACACTACGCTCTACGCCGGTCCCGAGCTCCACCCGATCGGGGTCAACGCCAACCTCGCCCCGGTCACCGCCCTGATGGCCGACGAAGCCCGTACCGACGGCTCCACCAGCGGCCCCGCCCCGCGCAGCGCCGAGCCCGCCGCCGACGCCACCCGCGTCTTCGCCGAGGCCCTCGCCCTGCACGGCATCCGCACCAGCGCACCCGGCCCCTCCAAGGCCAGCACCCGCGCAGAGACCCTCGCCACCGTCTCCTCGCCGCCCCTGGCCACCCTCGTCGAGCGCATGCTGACCCACAGCGACAACGACCTCGCCGAGGCCCTCGTCCGCCACACCGCGCTCGCCACCGGCCAGCGCCCCGACTTCGACGGCGCCGGCCGCGCCGTCCGCGCCCAGCTGGCCAAGCTCGGGCTGCCCGTCGAGGGCACCGCCTTCCACGACGGCAGCGGACTGAGCAGGGAGGACCGGCTCACCACCGGCCTGCTCACCGCGCTGCTCGCCGAGGCCGCCGACCCCGCCCGCCCCGAGCTGCGGCCCATCCTCACCGGGCTGCCGGTGGCCGGCTTCACCGGCACCCTGACCAGCCGCTACGCCGACGGCGCCGCCGGTCTCGTCCGCGCCAAGACCGGCACCCTGACCGGCGTCAACGCCCTCGCCGGAACCGTCGTCGACCGCGACGGCCGCGTCCTCGCCTTCGCCTTCCTCACCTCCGGCACCGTCGACCCGGGGGCCACCCGGGCCGCCCTGGACCGGGCCGCCACCGCCCTCGCGGACTGCGGCTGCCGCTGAGGCCGGCGTCCGGGGCCGCCGGGGCCGTGGAGGGCGGCGCCCTGGCGGGCCCCGGCGGTGCCGGGCGACCGGCCGCCGAGGGTCCGGCGGCGGGAGCGGCCCGCGGCTGTCCGCTGCCCGCCGGCTGTCCGCTGCCCGCCGGCTGCCCACTGCCCGTCCACTGCCTGCCGGTCCGCCGCCCGGTGCCGGGCGCCCGGCGCGACCCCGCTCCGCAGGCCCGCCGCGGCACCGGCGGGGCACCGGCGGGGCGCACTCGACGGCCTGCCCCGGGCCGCGGGGCTCACGTACGGTTGACGCATGACGAGCATCGGTGGTGCCGCACCCGCTGGGATGATCGACTGGAACCTCGCCGTGGCGACGGCCACCCGGCTGGTCCGGCCGGGCCCCGAGATCAGCAGGGACGAGGCCCGCGCCGTCGTCGCCGAACTGCGCCGGCACGCCAAGGCCTCCGAGGAGCACGTACGGGCCTTCACCCGGCTCGGCGGCGACACCCTCGACGACACGCCCGTCCTCGTCGTGGACCGGCCCGGCTGGGTCAGGGCCAACGTCGCCGGGTTCCGCGAGATCCTCAGGCCGCTGCTCGACAAGATGCAGGAGCGCCGCGACGGCACGCCCGGCGGCGCCGTCCTCGGCGCCGTCGGCGGCAAGGTCACCGGCGTCGAACTCGGCATGCTGCTGTCCTTCCTGGCCTCCCGCGTGCTCGGCCAGTACGAGACCTTCGCGCCCGCCGCCCGCGATCTGCCGGCCGGCGGAACGGGCGGCGGCCGGCTGCTGCTGGTCGCGCCGAACATCGTCCACGTCGAACGCGAACTCGACGTCGACCCGCACGACTTCCGGCTGTGGGTGTGCCTGCACGAGGAGACCCACCGCACCCAGTTCACCGCCGTGCCGTGGCTGCGCGACCACCTGGAGGGCGAGATCCAGGCCTTCCTCGCCCAGACCGACATCGACCCCGGGACCGTCCTGGAGCGCATCCGGGAGGCCGCCCAGACCCTCGCCGGCGGCCGGCCCGAGGGCGAGGAGGCCGACGGCGGGCGCTCCCTGGTGGAACTCGTCCAGACCCCCGCCCAACGCGAGATCCTCGGCCGGCTCACCGCCGTGATGTCCCTGCTCGAAGGCCACGCCGACTACGTCATGGACGGCGTCGGCCCCGACGTGGTGGGCTCCGTCGCCGAGATCCGCGAGAAGTTCCAGCAGCGCCGCGCCAGGGGAGCCTCCCGCCTCGACCTCGCGCTGCGCCGACTGCTCGGCCTGGACGCCAAGCTCCGCCAGTACCGCGACGGCGAACGGTTCGTACGGGCCGTCGTCGACCAGGTCGGCATGGACGGCTTCAACCGGGTGTGGACCTCCCCCAACACCCTCCCCACCAAGTCGGAGATCGCCGGACCGGCGGACTGGATCGCACGGGTGCACGGCAGGGCGGAGGAGTGACACCGCGCACGAGCGGAGTGAACGCCGTCCGGCGGGCGGCAGACGAACGCCCCTCCAATCACCCGTCCGAGGGACCGTGGGGCATGGACAGGCGTGCAATGCTCGGGGTACGGCCCGCTTCTGTCACCATCGACACACTCTGAGTGACCGAATTCGGGTTCACCCCCCGACAACTTCATGAAGGGAACCGGACATGGGTCCCCATCCTGCGGTCGCGGCGATACGCCTGGCGGTCCGCCGCGTCCTCCACGACATCCTCACCGAGCACACCCAGCACACCCAGCACACCCAACAGTCCCGGCCCGACGCCGGGCACGTCACCGGGCGCGTCACCGGGCACGGCGAACGCCCCGGACAGCCCGAGCACGCCGCGCGCCTCTCCGGCGGACGCACCTCCGTGCAGACGGCGGCGACCGCGCCCGCGCAGACCTCCGCGCCCCCCGAGCAGCCCCCCGAGCAGCCCCCCGCGCCTCCGTCCCAGGCCGCCGCGCGCCCCCAGGCGCCCCGCGCACGCCGTGCCGACGCCCCGACTGCCCCGACTGCGCCGACTGCGCCGACTGCGCGGGCTCCGCACGCGCCGGTCGTGCTCGTCGCCTGCTCCGGCGGCGCCGACTCCATGGCCCTCGCCTCCGCCCTCGCCTTCGAAGCCCCCAAGCTCGGCATCCGGGCCGGCGGCGTCACCGTCGACCACGGCCTCCAGGCCGGCTCCGACCTGCGGGCCGAGGAAGTCGTGCTGCGCCTGAGCCAGCTCGGCCTCGACCCCGTCGAGGCCGTCACCGTCACCGTCGGCCGCGACGGAGGGCCCGAGGCAGCCGCCCGCGACGCCCGCTACGCCGCCCTGGACGCCGCCGCCGTACGCCACGGCGCCGCCGCCGTCCTCCTCGGACACACCCGCGACGACCAGGCCGAGACCGTCCTGCTCGGCCTCGCCCGCGGCTCCGGCATCCGCTCCCTGTCCGGCATGGCCGCGGTCTCGGGGGCCGGCGGCCGCTACCGGCGCCCCTTCCTCCAGCTCGACCGGCAGACCGCCCGAACGGCGTGCATGGCGCAGTCGCTGCCCGTCTGGGACGACCCGCACAACGCGGACCCCGCCTACACCCGCTCACGGCTGCGCCACGAGGGGCTGCCCGCGCTGGAGAAGGCCCTCGGCAAGGGGGTCGTCGAGGCCCTCGCCCGAACGGCCCAGCTCTCGCGGGACGACGCCGACGCCCTCGACATCTGGGCCGGACAGGCCGACGCCTCGGTGCGCGACGCCGCCGGGCTGCTCGAATGCGCCAAGCTCTACGCCCTGCCGCCCGCCGTCCGCCGCCGGATCCTGCGCCGTGCCGCCATCGAGGCAGGCGCCCCGGCCGGTTCGCTCTTCGCCCGGCACATCGAGGAGGTCGACCGGCTGATCACGGGATGGCGCGGCCAGGGAGCCATCAACCTCCCCGGCAAGGTCGTGGCCCGGCGTCAGGGTGGCAGACTGGTGCTCCGGCAAGGCTGACTCCCTCCCCCGCGGAGGGGGATCCGGCCCCTCCCCGCGGAGGGGCCGGAGAGCCGGTGGGACGACCGAAAGTGATGCGGGTGGACGCGAAAGACATGGGTGCCGACCTCAAGCAGGTGCTCATCACCAAGGAAGAGATCGACGCGAAGCTGGCCGAGCTGGCCGCGAAGATCGACGCTGAGTACGCGGGCAAGGACCTGCTCATCGTCGGTGTCCTCAAGGGCGCCGTCATGGTCATGGCCGACCTGGCCCGAGCGCTGTCCACCCCCGTCACCATGGACTGGATGGCCGTCTCCTCCTACGGCGCGGGCACCCAGTCCTCCGGCGTGGTGCGGATCCTCAAGGACCTCGACACCGACATCAAGGGCAAGCACGTCCTGATCGTCGAGGACATCATCGACTCCGGCCTGACGCTCTCCTGGCTGCTGTCGAACCTCGGCTCCCGGGAGCCCGAGTCGCTGAAGGTGTGCACCCTGCTGCGCAAGCCCGACGCGGCGAAGGTCGCCATCGACGTCGAATGGGTGGGCTTCGACATCCCCAACGAGTTCGTCGTCGGCTACGGCCTCGACTACGCCGAGAAGTACCGCAACCTGCCGTTCGTCGGTACGCTCGCGCCCCACGTCTACGGCGGCTGACCCGAAGGGCCCAGTCCCGTAGGAAGATCGGGAACCCCGGCGGGGTTCGCGCCGTTGGAGCAGGCAGACGGGTTCGTCAGGCGTCCGTGCGGCTCCGCGCCGCGATGCTGGGGTACCGTCAGAAGAACTGTCTTATCAAACTCACTATGGCAGGAGGGACGGGGCGGCACCGCTCCGTATGGATGGACGTGAAGCGATACTTCCGTGGGCCGGTCATGTGGATCGTGCTGGCCGTCCTTGCCGTGGTCGTGTTGATGCAGGTCGTCGGCTCGTCCGGGGGCTACAAGACGGTGGACACCGGCCAGGTCGTCCAGGCGATCAATGAGAACAAGGTCAAGTCGGCCAAACTGACCACCGGCGACGAGCAGACCATCAAGGCCGAGCTCAAGGACGGCGAAAAGGTCGAGGGCAGCTCGAAGATCCAGGCGAGCTACATCGGCGACCAGGGCGTGACCGTCGCCAGCACGCTGCAACAGAAGTACCAGGACAAGCAGATCCCCGACGGCTACACCGTCTCGCCGTCGAAGCAGAACCCGATCGTGGGCATCCTGCTCTCGCTGCTCCCCTTCGTCCTGATCGTGGTCGTCTTCCTGTTCCTGATGAATCAGATGCAGGGCGGCGGCTCCCGGGTGATGAACTTCGGGAAGTCCAAGGCCAAGCTCATCACCAAGGACACGCCGAAGACCACCTTCACCGACGTCGCCGGTTCGGACGAGGCCGTCGAGGAGCTCCACGAGATCAAGGAGTTCCTCCAGGAACCGGCCAAGTTCCAGGCGGTCGGCGCCAAGATCCCCAAGGGTGTGCTGCTCTACGGCCCGCCCGGCACCGGCAAGACCCTGCTCGCCCGCGCCGTCGCCGGCGAGGCCGGGGTGCCGTTCTACTCGATCTCCGGCTCCGACTTCGTCGAGATGTTCGTCGGCGTCGGCGCCTCCCGGGTCCGCGACCTGTTCGAGCAGGCCAAGGCGAACGCCCCGGCGATCGTCTTCGTCGACGAGATCGACGCCGTCGGCCGCCACCGCGGTGCCGGTCTGGGCGGCGGTCACGACGAGCGCGAGCAGACCCTCAACCAGCTGCTCGTCGAGATGGACGGCTTCGACGTCAAGGGCGGTGTGATCCTCATCGCCGCCACCAACCGCCCGGACATCCTCGACCCGGCACTGCTGCGTCCCGGCCGCTTCGACCGGCAGATCGCCGTCGACCGCCCGGACATGCAGGGCCGTCTGGAGATCCTCAAGGTCCACCAGAAGGGCAAGCCGGTCGCGCCGGACGTCGACCTGTCGGCCGTCGCCCGCCGCACCCCCGGCTTCACCGGTGCCGATCTCTCCAACGTGCTGAACGAGGCCGCGCTGCTCACGGCCCGCTCGGACAAGAAGCTGATCGACAACCAGATGCTGGACGAGGCGATCGACCGTGTGGTCGCGGGCCCGCAGAAGCGGACCCGGATCATGTCGGACAAGGAGAAGAAGATCACCGCGTACCACGAGGGCGGTCACGCCCTGGTCGCGGCGGCCTCCCCGAACTCCGACCCGGTCCACAAGATCACGATTCTCAGTCGCGGTCGCGCGCTCGGCTACACCATGGTCCTGCCGGACGAGGACAAGTACTCCACGACCCGCAACGAGATGCTGGACCAGCTGGCCTACATGCTGGGCGGCCGCGCGGCCGAGGAGCTCGTCTTCCACGACCCGACCACGGGCGCGGCCAACGACATCGAGAAGGCCACGGCCACCGCCCGCGCGATGGTCACCCAGTACGGCATGACCGAGCGGCTCGGCGCCATCAAGTTCGGCGGCGACAACACCGAGCCCTTCCTCGGCCGTGAGATGGCTCACCAGCGCGACTACTCGGAAGAGGTCGCCGCTCTGGTGGACGAGGAAGTCAAGAAGCTCATCGAGAACGCGCACAACGAGGCCTGGGAGATCCTGGTCGAGAACCGCGACGTCCTCGACAACCTCGTCCTGGCCCTGCTGGAGAAGGAGACGCTCGGCAAGGAGGAGATCGCGGAGATCTTCGCCCCGATCGTCAAGCGGCCGCCGCGTCCCGCCTGGACCGGCTCCTCCCGCCGTACGCCGTCGACCCGCCCGCCGGTGCTCTCCCCCAAGGAGCTCGCACTGACGAACGGCGCCAACGGCACGACCCCCGCGATCAGCACCGTGAAGTCCACGGCGACGGAGACCGCCGCCCCGGCGGCCGACCCGGTCGCCGAGGAGCGGCCCGAGAGCTGACACCCCGGTCCCGGTGATCTCACCGGGCCCGGAATGGATGCCGCGCCCCCCGGGTTCTAGCCTGGGGGGCGCGGCATGTGTGTATGCCCGCAGGTGAGGCGCGTGATGGCACGCGACAGGTACAGGAACGAGGCACGAGATGACGGACCCGGTGACGCTGGCCGGCGAGGGCCCCATCGGTGAGTTCGACGAGAAGCGCGCCGAGAACGCCGTTCGCGAGCTGTTGATCGCCGTGGGGGAGGACCCGGACCGCGAGGGCCTCAGGGACACCCCGGCGCGGGTTGCGCGGGCCTACCGCGAACTGCTCGCGGGCCTCAGGCAGGAGCCGGAGGACGTCCTGACGACGACGTTCGACCTGGGGCACGACGAGATGGTCCTGGTGAGGGACATCGAGATCGTGTCGCTGTGCGAACACCACCTGCTGCCCTTCCACGGGGTGGCCCACGTCGGGTACATCCCGGCCGACAGCGGCAAGATCACCGGGCTGTCGAAGCTGGCCCGCCTCGTCGAGGTGTTCGCCCGCCGGCCGCAGGTGCAGGAACGACTCACCACGCAGATCGCCGACTCGCTGATGCGGATCCTGGAGGCGCGGGGCGCGATCGTGGTGATCGAGGCGGAACACATGTGCATGTCGGTGCGCGGTATCCGCAAGCCGGGCGCCAAGACCACGACCTCCGCGGTGCGGGGGCAGCTGCGGGACGCCACGACCCGCGCCGAGGCGATGAGCCTGATACTGGCCCGCTGAGCGCTCCGCCGGAAACGCCGCGGCAAAGCGGCTCCGCCGGTTGCCGTGGCGGAGTCCTTCGCTGGAGGTGCCGCGAGGTGACGTCGTTCGCCCGCGGCGCCGTCGTCCCCGTCGTGGCTGGTCGCGCGGTTCCCCGCGCCCCTTCAGGGCGCGGCCGATCCGCAGTGGAGCACGCCCCGGCCGGGAGGTCAGGCGGCGGGGGCGGCGCCGGTGCCGTCCTGGTCGTCGTCCTCCGGGAGCTTGCAGACGCGCTCCAGGAAGAGAGCGGCCGCTATGACGCCGACGCCGGCCAGTACCGAGAAGCCGGCGTAGATCGCCTGGTCGCGGCGGGCCGGGATCTCAAGGTACTCCAGCAGGAAGACGCCCGTGCCGCCGTACATGCCGGCGACCAGGGCGGCGACGAGGGCGCTGGCCTGCCCGAAGACGACCGCGCGGGCCGCCATGAGGGGGTCGACGCCCTTGGCGCCGGGCCGCCGCTCGCGCTGCGCTCTGAGCCGGGAGCGCAGGGACAGGGCCGTGGCGAGCAGGATCACGGCGATCACGGCCAGCACGACGGGCGCCGCCAGAGGGACGCTGGGCAGCGTGCCGACCGAGTTCCACAGGCGGGCGCCCGCCCAGGACAGGACGCCGGCGACGACGAAAACGCCGACCAGCACCCTGATGCGCAGCTCTCTCACGGTGTCCCTTCAGCTCCCCCGGACGTGACGGTCCTGTCGACCTTAACGACTACTCCGGCAGCTGGAGTTCCAGGTCCTCGCGCGGCGCGACACCCGCCCGGGGGACGGCGTCCAGCAGCGCGGCGACGGCTCCCCGGCCCGGCAGCTCGGCCCCGGGCTCGATGTCGTGCCAGGGCGCGAGGACGAAGGCGCGCTCATGGGCGCGCGGATGGGGCAGGGTGAGGACGGGGTCGTCGGAGACCACGTCGGCGTAGGCGACGATGTCGACGTCCAGGGTGCGGGCGCCCCAGCGCTCCTCGCGGACCCGGTGGAAGGCCTCCTCGACGGCGTGTGCCCGTTCCAGCAGGGAGGACGGGGGCAGCGTGGTCCGCAGGACCACGACCGCGTTGAAGTACGAGGGCTGGCTGCCGGGCTCCACGCCCCACGGCTCCGTCTCGTAGACGCGGGAGACCGCCTTGACGCGGATGCCCGGGGTGTCCTCCAGGGCGTCGATGGCGCCCTGCAGGGTCTCCAGGCGGTTGCCCAGGTTGGAGCCGAGGGACAGCACGGCCCGCCGGGGGTTCTGCAGGGTGGTGTCGGCGGCGTCGACGGCCTCGACGACGGAGGCCGGCACCGGCTGGACGGTCGGGTCGTGGGGACCGCCGGTGAACGACGTGCTCATGCTCGGCTCCGGGTGATGGTGACGGTCACGTCGTCGAAGGGCACCGTGATCGGGGCGTCCGGTTTGTGCACGCAGACCTCGACCTCCCGTACCGCGTCGTGCGCGAGGCAGGTCCGGGCGATGCGCTCGGCCAGCGTCTCGATGAGGTCGACCGGCTCGCCCTCGACGACCGCGACGACCTCCTCGGCCACGACGCCGTAGTGCACGGTCTTCGTCAGGTCGTCGTCGGCCGCGGCCGGCCGGGTGTCCAGCCCCAGGACGAGGTCCACGACGAACGTCTGGCCCTCCTCGCGTTCCTCGGGGAAGACGCCGTGATGCCCACGGGCCTTCAGGCCGCGCAGCGCGACACGATCCACGATCACTCCTGCAGTCGTCGGTGAGGGCCGGCGCGCACCGCGTGCGGGCGGTGTACCGGCCGCGAACGAGTCTACCCGCGGGCACCGGCGGCACCGGGCCGCGGGTGCGGCGGTCCGGAGCAGTCGGTGTGCACCCGGGCGGAAAGGGGTCCGGCGGGGTCCGGCGGGGTCTGACGGGGTCTGACGGGTCTGACGGGGGCCGATGAGGTCTGTGACGGGGTTCAGCCGGGTTCCGCGGCTGTCTCCCTCGCGGGACCCGGCGCCGCACGACCCGGAAGCCGCACCTACCCGGGCAGGGTGATCCCAACCACTTCTTCGTCCCTGCGGGGGCGCGCGGCGTCCGCTGCTGACGTCGGTCCCGTCAGGCGGGCGTACCGCCGTCCTCCTGGTCGTCGTTCTCGGCGAGGACCGGTGAGGCGTGGTGGGACCAGATCTTCCAGCCGTCGGAGGTGCGCCGGAACACGTTGGTGGCGACCACGAGCTGCCCCACGAGCGGGCCGAGCTCGTCGCCGGCCTCCGGCGCGGGCCCGCCGCTGAGGATGTTCTCCGTGCAGGTGACCAGGGCGGTGTCGCCGGTGACGGAGACATGCACGTCGGTGAGGAAGAACTGGATGTAGTCCGTGTTCGCCATGATCAGCGCGTACGACCGGAGGACCTCGGCGCGGCCGGTCAGCACGGGCCAGCCGGGGTGGACGCAGGAGACCACGCCGGTGTCCGCCGGGTCGTGGTACTCCTCGTCCACGCCCAGGTCGGAGGGGCTGAGCCAGAGCCCGGTGAGCGTGTCGAAGTCGCCGCGTTCGAGAGCCTCGTAGAACGCGGTGTTGGCGGCTTCCACCTGTTCGACGTCGGTGTGCGGGGCGCTCACCGCGCTCCTTCCACGGCACGGGCGACGCGGACCGCGTCCGCGGTGGCGCGGACCTCGTGCACGCGCACCGCCCAGGCGCCGGCCTGCGCCGCGAGCGCGGAGACGGCGGCGGTGGCGGCGTCGCGCTCGCGGGCGGGCGGCGGGGCGCCGTCGGGGCCGGCGAGGACCCGGCCGAGGAACCGCTTGCGGGAGGCGGCGACGAGCACCGGGTGGCCGAGGGCGCGCAGCCGGTCGAGCCGGGCCAGCAGGGCGAGGTCGTGCTCGGCCTCCTTGGAGAAGCCGAGGCCGGGGTCGACGACGATGCGGTCGGGGGCGATGCCGCCGTCCAGCACCGCCTGCACGCGCGCGTGCAGCTCGTCGACGACCTCGCCGACGACGTCGGTGTACTGCCCCCGCACGTTCGCGCCCTGCAGGAAGCCGCGCCAGTGCATGACGACGAACGGGGCGCCCGCGGCGGCGACGGCGGGGACCATGGCGGGGTCGGCGAGGCCTCCGCTGACGTCGTTGACGAGCGCGGCCCCGGCGTCCAGGGCCCGCGTCGCGACGGAGGCGCGCAGGGTGTCGACCGACACCGTCACGCCTTCGGAGGCGAGACCGCGGACGACGGGGACGACCCGCCGCAGCTCCTCGTCCTCGTCGACGCGGGTGGCGTGGGGGCGGGTCGACTCGCCGCCGACGTCCACGAGGTCGGCTCCCCGGGCGACCAGGTCGAGGCCGTGCTTGATGGCCGCGGTGGTGTCGAACCAGCGGCCGCCGTCGGAGAAGGAGTCCGGGGTCACGTTGACGACACCCATGACCGCGCACCGGTCCCATTCCGGAAGGCCCGCGACGCGCCCGCGTCCGCTCTGCTTGCTCATACGGCCAGCGTAGGCCCCGCGCGGGGGGCGAACCCGGCGCGGCCCGGGCACGGGCTCCGCAGCCGGAAAAGGCGGACGGTACGGCGCGGACGGAACGGACGGGGCGGGGTGGACGGGACGGACGGGGCGGGGTGGACGGGACGGACGGGGCGGGGTGGACGGGACGGAAGGCGCGGGACGGAAGGCGCGGGGCGGACGGGACGGAAGGCACGGGGCGGGGCGGAGGCCGCGCCGGGCCGTCCGGGTCACGCCGCGTCACGCCGCGCGGACCTCCCGGTCCGGCGGGGTGTGTGCGCAGGGCCCGGCGGGCCGGGCCCTGCGCCGGAGCACGCGCGGCAGAGGCGGCGCGAGGCGCAGGAAGCCCTCCGCCTGGAGGGCGGCCAGGCCGATGCGGGGCAGGTCGGCGGAGGCGCGGTAGACGAGGAAGCGGGGCTCCCAGCGGGGCCGGAACTTGGCGTTGAACCGGTACAGCGACTCGATCTGGAACCAGCGCGAGAGGTACACCAGCAGTCCGCGCCAGGCGCGCAGCACGGGTCCGGCGCCGAGCCGCTCGCCGCGGGCGAGGGCGGAGCGGAACATCGCGAAGTTCAGCGACACGCGGGCGATGCCGTGCCGGGGCGCGGCCTCGAGGGCGGCGACGATGAGCAGTTCGTTGAGGCCGGGGTCGGCCGCGCGGTCGCGGCGCATCAGGTCCAGGGAGGCGCCGTCGGGGCCCCAGGGCACGAAGTGCAGGACGGCCCTGAGGTCGCCGTAGGGGCCGGGCCGGTCGTCGGCGAGGTGGGCGGTGGCGATCAGGCAGTCGCCGTCGGAGGGGTCGCCGATCCGGCCGAGGGCCATGGAGAAGCCGCGTTCGGTGTCGGTGCCGCGCCATGCGTCGGCGGCGCCGCGGATGCGGCCCAGTTCGCCGTCGCCGAGGTCACGGACCCGTCGTACCCGGGTTTCGTAACCGGCCCGCTCGATGCGCCTGACCATCTGGCGCACGTTGCGCATCGGGCGGCCGGTGAGGGAGAAATCCGCGGTGTCCACCACCGCCTCGTCGCCCAGTTCCAGGGCGTCCAGGCCGGTCTCGCGGGTCCAGACCTGGCCGCCGGTCTCGGAGCAGCCCATCACGGCGGGAGTCCAGGAGTGCGCGCGGGCCTCGTCCATGAAGCGTTCGATGGCGCCGGGCCAGGCCTCGACGTCGCCGATCGGGTCGCCGCTGGCGAGCATGACGCCGGAGACGACGCGGTAGGTGACGGCCGCCTTGCCGCTGGGGGAGAACACGACGGCCTTGTCGCGGCGCAGGGCGAAGTGGCCGAGGGAGTCCCGTCCGCCGTGCCGTTCCAGCAGGCCGCGCAGCCGGGCCTCGTCCTCCGGGGTGAGGCGGGCTCCGGGGCGTTCGGGCCGCAGCGCGAGGTAGAGCGTGGTGACGGCGGTGAGCAGGCCGAGCGCGCCCAGGGAGGAGGCGACCGTCCAGGAGGTGGTGCCGCGGTAGTCGACGGGGCCGTCCAGGCCGAGCAGCCCGTACAGGACGTGGGTCAGCCGGTCGGCGAGGCCGGGGTCACCGACCGTGCCGTCCGGGTGCACGCTGACCACGACCAGGCCCAGGAGGACGGAGAGGGCGCCCAGGAGGACGAAGTTGGTGAGGGCGCGCCACCGGCCGCGCGGGTCGGGCAGGGCGTCGAACTGGTCGCGGTGGCGCAGCAGCAGCCAGAGCAGGGCGAGCGGGATGAGCACGCCCAGCACGGAGCTGCGGTAGGCGAACTGGGAGAACGCGCCGACCGGCAGCAGTGCGACGGTGGCGCGCCAGGCGCGCCGCTTGCCGCGTCTGAGGCCGTGCGCGAGCAGCAGGAGCAGCACGCCCGCGCTGAGCGAGAGCGCTGCCGCGAACGGGCCCAGCGCGCCCGGAAGCACCTCGGCGACGGTGTGGATGCGGCTGTGGCGGAAGCGGGGGAAGACACCGGCCGCGATGTCGAGCAGGCCCACCAGGACGCCGGCCCGCGCGACGAGAGCGGGTACGGACTCGGGGCGGGGACCGCGGAGGGGGCGCCGCCCCGTGCGGCCGGGAGGGGCCGTGGGGTCGACCGGCATGTCCGTCTCTTCCCTGGCAGTCATCGCTTCCCGTGATTCCGCGTGAGGGCTGGGTGCCGGCGCTGATTCGGGCATCCGGCGACATTGCGCCCTCTAGGACGTCGAGTTCGGGTGGGAGGTTCATCGGGGGCGGGGAAGGCGCGGGGAAGGCTGGGGGAAGGTCCGGGTAAGACCGGGGGAAGCCTCGGGGGAGTGCCGGGGCGCGGGGCGTGCCCGGAGGGAGAGGCCGCTGCCGCGGGCGGGCGGGCGCGGGCAGGCGCCGAGGTGGCGCCGAGGTGGTGCAGGAGTGGTGCGGGGGGATCCGTGAGGCGTCTGCGCGGGGTCTGCGCGGCGTGCGGGAGGTGCTGGGCGGCCGGTGCCGGGCAGGTGCGGGGCGGTGCGGGACGGTGCGGTGCGGCCGGGATCCCTCGGGCGGGGCGCGGACGGGCGCGGCCGGGGCGCGGACCAAGTGCGGACCGGGCGTGGCCGGGGAGCGGACCGGGACGGGTCCCCGGGCGTGGGGCGCCCACGCGGAACGGTGGCACGCCCGGCGCGGGTGGGTGCCCCGCGGTGGCCGGGTTTTTGTGACCCAACGCACCACAGAGCGCCTACGCGCGGTAAGTTTCTGGCCATGCCACGTGGACGTCACCGCCATTCCCCGCCTCTGCACAGGCTGCTGCCGCCGTCGGCGATCGCAGGCGTCTCCGTCGTCTGCGCTCTCGGCCCCTGGGTGTTCACGCAAGCGGCACCGCTGCGCGGTCTCGCCGCGGTGGCCGCGCTCACCGCGGTCACCGGTGCGGTCGTCATGCGCCGCTGGGACGCGCAGGCCGGCAAGCGGGTCGCCGACCTCATGCGCGCGCGGGCGAGCGACGCGTGGCAGCACGAGGAACGGGTCGCCGAGCTGGAGTCCGATCTGGACGAGTCGCGCGAACTGCGCGGCAAGCTGGAGCAGCGGCTGCGGGCCAAGCGGGCGGAACTGGCGAAGCTGCGCAACGAACACGCCTCCCTGCTGCGCCGTTATGCCACGGCGGAGACCGAGCGGGCGAGCGCCCTGGAGGGCCGCCGCCTGATGGAGATCGAGACCGTCCCGCCCGCGCGCGCCGCGCTGCCGCCCGTCCCGGAGCAGCGGCAGTCCGGTCCGCGGCAGGACGGGGCCGTGGCGTCCCCGGCCGAGGGCGCGGGGTCGCACGACGAGCCCGCGGACGAGCCGGATGGGGCGGACAAGACGGGCGAGGCGCGGGCCGAGGAGCCCGGGGGCGTGCCCGCGGCTCCCGCGGTGTTCTCCCCGGAGGGCTCCCGGCTGTTCCTGCGCGCGAACGCGGCGCTGAGCCGCTTCGCGGGCGGCGCCGCCGCGCAGGCCGGGGACGGGACCGGTGCCGACGACGACGCGACGGGCGACTCCCGGACCGACCCCGGGACCGACTCCCGGACCGACCCCGGGACCGACTCCCGGACCGACCCCGGGACCGACTCCCGGACCGACCCCGGGACCGACTCCCGGACCGACTCCGGGACCGACTCCCGCGACGGTTCGGGCGACGGCTCCGGCGACGGTGACGGTTCCGGCGACGGTGACGGTTCCGGTGGTCCGGACGGTCCCGGCGGCCCCGGTGGTCCGGACGGTCCCGGCGGCGGCCGGGAGACCGCTCCCGACGAGGCGCCCGCGGGCGGGGTGCGGGGGAGGACCGGCGCGGGCGGGCCCGGGGCGGCCACCGCGGGCTCCGAGACCGTGGCGGCGGACGCCGTGGAGAAGAAGGCCGCTGCCGCGGCGGACGCGCTCGCCGGGTCCGGTGCCCCCGCCGCGCCGGAGGCACTCGTCGCGCCGGAGGCACTCGTCGCGGCCGACGCGCCCGCCGCCCCGGCGGACGGGCCGGAGGCCGCTGAGACCCCCGCCGCGGCGGACATGCCCGCCGGCCGTGACACTCCCGCCGCGACGGAGGCCGGCTCCGCCGCCGCTTCGGCCGAGGCCGTTCCGGAGCCCCGCCCGGCCGGGGCGCTCCCGGTGCGGCGGACGCGCGGGCACTTCACGGTGCCGACCGCGGTGGCGGTCGCGCCGAGCACGCCCGCACGCCGCCCGGCGGTCCAGGGAGGGTTCGACTTCTTCGGCACCCAGAAGCCGGAGTCCGCGGCGCTGGAGGCCGTGCAGAACGAGGACCTCGCCGACGTCGTCGGCCAGGAGGCGCTCGACCTGCACAAGGCCGAGTCCGAGGCACGGTTCCGGTCCGCGGGCGACCGGACGCGAGAGGTCGGCCAGGTGATCGACCTGACGGCGCACGACGAGACCGAGCAGATCGACATCCAGGGACTGCGCAGCGCGGTCTCCTGACGCCCCGTCGCCCCCGAGAGGCCGCCACGCACCCGTGTGGCGGCCTCCGGCCCGTACGTGCCACGTCCCTCCGTGTGCCGCACCGGAGGCCGCGTCCCGTCGCGAGGCCCGGCGCTGCCCCACTGCCCCGAGGCCGCGGACGGGGCCCCGTCCCGGGTGCGTCCCGTCCGTGGGCTTCCGGCGGGCACTCCCGCACCCTCCTGCCGGGCCTCCCGAGGGCGCGCCGGGCCTCCGGCGCACGCGCCGGCAAGCGCCGACGCCGGACCATGCCGGGCGGCCGTCGCGCGCCGCGGCACCGGAAGCCGGCCGGTCCGGGCCGGCCGCCGTGCCGTCCTTCGCGGCGCGCCGGCCGGCTCGCCCGGCCGGGGCCAGCCGTGGACCGGCCCGGCGGCCCCGTCCGGCCGGTCCGGGCCGCCGGGCCGGGCGGCCCCGGCGTCCGTCAGGACGTCATCCAGCGGTCGGGGCGGGCGTCCCGGCGCCCCGTGCGCGACCGTTCCGCCTGGGCGTGCAGCAAATGCTCCGCCTCCGTGGCGGCGCGCAGGCGGGCCGTGACGCTCTTGTCCGCCCCGTTGTCCACCCGCACGTCCGCGAGCCCCCACACGCGCTGCCAGGGCCCCTGGGCGAGCCGTACGCTCTGCACCTTCGCGTGCGGGACGAGGGCCAGGGTGCGGCACAGCAGACCGCGCCGGGCGGCGAACACCGCGTCGGTGATCACCAGCCCGTGTCCGCGCCACCACAGCGGCAGGCAGCGGCCGGCGGTCCGCGGCGGCCGGGACAGCGCGGAGGGCGCCGGGACGGCGACCCCGGGCAGCACGCGCGCGACGAGGGCCTCGGCGACCTCGCGCGGGGCGACCGGGAGCAGCACGGAGTTCGACGACCCGGCCACGTCCAGTTCCACCCGCACCCAGCCGAGCCGCCGCCACAGCAGCGGCTCGACGATCCGCACGGTCTGCACCCGGCCGGGCGGCACCGTCTCGTGGGCGCGGTCCAGCAGCCCGTGGTCGATGCGCAGCCCGTCCGGGGACTCGGCGACCGTCCAGTCGTAGTCGGCGACGAAGCGTCCCACGCTGTTCGCTCCGGCGGCGCCCAGCAGGGGCAGCGCGGCCGCGAGCACCGTCCACAGGTTGTGGGTGCCCAGCCACAGCAGTGGCGGCACGACGAGCGCGGCGCTGAGCACGCCCCAGGTGGAGCCGGTCAGCAGCAGGGAGCGGGCGAGCACTCCCGAGGGTGTGCGCAGCAGTGCCTGCGCCGGTGCCTCGCCGACCTCGTGCGCCGTCTCGGGCGCGAACCCGGCGGCGCGCGCCAGCAGCTCCGCGCGCAGGGCGCGCGCCTCCTGCTCGCCCAGGAACGCCAGTTCGTCCTTGCTGTCGGCCCCCACCACGTCCAGCCGCAGCTTGGCCACGCCCGCGACCCGGGCCAGCAGCGGCCGGGTGACGTCGACGGCCTGGATGCGCTGCAGCCGGATGTGCGCGGTGCGCCGGAACACCAGGCCGGTGCGGATGCGCAGTTCGGTGTCGGTGACCGCGAAGTGGGTGTACCACCAGGTCAGGAAGCCGTACAGGGCGGCCGCCGGAAGGACGACGGCGACGGCGACCAGCAGCGTGGTGGTGGTCAGCCGTTCCAGCTGGCGCTGGGTCTGGCCGGGGTCGTGCACGGCCCATCCGATGAGTACGGCTATCGGCGCCCAGGCGCGCCGCAGCGGTGTCACGGGGTGCAGCCGCCGCTCGGCCGCGGGAGTCCCGGAGCGCGTACCGGGCCCGCCCGTCGGTGCGTCCCCCGCGTCGGACGGCTGCGCCCCGGCCCGCGTCGGCCGTGCGCCGGGTGCCGGTGCCGCAGCCCGTGCCGGGTCCGCTGCCGTGCGCGGGTGGGGTGCCTCGCGGCGGCCGGGTGCCCCGGGGGAGTCGGCCGCCCCCTGGAGGTCCGGTGTCCCCTGGGGGTCCGGTGTCCCGTGGAGGCCGGGTGTCGCGCGGGCGCCGGATGCCTTCCGGACGTCCGCCCGCTCCCGCGCGGGCGGGTGTGCCGCGCCCCGGTGGCCGGCTTCCGGCGCCGGCCGGGCCTCTCCCGCCGCGGCCCCGTCCTCGGGCCCCCGCGCGGCCCCGTTCTCGGAACCTCGCGCGGCCCCGTCCTCGGGCCCCCGCGCGGTCACAGCCCGGCCGATCGGGCCTCGCCCAGCTCGGTGAGCCGGTCACGGAGCCGTTCGGCCTCGGCCGGGTCCAGGCCCGGGATGGTGGCGTCGGTGGCGGCGGCGGCCGTGTGCAGCTGCACGCTGGCCAGTCCGAAGTGCCGTTCGAGCGGCCCGGAGGTCACCTCGACCAGCTGCATCCGGCCGTACGGGACGACCGTGACCGTGTGCCAGAGCACGCCGCGGCTGATCAGGAGGTCGTCGGCGCGCTCGGCGTAGCGCCAGGAGCGCCAGTTGCGGCCCAGCACCACCCAGCCCCAGACCAGCAGCGCCAGCGGCAGCAGGGCGAACGCCGCCCAGCCGGGGCCGGCGAGCAGGGCGGGGGGCAGGGCGGTGGCGAGGGTGACCAGCCCCAGCCACCCCGCCAGCAGGGTTCGCCGCATCCGCAGCAGACCCGGCGGCAGCCCGGTCCACTCGGGTTCGGCCGTCGACGTGTCCGTGAGGTGCCCGCTCCCCGTCTCCATGCCGCCAGCCTACGTAGGAGAGACTGTGTCCATGACTCCCCAGACGGAGACCATGGTCGGAATCGGCGGCGCCGCGGAGAGCACCGACATGGTGCTCAACATCGGCCCCCAGCACCCGTCGACACACGGGGTGCTGCGTCTCAGGCTCGTCCTGGACGGCGAGCGCATCCGGCACGCGGAGCCGGTGATCGGCTATATGCACCGCGGCGCGGAGAAGCTGTTCGAGGCACGCGACTACCGGCAGATCATCATGCTGGCCAACCGCCACGACTGGCTGTCCGCGTTCTCCAACGAACTCGGTGTCGTCCTGGCGGTGGAGCGGATGCTCGGCATGGAGGTGCCCGAGCGCGCGGTGTGGACGCGCACCCTCCTCGCGGAGCTGAACCGGGTGCTCAACCACCTGATGTTCCTCGGCTCGTACCCGCTGGAGCTGGGCGGTATCACGCCGGTCTTCTACGCGTTCCGGGAGCGCGAGGTGCTCCAGAACGTCATGGAGGAGGTCTCCGGCGGGCGGATGCACTACATGTTCAACCGGGTCGGCGGCCTCAAGGAGGACCTGCCGGCGGGCTGGTCCGGCCGCGCGCGGGACGCCGTCGCCGCCGTCCGCTCCCGTATGGACGTCTTCGACGACCTGGTCCTCGGCAACGAGATCTTCCGGGGCCGCACCCGCGGCGTCGGGGTGCTCACCCCCCAGGCCGTGCACGCCTACGGCGTGAGCGGGCCCATCGCGCGCGCCTCCGGCGTCGACCTGGACCTGCGCCGCGACGAGCCCTACCTGGCGTACGGGGAGCTCCGGGACACGCTGAGGGTGGTCACCCGTGAGGAGGGCGACTGCCTGGCCCGGTTCGAGTGCCTGCTGGAGCAGACCCACAACGCCCTCGACCTCGCCGACGCCTGCCTGGACCGGCTCGCCGGCCTGCCGCCCGGCCCGGTCAACCAGCGCCTGCCGAAGGTCCTGAAGGCGCCCGAGGGGCACACGTACGCCTGGACCGAGAACCCGCTCGGCATCAACGGCTACTACCTCGTCAGCAAGGGCGAGAAGACGCCGTACCGGCTGAAGCTGCGCTCGGCGTCCTACAACAACATCCAGGTGCTGACGGAACTGCTCCCGGGCACGCTGGTGGCGGACATGGTCGCGATCCTGGGGTCGATGTTCTTCGTGGTCGGAGACATCGACAAGTAGGCCCGCCCGGGGCCCCGCCGGGTGCCCGGCTCGGCCCCGGCACTCGGGGCGCGGGCGCTCCCGGGGGCGCACCCCGGTCCGGACACCACGCTCGTCCCGGCCCCGGCCGCCCCACGGCCCCGGCCGCCCCACGGCCGGGGCCGCGGCTCGGGCGACGGCCGCGGCTCAGGCGGGCCCGGCGTCCGGGGCGCGAGAGGGCGGTGCGAGGGGGTCCGGGATGCCGGCCGGCTGGATCAGCCAGCCGAAGTCGCCGAGTCCGCCCGCCGCGGTGAGCTCGGCGGCCTCCCCGGCAGCCGCGAGGGCGCGGAGGTACCCCGCAGGGTCGGTGGAGGCGAGCGCGATCGGGGGGCGCGCGCCGCTCACGCCGAGGGAGCGCAGCGCGGCGCGCTGGGTGGTCAGGCGCCCTCCGGGGAGCATGCACGCGTCCAGCGCGACATGGGCGGTGACGTCGCACGACCCGTCCGGCACCGGCGCCGTCCCGCGGCCGTCCCGGAAACCGGCGAGCGAACCGGACGCGGGGCGCGACCCGACGGTGTGCGCGTAGTCGACCGCGACCGCGAGCCCGCGCCGCACCCGGGCGACCGCGGCCGCCCACGCCGTGTCCCGGGGCAGCCCGATCTCGGCCCGCGCCCCGGGCTCACCGGGCGGCAGCGGCCACCACCGCGCCAGCCACCGGGCGTCCGCCCCCGCCACCGGCCCGCCGAGCCGCTCGGTCCCGTCGCGGCGTACGAGGACCAGTCGGGGCACACCCGCGGCGTCCACCTCGGCGACGTCCACGGGCACGTTGTCCAGCCACTCGTTGGCGAACAGCAGCCCCGTGACGTCCTGCGGCGGCTCCGCCCGCCACTCGATCCCGGGGGCCAGGCCGTCCGGACGTCCGGCGATCTCGACGGCGTGCACACGGGTGCGTGCCGCCACACCGGCCGGCAGCGCCGCCGCCAACCCCGCGGCCAGCTCACCGCGGCCCGCGCCCATGTCGACGAAGTCGAGCCGGTCCGGGTGGCCCAGCGCCGCGTCCACCCGGCACAGCAGCCCGGCCACCGCCCGCGCGAACAGCGGGGAGGCGTGCACCGACGTCCGGAAGTGCCCGGCGGGCCCCTCCGGGCGGTGGTAGAAGCCGTGCGGCCCGTACAGGGCGTCCTGGACCGCCACCCGCCACCCGCGCCACTCACCCTCCGCGCCCGGGTCCGCGCCCGGGTCCGCGCCCCGGTCCGCGCCCGGGTCCGCGCCTGAGTCCGCGCCCGGGTCCGCGCCTGAGTCCGCCCCCGGATCCGCCGGATCCGCCGGATCCGCCGGATCCCCCGGATCCCCCGGATCCCCCGGATCCCCCGGATCCCCCGGATCCCCCGGATCCCCCGGATCCCCCGGATCCCCCGGATCCCCCGGATCCCCCGGATCCCCCGGATCCCCCGGATCCCCCGGATCCCCCAGATCCCCCAGATCCCCCAGATCCTCCGGATCCACCGGGTTCCGCGCGGTCTCCGGGTCCGGTGCGGTCTCCGGGGCCTGCGCGGTCCCCGGACCGTCCGGGTCCTCGGTCCGTCCGCCCCGGGCCCCGCCCGCCGCCTGTTCCGTCACGTCGTCAGGCTACGGGCAGCCCCTGGCGCCGCGGCGGGCGCCGTCCGACCCGCCCCGCCGAGGCGCCCGGCGCGCTCCCCGCCGACCCGGGTGCGGCGGGCGCGGCCCCGGGGCGGACCCCGCCGTCCCGCCCCCGGACCCGGGTGCGCCCCGTCCGAGGCCCGGCCGGCACCGCCGGGCCCGCGGTTCGGACCTCCGGCCGCCCGAACGCGCGCCGGAGGCCGCGCCCCGCCGAGGGGGCGTCGCCCACCGCCCGGCCGGTCCGGCCGCGGTGCGGCGCGGAGGCACCCGGCCTCGCCCGGGCGCGGAGGCACCCGGCCTCGCCCCGGCGCACAGGAGAACGGGGCCTCCACCTTGCGGAGTACGCACGAGGGGTCCGGATCGGCCCTCCGGTTGACCCCGGCACACATCCCGCTTCCCTACTCTGGGTTACGTGCAGCGCCTCTACGACTTCCTCCGCAGACACCCGACCGGGGTCGACACCTTCTGGGCCGTCGTCCTGTTCGGGCTCTCCGTCGCGGGCGGATCGGTCGACCGGGAGGCCGCCGGGACGGACCGGCCGTGGCTCGCCGTGTCGGTGATGCTCGTGCTGAGCGTCGTCGTCGCGCTGCGCCGCCGTATGCCGGAGAAGATGCTGCTGCTGGCCGCCGCCACCGGTGTGGCACAGCTGGCCCTGGACGTGTCGGTCACACTGGCGAACTTCGCCATGCTGGTGATCGTCTACACCGTGGCCGCCACCGGCGCGAGCTGGGCCCGCCGCTTCGGCCTGGCCGGCGGCCTGCTCGCCGCGCCGCTGGCGCAGATGCGCTGGCACGATCCCGGCACGGGCGCGCTGGGCAACGTCGCGATCGTCGTGTTCCAGACGGTGCCGTTCGCGCTCGCCTGGGTCCTCGGCGACTCGCTGCGCACCCGCCGCGCCTACTTCGCACAGTTGGAGGAGCGCGCGGCCCGCCTGGAGAAGGAGCGCGAGGCGCAGTCCAAGGTCGCGGTCGCCGCCGAACGCGCCCGCATCGCCCGCGAACTGCACGACGTCGTCGCGCACAACGTCTCCGTGATGGTCGTCCAGGCCGACGGCGCCGCCTACGTCATCGACGCCGCGCCCGACCAGGCGAAGAAGGCCCTGGAGACCATCTCCTCCACCGGCCGCCAGGCCCTCGCCGAGATGCGCCGCCTGCTGGGCGTGCTGCGCACCGGCGAGCACATGGAGGCCGGCGAGTACGTGCCCCAGCCGGACGTCGAGCAGATCGAGGACCTCGTGGAGCAGTGCCGCGGCTCCGGGCTGCCCGTCGACTTCAAGGTCGAGGGCACCCCGCGCCCGCTGCCCAGCGGCGTCGAACTGACCGCGTACCGCATCGTGCAGGAGGCGCTCACCAACACCCGCAAGCACGGCGGCCCCAACACCGGGGCGAGCGTGCGCCTGGTGTACTTCGACGACGGCCTCGGCCTGCTCGTCGAGGACGACGGCAAGGGTGCTCCGCACGAGCTGTACGAGGAGGGCGGCGCCGACGGACAGGGCCACGGCCTGATCGGCATGCGCGAACGCGTCGGCATGGTCGGCGGCACCCTGGACGCCGGACCGCGGCCGGGCGGAGGGTTCCGCATCAGCGTCCTGCTGCCGCTCAAACCGGCACACTGAAGCCGTCCCGCGCCCCCGTCGCCCCCGGGGCGAACCCGCCACGCCACGCCCGGCGGCCTCCCCGGCCACCCCGGACCGCACCATCACCCACCCAACGACCTCAGGACGGAAGAGGACCCGATGACGATTCGCGTGATGCTCGTCGACGACCAGGTGCTGCTGCGCACCGGATTCCGGATGGTGCTCGCCGCGCAGCCGGACATGGAGGTCGTCGCCGAGGCGGGCGACGGCGTCGAGGCGCTGGCGGTGCTGCGCTCGACGGCCGTCGACGTCGTGCTGATGGACGTGCGGATGCCGAAGCTGGACGGGGTGGAGACCACCCGCCGGATCTGCGCCGAGCCCGATGCGCCCAAGGTGCTCATCCTGACCACGTTCGACCTCGACGAGTACGCCTTCTCCGGCCTCAAGGCGGGCGCGTCCGGATTCATGCTCAAGGACGTACCGCCCGGGGAACTCCTCGCCGCCATCCGTTCCGTGCACAGCGGAGACGCGGTCGTCGCCCCCTCCACCACCCGCCGGCTGCTCGACCGCTTCGCCCCGATGCTGCCCACCGGGGGACCGGAACTCCAGCACAAGGAACTCGAGCGGCTCACCGACCGCGAGCGCGAGGTGATGGTCCTCGTCGCGCAGGGCCTGTCCAACGGTGAGATCGCCGGCCGCCTCGTCCTGTCCGAGGCGACCGTGAAGACCCATGTCGGCCGCATCCTGACCAAACTCGGCCTGCGCGACCGCGTCCAGGTGGTGGTCCTGGCCTACGAGACCGGCCTGGTGCGCGCAGGCGGCGGCCACGGCTGACCCGGGCCGCACGCGCCCGGAGGGCAGCCGGGCGGGAGAACCCCGGCCGGGGGAGCCCCGCGCCCCCGTCCGCGGCCTCTCGTCCGCGGCCTCTCGTCCGCCTCTCCCGTCCGCCTCTCCCGTCCGCGGCCTCCCGTCCGCCTCTCCCGTCCGCCCCTCTCGTCCGCCCCTCTCGTCCGCGGCCTCCCGTCCGCCGCCTCTCCCGTCCGCGGCCCCTGCGTCCGTGGCCCTCCCGTCCGGCGCCCTTGCGCCGGTGGCCCTTGCGCCGGTGGCCCTTGCCGTCCGACGCCCCTGACGCCTGTCTCGCCTGTCGTCCGTGGCCGCCCCGTGGCCGCCCAGGGCAGTCCCGCGCTTGGAGCCGTCGTCCTCCCGGCCGCCCGTCCCGTACGGAGCCGTACGGGACGGGGGTGGCGCCGCCTCGACGCTCCTCCCGGTCGCTCGGTCCACAGGCTGTGGACGAGGTGCTCACCCCTGCGGCTGTGGACGAGCGGAGACCTCGGGAACCGATCGCGTTAACATGACGAGAAATCGTCCGGTACCCAGAGCGGACTGGAACGGGAAGGCCGCCATCGCGTGAGTACAGTCCAGCAACCCGACCCCAAGGACCGCCCCGCGCGGCTCACCGTGGGCGTCGTCGGCGCCGGCCGGGTGGGCCCCGCGCTCGCGGCGTCCCTCCAGCTCGCCGGGCACCGCCCGGTCGCCGTCTCCGCCGTCTCCGACGCCTCCCGGCGCCGCGCCGCCGAACTCCTGCCCGGCGTGCCCGTCGTGCCTCCCGCCGACGTCCTCGCCCGCGCCGACCTGGTGCTGCTCACCGTCCCCGACGACACCCTGCCCGGCCTGGTGAGCGGCCTCGCCGACACCTCCGCGGTCCGCCCCGGGCAGCTCATCATGCACACCTCCGGCCGCTACGGCGCCCGGGTGCTCGATCCCGCCACCCGCGCGGGCGCCCTCCCGCTCGCCCTGCACCCCGCCATGACCTTCACCGGCACCTCCGTCGACGTGCAGCGCCTCGCCGGCTGCTCCTTCGGCGTGACCGCGCCGGCCGAACTGCGGCTGGCCGCCGAGGCCCTCGTCATCGAGATGGGCGGCGAACCGGAGTGGATCGCCGAGGAGAACCGCCCCCTCTACCACGCGGCCCTCGCCCTCGGCGCCAACCACCTCGTCACCCTCGTCGCCCAGGCCATGGAACTGCTGCGCACCGCAGGCGTCGAAGCCCCCGACCGGATGCTCGGCCCGCTCCTCGGCGCCGCCCTCGACAACGCCCTGCGCTCCGGTGACGCCGCCCTCACCGGGCCCGTCGCCCGCGGGGACGCCGGCACCGTCGCCGCCCATGTGACCGAGCTGCGCCGGCACGCCCCGCACACCGTCGCCGGCTACCTCGCCATGGCCCGCGCCACCGCGGACCGGGCCCTCGCCTCCGGCCTGCTCGGGCCCGGACCCGCCGAGGACCTGCTGGACGTCCTCGCGAACGAGGCCAGGAGCCACGGCGGGGAAGGAGACGCCCGATGACCCTCACCGCGCTGCGCACCACCGCCGAGCTGGCCGCCCGCGCGCGCCGCGGCCGCCGCGCCGTCGTGATGACCATGGGCGCCCTGCACGAGGGCCACGCCGCCCTCGTCCGCACCGCCCGCGCGGCGGTCGGACCCGACGGCGAGGTCGTCGTCACCGTCTTCGTCAACCCGCTGCAGTTCGGCGCGGGCGAGGACCTCGACCGCTACCCGCGCACCCTCGACGCCGACCTGAAGGTGTCCCGGGAGGCCGGCGCCGACGTCGTCTTCGCGCCCTTCGCCGACGAGGTCTACCCCGGCGGTGAGCCCCAGGTGCGGATCAGCGCCGGCCCCATGGGCGAACGCCTCGAAGGCGCCAGCCGCCCCGGCCACTTCGACGGCATGCTCACCGTCGTCGCCAAACTCCTCCACCTCACCCGGCCCGATCTCGCCCTGTTCGGGCAGAAGGACGCGCAGCAGCTCGCCCTGATCCGCCGCATGGTCCGCGACCTGGACTTCGGCACCGAGATCATCGGCGTGCCCACCGTGCGCGAGGCGGACGGCCTCGCCCTGTCCAGCCGCAACCGCTACCTGTCCGCCGCCGAGCGCCGTACCGCGCTCGCCCTGTCCCAGGCCCTGTTCGCGGGACGCGACCGGCACGCCGCACAGGAGGCGCTGCGCGCCCGCGCGCTCCAGGTGCCCGCCTCGCAGGCCCGCGCCGAGGCGCTCAGCGCCCTCGGCGAGTCCCGCGCCGCCGCCGACGCGCACGCCGTCGCCCAGGCCGTACCCGGCGCGGCCGCCGCGGTCCGCCAGGCCGCCCGGCTCGTCCTCGACGACGCCGCCCGCCTGACCCCGCCCCTGGCCGTCGACTACCTCGCCCTCGTCGACCCGGCCGACTTCACCGAGATCGACGACGACTTCACCGGCGAGGCGGTCCTCGCCGTCGCCGCCCGGGTCGGCACCACCCGCCTGATCGACAACCTCCCCCTCGTCTTCGGACCCACCCTCGGACCCACTCCCGGAGCCGCCTCGTGACCAGCACAGGCATACGACTGCACGCTCCCGCGCCGGGCTGGTCGATCGACGCGGACGTCGTCGTCGTGGGCTCCGGCGTGGCCGGCCTCACCACCGCCCTGCGCTGCCACGCCGCCGGTCTCACCACCGTCGTCGTCACCAAGGCCCGCCTCGACGACGGCTCCACCCGCTGGGCCCAGGGCGGTATCGCCGCCGCCCTCGGCGACGGCGACACCCCCGGGCAGCACCTCGACGACACCCTCGTGGCCGGCGCCGGCCTCTGCGACGAGGACGCCGTACGGCTCCTGGTCACCGAAGGCCCCGACGCCGTGCGGCGGCTCATCGCCACCGGCGCCGAGTTCGACACCGACGCCGACGGCGGCATCGAACTCACCCGCGAGGGCGGCCACCACCGGCGCCGCATCGCCCACGCCGGCGGCGACGCCACCGGCGCGGAGATCTCCCGAGCCCTGGTCGCCGCCGTCCGCGCCGCCCGCCGCCCGGAGCGCGACACCCCCGGCGCCCCCACCGGCCGGCAGCACGGCCTGCGCACCGTCGAGAACGCCCTCGTCCTCGACCTCCTCACCGACGCCGACGGCCGCACGGCCGGCGTCACCCTGCACGTCATGGGCGAAGGCCAGCACGACGGCGTCGGCGCCGTCCACGCCCCCGCCGTCGTCCTCGCCACCGGCGGCATGGGCCAGGTCTTCTCCGCCACCACCAACCCCGCCGTCTCCACCGGCGACGGGGTCGCCCTCGCCCTGCGGGCCGGCGCCGAGGTCAGCGACCTGGAGTTCGTGCAGTTCCACCCCACCGTGCTGTTCCTCGGCCCGGACGCCGAAGGCCAGCAGCCCCTCGTCTCCGAAGCCGTCCGCGGCGAAGGCGCCCACCTGGTCGACGCCGACGGCGTCCGCTTCATGCTCGGGCAGCACGAACTCGCCGAACTCGCCCCCCGCGACATCGTCGCCAAGGGCATCATGCGCCGCATGCAGGAACAGGACGCCGAGCACATGTACCTCGACGCCCGCCACTTCGGCGCCGACATGTGGCGGCACCGCTTCCCCACCATCCTGGCCGCCTGCCGTGCCCACGGCATCGACCCGGTCACCGAACCCGTCCCCGTCGCCCCGGCCGCCCACTACGCCTCCGGCGGCGTCCGCACCGACTCCCACGGCCGCACCACCGTGCCCGGCCTCTACGCCTGCGGCGAGGTCGCCTGCACCGGTGTCCACGGCGCCAACCGGCTCGCCTCCAACTCCCTCCTCGAAGGCCTCGTCTACGCCGAGCGCATCGCCGCCGACATCGCCGCCGAGCACACCCGCGGAGGCCTGCCCGCGCGGGTGCCCGCGTCCGCGGCGCAGGAGGGCGGCTCCGGTGCCCCCGGCACCGCGCACGGTCCGGGCGCCCCCGGCGCCCCGGCTCACCCCCTCCAGCCCGCCGAGGCCCGGTTCGCCATCCAGCGGACCATGACCTCCGGTGCCGGGGTGCTGCGCTCCGCCGACTCCCTCCGGCACGCCGCCGAGCAGCTCCAGCGGCTGCACACCGACGCCCGCGACGCCCTCCACGACCACGGCAAGACCGCCGAGCCCGGCGTCGACACCTGGGAGGCCACCAACCTCCTGTGCGTGGCCCGCGTCCTCGTCGCCGCCGCCCGGCTGCGCGAGGAGACCCGCGGCTGCCACTGGCGCGAGGACCACGCCGACCGCGACGACACGGCCTGGCGCCGCCATATCGTCGTACGGCTGAATCCGGACCGCACGCTCGCCGTGCACACCACCGGCACCGCAGACTTTCCCCCTACCCGGCAGCCCCAGCCCTCCCAGGAGCAGTGACAGAAGTGAGCGACACCGACCTCCCCCTCGCCCCCGCAGGCGGCTGCGGCGACGGCTGCGCCTGCGGCACCGACGCGGAGTACCCGGCCGGCGGGCTCGACCCCGCCCTCGCCCAGCTCCTCGCCGACGCCGGGCTCGACCCCCTCGAAGTCGAGGACATCGCCAACGTCGCCGTCCAGGAGGACCTCGCCGGCGGCGTCGACGTCACCACCGTCGCCACCATCCCCGAGGACGCCGTGGCCACCGCCGACTTCGTCGCCCGCGAGGCCGGCGTCGTGGCCGGGCTGCGGATCGCCGAGGCCGTCCTCTCCGTCGTCGCCACCGACGAGTTCGAGGTCGAGCGGCACGTCGAGGACGGCGACCGGGTCGCCGCCGGACAGCGGCTCCTCTCCGTCACCACCCGCACCCGGGACCTGCTCACCGCCGAGCGCAGCGCCCTCAACCTGCTGTGCCGGCTGTCCGGCATCGCCACCGCCACCCGCGCCTGGGCGGACGCCCTGGAGGGCACCACCGCGCGCGTCCGCGACACCCGCAAGACCACGCCCGGCCTGCGCTCCCTGGAGAAGTTCGCGGTCCGCTGCGGCAGCGGCGTCAACCACCGCATGTCCCTGTCGGACGCCGCGCTCGTCAAGGACAACCACGTCGTCGCCGCCGGCGGGGTCGCCCAGGCCTTCCAGGCCGTGCGCGACACCTTCCCCGACGTGCCCATCGAGGTCGAGGTCGACACCCTGCACCAGCTGCGCGAGGTCCTCGACGCGGGCGCCGACCTCATCCTGCTGGACAACTTCACGCCCGGCGAGTGCGAGGAGGCCGTCGCCCTCGTCGCCGGCCGTGCCGCGCTGGAGGCCTCCGGCCGGCTCACCCTCGACAACGCCAGGTCCTACGCCCGGACCGGCGTCGACTACCTCGCCGTCGGCGCCCTCACCCACTCCTCGCCGATCCTCGACATCGGCCTGGACCTGCGCACGGCGGAGTAGGGAGCGCGAACCGGCCATGCTGCTGACCATCGACGTGGGCAACACCCACACCGTGCTCGGCCTCTTCGACGGAGAGGACATCGTCGAGCACTGGAGGATCTCCACCGACGCCCGGCGCACCGCCGACGAGCTCGCCGTGCTCCTCCAAGGACTCATGGGCATGCACCCCCTGCTCGGCGACGAGCTCGGCGACGGCATCGACGGCATCGCCATCTGCGCCACCGTGCCGTCGGTGCTCCACGAACTCCGCGAGGTCACCCGGCGCTACTACGGCGACGTTCCCGCCGTGCTCGTCGAACCCGGCGTCAAGACCGGCGTGCCGATCCTCACCGACAACCCCAAGGAGGTCGGCGCGGACCGCATCATCAACGCCGTCGCCGCCGTCGAGCTGTACGGCGGGCCCGCGGTCGTCGTCGACTTCGGCACCGCGACGACGTTCGACGCGGTGAGCGCGCGCGGCGAGTACGTCGGCGGGGTCATCGCGCCCGGGATCGAGATCTCCGTCGACGCGCTGGGGGTGAAGGGCGCGCAGCTGCGGAAGATCGAGGTGGTGCGGCCGCGGAGCGTGATCGGCAAGAACACGGTGGAGGCCATGCAGGCCGGCATCGTGTACGGGTTCGCCGGACAGGTCGACGGGGTGGTGAGCCGGATGGCCCGGGAGCTGGCCGATGATCCCGACGACGTGACCGTCATCGCCACGGGGGGGCTCGCGCCCATGGTGCTGGGGGAGTCGCACGTCATCGACGAGCATGAGCCGTGGCTGACGCTGATCGGGCTGCGGATGGTGTACGAGCGGAACGTGTCGCGTATGTGAGGGGGCCTGCGCGGCCTGCGGAGGCGGGGTGAGGGGGCCTGGGCGGGCGGCCGGGCTGGGGTGAGGGGGCCTGGGCGGCCGGCTGCGTGGGTTTGTGCGGGTGGGCTGGGGTTTTGCGCAGTTCCCCGCGCCCCTTGTCGGGGGTGTTGTGCGTGGGTTTGTGCGGGTGGGGCGGGGGTGCGTGGTTCTCCGGTTGCTGTGCGTGGGTTTGTGCGGGTGGGGTGCGCGGTTGCCGGGCGCCGTCCGGGGTCGGGGGCGCGCCGGGGGGTGTCCGTCCTCGGGCCGGCGCCCGGGTGGGTCGGGTGGTGTCGGGGGGTCTGTGCCGGCCGCTGCGGGCGGGCACCCCCCGGCACGCCCCCTCGCCGCCGTGGGCGGGCGCGCCGCGGTGCGTCCCTCGCCGTCGTGGGCGGGCGCGCCGTGGTGCGTTCCTCGCCGTCGTGGGTGGGTGCCGTGGTGCGTTCCTCGCCGTTGTGGGTGGGTGTGCCGTGGTGTGTTCCTCGCCGTCGTGGGTGGGTGGGTGCGCTGCAGTGCGTCCCTCGCCGTCGTGGGTGGGTGCCGTGGTGTGTTCCTGGCCGTTGTGGGTGGGTGCGCTGTGGTGCGCTCTCGTCGGCGTGGGCGGGGTCCGGGGTCCGCTTGTCGTCCGTGGGCGTCCGTTTGGGGGTGCGGTGGAGGTGTGGTGTGCCCTGTTTGTCTGATTAGCGCGTATTGTCGGTGCATGCCCACGCCATTCGGATCCCGCGGCGGTATGGCGTTCGGTGCGGAGGAGCTGCGTGTGCTCCGTCGCGCTCTCGCCCTCGCCCTTCAGCCAGGTCCCACCCCGGCCCAGGATGTCCAGGAGTGCCATCGACTTGCCGCGTCGCTCGACGAGGTCATGCGGGAGGGTGCCCGGCTGCGGGCGTTCCTGGTGGCCGACCTCGCGCGCTACCGGGCCGCGCTGCCCGGCACCGCGGCCGGCTATCTCGCACTGCTGGAGGAGGTGCTCGCCGCCGGGCACCGGCCCGAGCCGGACGATCTCGCCGCACTGCGCGCACTGCGCGGCAGTCCCGTCGCCGCGGCCCTGCTGGAGCGGTGCCGGAGCATCGCCGAGCGGGACGTCCGGGAGCGGCTCGGGGCGGGAGCGGTGCCGGCGAGCCGTACCCGGCTGCTCGCGCTGCCCGGCGGGCGGGCCGGCGAGGAGCCCGGGAAGAAGCCCGGGAAGAAGCCCGAGCCCGAGAAGCCGGCGCCGCAGCCGGGGCCGGTGGCGCCCGACCCGTCGCGGCGGCCCGTCCCCACGCCCGGGGAGGTCTTCCCCCGGCGCAAGCCCGCCCGGCCGCCCGCCAACCCGCCGCAGCAGCTCGCCGCGGGCTGACGGCCCCGGGCCACGCGCGCGACCCTGCCGGGGGCGGCACCGCGCGCGTGGCTACTCTGGGGGGTATGGACTACCTCTCCGCGCTGCTGCCCCCGGCCGTCATGGCCGTGTTCTTCTTCGGCGTGATCCGGGTGATCGTCAAGACCCAGGGCGGTTCCCAGAAGGCCAAGGAGGACGCCGCCGTCGACGCCGCGCTGAAGCGGGCGGAGGCCGCGCAGCCCTCCGCCGAGGTCTGAGCCGCACGTCGGCCCTGCGCCGGCCGTACGTCCATTTCGTCTTGGTTCTGCGGTCTCGCGCACGTCCGTCACGTCTTCGGCCTGATCTCCCACTATGGTGCTGAGTTGTGCCTCGCCCCTTGGGAGAACTCGAAGACGCGGTCATGACGCGGGTGTGGAAGTGGAACCGCCCGGTGACCGTTCGAGAAGTCCTGGAAGATCTTCAGCGGGAACGGTCGATCGCCTACACCACGGTCATGACCGTACTGGACAATCTCCATCAGAAGGGCTGGGTGCGCCGCGAGGCGGAAGGCCGGGCCTATCGATATGAGGCGGTCTCCACCCGCGCGGCCTACGCCGCCGCCCTCATGAACGACGCCTGGTCCCAGAGCGACAACCCCGCGGCCGCTCTCGTCGCCTTCTTCGGGATGATGAGCGACGAACAGCGGCAGGCGCTCGCCGACGCCGTACGCATCGTCCAGGGACCGGAATCGACCGAGCCCGCCCGGTCCGCCGCACCTTCCGAAGCGGGCGGCCGGGACGGCCCCGGCTCGGCACCGGGAGGCACCGGGCGATAGCGTCCGCTCATGTCAGCTGACAGTGCCGAAGTCACCGCTAAAGCCATCACCGTCCGGCGCGCCCGGACCAGCGATGTCCCCGCCGTGCGACGACTCCTTGACGCCTACGCCCGCGACGGCATCCTCCTCGACAAAGCGACCGTGACGCTTTACGAGGACATCCAGGAGTTCTGGGTCGCGGAACGCGACGACAACGCCGAGGTCGTCGGCTGCGGCGCGCTGCACGTGATGTGGGAGGACCTCGCGGAGGTCCGCACGCTCGCGGTCCGGCCCGGCCTCAAGGGCGTCGGCGTCGGCCACCAGCTGCTGGAGAAGCTCGTGGAGACCGCGCGCTGGCTCGGCGTGCGCCGCGTTTTCTGCCTGACCTTCGAAGCGGACTTCTTCGGCAGGCACGGCTTCGTGGAGATCGGCGAGACACCCGTCGACACCGATGTGTACGCCGAGCTGCTGCGTTCTTACGACGAGGGCGTGGCGGAGTTCCTCGGCCTCGAACGAGTGAAACCGAACACCTTGGGTAACAGTCGGATGCTTCTGCATCTGTGATCGGAGCAGAGACTATGCCCGGCCTATGCCTCCGGTATGCCTGGGGTATGCACAGGGCTATGCCGGAGGTATTCTGACCGGTCACCGCCGCCTGTTCCCCTATGTCCGAATCGCGCACGTTTCCCGGCGGGCCGGGGTGCCCGGTCCTCGCCAGGGGTTTGTGTTTTTCCAGCAAAAGCGGTTTGCTTTCCGATGTAGTGCAGTACTGCATATAAGAGGGGGCGGCGAATCGGCGGAGCCGCGGACCCTCGGTCCTCAACGTTATCGATGAAAGGAAATCCGGTGGCACAGAAGGTTCAGGTCCTTCTTGTCGACGACCTCGACGGCGGCGAGGCCGACGAGACCGTGACGTTCGCGCTGGACGGCAAGACCTACGAGATCGATCTCACGACCGCCAATGCGGACAAGCTGCGCGGCCTTCTCGACCCCTACCTCAAGGGCGGTCGCCGCACCGGGGGCCGCTCCTCGGGCGGGCGCGGAAAGACGCGCGCCGCTTCCGGCGGCAGCCAGGACACCGCGGCCATCCGCGCCTGGGCCAAGGAGAACGGTTACGAGGTCAACGACCGCGGCCGGGTCCCCGCGTCCATCCGCGAGGCCTACGAGAAGGCCAACGGCTGAGGCCGGTCACAGCGTCGGCTGCGGGGCCGGTGCCCGGCCGCACCGCAGCCGGATCCGGTGGCACCACGTGGCCACCGTGTCCACCACGCGTACGAGGTCGGGAGCACCCGGCGCACCCCCCAGGACCGGCAGCGAGGCCTCGGTCCCGCTCCCCGGTGCGGGGGGCCGCAGCCATGCGGCCCCCTGCGGGGTACCGGTGCGGCCGCCCGGCCTCCCGGTGAGCGCCCCGCCGCCCGGTTCCGGCAGGTCCGGACCGGCGGACGGTGCCCCCGGCGCGGGTGCCTCGATCACGCCCCCCGCCCCGACCGGCACCAGGTCCAGGGCCAGCGCGCCCCACTCCAGCCAGGTCAGCAGGCCGGGCAGTTCCTCCGCGCCACCCGCGGCCACCAGCAGCCACATGCGGTCGCCCCTCACGGCCACCGGGGAGGCCGGCCGCAGATGCCGCAGTGCCGCCCGGCCCGCCTCCGCGGGCACGTCGAGCACGTCGAAGCGCACCCCCACCACGAGCCCCAGCGGATCACCGGGCGCCGTCTGCCAGCCCAGTTCGCTCTCGTACCAGCGCCGGATCACGGGATCCCGGCCGCCCGCCCGGCGGGGCGGGGGGACCACCGGGGCGGTGCGGGGCGGGCCTGCGGGCAGGGCTGCGGACGGGACTGCGCCAACCATGCCCAGTGCAACCGGCGGGACGGCACCGGAGTTACGCTGGGTGTCGAACGCCGTGCACAGAGTGCCGGAAGTCGAGGCGTGTGGGCGTACGGGGCGGCGCAAGGCTGTTCGCCCGTAGCGGAGGGACAGGGGGCGCACGGCATGGACGGCCGGTGCCGGCGGGTAAGACATCCCTAGTGGGAGGGGGCGACGCGCGGGAGAGGCCGTCTCACGTTCGCCATCGGCGTAGTGGCGACTGGGGTAACTGCCTGGCCTGCGGGAACATCGTCTCGCACCATCGGGTTGGAGCAGATGTCGGCGTTCGGGGTCAGGAGGCCATCGACGGTGTCGGCAGTTGGAATGAGCGGTCCCCGCTTGCGGGACTAAGCTGCGGAAGGACAGGGAGGGGAAGTTCCCCCCACTGCCTGACCGCTCTGAGGAGCGATTAACGATGTTCGAGAGGTTCACCGACCGCGCGCGGCGGGTTGTCGTCCTGGCTCAGGAAGAAGCCCGGATGCTCAACCACAACTACATCGGCACCGAGCACATCCTCCTGGGCCTGATCCACGAGGGTGAGGGTGTCGCCGCAAAGGCCCTGGAGAGCCTCGGCATTTCGCTTGAGGCGGTCCGCCAGCAGGTGGAGGAGATCATCGGCCAGGGCCAGCAGGCCCCGTCCGGGCACATCCCCTTCACCCCCCGTGCCAAGAAGGTCCTGGAGCTGTCGCTCCGCGAGGCCCTTCAGCTGGGCCACAACTACATCGGCACGGAGCACATCCTGCTCGGCCTGATCCGCGAGGGCGAGGGTGTCGCCGCCCAGGTCCTGGTCAAGCTGGGCGCAGACCTCAACCGGGTGCGGCAGCAGGTCATCCAGCTGCTCTCCGGCTACCAGGGCAAGGAGACCGCCACCGCCGGCGGGCCTGCCGAGGGCACTCCCTCGACGTCCCTGGTCCTCGACCAGTTCGGCCGGAACCTCACCCAGGCCGCCCGCGAGTCCAAGCTCGACCCGGTCATCGGGCGCGAGAAGGAGATCGAGCGGGTCATGCAGGTGCTGTCCCGCCGCACCAAGAACAACCCGGTGCTGATCGGTGAGCCCGGCGTCGGCAAGACCGCCGTCGTCGAGGGCCTCGCCCAGGCCATCGTCAAGGGCGAGGTGCCCGAGACCCTCAAGGACAAGCACCTCTACACCCTCGACCTCGGTGCCCTGGTGGCCGGCTCCCGCTACCGCGGTGACTTCGAGGAGCGCCTGAAGAAGGTGCTCAAGGAGATCCGCACGCGCGGCGACATCATCCTGTTCATCGACGAGCTGCACACGCTGGTCGGTGCGGGTGCCGCCGAGGGCGCCATCGACGCGGCCTCCATCCTCAAGCCGATGCTGGCCCGCGGCGAACTCCAGACCATCGGTGCCACCACCCTGGACGAGTACCGCAAGCACCTGGAGAAGGACGCCGCCCTGGAGCGCCGCTTCCAGCCCATCCAGGTCGCCGAGCCGTCCCTGCCGCACACCATCGAGATCCTCAAGGGTCTGCGCGACCGGTACGAGGCCCACCACCGCGTCTCCATCACCGACGAGGCGCTGGTGCAGGCCGCCACCCTGGCCGACCGCTACATCTCCGACCGCTTCCTGCCGGACAAGGCGATCGACCTGATCGACGAGGCCGGCTCCCGGATGCGCATCCGCCGGATGACCGCGCCGCCGGACCTGCGCGAGTTCGACGAGAAGATCGCCGGTGTCCGCCGCGACAAGGAGTCCGCGATCGACTCGCAGGACTTCGAGAAGGCCGCCTCCCTGCGCGACAAGGAGAAGCAGCTCCTCGCCGCCAAGGCCAAGCGGGAGAAGGAGTGGAAGGCCGGCGACATGGACGTCGTCGCCGAGGTCGACGGCGAGCTGATCGCCGAGGTCCTCGCCACCGCCACCGGCATCCCGGTCTTCAAGCTCACCGAGGAGGAGTCCAGCCGCCTGCTCCGCATGGAGGAGGAGCTGCACAAGCGGGTCATCGGCCAGAACGACGCCGTCAAGGCGCTGTCGAAGGCGATCCGCCGCACCCGCGCCGGTCTGAAGGACCCCAAGCGCCCCGGCGGCTCGTTCATCTTCGCCGGCCCGTCCGGCGTCGGTAAGACCGAGCTGTCCAAGGCGCTCGCCGAGTTCCTCTTCGGCGACGAGGACGCGCTGATCTCCCTCGACATGTCGGAGTTCAGCGAGAAGCACACCGTCTCCCGGCTGTTCGGTTCGCCTCCCGGCTACGTGGGCTACGAGGAGGGCGGCCAGCTCACCGAGAAGGTGCGCCGCAAGCCGTTCTCGGTCGTCCTCTTCGACGAGGTCGAGAAGGCCCACCCGGACATCTTCAACTCGCTGCTGCAGATCCTGGAGGACGGCCGCCTGACCGACTCCCAGGGCCGGGTCGTGGACTTCAAGAACACGGTCATCATCATGACGACCAACCTCGGCACCCGGGACATCTCCAAGGGCTTCAACCTGGGCTTCGCCGCCCAGGGCGACACCAAGAGCAACTACGAGCGCATGAAGAACAAGGTCTCGGACGAGCTCAAGCAGCACTTCCGGCCCGAGTTCCTCAACCGCGTCGACGACGTGGTCGTCTTCCCGCAGCTGACCCAGGGCGACATCCTGCGGATCGTCGACCTGATGATCAGCAAGGTGGACGAGCGCCTGAAGGACCGGGACATGGGCATCGAGCTCTCCCAGTCCGCCAAGGAACTGCTCTCCAAGAAGGGCTACGACCCGGTGCTGGGCGCGCGTCCGCTGCGCCGCACGATCCAGCGCGAGGTCGAGGACACGCTGTCGGAGAAGATCCTCTTCGGCGAGCTGCGCCCCGGCCACATCGTGGTCGTCGAAACCGAGGGCGAGGGCGAGGCCCAGACCTTCACCTTCCGCGGTGAGGAGAAGTCGGCCCTCCCCGACGTCCCGCCGATCGAGCAGGCGGCCGGCGGAGCCGGACCCAACCTGAGCAAGGACGCGTGAGCCGGACGGCTCGCCCGTAGCCGACCGAAGGGGGCCGGTGCCGTGAGGCGCCGGCCCCCTTCGTCATGCCCGTGGAGGGTGCCCGGGCGCGGGGTGCCCGGCCGCGGGACCCGGCGGCCGGTCAGGACAGCCGGCCGCCGTAGTCCGGCAGCTTGAACGTCTTCTCGGCGTGGCCGCCGGACAGGTCCGTCGCGCTGTTGCCGATGTTCGCGATGATCGTGTAGCCCTGCTTCTCGATGGAGACGCGCTGGGCGGTCTTGTAGTCCGCGACGTTCTTGAACAGGTCGAGGAAGCCGCGCACGCGCAGGCCGCCGACCTCGTAGCCGCGGTGGTCGAGGTTCCACTCGGTCGGCAGGTAGAGGATGCCGGGGCGGGCGGTGACGAAGAACAGGTCGACGCCGTGCTCCTGGGCGTACCGGGCGACGTCCAGCACCGGCCGGTTCGCCGGCTGCGGGAAGCTGAAGCCGAAGTCGGTCTCCAGGGCCGTGTTGTCGACGTCCAGGACGATCGCCTGCTTCTCGCCCGGCCGCGGGTGTGCGATCCGCTCCTTGACGTAGGGCAGCGCCTGGTCCATCACGGCCCGGCAGTCGCGCTGCCAGGTGGCGTAGTCGACGTCCGCGGCGACCGCGAAGGCCGCCGAGGCAGCCGAGGCCGTCGTGGCCGTCGTGGCCGTCGTGGCGGCGGCCCCGGTCCCGGACGGGGCGGACGGGGCCGGGGCGGTCGCGCTCGCGGTCGCGCTCGCCGTGGTGCCTGCGGGTGCCGCGGCGGCGGCCGCGGCCCCGGCCGGAGCGGCCAGGGCCACGAGGGCGGCGGTGGCGGCCGCGGTGGCGGCCGCCCGGCCCGTCCAGGAGCGTCGTCCGGTCATCGGTGGGGGTCCTCTCGCGCGTGTACGGCGTCCCGCCGCACACCCCAACATGTCGTGTGCATGCTCGTAGTACTGGATGGCGTCAGAGGAACCAAGGGGTTACCGGACGGTAGGAACCGCGTAGCGCCCGTCACATCCGCAGGTCAGCGATCCAGCGCACCTTCGGTGCGCGCCGGGGGCGTGGTAAATGTCGTGGCGTGCGCCGAGATGCTTCCTGTCTGCCCTGACGGGGGTTGATGCCGGTCCGGGACGCTGGTGGGGTTCGTTCCGGCCGAAGCCGATTGCTCTGTGATGCCGGTGAGCTCGCAGGTCAGCGTGGCGCTGAGGGCCGTCCACGGGAACCGTGGAGTGTTGCTGCGAAGCACGGGCGTCAGAATTCCTGTTCCACCCTGGCCCTCCCGGAACGGCGTACCGCTTGGCCGTTCGGTGAGGGAGGGAGCGGGGCCGTGGACGTGCTGCACGAACGCTGCGCCGGTGTGGACATCAGCAAGAAGGACGCCAAGGCGTGTGTCCGCAGCCCGAGTACGAAACGGCGAGGCTCTTTCACCAACGAGACCACGACCTGGGGCTCGACCACGAACGCCGTGCTCGCCCTGCGGGATCATCTGGTCGCTGCCGAGGTCACCCTCGTCGTGATCGAAGCGACCTCGGACTACTGGAAGCCGTTCTACTACCTGCTGGCCGAGGACCTGAACGTGATCCTGGTCAACGCCCGGCAGGTCAAGAACCTGCCCGGCCGCAAGACGGACGTTTCCGACGCCGCCTGGCTGGCTCAGCTCGGCGCACACGGCCTGGTCCGCCCCTCGTTCGTGCCACCCGCACCGGTGCGCGAACTGCGGGACCTGACCCGGGCCCGCACCCAGATGACCCGCGAACGCGGGCAGATCGTCCAGCGGCTGGAGAAGCTGCTGGAGGACACCGGCATCAAACTCGCCGCGGTCGCCTCCGACATCATGGGCGTCTCCGGCCGGGCCATGCTGGAGGCCCTCATCGGCGGGGAACGCGACCCGCAGACGCTGGCAGACCTGGCCAAACGCAAGCTCCGCAACAAGATCCCCGAACTCACCGAGGCCCTGACCGGCCGCTTCCGCGACCACCACGCCTTCCTCACCCGGCTGCACCTGGACCACTACGACCAGCTCACCGACGCCATCGGACAGCTCGATGAGCGGATCGAGGAGGCGATGGCCCCCTTTCGTCCCGCCCTCGACCTGCTCGACACCATCCCCGGCATCAACCAGGCCGTCGCCGAAGTGATCATCGCGGAGACCGGCGGCGACATGGCCCGGTTCACCTCCGCCAGGCACCTCGCGTCCTGGGCCGGGGTCTGCCCCGGCCACCACGAGTCCGCCGGCCGCACCAAGAACACCAAGGTCCGCCCCGGCAACCCGTACCTCAAAGGAGCCCTCGGCCTGGCCGCCTTCGGCGCGGTGAGGACCAAGGACACCTACCTCCAGGCCCGCTACAAGCGGCTGACCGCCCGCCGCGGCCCGATGAAGGCCCTGGTCGCCGTCGAGCACTCGATCATTACCGCGATCTGGCACATGCTCACCGACAACGTCCCCTACCGCGAGCTCGGCGGCACCTACTTCGCCCAACGTGACCCCGAACGCGCCACCCGCCGCGCGATCACCGCGCTCAACCAGCTCGGCTACACCGTCACCCTCAACCCGATCGAGGACGCAGCCTGACGCCCAGGGCCCGGACACCCGGCGACCACCACGGCCACCGGGCACTCAGATCTGCCTCACGCCACCCTGACCTCCACCTATTTACGCGTCAGGGCGGTGGGCGGCCCGGTGACATGCCGCACAGGCGATTTGTCCGTTACTAGGGGGAATAGTGGCGATCACCAATGGCCCAAAGGGGACTTTCCACCCGGAAGGCATGAGGTCGCGCCGTCGTCACGGGTGATTCGTCCTGAATGGAGGCTCTGTCAAGGGATCGGGGTTTTGAGTGATCCGTACTAGCTTTCGTCGTAGATCACACGTTTGGGCGTTGATGGGCGATCCGGGTACCAAGGGATGCGCCATCCGGACGCCGTCGTGCGCCGGGTGGTGCCCCATGTCCCCCATCGCACGAGGTTCCTCATGTCCCAGCGCGTCACGTCCCGACTCTCCCGTACGACCCTGCTCCGCAGCCGCGTCGCCGTCCTGGCCGCCGGCCTGGGGGCCTCGGCCGTGCTGGGAGCCGGGGTCGCGGCCGCCGTGGACACCACCGCGGTCGTTCCCGCCGCGAGTGCGGTCCAGGCGCAGGCCGCCGCCCAGGCCAAGGCCGTCGAGAGCACGGCCGCCACCCAGGCGAAGGCCGCCGCCGCGCAGAAGGCCGCCGCCGCGAAGGCCGCCGCGGCCAAGAAGGCGGCCGCCGAGAAGGCCGCCGCGAAGAAGGCGGCTGCCAAGAAGGCCGCCGCGAAGAAGGCCGCCGGCTGGGTCGCGCCGGTGAAGCACTACACCAAGTCGGCGAGCTTCGCGCAGGCCGGCGGCATGTGGCAGTCCACCCACAGCGGCCAGGACTTCGCCGTCGCCAGCGGCACCAAGGTCTACGCCGCGCACGGCGGCACCGTGGTCAAGGCCGGCGGCAACGGCGCCGGTGACGGTCCGGCGTACGGCAACGCCGTCGTGATCAAGCACTCCAACGGCACCTACTCGCAGTACGCCCACCTCTCCCGCGTCGAGGTGAAGGCCGGCCAGGTCGTCGCCACCGGCCAGCGCATCGCCCTGTCCGGCAACACCGGCAACTCCAGCGGCCCGCACCTGCACTTCGAGATCCGCACGACGCCGAACTACGGCTCGGCCGTCGACCCGGTCAAGTTCCTGCGCGGCAAGGGCCTGACCGTCTGATCCTCCGCCCCGCCTGCCCTCGGGGGCCCTGGCCGCCTCAGGCGCCCGAGTGCGCCTGGGACACCAGGTCCATGGCGACCTCCAGGACGGCTTCCCGCTTGTCCTCGGGGTCGCCTTCGAGGTCCTGGACGAAGAACATGCCGGCGTGCAGCGTGAAGATCGCGCTCACGTTTCCGTCGGCGGCGCACCGCTCAGCATCGTGAAGCAGTACATCGAGCAGCAGAACCGGCCGCTCTGACCTGGGCTGAGGTGAACAGTGCAGATCCGTGCACACAGCTGAGGTCAGAGCAACTCTCAGATTCGCTTCACCACCGGGCTGAAGCCCGGTGCACTGCGAATAGTCCCGGTAGCCCTGCTCCGCGAAGAGTCCGAGGGCCACGTCCTGGATGTCCACGTCGGCGCCGCGCCGCTCACCGTCGGGATCCGGTGTCGGATCGATCCGGCGCCGGGTTCGCTTCGCTCTCGTACGCGCCCCGCCTCCACGGATCATTCGCGCCCCTCGCCCACCGGTCCCCGTCCCCGGGTGTCCGTCCCCGGGTGTCCGTCCCGGGACCCGCCGCGCCGGCTCAGCGGTCCCCGGGCAGGGGCAGCACCGGGTAGCTGCCCGTGTTGGTCGGGGCGTGCTCCGGCAGCCACAGCACGGCGACCGCGCCGTCGGCCGGTACCCCGTCCGGGGCGCCCGGCGGCCGGACGTTGCGGAAGGTCAGCCGGGCGCCGAGCACCCGGGCCTGGCCCGCCGCGATGGTCAGGCCCAGACCGTGCCCGCGCCCGGCCCGGTCCTCGCTGCCGGTGCGGAAGCGGCTCGGCCCCTGAGCCAGCAGGTCCTCGGGGAAGCCGGGCCCGTGGTCGCGGACCCGGATCACCCGCCCCTCCACGGTCACCTCGACCGGCGGCCGGCCGTGCCGGGCGGCATTGGCCAGCAGGTTGAACAGCACCCGCTCCAGGCGTCGCGGGTCGGTGGTCACCTCCGACTCGTGCACGACCAGCACCTCGGCGTCCGGGTCCTTGGCCGCCACCCGCCGGGCGACGAACTCACCCAGCAGGATGTCCTGCAGCTCCGCACGCTCCGAGGCGCCGTCCAGCCGGGCCACCTCCAGCACGTCCTCCACCAGCGTGCGCATCGCCTTCGCCCGGTCCAGCACCAGTTCGGTCGGCCGGCCCGGCGGCAGCAGCTCGGCCGCGGTCAGCAGCCCCGTCACCGGGGTGCGCAACTCGTGCGCGATGTCGGCGGTGACCCGCCGCTCCGCCTCCAGACGCCGGCGCAGCGCGTCCGCCATCGCGTCCACCGCCCGCGCGAGGTCGTCCGTCTCGTCCCGGACGACTCCGCCGATCTCCTCCCGCACCCGCACGTCGGTCTCGCCGTTGGCGACCCGGTTGGCGGCCGAGGCCGCCTTCCGCAGCCGGCTGGACAGCTGCGCGCCGATCAGCACCCCCAGCGCACTGCCGCCCAGGACGGTCGCGATCGAGCCGATGACCAGCGCCCGGTCGAGATCCTTGAGGATGCCCGCGCTGCGGTCGGGGAAGCCGGTGTGCAGGGACAGCACGCGGCCGTCCGTGACCGGCACCGCCGCCCAGATCTCCGGCGGCCCGTCGTGGTCGCACACGTAGGTCGCACGGCGGCCGCGCTCCACCTTCTCCCGCAGTTCGGCCGGCAGGTCCGGGTCGTCCACCTCGACGCTGGGGAAGTTGGGCCGGCCGTTCAGCTCGTAGTTGCGCTGCGCGATCCGGACGCGCTCGTCGGCCAGGTCCCGCGCGTTGTCCAGCATCGACACCCGGGCCGCGTTGTGCACGACCAGGCTGAGCACCACCGCCACCAGGGCGCCGACCAGCGCGATGGCGGCGCTGAGCTTCCAGCGCAGGCCGGTGCGGAGGAAGGGGTACGAGCCCGGGTGCGGGCCGGCCCCGAAGCGGAGTGCGAGACGCCGCGCGACCTGCGGGGCGATCCGGGTGCGGCGGCGGTCCACGCCCGCGAGCCGGGCCGGCCGGCCCGCGCCCCGTTCCGGCCCGCTCACGCCTTGAGCTTGTAGCCGAAGCCGCGCACCGTCTCGATGCGGTCCTGGCCGATCTTGGTCCGCAGCCGCTGCACATGCACGTCGACGACGCGGGTGTCGCCGCCCCAGCCGTACTCCCACACGCGCTCCAGCAGCTTGTCCCGGGACAACACGGTCCCCGGCGCGGACGAGAACTCCAGCAGCAGCCGCATCTCCGTGGGAGTCAGCGCGACCGGCCGGCCGGCCCGGCGCACCTCCATGCCCTCGGTGTCGACCTCCAGGTCGCCGAAGCTCAGCACGCCGCCCGGCTCGCCGACCCGCTCCACAGGCCGCGGGCCGCCGCTCGCGTGTCCGAAGCGGCGCAGCACCGCCCGGATCCGCGCCACCAGGACGGCCCCGTCGAACGGCTTGGTGACGTAGTCGTCGGCGCCCGCCTCCAGGCCCAGCACCACGTCGATGGAGTCGGCCCGCGCCGACAGCATGATCACCGGGACCGTCGACTCGTCGCGGATCCGGCGGCACAGGCTGACCCCGTCCAGGCCGGGCACCATCACGTCCAGCAGCGCGATGTCCGGGCGGCGCGCCCGGAACGCCTCCAGGCCCGACAGACCGTCGGGCATGGCCGTGACCGCGAAGCCGTCCCGCTCCAGGGCGAGCTGGGTGGCCTCGCGGATGACGTCGTCGTCCTCCACGAACAGCACGTGGGTCTGGTCTGCCATCCGGATGCTCCGTCAGTTGCTCTCGGGCGCCGGGACGGACTCCTCGTGCCCGGCGGTCGTGCCGTAGTCGTTGTGCCAGCGGTGACTGGCGACGAAACGGTCCGTCGTCCAGCTGTACGTGATCACGTCCTCGCCGGACGGGTCGGTGACGGGGTCGCCCGCGTCGTAGACCTGCTTGGTCACCAGCAGGTCGCCGCGGTCGATCTCGGCGTAGACCGGGGGCTCCTCGACACGGAAGACGTTCTCGTAGCCGCCGCCCTCGCGGCGGTACACGTACGCGCCCACTCCCACGGTGTCCCCGCAGGTCAGCACGTTGATCACCACGTCGTCGACGGGGCCGCCGGTCAGCTCGCCGTACGAGACGTCGACCGGGTACCTGTCGCCCGCGCACGGCCGCAGCCCCTGCTTCACGGCCGTCGAGACCAGCGGGTCCTCCTGCACCAGCCGCACCGCGTCCACCCGCGGTGTCGCCGTGGCCCGCGCGGACGGGGACGCCGCCGCGCCCGCCACGGTGTCGGCGTGCGCCGGGCCCTCGTCGCGGGTGCCGGTGCCGCCGGTGGCGCACGCGGAGACCAGCACGGCCAGCCCGGCCGCCGCCGCTCCCGCGGACCACCCCGCCCGACAGGCGCGGGCGGGCCGTGCCACGTCGTCCCGGCCCGCTGGGGACCCCTCACCGGTCAGGCCGCGCAACGCTCCCGCTCCTCACGCTCCAGCGCGCGTGCGTCGAGGTCGCGGGACTCCAGCTCTTCGCGGAGCCGCGCCAGGGCCCGGTGCAGCGTGCTCTTGACGGTGCCGGCCGACATACCGAGGGCGGCCGCCGTCTCCTCCGTGGACATCTGCTCCCAGTGTCGCAGCACCACCACACTGCGCTGCTTCGGGGCGAGCACCCGCAGCACGTCCACCAGCAGGGCCCGGTCCGCGTGCTGGTCGGCGGAGTCGTCCACACAGGTCTCCGGAAGCTGCTCGGTCGGCACTTCCTCCAGCTTGCGCGCCCGCCACCACTCGGTCCGCGTGTTGATCATCACGCGGCGCAGGTAGGCGTCCGCGAGCCGCTTGTCGGCGATGCCCTCCCAGCGGCCGTACGTACGGGCCAGCGCGGTCTGGAGCAGGTCCTGGGCGTCGACGGGGTCCGGGACGAGCCGGCGGGCACTGCGCAGCAGCGCGTCCTGCCGGGTACGCACGTACTCCTCGAACTCGAGCACCTCGCCCTGCGCCATGGTCCTCCGCCTCCCGCTGTCCCCGTTTCCTGAACTGCCCACGAAGCTACGGAGGCGTTGTCACGAGGCTGTGCGAGCGAGCCTGCGGACAGCGCGCGGCTGTCCGTCGGTTGTGTAACAGAAGGAGGGCGGAGGCAGGCCGTGGTGACGGAATGTCCCGGATTGTCGAAGTTCGGTGCTGTGCGGGGAGGGGGGTGTGGGCTGCGGGGTCTGTCTGCGGCGGGGCTGTGCGACGGTGCAGCCGTGGTGCGCTCGGGGACGGCGGTCCGGTTGTGGCGCCGGGTCAGGCGGACGGGAGCCGGTACACGCCGCCCGGCAGCGGTTCGACGAGCCCGTCCGACACCAGGCCGTCCAGCGCGCGGGCGCGCTGCACCGGCTCGTGCCACACCGCGTCCAGCGCGGCCCGGGGCACCGGCGTGGTCGCCTCGCGCAGCACGGCCAGGAGCTTGCCGCGCACCTGGCGGTCGGTGCCCGCGTACGTCTGCCCCCGGCGCGGCGGGCCCTCGTGCTCCGGCTTGCCCGCAAGCCGCCAGGCGCACCGGGCGGCGATCGGACAGCGGTGGCAGCTCTCGTTCTTCGCCGTGCACACCAGTGCGCCGAGCTCCATCGAGGCGGCCGCCCAGCGAGCCGCCGTCCCCTCGTCCTCGGGCAGCAGCGCGCGGGCCAGCCGGCGCTCGGCGGCCGTGGTGGCGTTCGGCGGATAGCGCACGCCCGTCACCGCGCGCGCCAGGACGCGCCGCACGTTGGTGTCCAGCACCGCGTGCCGCCGCCCGTACGCGAACGACGCCACCGCGGCCGCCGTGTACTCGCCGATGCCGGGCAGCGCGAGCAGCTGGGCGTGGTCGGAGGGCACATCACCGCCGTGCCGCTCCGCTATGGCCGCGGCCGCGCCGTGCAGCCGCAGCGCGCGGCGCGGGTAGCCCAGCCGGCCCCAGGCGCGGACCGCCTCGCCGGGGGCCTCGCGGGCCAGATCGGCCGGGCGCGGCCAGCGGGCCAGCCACTGCTCGTACACCGGCAGGACGCGGCTGACCGGTGTCTGCTGGAGCATGAACTCGCTGACCATCACGCCCCACGCGCCGGCCTCCGGGCGCCGCCAGGGCAGGTCGCGGGCGTTCTCCTCGAACCACCCGATGACCGGGGCGTGCAGTTCCGTCCCGCGGGGGGCCGCAGAGTGCGGCTCCGTCCCGCGGGAGGCTGCCGCGTCGGCCGGCTCGTGGGGCGGTGGCGTGCTGTGCGGGGGCTTCGTGGGCGCAGTCATGGCGTTTCCGATCCTGCCATGCGGAGGTGGGGGGTCGGGGGGACCGCCACCCCGTCCCCGGTCCGCGCCGCTGTGCCGTGGCCCGGGGCGCACGGTGCGCGATCGCGAACGCGGGGGTGGCGGGGCCGGGATGATGATCCGGAAAAGTTGATGCTCTCGACGGCGGGTGGGGCAGGTTGCGGCGCCGATCTCTCGTACAGTTTGCGCCGTGGGATCTCTGCGCAATCCGGTCGGGCCGCTTCCCTCCTCCATCTACTGGCGACGGAGGGCCGTTCTGCTGTCCATGCTCGCCCTGTTGGCGCTGCTGGTGACCTGGGTCATGACCTCCGGGGGCGGCGGCAGGGACAGCGCCGGCGGAGCCAACGGCAAGAATCCCTCCCCTTCCACCATCACGCCGGGGCCCTCCGGGTCCGGGCCGGCGATCAGTCAGGCGCCGGGCGGGCGTGATGAGTCGGGTGGCGACGGGGACGGAGGTGCCGGGGCGGGTTCCGGGTCGGATGCCGGGGACGGGGCCGGGAGCGGCCCGGGGTCCGGCGGTGATGCGAGTGACGGGGACAAGGGCGGCGGCGGAGCCGGCTCCGGGGGGTCCGGGGCCGCGGGTGGCGCCGTCGACAGCGGTGGCGGGGCCGTCGGTACGCTCCCCGCGGGTTCCGCGCTGCCCCGGTGCACCGCCGACGCGGTGACGTTGACGCTGCGCAGCCTGCACAACACCTACTCGCCCGACCAGACGCCCGTCTTCCGGATCACCGCGAAGAACTCCTCCGGCGGGGACTGCAAGGTCGATCTCGGGCCCCGGAACACGGTGGTGACGGTCACTCAGGCGGACGGCGACAGTTCCGGCGACGACCCGTACTGGTCGTCGGCCGACTGCCCCGAGGGGGCGTCCAGCCTGGTGTACCGGGTGCCCGCCCGCAGCAGCATCACCTACACCGTGCGGTGGGACCGCAGGGCCGGCGCTCCCGGGTGCGGGACGCCTCCGGCGGGGGTGGCCCCGGCGGGGACGTACCTCGTGGAGGCTCGGGCCGCGGGGTTCGCCACGGCTCAGACGTCGTTCGTGCTGAAGGCGGACTGAGCGCTCCGCTGCGGGCGGGGGTGTTGTGCCGAGGGGGGCTTGCGCGCGGTTCGCCCTGCCCCTCGGGGGCGCTGTCCCGCCGGCGGGCCGGCCGAGCGGAATGCCGGGGCGGAGCGCCGGGGCGGCGTGCCGGGGTGGTGTGCCGGGGTGGAGTGCACGCCGCCGGGTGCCGCGCCGTCGTGGTGCGGCGCCGTCGCGGTGCGGCGTGCGGGTCCCCGCGCCCTCGGGGCGGGAGCGGGCCGGGGCGCGTGGGGTGTGTGCCGCGCCGTCGTGGTGCGGCGCGCGGTCAGACGTAGCGCTCCAGGATGGAGGACTCGGCCAGGCGGGAGAGGCCTTCCCGGACGCTGCGGGCCCGGGCCTCGCCCACGCCGTCCACCGTCTGGAGGTCGTCCACGCTCGCCGCGAGCAGCTTCTGCAGCCCGCCGAAGTGCTCCACCAGCCGGTCGATGATCGCGCCCGGCAGCCGGGGGACCTTCGCGAGCAGGCGGAAGCCGCGCGGAGAGACCGCCGAGTCGAGCGTCTCGGGTGAGCCGGTGTAACCCAACGCCCTCGCCACCGTGGACAGTTCGAGCAGCTCCGCATGCGTCAGCGCGTCCAGCTCGGCCAGCGCCGCGTCGACCGTGCGGGACCGCTTGGCGGTGGGCTCGGGCACATAGTCCCGTACCACCAGCTCACGCTCCGGCTCCACGCCCGCGATCAGCTCGTCCAACTGCAGGGCCAGCAGCCTGCCGTCCGTGCCCAGTTCGACCACGTACTCGGCGATCTCCGTGGCGATGCGGCGCACCATCTCCAGGCGCTGCGCCACCGCCGAGACGTCCCGGACCGTCACCAGGTCCTCGATCTCCAGCGCCGACAGCGTGCCCGCCACCTCGTCCAGGCGGAGCTTGTAGCGCTCCAGCGTCGCCAGGGCCTGGTTGGCGCGCGACAGGATCGCCGCGGAGTCCTCCAGGACACGCCGCTGGCCGTCCACGTACAGCGCGATCAGCCGCATCGACTGCGAGACCGACACCACCGGGAAGCCGACCTGCTTCGACACGCGGTCCGCCGTGCGGTGGCGGGTGCCGGTCTCCTCCGTCGGGATCGTCGGGTCCGGGACGAGCTGCACACCCGCCCGGAGGATCTTCGACAGGTCGGAGGACACCACGATGCCGCCGTCGAGCTTGCACAGTTCCCGCAGCCGCGTCGCGGTGAACTCCACGTCCAGCACGAAACCGCCGGTGCACATCGTCTCGACCGTCTTGTCCGAGCCCAGCACGATCAGACCGCCGGTGTTGCCGCGGAGCACCCGCTCCAGGCCGTCGCGCAGCGCCGTCCCCGGTGCGACGGCGCTCAGGGAGGCGCGCATCAGGCGATCGGAACCGGCACTCCCACCGGACTTTCCGGGAGCTGCTGCCCGGTCGTTGGCTGCCACTGCACTCCTCCGGTCGCGGGTTCTGGGGCGCCCCCGTATGCGCACTCGGTTCGTACGGACGGGCGAGACCAGGGCAAAGTCTACCGGCGGTCCTCCGCCTCCCGGGGGGCCTCTCGGCGACGGGAGCGCGGCAGCACCCGCAGCGCGTCCCCCATGTCCGCCACTTCCAGCACCTTCATCCCCGGCGGAACCCTCCCCGGGTCGCCCGGCACCAGGGCGTGGGTGAAGCCCAGCCGGTGCGCCTCGGCCAGCCTGCGCTGGACCCCCGTGACTCGTCTGACCTCGCCGGCCAGGCCCACCTCGCCGATCGCGACCAGGTTCTTCGGCAGCGGAGTGTCGCTCGCCGCCGACGCCAGCGCCAGGGCGACCGCCAGGTCCGCCGCGGGCTCGGACAGCTTCACTCCGCCCACCGTCGCGGAGTAGATGTCCCTTTTGCCCAGAGCGCTGATCCGGCCGCGCTGTTCCAGCACGGCCAGCATCATCGACACCCGGGAGGTCTCCAGGCCGGAGGTGGTGCGGCGGGGCGACGGGATCTGCGAGTCGACCGTGAGCGCCTGCACCTCGGCGACCAGCGGGCGGCGGCCCTCCAGCGTGACGGTCAGGCAGGTGCCCGGCACCGGCTCCGCACGGCGGGTCAGGAACAGGCCGCTGGGGTCGGCCAGGCCGGTGATGCCCTCGTCGTGCAGTTCGAAGCAGCCGACCTCGTCGGTGGCCCCGTACCGGTTCTTCACGCCCCGCACCAGGCGCAGCCGGGCGTGCCGGTCGCCCTCGAAGTGCAGCACCACGTCCACCAGGTGCTCCAGCAGGCGGGGGCCCGCGATGGCGCCGTCCTTGGTGACGTGGCCCACCAGGAGGGTGGACATGCCGCGCTCCTTCGACGCGCGGATCAGCGCCCCGGCGACCTCGCGCACCTGGGCCATGCCGCCCGGGGCACCGTCGATCTCGGGGGAGGCGATGGTCTGTACGGAGTCCAGGACGAGGAGTGACGGTTTCACCGCGTCCAAGTGGCCCAGCACGGAGGAGAGGTCGGTCTCCGCGGCCAGGTAGAGGTGGTCGTCGAGAGCGCCGATGCGGTCGGCGCGGAGGCGGACCTGACCGGCGGACTCCTCGCCGGTCACGTACAGCGTGCGGTGCTCCTCGCTCGCGGACTTCGCGGCCACGTCGAGGAGCAGGGTGGACTTGCCCACGCCGGGCTCACCGGCCAGCAGGACGACGGCGCCGGGGACCAGGCCGCCGCCCAGGACGCGGTCCAGTTCGGGGACGCCGGTGGGGCGGGCGGTGGCCTGTCGGCCGTCCACCTGGCCGATGGGGAGGGCCGAGGTGGTGACGCGGCCGGGGGCCGTGGTGCGGACGGCGGGGGCGCCGTACTCCTCGACCGTGCCCCAGGCCTGGCACTCCGGGCAGCGGCCCAGCCATTTGGCCGTCTGCCAGCCGCACTCCGTGCAGCGGTAGGACGGGCGGTCCTTGGTGGTCTTGGTGCGGGCAGCCATGGGGAAACGGTAGCGGGCGCCTCCGACAGTGCGGGGTGCCTCCGGCGGTTGGGCTGAGTCGGGCTGGGCTTGGGTGGGGTGCCTGCGGGTGCCTGCGGGTGCCTGCGGGTGCCTGGGGTGCCTGGGGTGCCTGGGGTGCCTGGGGTGCCTGGGGTGTCGGTGGGTGGTGCCGGTGCCGGTGCCGGTGCCGGTGCCGGTGCCGGTGTCGGTTGTGTCGGTTGTGTCGGTGGGTGCTGGTGGGTGTGTGTGCCTGCGGCGGCCTGTTGTGGTGGTGGGGTGGCTGGGGTTGCGCCGGTGGTCGGTGGGTGGGTCGGGGCCGTGCCGGGGGGTGTCCGTCCTCGGTCCGGCGGTGGGGTGGGTGGGGTGGTGGGGGGTGTGGGTGCCGGACGCTGCGGGCGGGCACCCCCCGGCGCGTCCCCTTCCCGCCGTGGGCGGCCGACCCGCCGTGGGTGGTCGACCCGCCATGGGGCGACCCGTCGTGGGTGGTCGACCCCCCCGCCGTGGGTGGGCGACCCGCCGTGGGCCGACCCGTCGTGGGTGGTCGACCCGTCGTGGGTGGTCGATCCCGGTGGGCGGTCGACCCGACCCGCCCTGGGCCTCTGTGGTGGGCGCCTGGTGGGTGCTGCTCGCGGGGGCCGTGGGGCTGTTCGCTGTGGGTGGTCGACCCGTCGTGGGTGGTCGATCCCGGTGGGTGGTCGCCCCGACCCGTCGTGGGCCCCCTGTGGTGGGCGCCCTGCGGTGGGTGCTGCTCGTGGGGGCCTGCCTGTCGTTGGGGGCCGTGGGGTGCTCGCTGTGGGTGGTCGGCCCGTCGTGGAGAGCCGGCCGACCGTGGCCCTGCGGTCGCCATGGGGCCCCTGTCCGCCAGGGGCGGGCGCCGCCGGTCAGCGGGACAGGCGCACCCGGTCGGCGCAGCGGTCATGGATGCGGCCCGCGTGAGCGGCCCCGCCGGAAGAGCTGACCCTGTCGTACGACACCCACGCGTCGGCCGCGGTGATCGGCTGATCGCAGGCCAGGCACATGCGCACGTCGGTCATCTTCTCGAAGTGGTCACACAGCGCGGACAGGACCCGTGCCAGCTTCCGGGCATGGATCAGCGCGCCCTCGGCGCCCGGCTCCGGCCGGGCGCGCAGCTTGCCGCGCGCCTCGCCCACGCACGCGAGCGCGCAGTAGCGGGGCACGTCATCGTGCGACAGGCCGGCGGCCGCCTGCTCGATCTCCGGGATGAGCAGCTCCACGCTTCCGCGGAGCAGGCCGGTGAGCACCTCCAGGTCCGCCTCGGCGGGCATGTCGGAGCGGGGCGGCAGCAGGCGGCCGACGGCGTCCCGCATGGTGGCCACGTCGGGCGGGGCGATGTCGCCCGCGGTGGTGTCGTTCGCTGCGGTGGCGGTCATCGGGCCGTACCGCCGTGCCGGTGGACCGGACAGGCGCACGGGGCGAGCCGGGTGCTCAGCGGCTCCGGCAGGGGCTCCCAGCCGTGCGGCACGGTCACCGTCGCGCGCGGCGGCGAGACGACCCCCGAGCGGCTGACGCTGTAGACCTCGATCGTGAGCTTGGCGCCCGAAGCGCGTTCGCGGGTAGCGGTTGTACCGTTCGTCATGTCGACGCTCCTTGCAGGGCCGGCCACGCCCCGGGGCCGGTAGCACGGTCGCCGGGGTCCTTGCTGTTCCTGGTTCGAGGGTCGCCCTTCGCGAGTAACTGGGGGATAACCAGCGAGTGTTACCGAGGCGGTAATACTCTTGTTTCCCGGTTCGGCACAGCGCAACGAAGCGCATACGATCACACCGGAAGTTGGCCTCATGGATGCCACCACCCCCGGCCTGCTCGCTCCAGAGGTCCTCGAACGCGAGGATGTCCGCCGAGCCCTGGCAGAGCACGACTTCTCGGCGGCCTTCGCCCTCATCAAGAAGTGGGGCGGCCTGTCGCAGAACCGCATCGCGGCAGCCTGCCGGCTCACGCCCGGCAAGGTCTCCACGATCATCAGTGGCCAGCAGCACGTCACCAGCTTCGACGTGATCTCCCGCATCGCCGACGGGCTGCGCATCCCCGGGCGCATGGTTGGGCTTGCCGACCAGCCCTGGGAACGACAGCACGACACCCCGGACCTGCAAACGCCGACGGTCTCACGGACGTCCGATGACGCACCCTGGGAACCCGTGGCGGTGGTAGGTCTGGCCACCGACCTGACCAGGAGCGACCTCGTGATGGACCGCCGTGCAGCCACGCGCGCCCTCGCCGGCGCTGCCGCATCCGGAGCCGCGCTGCTCGATTCCCTCGAAGGCTGGCTCCAGCCCGTACCGGGAGCTGAACCTGGGCGGCGACCAGGTCGCATCGGGCCGCGGGAGGTCAGGGAACTGGAGACCACGGCACGCGCCTTCAAGGCCTGGGACCACCGCTTCGGCGGGGGGCTGCGCCGCAAGGCTGTCGTTGGCCAGCTCAACGAAGTCGCCGGCCACCTCGAAGAGCACCAGGCCCCCGACGTGGAACGCAAGCTGTTTCGGGTCTTGGCTCACCTCAGTGGAACGGCAGCCACAATGGCATGGGACTCAGGGTTCCACCGCCACGCCCAGGACTACTACCGGTTGGCGCTGCGAGCGGCCCATGCTGGCGGGGACGTAGCCTTCGGTGCCAACGTGCTGGCGGGCATGGCCCGGCAGATGCTGTATCAGGACCGGCCCCAGGACGCCCTCGAACTCGTGCGCCTCGCCCAAAAGGGCGCCAGGACGGTGGCCACGCCGCGCCTTGGGGCCATGCTCCACACTCGTGAGGCCTGGGCATACGCGGCCATGGGGCGCACAGCCGCGTTCCGGCGAGCCACCAGCGAGGCGAGCGAGGCACTCACCGCGGCCGAGGGAGGCGACGAGCCCTACTGGATCGCATACTTCGACGGGGCCGAGCTGGCCGGGGTAACGGGCGGCCGGCTTCTGGACATGGCCCGCGACAACCCGCAGCAGCACGCGGAGGCAGCGGCGGAGAACATCCGGAGCGCGCTTGCGAGCCGCGGCGCGGAGGCCGGACGCAGCCACGCTCTCGACCTGATCGGGCTGGCAGAGTGCGCGTTCCTCATGGGCGATGTCTCCAGCGCGGTTGCCCACACCCACCGCGCCGTTGATGCCGCAGGGCTGACCCAGTCGAACCGCGTGCGTGATCAGCTTGGCAAGTTGTACCCGTACACCGTCGGTCACTCAGCATCGCGTACGGTCAGCGAGGCGCGAACGCGGATTCGCGAAGTCCTGTCGAGCTGAAGGAGCTAACCCGCCGTGACCACGATCGCCGTGACCGGGCACATGGACCTCACAGCCAGCAGCACGCCACTGGTGCGCGACGCGTTGGAGGAGACGCTGAAGCCGTACGCGGACAACCTCACTGGCGTCTCGTGCATCGCGAAGGGCTCCGACTCCCTCTTCGCGGAAGTGGTGCTGGAGCTTGGGGGGCACCTCGTCGCGATCATCCCCTCGACGGACTACCGGGCGAACAAGGTCAAGCCCGACCATGCCGACACCTTCGACCGCCTGACCGCTGCTGCCGACGAAGTCGTTGTGCTGAGCAACGAGACCGCCAACCGAGCAGCGTACGAGGACGCCAACCGGGAGCTGCTCCACCGCGCTGACCGGCTCGTCGCGGTCTGGAACGGTGAGCCGCCGAGCGGGAAGGGCGGCGGCACGGCCGACACGGTTCTTGAGGCGCGCGAGAGCGGGCTGCCCGTGGACGTCGTATGGCCAGACGGCGCAGCCCGCGGCTGAGGAGGTCTCGGCGCCAGCTAGGATGCGGCGCTGTTACAGCTGCCCCGCCCTGGCCGCTTGAGATCCCGCGTCGTCGTCTGCCCACCCGACGAGACTGTCGGTCGCTGCGTCCGAGTGGACGGGACGATCCTGGGCCTGGCCGCGTACTGTTCGCCGTCGTCCATCCGATCCCGAGCAGTGCACCGCGGGCAGGCGCTTGGCAGGTCGGCGCGGCGGCGCACGCTGTTCCCGTCGAGCGCGAGGGTGTGCAGCAGGGCGTCGAGAACGCGGGCCGCGAACTCGGCACCGCGCAAACGGCCCCAGAGCTCGGCCTGCTGCGGGGTGAGGTCCCCTCGCGGCCAAGCCTCCGGCCTCGGTGTGGGCGGCGCGCGCCTCCTGCACGGGGATGGCGTCGAGGGCCTGGCGCAGGGAGTCGCGCATCTGGCTGATGCACTCCTCGTAGGCGATGCCCCGGGACACCCGGTTCTCCACGGGCTCGTGGCTGGGGTTGCGCCGGTGGTCGGTGGGTGGGTCGGGGCCGTGCCGGGGGGTGTCCGTCCTCGGTCCGGCGGTGGGGTGGGTGGGGTGGTGGGGGGTGTGGGTGCCGGACGCTGCGGGCGGGCACCCCCCGGCGCGTCCCCTTCCCGCCGTGGGCGGCCGACCCGTCGTGGGCGACCCGCCGTGGGTGGTCGACCCGTCGTGGGCGACCCGTCGTGGGTGGTCGACCCGCCGTGGGCGACCCGTCGTGGGTGGGCGACCCGTCGTGGGTGGGCGACCCGTCGTGGGTGGTCGACCCGTCGTGGGTGGTCGATCCCGGTGGGTGGTCGACCCGACCCGTCGTGGGCCTCTGTGGTGGGCGCCTGGTGGGTGCTGCTCGCGGGGGCCGTGGGGCTGTTCGCTGTGGGCGGCCGACCCGTCGTGGAGAGCCGACACGGCCGTGGGGGCCGACCCGCCGTGGGGCCCCTGTGGTGGGTGCTGCTCGTGGGGTCTGCTCGCTGTGGGGGGGGCGAGTCGGCTCGGGGGCCTTGAGGGGCGCTTGTCGTGGGTGGTCTGCCCGGGGCGGGGGCCAGGGCAGGTCGGGCGGCGTCCGCTGCGGTGCGGCGGCGCCTTGGAGGGGCGCGGGGAGCGGCGCGACCGGCCACGACGGCGCTTCGGTCGGGCGGCGTCGCAACGCGGCACCTCCTGCGGAGTGCTCGGTGGCGGGCGGCCGACCTATTGCAGGGGGTGTCCCCTTATGAGGGATCGTTTCACCCGTACGGAGTAAATGTGCTCAAGGTGCCGGAGGGGCGGGGTGTCCGCCGCCTACGGTCGCACGGGTGATGAGCAGCAGCCCGGAGATCTCGACCCGCACCGCCGGCGCGCACCGGGCGCACCGGGAGGCGCGTGACCGTGGTGCGGCCAGGACGGTCGCGGAGCGGACGCCCGCGCGCTACGAGCCGTTCCTGGACGGGCTGTTCACCTACTGCCTGTCCGTGCTGTGCGACCACGACGCGGCCACCGCCGTGCTCGGGGACGTGCTCGCGCTCGCCGAGCGGCGCGGGACGCGGGCCCCGGACGCGGCGGGGGAGCGCCGGGCCTGGCTGTACGCGCTGGCCCGCTGGGCCTGTCTGCGCAGGATGGCCGACGCCCAGCAGAAACGTCAGGCCTCTCATGCGGCCGGGCGGCACGGGCCCCGGCCCCGGCCCGCTCCGCCGGGCCCCGCGGTGCCGCAGGAGGTCCGGGAGCGGCGGCGGCGCGAACTCGCCCTGCTCGCCTGGCCGGAGGCGGCCGGCACCACCCCGGAGCAGCGGGAGGCGCTGGAGCTGGCGGTGCGGCATCACCTCGCGGCCCACGAGGTGGCCGCCGTGCTGGGCATGGATCAGGCCTCGGCCCGTGAGCTGCTCGCGTCGGCCGCGTGCGAGGTGGAGCGCACCCGTGCGGTGCTGGCCGTCGTGGAGAGCGGCGCCTGTCCGGGGGTGGCCCGGCTCACCGGCGACAGCCGGTTCGTGCTCAGCAGCACGCTCCGCCGTGAGCTGGTGCGTCATGTGGACGACTGTCCGCGCTGCCGCCGTGCCGCGCAGCGTGCCGTGCCCGGCCGCTGGCCCGGTGCGACCGTCACCCCGGAGGAACTGCCCGTACTGGAGGCGCCGCGCGCCGCGCTCTCGCCCGCCCTGGCGCATCGGCCACGGGCCCGTGGCGCCGCGGTCCCGCGCTTCGACCGGCGCGGCTTCCCCATGGACCCCAAGGACCGTGCCGCCCGGCGCGACCGGCTGCGGGCCCGGGCGGTGACGACGACGGTGGTCGCCACCGTGGTCGCCGCCCCGGTGATCGCCCTGTGGTCCGCCTACCGCGGCGGCCCCCACGAGGGGGAGGGCGAGAGTGGGGGGCCCGGTGCCTCGGCCACCCGTGAGCACGGGCCCGGGGACCTGGACGGGGGCGGCGGCGGTTACGAGAACGCCGGCAACGCCAGTACGCGGCCCGACACCGCCGACACCCCCGGGCCGGACGTATCCGTCGAGGTCGTCGGCGTCAACGGGGCCGGCACCAGGGGGCCGGGGCAGCTGGAGGTGTCGGCCGCGACCTCCGGCGACACCACACTGATCACCCTCACCGCGTCCGGGGAGGGGCCGGTGAGCTGGTCGGCGTCCGCGGGCGCGTCGTGGCTGTACCTGAGCCGGGCCTCGGGAACGCTGCGGCCCGGCGAGTCGGTGACGGTCAGGGTGTACGTGGACCCGCTGCGCGAGCCCGCCCGCGCCTGGCAGGCCCGGGTGGCGGTGGCCCCCGCCGGAGTGGTGGTCACCATCGAGGGATACGGCACCGCGCCGAGCCCGGCCGCGCCGGAGCCGCGGCCCGGCGAGGAGCCCTCGCCGGCCCGGCCCACGCCCACGGCGTCCGCGTCGCCCGCACCGAGTGATCCGCCCGAGTCGCCGGAGCCGACGCCGAGCGGTTCCTCTCCCGGCGCACCGGCCTCCTCGCCGCCGCCGGACGACGACGGCGGCGGCGGCGATCCGAGTCCTTCGCCCTCCGCCTCGTAGACCTCTCCCGGTGCGGGTCCTCAGGCCGGGTCGGCCGGGTGGGGGGCCAGCAGGGGCAGCCGGGAGGCCAGGCGCTGTTCGCACAGCTCGGCGAGACGGTCGTAGCCCGCCTTGCCCATCAGCTCGGTCAGCTCGGCCCGGTAGGAGACGTACACCGGTTCGCCGGCCCCGTGCGCCGAGGCCGCCGAGGTGCACCACCAGTGCAGGTCGTGGCCGCCGGGACCCCAGCCCCTGCGGTCGTACTCGCCGATGGAGATCCGCAGGACGCGCGTGTCGTCCGGGCGGTCGATCCAGTCGTAGGTGCGCCGGACGGGCAGCTGCCAGCACACGTCCGGCTTGGTCTCCAGCGGCTCGCGGCCCTCCTTCAGCGCCAGGATGTGCAGCGAGCAGCCCGCCCCGCCGGAGAAGCCGGGCCGGTTCTGGAAGATGCAGGAGCCCTGGAACGGGCGGGTCTGCCGCGAACCCTCGTCGTCCTCGCAGACCCAGCCGCGCTGCATGCCCTCGTCGTGGTGCTGCCAGAGTTCCGGCGTGAGACGCGCCACGTACCCGGCGACCCGCTTCTCGTCGTCCTCGTCGGAGAAGTGCGCGCCGAGCGAGCAGCACCCGTCGTCCGCACGGCCCGCCTGGATGCCGTGGCAGCCGCTGCCGAAGATGCAGTTCCACCGCGAGGTCAGCCAGGTCAGGTCGCAGCGGAAGACCTGCTCGTCATCGGCGGGGTCGGGAAACTCCACCCATGCGCGCGCGAAGTCGAGCCCCTTCTCGTCGGCCTCCCGGAGCTCCCGGTCCCTGCGGGTCCGGGCCTCCTGGGCCTTCCGTGACGGCTCCGGCGCTGTCGCCCGCGAAGAAGCCCCGGCCGATTTGGCCTTCTTGTCGTTCTTCGCCTTTTTCGTCTTTGGCACCTGTCCAGGGTAAGTCGCCGGACACCCCTGCCGGGACCGTCGTGCTCACGTCCCGGGGGGCTGAGCACGGTCCGGCTGGCAGTAGCGTTCCGTACATGAGACTCGGTGTCCTGGACGTGGGAAGCAACACGGTGCATCTGCTGGTGGTGGACGCGCACCCCGGCGCACGGCCGCTGCCCGCGCACTCGCACAAGAAGGAGCTGCGGCTGGCGCAGCTGCTCGACGAGGCCGGTGCCATCGGCCCCGACGGGGTGGACCAGCTGATCGCCGTCGTCCACGACGCCCTGCAGGCGGCCGAGGACAAGGGCGTCGAGGAACTGCTGCCGTTCGCGACCTCCGCCGTGCGGGAGGCCAGCAACGCCGACGACGTCCTCGCGCGGGTGCACGCCGAGACGGGCGTCGCGCTCCAGGTGCTGACGGGCGCGGAGGAGGCCCGCCTCACCTTCCTCGCGGTACGGCGCTGGTTCGGCTGGTCGGCCGGGAAGCTGCTGGTGCTGGACATCGGCGGGGGCTCGCTGGAGATCGCCTACGGCATCGACGAGGAGCCGGACGCCGCGGTGTCGCTGCCGCTGGGCGCCGGCCGGCTCACCGCGGGGTGGCTCCCGGGCGATCCCCCCGAACCCGCGGCGATAAAGGCCCTGCGCCGGCATGTCCGCGCCCAGATCGCCCGTACCGTGGGCGAGTTCAGCCGCTTCGGGGCCCCCGACCACGTGGTCGCCACCTCCAAGACGTTCAAGCAGCTCGCCCGGATCGGCGGCGCCGCCCGCTCCGCGGACGGCCTGTACGTCCAGCGCGACCTCAAGCGCGAGTCGCTGGAGGCCTGGGTCCCGCGGCTGGCGGGCATGACCACGGCGGAGCGGGCCGAGCTGCCCGGAGTCTCCGAGGGCCGGGCGAACCAGCTGCTCGCCGGGGCCATGGTCGCCGAGGGCGCCATGGACCTGTTCGGGGTGGAGACGCTGGAGGTCTGTCCCTGGGCTCTGCGGGAAGGCATCATCCTCCGCAAACTCGACCATATGCCCACCTAGGTGACATGAAGGACGGAGGGTTCTGCCGGGAATCTCCCCGAACGGGGAGAACGGGGTGTTCCGTGGGAGGAGTGTCCTGCGGCGCATGGACGCTCATCACCCCGGCTCACCGCGCGAGGACACGTACCCTGTCCCTCGTGGCAGATCCAGTCGTGCGCATCCCGGATGCGAAGGTCGCGCTGTCGACGGCCTCCGTGTACCCGGAGTCCACGGCGACGGCCTTCGAGATCGCCGCACGCCTCGGGTACGACGGCGTCGAGGTCATGGTCTGGAACGACCCGGTCAGCCAGGACGTCGACGCCCTGCGCCGGCTCGCCGACCAGCACGGCGTTCCCGTCCTCGCCGTGCACGCCCCCTGCCTGCTCATCACCCAGCGCGTCTGGTCGACGGACCCGTGGACCAAGCTCCAGCGGGCCCGCACCGCCGCGGAACGGCTCGGCGCGAGCACGGTCGTGGTCCACCCGCCGTTCCGCTGGCAGCGCCAGTACGCCCGGGACTTCGTCCGCGGGGTCTGGCGGATGGCGCACGAGACGGACGTCCGGTTCGCCGTGGAGAACATGTACCCCTGGCGCTACCGCGACCGCGAGATGCTCGCCTACGCCCCCGACTGGGACGTCACCAAAGAGGACTACCGCCACTTCACGATCGACCTCAGCCACACCGCCACCGCCCGCACCGACGCCGTCGGGATGATCGACCGCATGGGAGACCGGCTCGGCCACGTCCACCTCGCCGACGGCCGCGGCTCGGCCAAGGACGAGCACCTCGTGCCCGGCCGCGGCACCCAGCCCTGCGCCGAGGTCCTGGAGCGGCTCGCGCTGACCGGCTTCGACGGCCACGTCGTCATCGAGGTCAACACCCGCCGCGCGATGTCCGGCGCCGAGCGCGAGGCCGATCTCGCCGAGGCGCTGGCCTACACCCGGCTGCACCTGGCGTCCGCGGCGAAGGTGACCGGACCATGACCGAGCAGGCCTCCCGGCGCCGCGGCCGGCCCCCGGGCGCCGAGTCCGCGGACACCCGGGACCGGATCCTCGCCGCGGCCCGCGCGGAGTTCTCCGCACGCGGCTACGGCAAGACCTCCGTACGCGGCATCGCCAAGACCGCAGGCGTCGACCCCGCCCTCGTCCACCACTACTTCGGCACCAAGGAGCAGGTGTTCGAGGCGGCCGTCGAGGACGCCATCGCCCCCGCTCTCGTCGCCGCGGACGCCGTCGCCGTGGGGCCCCCGGACACCGTGGGCGAGCGCCTGACCCGCTTCTTCTTCGGCGTCTGGGAGAACCCCGCCACCCGCGCGCCGCTGATCGCCGTGGTCCGCTCCGCCGTCGACAACGACAGCGCGGCCGCCGTCATCCGCCGCCTCGTCGCCTCCCAGCTGCTGCACCGCATCGCCGCCGAGCTGAACGCCCCCGACGCCGAACTGCGCGCCGAGCTGGCGGCCGCGCAGCTCGTCGGGACCGCGTTCCTGCGGTACGTCATCCAGTTGGAGCCGCTGGCGTCCGCGGACCCGGAGCAGATCGTCGTCCGGCTCGCCGCGGCGGTGCAGGGGCACCTCACCGGCCGCTGAGGCCGGGACCGGGGCGCGGCCGCCGGCCGCCGCCCCCGTACGGCGGCCCGTCGCGGTCTCGGGGTGGCCAGAGCGGCCCGCGCGCCGGGCGGGAGCGGGATCCGCTCGCCGCCGCCCGGGACCGGGGCCTGTTCCCGCCGAAGGCGGCCGGGGGCCGGCCGCCGCCGTTCCGGGGCGGCGGACCGGTGGCCTCCGTGGCGCGTCCGGCTGTCCCGCCGGGCCGCCGGGCCGTTGAGCCGCCGGGCCGGTGAGCGCCGCCCGTGCCGGGTGCCCGGCACGGGCCGGCCGACCACGCCCGGTGAGACATCCGTCCCGTATGCCGGACAACGCGTCCCGGCACCTGGATGACCGGCGTACGCTCGTCAGCAGTCAGAAGCGTCCCAGATCGCAGTCTTGGAAGGAGCGAGTGACGATGCCCGAGCTGAGGTCCCGCACTGTCACCCACGGCCGCAACATGGCGGGCGCCCGCGCCCTGATGCGCGCCTCCGGGGTACCCGGTGCGGACATCGGCCGGAAGCCGGTCATCGCCGTCGCGAACTCCTTCACCGAGTTCGTGCCCGGCCACACCCACCTGCAGCCGGTCGGCCGGATCGTCAGTGAGGCGATCAGGGAGGCGGGCGGCATCCCGCGCGAGTTCAACACGATCGCCGTGGACGACGGCATCGCGATGGGACACGGCGGCATGCTGTACTCGCTGCCCTCGCGCGACCTGATCGCCGACTCGGTGGAGTACATGGTCGAGGCCCACTGCGCCGACGCCCTGGTCTGCATCTCCAACTGCGACAAGATCACCCCGGGCATGCTGATGGCGGCGCTCCGCCTGAACATCCCCACCGTGTTCGTCTCCGGCGGTCCCATGGAGGCCGGCCGCGCCACCCTCGTCGACGGCACCGTGCGCAGTCTCGACCTGGTCGACGCGATCTCCGACGCCGTCAACGACGAGATCTCCGACGAGGACATCCTCCGCATCGAGGAGAACGCCTGCCCCACCTGCGGCTCCTGTTCCGGCATGTTCACCGCCAACTCGATGAACTGCCTCACCGAGGCGATCGGCCTGTCCCTGCCCGGCAACGGATCGGTCCTCGCCACCCACACCGCCCGCCGCCGGCTGTACGAGGACGCCGCCCGCACGGTGATGGACCTCACCCGCCGCCACTACGAGCAGGACGACGACACCGTCCTGCCGCGCTCCGTCGCCACCTTCGCGGCCTTCGAGAACGCGATGGCCCTGGACATCGCGATGGGCGGGTCCACCAACACGATCCTGCACCTGCTGGCCGCCGCCCAGGAGGCGGGCGTCCCCTTCGGTCTGACCGAGATCGACGCGGTCTCGCGGCGCGTGCCCTGCCTGGCGAAGGTCGCCCCGAACGTCGCCGGGAGCCGTACGTACTACATGGAGGACGTCCACCGGGCCGGCGGCATCCCCGCCCTGCTGGGCGAACTGCACCGGGCCGGCCTGCTCAACGAGGACGTCAACTCCGTCCACAGCCCCTCCCTCGCCGACTGGCTCAAGCGCTGGGACGTCCGCGGCGGCTCCCCCTCCCCGGAGGCCGTCGAGCTGTGGCACGCGGCGCCGGGCTGCGTGCGCTCCGCGGAGGCCTTCTCCCAGTCCGAGCGCTGGGACACCCTCGACACCGACGCCGAACACGGCTGCATCCGCTCCGCCGGGCACGCCTACTCCAAGGACGGCGGCCTCGCCGTGCTGAAGGGCAACCTCGCCGTCGACGGATGCGTCGTGAAGACGGCCGGCGTCGACGAGTCCATCTGGACCTTCGAGGGCCCCGCGGTGGTCTGCGAGTCGCAGGAGGAGGCCGTCGAGAAGATCCTCAACCAGCGGATCACCCACGGCGACGTCGTCGTCATCCGCTACGAGGGCCCCAAGGGCGGCCCCGGCATGCAGGAGATGCTCTACCCGACCTCCTTCCTCAAGGGCCGCGGCCTCGGCAAGACCTGCGCCCTGATCACCGACGGCCGCTTCTCCGGCGGCACGTCCGGCCTGTCCATCGGCCACGCCTCCCCCGAGGCGGCCTCCGGCGGCACCATCGCCCTCGTCCGGGACGGCGACCGCATCCGCATCGACATCCCGGGCCGCTCGATCGAGCTCCTCGTCGACCAGGCCGAACTGGCCCGGCGCGAGCAGGAGCTGGGCGGCACGTACACGCCCCGCTCCCGCGAGCGCAAGGTGTCCGCCGCGCTGCGCGCCTACGCGGCCATGGCCACCAGCGCCGACAAGGGCGCGGTGCGCGACGTCACCAGGCTGGCCTGACCTCCCCGCGGCTCCCGCACCGGAGGCCTCCGCCGCGCCGCGGGCCCGCACGGGCAGCCCCGCGGCGCGGGCCGGCCCGCCGAGGCTCCCGTCGCGCCGCCGCCTCCCCGCGGCCGGGCTCGTCCCCGCCGGGCACGGCGCCCGCGCGGACCGGCCTCCGCTCCTGGGTGCGGCGCCGCCCGGAGGCCTTTGCCGCGCGTGGTCCGGGCCGGGGACTTCGCCGGTACGCCGGGGCGGACTCCGCCGGTACCCGGCTCCCGCCCCCGGGGCCGTCCCCCCCGCCGGGGCGCGTTCAGGGCGCGGGCCCGCCGACGGGTCCGCCTCGCGCCCGGGGTCAGTCCCAGCGGGCCGGGTCGTCGGCCGGGACCGAGAAGACGCTGCCGTCCGGAGCGGAGGCGAACACGCGGCCGTGACCGACGGCCGGCACGGGCAGGAAGGCGGGCACGGCGTCCGACGCCGACCCCGGTCGGGGCCGCGTCTGCCCGAGCAGTCGCCCGGTGCGCGCGTCCACGGCGAGCAGCCTCCCGTCCGGCGCTGTGAAGTACAGGTGCCGGCCGTCGACGACCGGCGTCGACCCCCGGCTCACCGCGGTCTCCAGCACCCACGTCCGACGTCCGGAGGCCATGTCCACGGCCTCCAGCGAGCCGCCTGCGGACAGCAGGTGGACCACGTTCCCGTGGACGGCGGCGGCCGGGTCCCGGCGCGGCACGGGCAGCTCGGCACGGCGCACCGACCCGGTGGCCGGGTCGTAGCGGACGACCGCGGTCACCTCGCCGCGTGCCGGGTCGGCGGCCAGCAGGACGAGGGCGCCCCCGTCGGCGCCGGCCGGCTGCAGATCGCCCTGCAGCCGGGTCTCCCAGCGCACCTCGCCCGTGCCGGGCGCGACGGCCGTGATCCGGCTCGTCCCGTCCCCGGGCGCGTCCACCGCGTAGGCCAGCGGATCACCGGGGAACGACACGAAGTACGGCGCCGCCCCTCCCGCGACCGGGTGCTGCCACACCGTCTCCCCGGAGGCGCCGTCCACCCCGGTGACCGAGCCGTCCGGGCCGGTGAGCAGCAGCATGCCGTCCACCGCCGCCATCCCCGAGTGCGGGGGCGCCGCCCGCTGCCAGCGCGCCGTCCCCGACCGGGGGTCGAGCCCCTCCAGCCGGTCGCTCCGCTCCGTCATCGGCTGCACGCGGCCGCCCGTGAGCAGCGGTGGACCGCTGACCTGGGCCTCGGTGACGGCGTGACGCCACAGCACCGACCCGTCGGACGGCGCCAGGGCGAAGACCACGCCCGGCTGCGCGCACAGCAGTGCAGCCTCCCCGGATGAGCAGTGGGGCGCCGTCTGCCCGCCCGACACCGTCGGCGTGCGCCACGCGGGCACGGTGGCGGCCGGCGTGGCGCCGGAGCCGGCGGCCGCCGGCCGCGCGGGTTCCCCGTCCCCCCGCCCCAGCACCACGACGGTGCCGGCCGCGACCAGCCCGAGCACGAGGGCCGCCACCGCCACCCGCCCGCCCCGGCGGCGCGGAGCCGGGCGGCCGGCCCCCGGAGCACCGTCCCGTCCCCGCCCCGTCCCGGCCCCGGGAGCGGACCCGGGGCCCGGTCCGGGGCCCAGGTCCGGCTCGGGGCCGGGGCCCGGTCCGGAACGGGGCCCGGAGCCGGATGCCCACGGGGGCGCGGCCTCCGCTCCGGCGGCGGGCCCGGACCCCGCCCCGGCCGTGCCTCCGGACCCCGCCCCGGCCGCGCCCCCCGGCCCCGGGGCCTGCGGCCCGCTCGTGCGCTGCGCCGGGACGAACGCCTGGGTGTCGTAGGACGCGGCCACCGACCGCAGCTCCCGCATCAGTTCGTCCGGCGTCGGCCGGTCCTCCGGCTCCTTCGCCAGACACCGCGCCACCAGCGGCGCCAGACTCCCCGGCACCCCCGTCAGGTCCGGCTCGTCGTGGACGACCTGGTAGGCCACGACGTAGGGGCTGTCGGAGTCGAACGGGCCACGCCCGGTCGCCGCGTGCACCATCACCGAGCCGAGCGCGAAGACGTCCGCGGCGGCGCCGACCTCCCGCGGGCTGCGGAACTGCTCGGGCGCCATGAACGGCGGCGTCCCGATCAGCTTCCCGGTCTCGGTCCGCAGTTCGCTGTCCTTCGGCCGTGAGATGCCGAAGTCGATGACTTTCGGCCCGTCCTCCGCGAGCAGGACGTTGCTCGGTTTCAGGTCCCGGTGCACCACGCCGACGCGGTGGATGTCCCGCAGCGCCTCCGCCAGCCCGGCCATCAGCCGCCGCAACCGCCCGGCCTCCAGCGGGCCGTTCCGCTTCACCTGCTCGGAGAGCGTCGGCCCCGGAATGAACAGGGTCGCCATCCAGGGCCGTCCCGCGTCCGGGTCGGCGTCCACGACCGGCGCCGTGAACGCCCCGCTGACCTGCCGGGCGGCCGCCACCTCCTGCCGGAAACGGCCCCTGAACTCGGGATCACGCGCGAACTCGGCATGCACGACCTTCACCGCGAGCCGCATCCCCGAGGTGCTCCGCGCCAGGTGCACCACCCCCATGCCGCCGGAGCCCAGACAGGACTCCAGCAGATAGTGACCGGCGTACTCGGGAAGTTCCGCTTCCCGGCCGGACCCGGTGTTTCCCTGCGGCGCCATGGACCACCCCCGTGCCGTTCGTCCGCGCGCGCGACCCACGGAGCCTAGTCGAAGACTCGTACGAGACCGAGGCGGCTTGCTAGCCTCCCGGTGCACGTCACGCGTGTCTGCTTTTCGCCGTGACAGACACGGCGGATACGGCGGATGCAGGAGATATACCGGGTGTGCCGGGTGTGCCGGGTGTGCCGGGTGTGCCGGGTGTACCGGGTGTACCGGGCACGGCGGACATGCCGTGCGGCCGGGCACGGCGTACACGGCGTACACGGCGTGCGGCGATCGGCACAGCCCCGCGACAGCGGCGGGGTCCGACGGGGGAGGGGTCCATGGCGGTCGAACACGATGAAGGAGCCGGGGTGGCCGGGAGAGCGGAAGGCTCCGGCGGCGCCGGAGCGGCCGGAGCGGCCGAAGGGGCCGGGACGGCGCAAGGCGGTGACAGCGCGGGCCGGAGCCTGTCCACGCAGGCCTCCGCGCTGCGCACCTCCTACCCCGTCGCCCCGGGGGTGCGCCTCAACGTCCGCAGCGGCCCCGGCACCGGATACCGGGTGGTCCGGGTCCTGCCGGAGGGCGCCGCCGTCCAGGTGTACTGCCAGACGCCGGGCACGACGGTGACCGGCCCCTACGGCACCTCCAACATCTGGGACAACATCGGCGTCGGCGAGTTCGTCTCGGACGCGTACGTCTACACGGGCCGGGACGGCTACGTCGCCTCCCGCTGCGCCCTCTGACGGCCTCACCGGAGCGCTCCCCGGGCCCGGGCCATAATCGAACCGTGAGCGAGCACCTGAGCGAGCAGCAGAACAGCAACGGCACCCGGGACCGGGCGGCGGGCTCCGCGGCCGGGGACACCGGCGGCACCCCGGCCCCCGAACCACTCCGCTTCTTCGGCACCACGTGGGTGCACCACGACAGCGGCTACGCCCTGCGCCGGGCCGGGGTCGGTGCCGGGGCGCTGGCCCTCGCCGCCGCCTCCTGCCTGGTGCTGCGCCTCGCCTACGACGGCCTGCGGATCGCCGACATCGGCAGCCTCGTCACCGGGCTGGTGACCGTGATGTTCGCCGTGTGCAGCGCGCTCGCCTTCGGCCACACCTGGGACGGCTTCCGCAAGCGCCCCGACCCCGACCGGCAGGCCTCCCTGCGCGGCCTGCTCACCATCGGCTTCGTCGGCTCGCTGCTGGCCTGGTTCTTCCGCTCGCTCACCGAGGCACCCGGCGAGAAGCTGCACCGCCAGGAGTACGAGGCGGCCCTGGAGCAGCACCGCAGGCGCACGGCCCGCCGCACCGGCAACCCGTCCAGGAAGCGCCGCCGATGACAGCGCCCGGAGGCCGCTGAGGGCGCCCGACGGCCGCCGAGCGGGGCCGGGAGCCGGCCGGTGCGGGCCGGGAGCCGTCGAAGCGGCCCGAAAAGGGCGGCGCCGTGCACCGCTTCCGGGGCACGATGACGCCATGACGGCTCCGACCCACGCCGACCGCGCCCGCTCCTTCGACACGGCGGCCGCCCAGTACGCGGCCAACCGTCCCTCCTACCCGCCCGAACTCCTCGACGCCGTAGAGGAGTTCGCCGGCCGCCCGCTGCGTGGCGCCCGCGTCGCCGACGTCGGGGCCGGCACGGGCATGGCGACCGCCCTGCTGCACGCCCGCGGTGCCGACGTGATCGCCGTGGAACCCGGTGCGGGCATGGCCGCGGAGCTCCGCCGCGCACTGCCCGGTGTGCCGCTGGTCCGGGGCGACGGCCACCACCTCCCGCTCGCCACCGCCTGCGTCGACCTGGTCACCTACGCCCAGGCCTGGCACTGGACCGATCCCGCCCGGTCCGTCCCCGAGGTGCTCCGGGTGCTGCGGCCCGGCGGCACACTCGCGCTGTGGTGGAACACCGACGCCCTCGACGTGCCGTGGATCGCCGAGGCCGGCGCCCGCCAGGCCCGCCACTTCGGCATCGGCATCGAGGAGGAGCAGAAGCACGGCACCCACAGCCGTGTCGCCGACCCCGAGGGCCGTCTGGACCTCACCCGGCGCCGGACGCGCTGGAGCCGCCGGGTGCCCGTCGACCGCCATCTCGCGAACATCGGCAGCCACTCGATCTTCCTCACCGACACCGAGGAGCGCCGCACCGCCTACCTCGCCGAGGAGCGGCGGCACCTGCTGAAGGTCTTCCCCGACGGGATGGTCGAGGAGACCTACGACGTCGACCTCCTCCTGGCCCGCCCCACTCCCTGATGCGTCAGTAGACCGCGCCCGGGGCCGAGAAGCCCGACCCGCCTGCGCGGTGCGGGCCGGCAGGAGGGGCCGGCTCGGCCCCCGGACCCACCGGCGCGTGGGCCGGCGACCCCGGCGAGCGGCCGGCGGGCGGTGCGGAGAGGCCGCGGCGGACGGCGCCGTCCAGCTGCACGTCCCCTCGACGCAGACGCCGAGCATGTCCGTCCGGTCGTCCGCGGCAGCACGCGCGCGACGATCCGCGCCCCGCCGTCCCCGGCCGTCCCCCTCCCCCCCCCCGCGGCCGCCCCTGCCCGTGCCGAGGCCGTGGCTTCGCCCGCCCGCCGCCTTCGGCGACCGGCCCGGCGGCGGTTCCCGGGTGCTCGTGCGGGGCCCCGGTCCTCCGCCGCCGTGCGCGCCGCCCCGCTCTCACCGTGCGCGTGGCCCGCTCTCGCCGTGCGCGCCGCCCCGCTCTCACCGTGCGCGCGGCCCGCTCTCGCCGTGCGCGCCGCCCCGCTCTCGCCGTGCGCGTGGCCCGCTCCGCAGGCGGGACTTTCGAAACACGCCCTAGGCCCGGTCCGGCGTCCGCTGCGCCTCCGGCACCGATTCCCCTGACCTGAACGTGCCCCGGGCGCGACGCACCCCGGATGCGAACCCACCCCGACCGGTACGCCCCCTCGCACCGGTACGCCCCCCGCACCGGTCCGCACCTCGGACGCGTACCTGCCCGCGCACGGGTACGTCCGCCGCACGTGCTTGACGCGACCCTGCGGCCGGAGCATTATTCATCACATGATGAATTCCTCGTCCGGGCCACCGGACCGCCACGCCGGAACCACCGACGCCCCCGCCGTCCACGCCGCCGGGCTGACGGTCGTCCGCGGCCCCCGCACCGTGCTGAAGGGACTCGACTTCACCGTCCCGCGCGGCCAGATCACCGGCCTGCTCGGCCCGTCCGGCTGCGGCAAGTCGACCCTGATGCGGGCCCTCGTCGGCACCCAGGCCAAGGTCTCCGGCACCCTGGACGTCCTGGGCCGCCCCGCGGGCCACCCCCGCCTGCGCACCCGGATCGGGTACGTCACCCAGGCCCCCTCCGTCTACGACGACCTGACCGTCCGCCAGAACCTCGACTACTTCGCCGCGATCCTCGACCCGGGCCGCGCCGCCGCCGGCCGGCGGGACGGCGACGTCACGCGGGCGATCGCCGACGTCGACCTCACCAGCCACGCCGACTCCCTCGCGGGCAACCTCTCCGGCGGACAGCGCAACCGCGTCTCCCTCGCCGTGGCACTGCTCGGCGCCCCCGAACTGCTCGTCCTCGACGAACCGACCGTGGGCCTCGACCCGGTGCTCCGCCGCGACCTGTGGAACCTCTTCCACGACATCGCCACCACCCGAGGCGCCGCAATCCTGGTCTCCTCCCACGTGATGGACGAGGCCGAGCGCTGCCACCGCCTGCTGCTCATGCGCGACGGCCGGATCCTCGCCGACGACACCCCCGACGCGCTGCGCGCCCGCACCCACTCCGACACCGTCGAGGAGGCCTTCCTCCGCCTCGTCGACGAGGCGGCCGCGGCCGCGAACCCGAAAGAGGCCACCCGATGAGCACCCCGCACCGGGCGTCCGTCCGCCCGCCCGCCCCCACCGGCGCCCTCAACCTCGCCCGCACCCTCGCCACCGCGGGCCGCGTCCTGCGCCAGCTCCGCCACGACCCGCGCACCATCGCGCTGATGGTCCTCGTGCCGTGCCTGATGCTCTTCCTGCTGCGCTACGTCTTCGACGGCAGCCCGGCGACCTTCGACAACATCGGGGCGTCGCTGCTCGGCATCTTCCCGCTGATCACCATGTTCCTGGTGACCTCCATCGCCACCCTGCGCGAACGCACCTCGGGCACCCTCGAACGCCTCCTGGCCCTTCCCCTCGGCAAGGGCGACCTGATCGCCGGCTACGCCCTCGCGTTCGGCGCGCTGGCCGTGATCCAGTCGGCCCTCGCCACCGGCCTCTCCCTGTGGGCCCTCGGCCTGGACGTCATCGGCTCGCCCTGGCTGCTGCTCCTGGTCGCGCTCCTCGACGCGCTCCTCGGCACCGCGCTCGGCCTCTTCGTCTCGGCGTTCGCCGCGTCCGAGTTCCAGGCCGTCCAGTTCATGCCGGCGGTGATCTTCCCCCAGCTCCTGCTCTGCGGCCTGTTCACCCCGCGCGAGAACATGCAGCCCGCGCTGGAGGCCGTCTCCGACGTGCTGCCGATGTCGTACGCGGTCGACGGGATGAACGAGGTCCTCCAGCACACCGACATGACGGCCGCCTTCGTCCGCGACGTCCTCATCGTCGCCGGCTGCGCCCTGCTCGTCCTGGGCCTCGGCGCCGCCACCCTCCGCCGCCGCACCGCGTGAGGCCGGGACCGCCGTGTCCCGCCCCGCGGACACGGCGCCCGCCCGGCCCTGGCCGGTGCGAGGATGAACCCGCACCGACGCACACCCGGAGGACACCCGAGTCATGAGCCAGAAAGTCGCAGTCCTCGGCACCGGCAAGATCGGCGAAGCACTGCTCAGCGGAATGATCCGGGCCGGCTGGTCCGCCACCGACCTGCTGGTCACCGCCCGCCGCCCGGAACGGGCCGAGGAACTCCGCACCCGCTACGGGGTCACGCCGGTCACCAACGCCGAGGCCGCCAAGACCGCCGACACGCTCATCCTCACGGTGAAGCCGCAGGACATGGGCACCCTCCTCGACGAACTCGGCCCGCACATCCCGGCCGGCCGCCTGGTGATCAGCGGCGCCGCCGGCATCCCCACCTCGTTCTTCGAGGAGCGCCTCGCCGCCGGGACCCCGGTCGTCCGCGTCATGACGAACACTCCCGCCCTCGTGGACGAGGCCATGTCCGTCATCTCCGCCGGCAGCCACGCCACCGCGGCGCACCTCGCCCACGCGGAGGAGATCTTCGGCGCGGTCGGCAAGACCCTGCGAGTGCCGGAGTCGCAGCAGGACGCCTGCACGGCCCTCAGCGGCTCCGGTCCCGCGTACTTCTTCTACCTGGTCGAAGCCATGACCGACGCGGGCATCCTGCTGGGCCTGCCCCGCGACAAGGCCCACGACCTCATCGTCCAGTCCGCCATCGGTGCCGCGACCATGCTCCGCGACAGCGGCGAGCACCCGGTCAAGCTGCGCGAGAACGTCACCTCGCCCGCCGGCACCACCATCAACGCCATCCGCGAACTGGAGAACCACGGCGTGCGGGCGGCCCTCATCGCCGCTCTGGAAGCCGCCCGCGACCGCAGCCGCGAACTGGCCTCCGGTTCCGGCTGACCCCGCCCGCGGCCGCCTGCCGCGGCCGCCCCGGGCGCGCCCGGACACCGTCCGGCCGCGCCCGGCGACTGCGTTCACCGCACCGCGGCCCCTGCCTCCGGCGCGGTCCCCCGCACCGTCCGGGCCCCCGGACCGACGGCCGGCAGCAGTCCGATCGCCCGGTAGGCGGCGTCCACGACCGGCCGGGCCATCGCCCGCGCCCTCTCCGCGCCGCCGCGCAGCACGTCGTCGACGTACCCGGGCTCCGCGCACAGCTCCCGATGCCGCTCCTGCACCGGACGCAGCACCTCGACCACGGCCTCGGCGGTGTCCTTCTTCAGAGTGCCGTACGACGTGTAGGCGCCGGCCAGCTCCGCCGGGTCGCCTCCGGTGCACGCGGCCAGGATCTCCAGCAGGTTCGCCAGACCCGGGCGCCCCTCCCGGTCGTGGACGACCTCCCGTCCGCTGTCGGTCACCGCTCGCATGATCTTTCTGCGCACGGCGTCGGGCTCGTCGAGCAGGTAGACGATGCCCGGCCCCGTGTCGTCGCTCTTGCCCATCTTCGAGGCCGGCTGCTGAAGGTTCATCACCCGCGCCGCCACCGCCGGGTGCGTCGCCCTCGGCACCGTGAACGTGTGCCCGTAGCGCTGGTTGAACCGCACGGCCAGGTCCCGCGTCAGCTCGACGTGCTGCGTCTGGTCGTCGCCGACCGGTACCTCGTCGGCCGCGTACGCCAGGATGTCCGCCGCCATCAGCACCGGATAGGTGAGCAGCGACAGCCGCACGCTCCCGCCGCGCCCCCGCTCCCGCGCCGCCTTCTCCCGGTACTGGATCATCCGCCGCATCTCGCCGTCGGTCGCCACGCACTCCAGGACGTACGACAGCCGCGCGTGCTCGTCGACATGGCTCTGCACGAACAGCGTGCACCGTTCCGGGTCCAGCCCAGCCGCCAGCAGCAGCGTGGCCGACTGCCGGCTGAGCCGTCGTACCCGGCCGGGATCGTGGTCCACGGTCAGCGCGTGCAGGTCGACGACGCAGAACACCGCGTCGGCCCGGTGCTGGTCCACCGCGGCCCACCGCCGCATGGCGCCCAGGTAGTTCCCCAGCGTCAGGTGCCCCGTCGGCTTGATCCCGCTGAAGACCCGCTTCATCTCTCCACCTCCTGGTCGAGGCCGCCGCACCGGCCGGCCGGGCCCTCGGGAGGGAGATACGGGAACGGCCGCCGAGGCGGCGGCCGTGAGCGCATACGTGAGTCCGGCCGCCGTCAGGCGGCCCACCACTGCCGGGTGCACGTACGCGAGGTCATGACGCCACACTACGCCCGACCCGCCCCGGCGAGGGGCAGGTTGACACGCCCTGAGCCGCTCCGTAGTGTTCTCCGAGTTGTCCGACGTGAGCGCCGACCCCGTCGGTCCCCGGACAGCCACTCCGCAAGAACCAGTCGCCACGACACGCAGTCGGCCTGCCCTGCTGCCGTCGCTCCGTCGGCATACGTTCGCGCGGAATGAGGAATCCGCGTTCGAAAGAACGCAGGTCCCGATTAGCGTCGGGAACCGGGAATCCGCTAAAGTCTCACT